>JAJDCQ010000131.1 GCA_029260755.1 Planctomycetota bacterium | reverse complement strand
GCGCCCTCCGTCGTGACGCGATGGGGTCTGGGATGGCTTTCTCGAATATCCGCTGTTAATCCCACAACCCGTGACCTGACCCCTTCTTCCGAGAAAACCGATGTCTTATCTGTGACGCATCGCTCCCGAAGCCGGCACGGTGGTTGCGCTGGAGACCCGACGTGAACGGAACCGTAGGATCAGCCCACAGGGCCGAACTTGGGACGACCGGAACGTGGCGATGCCGCGGTGCGGCCATCCCGGGGCGACACAAGGTGTCATCTTCCGAGCAAATGGTTGTGGTGGACGAGACCATCTGCTACATGTGGTATGGGCTGAGACTGAGGGGCACAACATGAACGGCAAGCGACCCAACCTCGACGACTTCCGCCGCGGGCACGTTCGAGAGATCCTCGTGGCGATGCGCGACGCGCTCGTGCGTTGCAACGCCCGTGACGACATCACCGTCGAGTTCTCTCGGCTCCTCGACGAGATCGAGGATCGGATCTCCTGCGCCTGATCTCGCTGCTGTCCCGTGCTTTGTGGCGGGACGACCTGGCGAGATCAGAACCGGGTGAGCACACGACGGAGCGCCTCGAGGGCGCCGTCGATGTCGGCCTCGGTGCTCGCCCACCCGAACGAGATCCGGATCACCCCCCGCGCCGCCCGCTCGTCAAGCCCCATGGCCGTCAGGACATGCGAGGTCGCGAGCGCGCCCGAGGCGCAGGCGCTCCCGGCGCTGACGGCCACCCCCTCCAGATCGAGCGCGGCGACGATCGCTTCCGAGTCGGATTCCGGAATGTGGACGGCGACCGTCTGCGGCAGGCGACGGCCTCGTTCGGCGGGACCGAGGATCGACACGGGCCGATCGAGGCGTCCGAGCCCTTCGACGAGCCGCGCCCGAAGCCCTTCGCAGCGAGCCACTTCAACGTCTTCGTCGTAGGCCAGACGCTCGATCGCGCAGGCGAACCCGGCCGCGGCTGGCGTGTTCTCGGTCCCGGCGCGAAGGCCGCCTTCCTGCGGTCCGCCCTCGATCATGGCCACGAGAGCGTTCGGGCGGCGGCGAATGAGCGCCCCGATCCCCGGGGGAGCGCCGATCTTGTGACCGCTGATCGCGATCAGGTCGGCATCGATCGAGGCGAGCGAGATGCCGCGTCCCGGACCCTGCACCGCGTCACAGAGGTAGACCGCCCCGGCACGGTGACACAGTGCGGCGATCGCGCCGAACGGCTGCACCGCGCCGACCTCGTTCTGGGCCGCGAGCAGACATACGAGCCGGGTCTCGTCGCGGAGGGCATCCTCGACGCGCCCGGCGTCGACGATTCCCTCAGCGTCCGGGGCGACGATCGACAGGTCGATGCGACCGCGGGCGACCTCGGTTTGGAGCGCTGCGAGGACGGCCTCGTGCTCGATCGCGGAGGCGATCACGTGCGGCCGCGCCGCGCCCGGAGCATCCCGCTCGAGGGCGGCGACGGTCCCGTGGATCGCCAGGCCGAGCGCCTCGGTCGCACCCGATGTGAGGACGACGTCGCGCGGCGCGACGTCGGCGGAGTCGGCGACGGCCTCGCGCGCGGTCTCGATGATCGCCCGGGCCCGGCGTCCGGCGGCGTGGCTGCTGCTCGGGTTGCCGAGAGCGCCGCGGGCCGCGTCGTCGAGGGTGGCGGTCACCACGTCGATCACCGCGGGAGGAGGCGGACAGCTCGCATTGTAGTCGAGGTAGATCATCGGTTCGGGCGCTGGTATCGTAACGCGCCACGTCCCCGTCAGAAACGACGCGATTCCGGCGAGTCACTCCGATGAAGTGCGGCAACTGCGACTACGAGAACGACGGCCACCAGCTCACCTGTAATCTCTGCGGGCACCTGCTCATGGCGGAGAGCGACCAGGAGCCGGGGTCGGACTCCGGGGCGCCGGCGGGCTTCGCGGTGGTCGAGGGGCGGGTCGCCTCCCCGGGCGACGCCACGAGCCGCGGGCCGCGCCTCATCGTCGCCGGCCTCCCGCCCGCGCCGCTCAAGAACCCGTTCGTGGTCGGGCGCGACGACAAGTGTGACCTCGTCCTTCGCTCGAACCTGATCTCGCGCAGTCACGCCGTCTTCGACGAGCTCGAGGGACGGCACCGGATCGTCGACAAGGACAGCGCCAACGGCACCGTCGTGAACGGCGTCCCGCTCGATCCGGGAATTCCGCGCGTCCTCAGCCCGGGCGACAACGTGACGATCGGCCCCTACACGATCCGCTTCGTCATCGGCGAGGACGAGGGCGGCAGCGACGACAGCGGCGCGCAGACGACCCACATGCAGGTCGCGACCGAGTACGACGCCGGCTTCTCGGGCCGGCTCGCCGAGCTCTCGCTCCTCGAGCTGCTCCAGTCCGCCGGGCTCTACCGCAAGACCGGGACGCTGCGGATCCGGGTCGGGCTCGACCAGGGCTCGATCGTGATCGAGGGGGGCGCGCCCTACGCGGCGAGCTTCGCCGGCAGCGTCGGCATGGACGCGGTGAAGCGCCTCGTCCTCCTCGAGGACGGCGAGTTCCGCTTCGAGAGCCCGGGTGAGGACTTCCCGCCGGGCGAGCGCGAGCTCGACATCACGATGTCGAAGCTGTTGCTGCAGGCGCATCGGTTCCGGTCGGAGCGCGAGGGGTAGGTCGGTCGGCGGTCGTGACCCCGGACGTCGGCAACTCGCAATCCGCGTCATCCGCGAAATCCGCGGTTCCCACTCGTGCAGAGCCGAGAGAGCGCGAACCGCGGATTTCGCGGATTGTACGGATTGACTTCGACGGCGCCGAACCGTTGCCGTTGCGGTTCTCGGCCCGAGACCTTGTTCCTCTGGAACGCCGAGACTCGACTCCCGCTACGGCGCGAGCTCCCCGAGCCGCTTCAAGTGCACCATCACGATCGAGACGTCCGCCGGGCTGACGCCGCTGATCCGTGACGCCTGGCCGAGCGTCGCCGGCCGGACGCGCTCGAGCTTCTCGAGGCTCTCGGCCCGCAGCCCGGTCATGCTCCGGAAGTCGGTCCCGGCGGGGATCGGTCGGTCCTCGAGCCTGCGGAAGCGGGCGACCTCGCGGAGCGAGCGCGCGATGTAGCCGCCGTAGCGCACCTCGATGTGAACCTGCCGGGCGGGCTCCTCGGGCAGGGCGAGCAGCTCGGGCACGCCGGCGACGGTCTCCTCCCAGTCGGTCCGCGGCCGGCGGAGCGCCTTCTCGATCGCCGGTCGGGCGCGGACGGTCGCGAGCGCCGACTCGATCCGACCCTCCTTGTCCTGAAGACGCGCGAAGCGCTCCGCGGAGATGAGGCCGAGGCGATGCCCGTGCGGCCCGAGGCGTCGATCGGCGTTGTCGTGGCGCAGGAGCAGGCGGTACTCGGCGCGCGAGCTGAACATCCGGTAGGGCTCCTCGGTGCCCTGGGTGACGAGGTCGTCGATCAGGACGCCGAGGTAGGCCTCGTCGCGCCCGAGAACGAGCGGCGGCTCCGATGCGATGGCTAGCGCGGCGTTGATCCCGGCGAGCAGGCCCTGGCCGGCCGCCTCCTCGTAGCCGGTCGTGCCGTTGATCTGCCCGGCGAAGAAGAGCCCGGTCACCGGCTTCGTCTCGAGGCTCGGGTGGAGCTGGGTCGGGGGGAAGTAGTCGTACTCGACCGCGTAGCCGAAGCGCATCACGTCGGCCCGCTCGAGCCCGGGGATCGAGCGCACGATCGCGAGCTGGACGTCGGCGGGCATCGAGGTCGAGATCCCGTTCACGTAGCACTCGAGCGTCTCGAGGCCTTCGGGCTCGATGAACACCTGGTGGCGCTCGTGGTGCGGGAACTTGACGACCTTGTCCTCGATGGAGGGGCAGTAGCGCGGGCCGACGCCCTCGATCACGCCGCTGAAGAGCGGGCTCCGTCCGATGCTCGCGCGGATCGCCTCGTGGGTGGCCTCGGTCGTCCAGGTGAGCCAGCAGTCGAGCTGGGGCAGTTCGATCCGCTCGGTCTCGAACGAGAACGGGCGCGGCGGATCGTCGCCGGGCTGCCGGACGCATCGCTCGTAGTCGATCGTCTCGCCGTTCACCCGCGGCGGGGTGCCGGTCTTCATCCGGCCGAGCCGGAAGCCGAGCTCCTCGAGGCGAGCGGAGAGGCGCTCCGCTCGTCCCTCGCCGGCGCGTCCCCCGGCCACCTGCGACTCGCCGGTGTGGAGCAGCCCGCGGAGGAACGTCCCGGTCGTCAGGACGACCGCGTCGGCGAGGTAGCGCCGGCCGCCTCGGGCGATCACGCCGCGGCAGCGCGCGGCCCGCCCATCGCCGGACGCGTCGGGCGCCTCGACGATGACGTCCTCGATGAGCTCCTGGCGGAGGGCGAGGCCCGGCTGCGCCTCGCAGGCGCGCTTCATCAACCGCTGATACCGGCTCTTGTCGGCCTGGGCGCGGGGCGCCTGGACGGCCGGACCCTTGCGGGTGTTGAGCATCCGGAAGTGGATCCCCGACCGGTCGATCGCGCGGGCCATCTCGCCGCCGAGGGCGTCGATCTCGCGGACGATCTGGCCCTTGGCCTGCCCGCCGATCGAGGGGTTACACGACATCTGGGCGAGGGTGTCGAGGTTCAGGGTCAGCAGCAGGGTGGAGCGCCCCATCCGGGCCGCCGCCAGAGCGGCCTCGCAGCCGGCGTGGCCGGCGCCGACGACGATCACGTCGTAACGTTCGTGGCGATCGTCCGGGATCGTCAGGGACACGAGGTCTCGCTCCGTTTGCCCTCGATGAGGCGGGCTGGTATTCTAACCCGGCGGCTCCCGTGACGTGAGCCTTTGTCGGGCCTTGGATTGGGTCCGTTCGGGCGGACGCGAGCGCCGCCGCGAAGGAAGCGATTCCGCCTCGTGAAGTGTCCGCATTGCGGCTACGAGAACTCGGGCACCTTGCTCACCTGCAAGCTGTGCGGGGAGCGTCTGCGCGAACCGACCGCGCCGAGCCCCGGCCGCCCGCGCGGCGCCGCCTCGGGTGGGCAGACGATCGCGCTCGCCGCCGAGGAGATCGAGGCCTACAAGGCGTCGACCGACGCGACGCCGAGCTCCGGGTTCCTCACCCCGCAGCGCACCGCGCCGAAGGCGAGCGAGGTCTCCGAGGCGTTCATCCTCTGTCCACCGCTCGAGCCGCTCCGGCTCGCCGAGGGCGCGACGACCACGATCGGCCGCTCGCCGACGTGCACCCTGACTCTCTCCAGCCATCTCGTCAGCCGGAAGCACGCCCTGATCGAGTGGCGAGGGGGGCGGTTCGTCCTGACCGACTGCGGCAGCGTCAACGGCACGCTCCTCAAGGGCAAGCGCGTCCAGGCGAACCGGCCGATCCGCCTCTACCACGGCGACAAGATCTCGATCGGCCCGTTCCTCCTCCGGTTCGTCCTCGGCACCGAGAGCGACATCCAGGAGATGGACAAGAAGGAGGCGAAGAAGACCGGGCGCAGCAACACCAAGCAGGCGACCGGGCGCTTCGTCACCGGGATGCTGAAGGACCGCTCGCTCCGCGAGCTGATCACCGAGCTGGGCGAGCAGAACGCCAACGGGACGCTCACCCTCAAGATCGAGGGCGTGACCGCCTGGATCATCATCGAGGACGGGCAGCCCCACTCCGCCCGCTTCGGCGACCTCGCCGGAGTCGACGCGCTGCGCAAGCTCCTGACCGTCCGCGAGGCCGAGTACTGCCTCGAGCCGCCGGGCCCCGACTTCCCGGGCTGCGAGCGCGACTTCCACGCGGCGATGGTCAAGATCCTCATCGAGGCGCAGCGCCGGATCGACGAGCGCGAGGCCGCCAAGGGATAGGCGGACCGGGGGTCTGGCGACCCTCGGAGCGGACGCCCGACCCGCAGCCGCCGCGCTCCGCGCCGTCGTCGATGACGGACGACCCTGCCTCCGGTCGCGGTCTGGCAGGAGCTCTCCGACGCGCTCGAGGCGATCGGTGAGAGGTAGGCGAACCCGAAGGCAGCGCGCGGGGTGTAAGGTGATGTGGCGGTGTTACGGTGCGCGAAGCTCTCCTCCTGATCGTGATCCTCCTCTCTCCGGTCTCGCCCGGCGAGGGTGAGGAGCCGTCGCTCGACGAGCTCGTCGCCTCGCTCGGCGCTGCGGAGTCCGCCGATCGCGATCGCGCGGACGCCCTCCTCGCCGCGCGCGGGGAGTCGGCGCGGTCCCCCCTCGAAGGGGCTCGAACGAGCGAGGATCCCGAGGTCCGACGACGGGCGGACCGACTGCTCCGGCGCCTCGATCTGCATCGCGACCTGGCTCCGGTGCTGCGAGTGCTTCCCTGGGCCGAGAAGGCGATCCTCGACGGCGGGAGACCCGGAGCGGCGGACGTCCTCGCGGAGGTCCTCCGCCTCCGAGAGCGTGGTCGGATGTTGCTCAGGATCGACGAGGACGCGCTCGCCCCGCTCGTCGCGCCCGCGCTTCGGCACGCGCCGGGAGAGATCGCCTCGCTGCTCGTCAGGCAGAGCTTCCGAGGTCCCGCAGGCCTCGGCCGGCACGCCGTGCCAGTGCTCCTCGAGTGGAGCGCAGGCCACGACGAGGTGCTTCGCGAGCTCGCGCGCGACCTCCTCGAGCGCTTCGTCGGGTCGATCACGCCGACCGCGGAGCTTCGGACGATGCTCGAGGACCGATCGCCCCGGATCCGCGCCAGGGCGGCGGGCTACCTCGGTAAGCAGGGGCCGGCGGCGCGCTCGGCTGTACCCGATCTCATCGCCGCGCTCGACGACGCGGAAGGCTCGGTGCGGGAGAGCGCCGTCGAGGCGCTCGGCCTCGTCGCCGACGAGGACGCGGCCCTGCCATCGATCATCACCATCCTCGATCGCGAGAGGGAAGATCGCGTCCGGGACAAGGCTGTCCGCGCGCTCGCGGAGATCGGAGCAGCGCGGGACCTCGTCGCGCTGATCACCGCCGAGGGAGACGAGGACGCCCCGGACCGCGAGCGGGCGCTGGATGTGCTCTCCAGGCTGCCCGCGACGAAGGCGCCCGACCTGGTGCCGCTCCTCGCCATCGACGACGCGGAGACTCGCGTCCGCACCCTCGTCGCCCTCGGCCAACTCGGCAACGCGTCGGTCGCGCCGGACGTCGCCCGGCTCCTCGACGCGGGCGGATCCGAGGCGGTCCGCGCCCTCGCAACGCTCAAGACGCTCCGCGCCGTGGGTCAGCTCGAGGCCGCCCTCCGGCACGGGAGCGCGGATGTGCGAGCGGGCGCGGTGGTCCACCTCGACGAGCTCCGCGCCTCGGAGTCCCTCGAAGCGCTCCGCGTCTGCGTCGAGGATCCGGTGGCGCTCGTCGCCCGGGTGGCGGCGCGAGCCGTCGTTCGTCTCGCCAGCGATCCCGACGAGACGCTGGCTGCGCTCGCTGCCCACCGCGACCCATCGGCGCGATGCGAAGCGATGCGACTCGCCCGGCGATGTCGTCGGGAGGCCGCGATGCGGCTGGCCCTCGACCACGCCTCGTCGGACGCCGACGCCGAGGTGCGACGCGAGGCGATCATCACCGCGACGGAGCTGGCGAGCCGGCCGACCGCGGAGGAAGCTCTCGTCGACGAGATCGTCTCGGTGATCATCCCGGCCCTCGACGACGACGTCCCCGCCGTCGCGGTCGAGGCATCCCAGGCGCTCGCCGTGATCGGCCGAAAGAAGCCCGCGACCGTCGTGTCCCTGCGACGACAGCTAGCCCACGCCGACGAGTCGATCCGTCAGCACGCTGCGGCCGCCCTGATCGTTCTCGACGCGGCGGAGGCACCAGGCGAGGTCTCCGCCCTGGCCGAGCTCCGCGCGGCCGCCGCCCGCGACCAGCTCTCCCTCGGAGCGAGCTTCGTCGCGCAGCTCATCGACCGGGACGACACCCCGCCATCGGAGCCCCTGACACGGCTCTTGAGGATCGCCCTCGGCGACCGCAACGGCCGAGTCCGCCACCGGGCGTCCCGCGCCCTGGCGAGGGCGCCGAGAGGCGACCAGGAACGCGAGGACTGACGGACGCGACGCGACTCTCGCGACTCTGATCATCGCGAGCGCGATCGCGATCACGAACCCAGAGCAGGATGAACCACTGGTTCGAGCTTTTTCGAACCCAGCGGGGACGATCGGGGTGTAGGCTCTCGGTGAGGTCATGCCCGACGCTCTGCTCCTGCTGATCGTGTTGCTCCTCGCGCCGGCGCCGCCCGGTGACGGCGACGGCGCACCCTGGATCCCGACCGACCAGCTCGTCGCCGGCCTCGGCGCCGAGGATCACGATGCGCGCGAGCGCGCCGACGCGGCCCTCGCCGAGCGGGGGGAGGTCACCCGCCCGGCGCTCGAGGTCGCCGCGGCGAGCGACGACCCCGAGGTGGCGGCGCGGGCGCGACGGCTTCTCCGACGCCTCGACCTCCGCCGCGACCACAGGCTCGTCCTGCGGAAGCTCCCCTGGGCGGAGAAGGCGCTCCTCGACGGCGGCCCGACCGGCGCGGCGGAGGTGCTCGGGGCGCTCGTCCTCGAGCTGCCGGGCGAGGAGCCGCCGCCTCGGATCGACGACGCGGCGATCGCGCCGCTCGTCGCGTCGGGTCTTCGCGGGGCGCCCGCGGATGTCGCCGCGGCGATCCTCTGGTCGATCATGAACCGCCAGGCGCTGATCGATGCCGCGTTCCCGACGCTCTTCGAGCTGGTCGGCGAGGAGAGCGAAGTCGGCGACTTTGCCGAGGCGATCATCGAGCGCCGGCTCGGAGCGGGGGCGGCGGTGCCGATCGACGAGATCGTCGAGCTGGTCGAACGCGACGGCGGCGCCGCGGCGACCCGCGTCTTCGCCGCCCGGGCGATCGGCGAGCGACGGGGAGGGGGCGCGGTCGCCCTGGACTCGCTCCTCGAGCTCGTCGAGGACGAGGTCGTCTCGGTGCGGGCGGAGGCGATCCGAGCCCTCGGGCTCGTCGGGGACGGACGGGGCTTGCCGCCGGTGCGCACGGCGCTGGCGAACGCGACCGAGCCGAGCGTTCGCGCGGCGGCGATCGGCGCGATCGCGTACCTCGGTGGCGCCGAGGAGCTCGCCGGCGTCATCGAGGACGAGGACGAGCACGAGCGCGACCTCGCCCTCGAGGTGCTGCCGCGCCTCCCGTCGGCGAAGGCACCGCGGCTCGTGCCGCTCCTCGGGCACACCGACTCCGGCGTCCGCCGGGGCGTCCTGTTCGCGCTCGGGCAGCTCGGCAACGACGAGGTCGCCGCCGACGTCGCGAGCCTCCTCGATCGGGGAGGCCAGGACGCGCTCCGGGCCGCGAGAACGCTCGGGGCCCTCGGTGCGGTCGATGACCTCGTCGCGGCGCTCGCGCACGAGGAGCTCTCGGTCGTCGTCGAGGCGTCGGCGGGCCTCGCGGCGATCGGCGCCGTCGCGCGCGAGGCCTCGCTCCCCGGGTTGCGGAGCCTCCTCGAGAGCGTCGACCCCTGGCGGCGTCGGGTCGCGGGGGTCGCGCTCATCGCGATCGCCCCCGACGAGGAGCACGACGCGACGGCCGTCGCCATCCGCGAGGCGGCCCTCGCCGGCGAGCTCCCACGGCGACCAGAGTCGCTCGCCCAGCTCGTCGATGCTCCCGAGGCCGGCCTCGTGGCGCCGCCGCTGCATGGCGTGATCGCGATCGCCCTCGCCGATGGCGACGCGATCGTCCGGGCCCGGGCGGCGTCTGCGCTCGGGAGGCTCCCGGCCGGGGTGAAGGTCGAAGGGACCGAGGCGCTGACGGCCCTGCTCATCGCCCGCGCGACCGACGTCGACGCGCACGAGACCTGGCTGCGGGTGCTCGGCAAGGTCGCCCTCGACCCCGAGAAGGCGCTCGAGCCGCTCATTGGCGCGCTCGGCGCCGACCGATCGCCCATCGTGCGGGCGTGGGCGGCGAAGTCGCTCGGCGCGATGGGCGCCGACGCCGCCGCGGCGACGCCGGCGCTCGGGCGGCTCCTGGACGGACCGAGCAGCTCGCTCGCCATGCAGGTCGCCCGGGCCCTGGGAGCGATCGGATCGGCAGCCCGGCCGGCGATCCCCGACCTCATCGCCGCGTTCGGCAAGCACCACCTCGCCCCGGGCGCGGCCACCGCGATCGGCGCGATCCTGGCGGACCCCGGCGCGGAGCCTCACCCGGGCGCCGCGACCGCCCTCGGCGAGCTCGTCACCGGCGGCCACGCCCCCGCCCGTCTCGCCGCCGCTCACGCGCTCGCGGGAATCGATCCGACCGTCCAGGGCAAGGCGAGGCCGAGCGTGACCGGCCGCCTGACCGCGGCCGCGGAAGGCGACGACGACGGCCGCGTCCGTGTCGCGGCCGCGCTCGCCCTCGCCCGAGCCCGCCGCGACCCCGAGCCGCTCGTCGCGACGGCGATCGCGGTCCTGGGCTCCGAGGAGGGACCCGGCCCGAGGATCGAGGCCGCCCGCGCCCTGGCGAGCTTCGGCCCGGAAGCCCGACCGGCGGCCGCCGCCCTCCAGGCCGTCCTCGACGACGACCCCGCGTCGGCCGCGGTCCGCCAGGAGATCACCGCCGCGCTCGAGGCGATCGGCGAGGCCGATTGACAGCCCGCCGGAGGGGCTGCATCGTGGGGCCTGACAGACTCGGCTCCGACCGGAACAGTCCGCGCGATCCGCGTAATCCGCGGTTTCGTTCTTTCGGCGCAAGAACGAGTGGAACCGCGGATTGCGCGGATGACGCGGAATGCGAGTTGCCAGCGTCCGGTTCATTGCCGTCGCGCGGGCTGTGGCTCACGAAGCCGCCCATGGACGTCCCCGAGCTCCCGGGGCCGGACGAGCAACGAGGCGGGCACCTCATGGCCAATCGGTGGCTCGCGGCGACCCTCGCCGTAGCGCTCTGTCTGACGCAGAGCGGCTGCATCCTCCTCTTCCGTGACGAACGTCAGCGAGTCGCGATCATCACGTCGCCGTCCGCGACCGTCCGGGTCGAAGAGGGTGACTGGGATCCGGTGACTCGCACCGCGTCGATCCGCCGTGACGCGACCGCCACGATCTACGTCGAGACGAAATCGGGGGAGACCGTTCAGCGCCAGATCGAGGGCGCTCTGCAGGGGTTCTGGGTCTTCGTCTCCATCTACGAGATCACGATCTACGTTCTTCCGTACATCATCGACGTGATCGGGTGTGGCGGTTTCGGCGGGTTGTACGATCGTTGTCGTGACTTCCCACCCTCGGTGACGATCGAGGTCCCCGAGTCCGGCAGTCCGTCGCTCGACCGGGAGCTCGTCCCCTACGTACCGGACGTGACGACCGTCCGCGCGGTACCCGAGGCGCTCGCGCGCGAGGCGATCCACGAGTATCTGACCCGCGCCGGGGCGAGGGAGGTCGTGGTCGACGACATGGGCTTCCGATGCACGATCGACGGAAGGCCCGTCGCGGTGCCCTACGCGGCGGCGTCGTACAGCGCGTGGTCGCTGTACCGCGGGAGTGCCGTCGTGGGGTACCGGGTCGCCCTGGAGCCGGCGCACGTCGACCTCGGCTCGAAGGAGGACCTCGAGCGCTACATCGACGCCTTCGAGGTCCTCGGGATTCGCTCACGGCGTTGAGGGGACGGGGCTCCTGATTGCTGGACCTGAGCTGACGCCCCTTCAGTGCGCTCGAGGATCGAGGTAGCGGGCCTCTTCGTCCCACCCAATGGCCCGCCCTCCGTGCGCAGCCTCCCTCGGGGTCACGCGGTTCGCTCCCTCCGGTCGGTCACTGGTTCGCTCGAGGAGGGGGACGGGCAATCCGCCTGCGAACCGTCGGACGAGACCCGAGCGAGCCGGTGCCTGCAGGACTACGGAGTGCAGAGTACCGGGCCGCAATGACGGCGAGCCGTGCGATCACTCGCTGACCGCGGTGGCCACGCAGCCGAGCCTCTCGCCTTCTCCGGCGATGCGCGATGCCCCATCCCGCCGAGGCAAGGTGCTACGCTAAACACCTTAGATTCCATGGAGCGTCTCCCTCACCTCGAGCGTCTAACCGGGTGGCCACCGACGACGAGGGAGTCCCCGATGATCGCACTCACCGAGACGCTCGACCTCCCACCCTGCGAGGCCGGGCTCGCACCCGACGAGGTCCTCCGCCGTCTTCGACGGCTCGCGGAGGTCAGTCACCGCTGCGACGCGACGCTCGCGTACTACTTGCGCGACGTGGAGGTCCGAAAGCTCCACGATCTCTACGGGCATCCCGACACGCGCCGCTTCGCCGAGGCGATGCTCGATCTCGGCCGCGACAAGACCTACCGTCTCCTCCGCGCCGCCCGCGCCTGCGAGCGATCCCCGATCGTCCGCGAGGCGTTCGAACGAGGCGAGATCTCGTACGGCAAGGTCGACGAGATCGCCCGGCTCTCGCGCGGAGACGACATCGAGCGCTGGCTCGATCTCGCCCGCGAGAAGCCGCGCGACGTCCTCCGGGAGGGGATCGACCGCGACGAGCGGTTCCTCCCGCCCGACGGGCCGAACCGGATCATCCGCTTCGAGGTCGAGGCCGACCAGTGGAACCGGATCCAGGCCGCCATCGAAAAGGTCCGCCGGGTCGGCGGCGCCGAGGTCGGCCTCGCCGAGGCGTTCGACGTGATCGCGCACAACTACCTCGAGACCCCGCTCGACGAGTCCGAGGTGCTCGATCCGCCCGCAGATGCCTCGGCCCCGAGCGACGTTCCCGAATCGGAGTTGCGCGGCGCACCCGAGGCCGAGGCCGAGCTCGAGCGGGATCGCCTCTTCCGCCAAGACGTACTGCAGCGCTACGGCTGGATCTGCGCCATCCCCGGCTGCGGCTGCCGGGTCAACCTGGAGGTCGACCACATCGTCCCGCGATCCCGAGCTCCCGAGCGGCGCTGGGACCCGGACAACGTCGCTCCCCTCTGTCGAGGCCATCACCGGCTCAAGACCGACGGCATCATCGAGATCTCGGGGAAGGCGCCCGACGGAACCCTCATCGTCGAACGACCGC
>JAJDCQ010000014.1 GCA_029260755.1 Planctomycetota bacterium | reverse complement strand
CAATCCGCGCAATCCGCGGTTTCGTTCTCTCGGCGCCGAACGAGTGGGAACCGCGGATGACGCGGATGACGCGGATTGCGAGCTGCCGGCGTCCGAGTCCGTCGCCGAGACCCGCGCTCCGGTGCGATCCGGTCTCGCGAGGCCCTATCCCTTTTTCACCTCGACCGGGATCGCCACCTCCCACCGATCACCGCCGCTCGCCTGGACGCTCAGGTCGATCCGCCAGCTCCGGATCCTCCGCCCCTTCTGGAACGAGGTCTCGGCGTCGTCGGGGATCGTCATCACCCACTCGACCACGCGGCGGCGGTCATCGCCGGGTGGTTCGCCCGAGAAGCAACTCTGGACGAGGCGCTCGTCGATCTGTGGGCCGCCCTTCTTCGGGCCGCGCATGAGGGCGTTCTTGTAGCGGAGGACCGCCTTCACCTTCTCGATCTCGACGGGAACGGCCGGCGTGAGGACGAGCGTCGCGACCATGACGACGCCGGGCCGTCCGATCTTCGGGGTGAGGGTGAGCTGCCCGGTTCCACTCCCCCACGGCTGCTTCGCGCCCGTCAGGCTCGCGAACACGCCGCCGATCGCGGAGGTGGAGCCGAGGGTGACGGCCTGGCTTCCGCGGCGGCCCTTCTCGCCGCCGATCTGGATGTACTCCTTCTCGACGGCGAGGACCGTGCCGTCCGCGAGCTTCAGGTGGGCGCTCGCGAGCCACTGCACCCGCATCGCCTCGCCGACGTGCGAGATCGGTCCGGCCTTCGCGGCGGCGAAGGCGAACGGCTGCGAGAGGGGCTCGCCGGGGCGCCAGGTCACCCCGCGGGCGACGTCGGCCGTCGAGCGATTCGCGTCCTTGCACGAGCCAGTCACCCGGAGGGCTCGCCCGACCCTCAGACACTCGATCTCCACCGGGTGCTCGACCGAGGCGGTGACGCGGCCTCGGACCTGCTCGCCGGGCGGAACGAAGTGACCCGGCCGGTCGAGCTCGATCGAGAGGGTGACCCCCGATCGGGTGAGCTTCGAGACGCTCTCGGTCATCGGCCCCTCCCGTCGAGGCGGCGGACCCAGCCCGCCCCGAAGACAGGGTACAAAAGAAGACTCCGGCGAGGCCACGCGCCTCACCGGAGTCTGCGAGAGAGAGGGGTTTTCGTGGGCGGCGACCGTTCGTCGTCGCCCTTCGAGGGGCCACTAATACAAAGGCGGGACCAAAGGCCCCTCAATCCGATGCTTTTTGCATCCCTCGGCATACGAATGGATTGTGAAATTGTAACGATCGAGCCCATCCGGAGGTGGCTGCATCGCACCCGTTGCGATGCCCTTCCCATTGTTGCACCGCACCGTGAGACGAGGCGTCGGACCTCGCGCCGGATCGAATGTTCGAGGCCCGGGGTCGGTCCCACCGCGTGGCCCGAGGGCCCAGGCGGCCTCTAGATCCGGAAAGAGACTCGGATTAGGATCCGCCGAAGCGGGCATTCAGCCTGGTGGGGCGGCGTCGCCCCCGAATGAAGCAGGGCAAACCATTCCTGGAGGATGGACGATGAAGACGCGATGGCTTGCGGCGCTCGCCGCGGTCGCTCTGCTCGTCGGCCTCTTCGCCGGATCGGCGGGGGCGGACGACGAGAAGTGGCTGACCAGCCTGGACGCCGGGCTGAAGGCGGCGAAGGAGAGCAACAAACCTCTCCTGATCGACTTCGGAGCGACGTGGTGACCCGGTTGCCGGAAGATGGATACGGATACGTATCCTGACGGCAGCCTGAAGGAGATCCTCGAGAAGTTCGTCCTCGTCAAGATCGACGTCGACAAGGGCGCCGAGGACATCAAGAAGATCGGCGAGATGACCAAGAAGGACGTCAGCGGCATCCCCGACGCCCGGATCCTCACCCCGGACGGGAAGCAGATCGACCAGGTGGTCGGATTCGTCTCGCCGGAGAAGATGAAGAAGACGCTCGAGAAGGCGCTGGAGAAGGTCAAGAAGTAGCGACCGCTCCGAGCCCACGCTCGAAACCGACGACGGCGGCGCCCCGGGAGGGGACGCCGCCGTCTCCGCGTACGCTGTGAATGCGCAGCGGTCGGGCAGGGTGGGCCCCACCACGGAGGTGAAGAGGCCACAGAATTCACAGATTCGAGCTGCCGAAGGCGCTCGTCCCCGGCGCTTGCGAGCCCGGCCGCTGATGGCAGCGGCAACGACCTGACCCCTTCGATTCACACTAGAAGCTCGGCCCAACTGCGGGTCGAGGTAGCGGGCTTCTTCGTCCTCGAGGAACTCCTCCCGACCCTCTGCGCAGGCGTCCTCGGGATCACGCGGTTCGCTCACTCCGGTCGTCCATCGGTTCGCTCATGGAGCGGGAGGGCCGATCCGCGTGCGGACCGTCGGGCGAAAGTCGTACCGTCCGGTGCCTGCAGGACCGCGGAGTGCAGAGTACCGGGCCACGATGACGGCGAGCCGTGCGATCACTCGCCGACCGCGGTGGCCACGCAGCCGAGCGTCTCGCCTCCTTCGGCGATGCGCGATGCCCCGCCTCGCCGGGGCAAGATGCTACGATAAAAACCTTAGATTCGACGAAACATCTCCCTCACTTCGAGCGTCTAACCAGGTGGTCGCCGACGACGAGGGAGTCCCCATGATCGCACTCACCGAAACGCTCGACCTCCCACCCTGCGAGGCCGGGCTCGCACCCGACGAGGTCCTCCGCCGCCTTCGACGGCTCGCGGAGGTCAGCCATCGCTGCGACGCGACGCTCGCGTACTACTTGCGCGACGTGGAGGTCCGAAGGCTCCACGATCTCTACGGTCATCCCGACACACGCCGCTTCGCCGAGGCGATGCTCGATGTCGGCCGCGACAAGACCTACCGTCTCCTCCGCGCCGCTCGCGCATGCGAGAAACACCCCGTCGTCCGCGATGCGTTCGAGCGAGGCGAGATCTCCTACGGCAAGGTCGACGAGATCGCCCGGCTCTCCCGCGGAGACGACATCGAGCGCTGGCTCGATCTCGCCCGCGAGAAGCCGCGGGACGTCCTCCGCGAGGGGATCGATCGCGACGAGCGGTTCCTGCCGCCCGACGGGCCGAACCGGATCATCCGCTTCGAGGTCGAGGCCGACCAGTGGAACCGGATCCAGGCCGCCATCGAGAAGGTCCGCCGGGTCGGCGGTGCCGAGGTCGGTCTCGCCGAGGCGTTCGACGTGATCGCGCACAATTACCTCGAGACCCTCCTCGACGAGTCCGAGGTCCTCGATCCGCCCACCGATGCCTCGGCCGAGAGGGACGCCTCCGAATCGGAGTTGCGCGGCGCATCCGAGGCCGAGCTCGTGCAGGATCGCCTCTTCCGCCAGGACGTGCTGCAGCGCTATGGCTGGATCTGCGCGATCCCCGGGTGCGGCTGCCGGGTCAACCTGGAGGTCGACCATATTGTGCCGCGATCCCGAGCTCCCGAGCGGCGCTGGGACCCGGACAACGTCGCTCCCCTATGTCGAGGCCATCACCGGCTCAAGACCGACGGCATCATCGAGATCTCGGGGAAGGCGCCCGACGGAACCCTCATCGTGGAACGACCGCGGGAGTCCCGGGATCGTGCTCTCGTCTGAGCGACGCGCCGCCCGGCGGACAAGTTGCGCGCGCAACGACGAGAGCGCCGGCCCGGGCGGCGACGAGTGGATGGCGACCCGGATTCCAGGGGCCAGGTCCGGGACTCACACCCGAGGGGCCGGGTCACAACATCTGCTGCGACAGATTCGCTCGTGTGATTCCTGGACCTGACCCCTTCGATTCACACCAGAGGCTCGGTGCGAAACGTTGTGGTCCGTGCGACGCCGGCGCCGAGCCGAGGCTGCTTCGCGCGCGCAACCTCTCGCACGGTGCGAGCGATTGGGTTCGCACGACTCCGACGCTCGGCAAGCGCCGTTGCGCCGCGCAACGGAGACGGCGCAGGCCGCGGGCGACCGCGAGTGGATAGCATTCCGGCCGCCACGCTCGCGGGAGGGACTTGTACTCTTGCCCCCGCGGGCTGGCGCGCAGCGAGACGATCCGAGGTTCGGTCGAGAGCGCCGACCGCGGATCGAACCTGACCGGCTCGATGCGAGGCAGGGGGCGGCGGCGGGGCGAAGACGAGGCGACCGCTCCAGCGCTGATCTCGAGCCACGCTCCCGAGGTCGAGGTAGCGGGATCGGTAGTGGATGAGAACCCGAGGAGGGGGCGCCTTGCGAGGCGTCGAGGCGTTCCGCCGGCCGGCGTTCGCACCGGTCTTAGCCCGCCGGGCGCTTCTTCCCGCCGCCGACCAGCTCCTTCGTCACATCCCGGAAGCTGTCCGTCCCCGGGTCGTAGGCGCTGATCCGGTTTCCGCCCGCTCGCTTCGACAGGTACATCGCGTGGTCGGCCTTGTCGACGAGCTGGAGGCTCCGGTTCTCGGGGACGAAGGGACACAGCCCCATGCTCGCGGTGATCCCCAGATGCCGCCGCTCGATTCTTCTCCGGATCCGGTCGGCGAACTTGAGGGCGTTGTGCGGGTCGGTGCCGGGGAGGAGGACGGTGAACTCGTCGCCTCCGTAGCGGAAGCCCTGGTCGACCTCCTTGCGGATCGACTCGAAGATGACGCCGCCGACCGCGCGGAGCACCCGGTCGCCCTCGAGATGCCCCTGGCTGTCGTTGAGCTCCTTGAAGCGGTCGAGGTCGAACAGGAGCAGAGTGAGCGGGTGGCCGAGGCGGACGGCCCGCTCCTTCTCTCGTTCGAGCTCGCGGAAGAAGTGGTGCTGGTTGTAGAGCCCGGTGAGGCTGTCGGTGATCGAGAGGCGCTTGAGCTCGCGCTGGAGCCGCCGCTCCTCGGTGATGTCCCGGCTGCAGCCGACCGTGCCGACCGACTTGCCCGCATCGTCGTAGAGGCGCGAGAGGGTGAGCTGGATCCAGATGCGCCGGCCGTCGCGGTGCCGGATCCGCACCTGGATCCCGTCGAGGCGACCGTCGGGGCTCGCGTCGAGGCGGTCGGCGATCTTCCGCCGGATCCGCGGGTCGACGTAGTACTCCTCGGGCCGCGTTCCGAGCGCCTCCTCGAGGCTGTAGCCGGTGACGCGGGTCGCCGCCTCGTTCCACTCGACGATCCGGCCGGTCTCGTCGGTCACGACGAGGATGTCGCCGACGTGTCGGAGGACACTCCGGAGGTAGCGCACCTCGCGGTCGCGCTCCTCGAGGCGTCGCCGGAGCGACGCCTCGCTCGCGGCGGCTCGCTCCCCGGATGCCGGCCTCGAGGCCTCGTGGGACGTCGACTCAGGCGAGGCCGCGCTCACCGTGCTTCTTCCCGTCGTAGGTCAGCACCTTGCGCCGCTTGTCGATCACCGTCTCGAGGTGACACGGCCGGCCCCAGACCTTGTTGATGTTCTTGAGCACCTCCTTGGCGTAGTCGAGCTTGAGGTCCATCCCCTCGTGGCGGTGCTGGAGGTACAGCTCGCCGCGGTTGTCGTGGTTTCCGTCGACGACGTAGATGTAGGGGTTGCCCGCGTTCGACAGCTGGAAGAGGAGCTTCTGCTTGATCTTGCGCCACTCCTTGCTCGTGATCACGTACTCCTGGGTGTGCTTGTTGTACTCGAACGCGAAGAGCTTGTGCTGGACGCAGAACTCCGGCGTCATGAAGGCGTCGATGAACGTCAGGTCGTTGTAGATCCGACGCACCTCGAAGATCTTCTCGCGGCCGATGCCGAGCTTCTTGTCCCAGAGGCGCTTCTGCTCCATGTCATCGCACTCCTCCCACTCCTTCCCGAACTGCCCCTTGTTCCACCGCTCCTCGATGTCGCGGAAGAGCTCGATCCCGACCTTGTAGGGGTTGAGCTGTCCGGGGGAGGTGGCGAGGGTGCCGGCGTGGTGGTCGGCGTAGTCGATGACCTCGTCGTCGCGCAGCACCCGGGTCGTCATGATCTTCGAGTGCCAGTAGGAGTTGTGGTTGACGAAGCCGGCGGCCGCGTAGCGGCGCGTCTGCTCGACCGAGATGTCGTAGACGTCGGCGCGGCCGGGCTCGATCGAGATGATCTCGTCCTCCCAGCTGCTCGCCCGATCCCCGTGCTCCGCGACGTGGCCGGCCAGGGCCTCGGCGCCCGGCGCGCCCTCGAGCCCGATCCGGGCCTCGAACGCCTTCGCGGCATCGTCACGGATCCGGAGCTCCCAGTCGCCGCCGGGGAGCTGGCGGCTCCGCGCGACGATCGCGTCGTTCAGGAGCAGGAGCTGGACCTCGCGCGTCGCGCGGGCGTCGGGGAGGGTGAGGGTCAGCCCGTCGCCTCCGACCTCGGCGCGGGCGGCGAACAGCCCGCGCAGATACGCCCGGACGACCTCGAGCGTCGACCGGAGGATGACGGCCGGCAGGCCCGTCCCCTGCGCCGTCGCGCGTCCGACCGACCAGGCCTCGTCGAGGAGGGGGCACTCGTGCTCGAGCTCGGACGGGGCCGGATGGCCGGGGCAGCTCAGGAGGCCGAGGAGCCGCGCGACGGCCGGCTGAAGGGTCTCGAGCTCGGCCGCAGGGAGCGAGCCGTCGGCGACGAACTGGCCGAGGTGGTCTCGGAGGCTGGCGCCGAGGCCCGCCCAGTCGACCTCGCGCTCGGCGGTCGTGAGCGGCACCTCGTCGGGCGGGAAGAAGCCCGCGCCCCCCGCGATCCGGACCCGATCGCCGGTCGCGAGCTCGTCCAGGCGACGCCACTGTCCGTCGGCGCCCATCACCCGGTGGTTCGTCGATCCGGTGAGGACGAGGCCGCCCGCGCTCCGGATCGTGATCGTCTCCTGGTCCTCGAGGATGTTCCGGTCCAGGACGCGCCGGGCCGTCTCGCCGTCCGACACCGTCTCGGCGTCGCCGGCGACGAGCGCGTCCATCGGGATCAGGCCCGCGTCGGTGAACACGGGCGTGTCCGCGACGACGCACGCCCAGCCCTCGTTCATGATCTTCGTCATCCGCTGCGGGGCGAAGTAGTAGGCCTCCTCGCGCATGATCGAGAGGATGTCGCGCTGCCACGGCTCGAGGTAGCGGCGCGGGGTGTGCTCGATGAGGAAGAGCATCACGTCGCGCTGCGGCTCCTCGGGGAAGTTCTTCTGCCGCTCGATCTCGCGCTCGATCTCGCGCTTCTGCTCCTCGATGTACTCGGGCGGATTGAGGAAGCCGGCCATGTAGGACTTGCCGGGGATCTTGTAGGGCGTCGGCCGGACGTGCTCCTCGCCGGGCTCGGGGTCCTTTCGCACGGAGCGGCGCCGGATGTAAGGCGAGTGCGGGTCGATCAGGTTGTCGATCGAGAGGCAGGCGTCGACGAAGCTCTCGACCCGGTCGACGCCGTACTGCTCCATGTAGCGCCGGATCCGGTTCCCGTGGTTCGCCATCTCGTCCATCATCTTGCGGTCGGTGACGGCGAACCAGGCGTTGTTCTTGAAGAAGTCGCTGTGGCCGTAGACGTGGGCCATGACGAGCTTCTGGTCGACGAGGCTGTTCGACTTCATCAGGTACGCGTAGCACGGGTCGTTGTTGATCACGAGCTCGTAGATCTTCTGGAGCCCGTACGCGTAGCCCTTGCTGAGCTGCTCGTAGTCCATCCCGAACGACCAGTGGGGATACCGGGTCGGGAAGCCGCCGTAGGCGGCGATCTCGTTCAGCTCGTCGTAGTCGACGAGCTCGAAGATGACCTCGAAGAAGTCGAGGCCGAAGTCGACCGCGTGGCCGCGGATGTCCTTGATGAGGCGGTCGAACCCCGGGATCGACGATGCGCGCTTCCGGCCGGCCTTGAGCACCGCTACCTGCCCTTCCCGAGGAACGCCTTGATCGACTCGTAGATCTCGTCGCGGCTGCTGATCTCGCTCATGATCAGGTCCTCGTTCTCGGCGAACGCGCCGCGGAGGTCCTTGATGAACTGCCCGCTCCCGTACGCGCTCTTCACCTGCCCGTAGCAGAACACGTTCGACCGGGGCAGGAGCGTGCCCTCGAGGAGCTCGAGGCAGCGCCGGGTGTCGTCGCCGCCCCAGTTGTCGCCGTCCGAGAAGTGGAACGGGTAGATGTTCCACTCGTCGGGCGGGAACTCCTCCTCGATCATCCGATTGCAGAGCTCGTAGGCGCTCGAGATCTTGGTCCCGCCGCTCTCGCGCATGTGGAAGAAGGTGTGCTGGTCGACCTCCTTCGCGGTGGCGTCGTGGACGATGTAGCGGCTCTCGATGCTCTTGTACTGGCTCCGGAGCCAGGTATCGATCCAGAACGACTCGATCCGGACGATCTCCTTCTGCTCCTGACCCATGCTGCCCGAGACGTCCATCATGTAGATGATGACCGCGTTGCTCTCGGGCTCGACGGTCGTCTTCCAGCTCCGGTAGCGCCGGTCCTCGCGCACCGGGACGACGAACGGGTCGTCGGGGTCGTACTGACCCATCGAGATCTGGCGCTTGAGCGCCTGCTTGAAGGTGCGCTTGAAGTGGCGGAGCGACTCGGGCCCGGTCCGCCGGATCCCGGTGAACTTGTCCTTCTGGGATGAGATCGACTTCTTGCCGCGCGGCTGGATGTTGGGGAGCTCGAGCTCCTCGCCGAGGATCTTGGCGAGCTCCTCGAGCTCGACGTCGACCTCGAGGACGTGCTCGCCCGGCAGCTCGCCCGCCTCGCCCTCGCCCGGCTGCTGATCGTCGCCGCCGAGGCTCTCGCCGACCTCGCCCTCGCCCTGGCCGACCCCGCCCTGCTCCTTCGGCCCGAACCGGAACCGCGGCATCTCGATCTGGGGGAGCGGGATGCTGACGATGTTCTTGCCCTTGCGGCCGATCATCTCGCCGCGCGTGACGTACTTGCGCAGCTCCTTCTTGATCCGGCCGCGGACGATCTGGCGGAAGCGTTGGTGGTCCTGCTCGATCTTCCTCGCCATGGCTAGCTCCCCTCGCGGCTGCGGCTTCGCCTTCGGCGAAGAGGATGGCACCACGGAGACACGGAGGACACGGAGGATCCATGGAGCGCGCAACGACCCGGAGTGGGAGCGCCTCGAGGAGACACGAAGGTGGACGGCTCTCGAGACCCTCGCGTTCGAGCGAGGACTCTCCGTGTTCTCCGTGTCTCCGTGGTGACATCCCGATCGCCGAAGGCGATCATCACCGTCGCTCCGCCCCTCAACTCTTCGACTTCGTGTCGCCGCGCGCGAAGATGCTCGCGACGAAGTCGAGGACGTCCTCGGCGCACTCGTCGCAGTAGCCGTAGTTCTTCTTCATCCGCGTCTTGATGACGGTGATCTTCTCCTGGCTGTCCTTGTCGAGGACGCTGGTCACCTTGCCCGAGACGATCCGGATCATGTCCTTCTGATCCTCGAAGAGCTTCAGCTCGAGCGCCTTCTGGAGGCGCTCGTTCGTCCAGTAGTTGAACTGCTTGCCCTCGATCGCGAGCGCGCCGATGTAGTTCATGATCTCGCGCCGGAAGTCGTCCTTGTGGCTCTCGCGGATGTCGATCTTCTCCTCGATCGACCGCATCAGGCGCTCGTCGGGCTCGTCGTCCTGGCCGGTGTACTTGTTCTTCACCTTCTCCTTCTGGGTGTAGGCCTTGACGTTGTCGATGTAGTTGGCGCAGAGGCGCGCGATCGCCTCCTCGTCGGCGCTGATCGCCTTCTGGACCTCGTTCTTGACGACGTCCTCGTACTCCTCCTTCACCATCGCGAGGCGCTCCTTGTACATCTTGCGCTCGTCGTCGTTGGTGATCAGGGAGTGGTGGTGCAGGCCCTCCTCGAGCTCGTTCAGCACCACGAAGGGGTTGACGCAGTTGCCGACGTCGTCGCGGACGAGGCTGTTGCTGATCTTGTCCTGGATGAAGCGCGGGCTGATGCCCTCCATGCCCTCGCGCTCGGCCTCCTCGCGGAGCTCCTTGATGTTGTCCTCGGTGTAGCCGGGGAGGGTCTTGCCGTTGTAGAGCTTCAGCTTCTGCATCAGGGTGAGGTTCGCCTTCTTCGGCTCCTCGAGCCGGGTCAGGACGGCCCACATGGCGCTGATCTCGACGGTGTGCGGGGCGAGGTGCTTGCCCCGGACCCGCTCGGTGTTGAAGTCCTTCTTGTAGATCCGGATCTCGTCCTCGAGCCGCGTGTTGTACGGCATGTCGATCTTGACGGTCCGGTCGCGGAAGGCCTCCATCAACTCGTTGCTCTGGAGCTTCCGATACTCCGGCTCGTTCGTGTGGCCGAGGATCAGCTCGTCGATGTCGGTCTGGGCGAACTTCTTCGGCTTGATCTTGTGCTCCTGGGTCGCCCCGAGGAGGTCGTAGAGGAACGCCACGTCGAGCTTGAGGATCTCGATGAACTCGATGATCCCGCGGTTCGCGATGTTGAACTCACCGTCGAAGTTGAACGCGCGCGGGTCGGAGTCGGTCCCGTACTCGGCGATCTTTCGGTAGTTGATGTCGCCGGTGAGCTCGGTGCTGTCCTGGTTCTTCTCGTCCTTGGGCTGGAACGTGCCGATCCCGACCCGGTCCTTCTCGGAGAGGACGAGCCGGCGGACGCGGATCCGCTCGATCACCTTGCTCCAGTCGCCGTCGGTCTCGTTCAGCGCCTCCTGGAAGTTCATCCGGCAGGCGGGGCAGAGCTGGCTCTCGAGGGCGATCGGCCAGCTCACCTCCGAGTCGCCGACGAGCTCCGCGATGATCCGGCCGCGGACCTCCTCGGGGATCAGGAGGATCGGCTCCTCGTGCATCGGGCAGTCTTCGTAGGTCTGGGTCTTCTCGTCCCACCACCCGAACGTGTAGAGGGCACCCTCGTCGGTGCGCGAGTAGAGCTCGAGCCCCTTCTTGAGGAGGCGCGCGACCGTCGACTTCGCGCTCCCGACCGGGCCGTGGAGCAGGATGACGCGCCGCTCGGGGCCGTAGCCGTGGGCGCCGGCCTTCAGCAGGTTCACGAACCGCATGAGCGGCCGGTCGACGCCGAAGACGGCGTCGTGGCCGTCGCCGATCGGGTCGTCGAAGAAGGTGTAGTGGAGGAGCCGCTGCTTGTGGCGCTCGTACTCCTCGACGCCCCACGACATGATCATGTCGTAGCAACGCTGGAACGCGTTGCGGCAGACGTCGGGGTTCTCCCGGACGAGCTTGAGGTACTCCTCGAACGTCCCCGACCAGTGGAGCTGCTGATAGGTGTCGAGGTCGATGTTGCGCTTGATGATGGAGAGGACGCTCTCCTGCTTCGCATCCGCCTGCGCGTCGGTGGACATGGGCGACGTGGGCTCCCTCGGGCGACGGCCGGTTAAGCGAAGGACCGCGGGCGACGCGGTCCTCGGAAGCGCTGCTCGGGGCGCGGCCTCGCGGCCGGCGCCTACGACACCTCCATCCAAGCCGTTGGCCGAAGGTTTGTCAATGTGGCGAACGTCGTAACCGCAAGAGCGCGATAGGCCTAGATATCAGTGGGGCGAGCGGCTCTTGCCGTCGCCGCGCCCGCCCTCGCGCCGCTCCCCGACCAGCTTCTCGAGCTTCTCGATCCGCTCGCGGAGGGCTCTGGCGTCCTCGCGGGCGTCGTCGAGCTGCTCGCGCATCGCGTCGATCTGGTCGTTCTTCGCCGCCGGGCGGTAGAGCGCGTCCATCGCCTCGCGGGCGTCGCGGCGCGTCCGGCCGTCGAGCGCCGTCCGGACGAGCTTCCAGAGCGCGTCGCGGGCGGCGGGATCGCCGAGCGCCTTCAGCGCGCGGATCGCCGACTGCTGCACCCGGTACTCCGGGTCGAAGAGGAGCGCCTCGAGCTCGGTCCGGGCCGCCGTCGCCCCCTCGACCTCGTCGTCGTCGCCGTCCTTCAGCACCTTGCCGAGCTCGGCGAGGGCGTTGATCGCCGCGCGCCGCTCGCCCTGGCTTCGGCCGCGCTCGCTGTGCTCGAGGAGGATCGGGATCGCGCGATGGTCGTCGAGCGCGGCGAGCCCCTCGAGGACGCCGGCCCGGACCGTGTCCCGCCAGCTCTCGCGGGGCAGCGCCGCGACGAGCGCCTCGAACGCGCCCTTCCCGCCGACCTTCCCGACGCTGCGGGCGCACTCGGCCTCGACGAAGTAGCTCGGCTCGCCGTTCTCGAGGCCGTAGCGGAGCGCCGCGGCCGCCTGCCGGTCGCCCTCGAGCTCGCCGAGGGCGGTCACCACGGCGAGGCGCGTCTTGGGGTGCTCCGAGCTCTCGAACGCCCCGAGGAGGGCGTCGCGGGCGGCGTCGGTCGCCATCGCGCCGAGCGCCTCGGCCGCGGCGATCTGCACGCCGTAGTGCTCGTCCTTCATCAATGATCTCTGGAGCGCGGCGCGCGCCGCGTCGGTCCCGAGCTTGCCGACCTTCGCCGCCGCCTCGACCCGGCCGAGGACGTCGGGGTCGGCGACGAGCTGCTTGAGCCAGAGGGCGTCCGGCTTCTCGACCTCGAGGCTCTTCGCGAAGAAGTCGTGACCCGCGTCGAACCGGAACATCACCGGCGGCGTCGACACCGGTAGGAACAAGGTCGACTTCCGCTCGTCGAGCGTCACCCGGTAGCGGGTCCACCGCCCGTCGGCGTCGAGGAACACCAGGTTCACCGACATCCGGAAGACGGCCGGCGTCCCGTCGTCGCTCGACTGGGTCTGGGCGACGTCGATCCTCGCGAGGCCGGTCGCCTCCTCCCAGTCGTACTTCACGGTGAGCTCGGGGTAGCCCTTCCCGAACACCCACTGGTCGAAGAACCACTCGAGGTCGCGGCCGGTCGCCTCGCGGATGGCGTCGATCAGGTCGTGGGTGTCCACGACCGTCCCCGCCCGGCTCCGGACGTAGTGGCGCATCGCCTTGCGGAAGAGGTCGTCGCCGAGCTCGCCGCGGAGCGCGTGGAGGACGAGCGCGCCCTTGCCGTAGAGATGGCCGTCGAACAGGTCGATCGACTGCTCGTAGACCTTCGTGACGACCGGCCGCCGGTAGGAGTCGCGGTCCTCGCCGAGGTACCACTGGGCGGTCCCGTGGAGGTCGTAGAGGGCGGCGTCGCGCCCCTCGAAGTCCTCGCGCCACAGCGTCTCGAAGTAGGTCGCGAACCCCTCGTTGAGCCAGGCGTGGCTCCAGTCGCGGCAGGTGAGGAGGTCGCCGAACCACTGATGCGCCAGCTCGTGGGCGACCAGCCCGTCGCTGCTGAAATCGAGGTGGGCTCGGGCATCGTGCAGCGTCGTGTCGGTGAGCGTCGTCGCGGTCGTGTTCTCCATCCCGCCGAAGAGGAAGTCGGAGACGCAGACCTGGTCGTACTTCTCGTAGGGGTACTTCAGGTCGAGCCAGTCCGAGAAGAAGCCGAGCATGTGGATCGTGTTGCCGAGGCTGCGCTTCGCGTCCTCCTCGCGGCCCGGCTCGACCCAGTAGCTGACGGGGATGCCCTTCCACTCCTCGGTGACGACGGCGAAGTCGCCTGCCGCGAGGGTGGCGAGGTAGGTCACCTGCGGGATCCCGATCCGCCAGTGCCAGAGGTTGCGCTCGGGATCCTTCGGGTCGTCGCCCGAGGCGATCAGCCGCCCGTTGCTGAGCGCCTTCATCGGCTTCGGCACGCTCACCCGGCACTCGAAGCTCGCCTTGTCGTTCGGGTAGTCCCAGCAGGGGAACCAGAACTGGCTGTCCTCGTCCTCGCCCTGCGTCCACGCCTGGAGCGGCTTGTCGGGGTAGGCCTCGTCGGGGCCGACGAAGTAGAGGCCGCGCCGCGGCGTCGCCTCGTAGTCGACCGCGATCGTGAGGAGCTCGCCGGGGCCGCGCGGCTTGCCGAGGTCGAGGTGGAGGTCGTGGCCGTCGTGCCGGAAGGTGAGCTCGGCCTGCTCGGGATGGACGAGCCGGGCGCCCTTGATCCGCATCTCGGCCGCATCGAGGGGCAGCGTCCGGAGGCCGCCGTTGATCGCCCGGACCTCGGCCGTCATCGTCCCGACGACCGCCTTCTTCGCGAAGTCGAGCCGGATGTCGAGCGCGACGTGGCGCACGTCGACGACCCGGTCGCGCCCGTAGCGAGCGGCGCTGCCGGCCCGCGCGAACGGCTTCCGATCCTTGGACTGGCCCGCGTCGACGGGGGCGCTCCGAGCAATCGTCACGAAGACGAGCACGAGAACGCTCGCGGCGAGCGTCATCACGAGACGAGGGAAGCGAGTGGTGACGGACACGGCGGACTCTCCCGAGGTGGGGCGGGCCGGCCGTGCTCAACTCCCTTGGAATGAGGAGCTTGAGAGGACGACGCGCCGGGGCGGCGCATTATAGGCCGGGTGTGGGTCGCCGGGAAGCGTCACGGCCCGACCCCGCCCGACCCCGTCAGGGCCGCGTTCGGGCACGGTTTGCGAACGCTTCGGGGCCGGGCTACTCTACGGAAGACGACTCGGGAAGAGGAGACCGTCGCATGCGACTGCAGTCCCGCGGGTTCACGCTGATCGAGATGCTCATCGTCATCTCGATCATCATCATCATGGCGACGTTGACGATCCCCGTCCTGAACAAGTTCGGGCGCGGGGCGGCGGTCGCGGGCGCGACTCGCACGCTCCAGTCCGGGCTCAACGAGGCCCGCGGCCAGGCCGTCATGGCCAACCGCGATCACAAGGTCTTCTTCTTCCTGACGGGCGACGCGCGCGCCAACCCGCACTACGGGATGAAGATCTACCGGGACGACGGCACCGGCACGTTCCTCCCGGTGAAGACGGTCTTCCTCCCCGAGGGGATGGTGATCGACTGCGTCGACTCGGACATCGCGATCTTCGTCGGCGCCCCGCCCGACGATCCGGTCGCCGACGGCGTCGACATGAACGAGGGGCTGACGTTCCGCGGCGACGGGCAGGTGTTCTTCGGCGTCGGGACCGATGTGCCGCCGGCCCGGAACGGCGCGGGCTTCTCGCTCTACGACACGAGCCAGAACTTCCGGCTCGTCACGGGTCAGATCGCCGCCGACATCGTCGTCTACGGCGTGGCGCCCAACTACGGCTACCTCGAGCTCAACGGCCTGACCGGCAAGACGCAGATCGCCGTCGTCGGCTTCGCCGCCCTGCCGGCCGACGCCGACTTCAACCCGCCGGCCGCCGGAACGGCGCGGCCGAAGACGATGAACCCGAACCGGGTGGTCACCCACGGCGACACCCAGGCCGAGGAGCAGCAGATCGCGACCGACGGATCGACGAAGACGTTGCCGATCTTCGAGCACTGACCCAGACGGAAGCTCGCTCGCGGAGTGCACCGGGAGGGCGCGGCGATCGGGAGATCGCGGCGCCCTCCGTCGTTCCCCGTCGTGCGAGGACCCGCGTTCCTGGACCGGATCACGCGCACCGGCGGTGAGTCCGGATCAGGGCAACTCGAAGTCCGCGTAATCCGCGTAATCCGCGGTTCCCACTGGTTCACGCCGAGAGAGACCGAACCGCGGATTTCGCGGATTACACGGATTGACTCGGGCGTCGCCGAGCCATTGCCCACGCGACGCGGTGCCCTCATCCCATTCTCTACGTGAGATTCGTCGTTCCTGGAACGGGCTCTCCGGGAGACCTACCCGCCGAGCAACCCCCGAAGCCGCGCCCCGAGCTCCGGATCATCCCGGAACACCCCCAGCTCCCGGCACCCCCGAGCCTCCTCCGCCAGCCCCGGCTCGGCCGTGACCGCCTCCTCGAGGACGTCGAGGGCGCGAGGATCGCGTCGCGCCGCGAGGGCGCGGGCGAGGTGGAGCCGGTCGCGGGGACGGGTGACCGGGAGGGACTCGAGCATCTCGACGGCGTCGGCGATCCGGCCGGCCTCGAGGAGGAGCTGGCCCTGGTACTGCCTCAGGGCGAGCTCGGTCCTCGCCCGGCGCGGGTCGCCGGCGTCTCGGAGCGGGGCGGCCGTCACGCCTCCGACGCCCGGGAGCACGGCCGTCCGGAGGAGCTGGAGGCCGCGGTCGAGGAGGTCGACGCCGAGCGCCGGCCGACCGCGGTCGTGCTCCTCGACGGCGAGGTTCGCCCACTGCCCGGGGCTCCGCTCCTCGGGCCTCGATGCGAGGATGCGGGCGGCGTTGGCGATCCTCGCGACCCGCGCCCCTTCGCTCGCGATGAACGCGGCCATCGCCGGGTCGGAGCGCGACCACTGCGCGAGCGGCTCGAACGCCGCGATCACGGCGTCGTCCTCGGGCGTCCACGGGGGACGCGGCTCGCGCCACTGCCGCGCCTCGATGCTCCGCCGGAACGCCTCCACGAGCCGGGTCAAGAGGAGTCGTCGGCCGGCGGGCTCGGTCTGCCCGTCGAGGTAGAGTCGCGCCTGCTCGAGGGCGCGGCCGGGGTCGCGGAGCCGGGCGGCCACGACGGCCTCCTCGGCGAGGAGGAGCGCCCGGGTCGCGCTCCGGGTCTGCTCCGCGCCCGCGCCGATGCGCTCGGCGTCGTCGAGGCGCTCGCGCGCGCGCCGGAGCGCGATCCGGGCCTCCTCGGGCCGATCCGACAGGGTGTAGGCGGCTCCTTCGTAGACGTCGAGGACCGGGTCCCGGACGTCGAGCTCCCGCGCCGCTCCGACATCCTCGAGGACGAGGCCGAGCTCGCGGGCCTGGCGCGCGATGGAATAGCCCGCGCTCGCCTCGGAGTCGAAGAGGCGGAAGAGCCGGGCGCCGGCCCGGTTGGTGCGCGCGGCCGCGAAGTCGGGCCGATCGGCGATGACTCGATCGTAGAGGGTGATCGCGTGGTCGAGCTCGTTGTCGTGGTGGGCGATCCACCCGAGCACCCACCTCGCCTCCCACCAGTGGGACGCGTTCGTCGCGACCCACGCTGCGTCGCGCTTGGCCTCGGCGAGATCGCCGGCGCGCAGGGCCAGCTCGGCCCGGGCGAGGCGCGCCCGCGCGTCCGGCCCCGGCCAGGCGCCGAGGGCCGCGGCGCCGGGCCCGCCCGCGGCGACCGCCGCGCCGCCGCCGGGCGTCCCGAGGCGCGCGGCGCGGACCAGCGCGATCCGGGCGCCCTCGGCGTCGTCCTCGATGTAGAGGCGGGCGTAGCCGAGCTTGAGCTGCACCCGGCTGTCGTTCGGCGCCCGCCGCGCGGCCTCCTCGTAGCTCTGGAGCTCCTCCCAGCGCTCGCCGAGCTTGCGGTGCACTCGAGCCTTCGCGAGATGCGCCGCGACGAAGCTCGGGTCGGCCGTGACCGCCCGCGCGAGGAGCGGCAGCACCTCCCCGCGGAGGACCGCCGGCTCGAGAGGTCGCTCGAGGAGGTCGAGCGCCTCGGTGAGGAGCGGCCGGGCGGCCTCGCGCGCTTCGAGCTCCTTGGCCCGCTCCTCGGCGAGGACCGCCTTCTCCTGCGCGGACCGCCGGCTCGCCCGCTCGGCCCGATAGAGGGCGAGGCCCGCGACGGCGCCGGCGACGAGGACGATCGTGGCGACCGCCGCGCTGGCGCTCGCGAGGAGCTGATGGCGACGGAGCCACTTCCCGGCGCGGGCGAGCGCGCCCTCGCGGAACGCCTCGACGGGGAGACCCTCGAGGAAGCGCTGGAGCTCGTCGGCGAGCTCGCGGGCCGAGCCGTAGCGGTCGGCGGGATCGCGCTCGATCGCCTTCATCGCGATCGCCTCGAGCTCGCGGGGGAGGGCGCGCGCCCGGAGCCTTCCGGCCCGCTCGCGGCAGGAGGGCACGGCGGCGTGGGCGATGTTGTAGAGGGTGTTCGCGACGCTGTCTCCCGCGTAGGGCGCGACGCCGGCGAGGAGCTCGTAGAGGACCGCGCCGAGGCTGAACACGTCGGCGCGGTGATCGACTTCGGCCTGCTTCCCGGCGACCTGCTCGGGCGCCATGTAGGAGGGCGTCCCCAGGATCTGCCCCTCGCGGGTCCGGGTCGGGTCCTCCTCGCCGACCGGCACGGTGAGGCCATCGTTCACCGGCGGCAAGCCGTCGGCGAGCTGTCGGTCGTCGAGCGGCTCACCGTCGCGAAAGCGGGCGAGACCCCAGTCGACGACGAGCACCTCGCCGAACTCGCCGACCATCACGTTCGCCGGCTTGAGGTCGCGATGGAGGACGCCGCGGCTGTGGGCGAACGCGACCGCCTCGCACACCTTGAGGAGCAACGCGACGTGCCGGCGCACCGGCGGGGTCGCGCTGCGCGCCGTCCTCTTGAGGACGCGGTCGAGCGAGCGGCCGCGGATGAGCTTCATGACGTAGTAGGGCCGCCCCTTGCGGTCGCGGCCGACGTCGTACACCGGGACGATGCCGGGGTGGTCGAGGTCGGAGGTGACCCGCGCCTCCGCCTCGAAGCGGGCGAGGACGGCGGGGTGGCGGCTGCTCACCCGGAAGCAGAGCTTGATCGCGACGGTCCGATCGAGCCAGCGGTCGACGGCGCGGTAGACCGCGCCCATGCCGCCTCGCCCGAGCAGCTCGTCGACCTCGTAGCGGTGGGCGACGTACTCGGCGCCGACCGCGCCCCACGGCACCGTGCTCGGGTCGGTCTCGCCTCCGGCGCCGCCGGCCGTCGACGGCGGGCGGAAGTCGGACGGCGACGGGGTGTCGCCGATCGCGGGCGGACCGGCCGAGGAGTCGGTCGGGGTGACGGGTCGCTGCCGGGGGGGGGGCCGGCCCGCGGCGGCGTCCACGGTGCGCGCTCCGCGGGATGCCGCCCGGCCCGCCCACGAGCCGCTCGCGGCATCGGGCCCCGGCGTCACGCCGGGCCGCTCGCCGGGCTGGGTCGCGCCCGGGGCGCCGGGCAACCCCCGCGTGCCGGTCGGTCCGAGACCGTCGTCGACCTCGAGCGCCGGCGGCA
>JAJDCQ010000130.1 GCA_029260755.1 Planctomycetota bacterium | reverse complement strand
CGGCAAGGACGATTGCAGGAGGGGAGGCGGGGGGAGGCCCGACGCGATCACGGCGGAGAGTGCGAGCGCGTCTCTCGTATGGCTGGTCCGTTCCTCGTTTCCGGACTGGAGCCCGCTGTTCTCGTCCGGAGATTCGGCCATTTCTGGATGGGAACTAGGGCTAGGGCGAGGGGTACGCACCACCGCGCCCGGTCCCCTACGCCACGATCGCGACCGCCCGGCGCGGAGACGCCATCGTAAGTTCTTTCGGAGCAGCCCGTCGCGGCGAGCCCACCGCGCGCCGGCGGATGACGCCGCCGATGGCCGACGGCCCCGCGTTTGCGCACGGGAGCGCCGGAGGATGCCAAACGAACATGATGCTCGAAGCTCTGGTGATCGCCGGCCTGGGACAGCTCGCGCTGGTTCTCGCGGCCCTGTGCGTCCCCCGTCTTCTCAAGTGGAAGCAGGCGCTCGCGCCGCAGCGAACGCTCACCCGTCAGGTCGTCTGGGCGCACGCCATCACCGTCTGGGGGATGCAGCTCTTCTTCGGTCTTCTCTCCACCCTCGCCCCGCACTGGCTCCTCGAGCCGACGCCGCTCGCCGCGGCGATCGCGGGGTTCCTCGCCCTCTTCTGGGCCTTCCGCCTGACGATCCAGTTCACCTGGCTCGACCAGGAAGACGACGCTCCCGAGGGCGTCCTCTTCCGGGGCGCGGAGCTGCTCCTCGCGGTCGTCCTCGGCTACCTCGTGATCGTCTACGCGACGGCGGCCGTCCTCAACGTCTGGGGCGTGCTCGCGCCGTAACCGCTCTGTTGACACCGTCTGGGCGCGCGCCTACGCTTCGCTCTCTCCACCGCGCGCCCGGAGCTTCCATCGGTGACCCGTCGCCTCGACCTCCTCATCGCCCTCGCCGTGCTCGTCGCCACGCTCGGCTCGGGCTGCGTCTCGACGCAGCGCTACGGGACGGCCCGGGCGACCGAGAAGGACCTCGTCGACGAGGGAGCGACCGACGGCGCGGTGATCAGCGCCCACGGCGTGCCGGACCAGATCATCAGGGTCTACGAGGGGCCGGCCTACGGGACCGAGGGGCCGCAGGTCGAGAAGCTGCTCTTCGTCTACCGGATCGTGGACGCGGGCAGCTTCGGCACCTTCTACACGTACGACGAGTTCACCAACGTCTGCTACTTCATCGTGAACGGGAAGGTGGAGGGGCGCGGGATCGCGCGGGGAGGCTCGGGCGCCTCGATCCTCTACGGCGATCGCTTCTTCCCCCACCCGCGCGGACGCGGAGGCCACGGCGGCGACGACGACCCGACCGGGGGCTCGCGATGACCGGCCGGCCCGCCGCGGGCGTCGCCGGCGCCGCGCTCCTCCTCCTCCTCGGGAGCGGCTGCATCTCGACGGTCCGCTACGGCGTCGAGAACGTGACCGACCTCGCGAAGGTCGGCGACCCCGAGAAGACGGTGATCGAGAAACACGGCGCCCCCGACGAGATCATGCCGGTCTCGAAGGCGCGCTACATCTACGTCTACCGGATCGTCAGCGGCTCGGTGATGCTCGACGTCGTCTACGGCCGCGACTCGTTCCAGAACCTCTCCTACATGGTCGACGGCGGCCAGATCACCGGCGTCGGCCTCGTCGACGAGGGAAGCGGCACGCGGCTGCTCCGCGCCGGGATCACCCCGCATCCAAAGGCCCGCGACGGCCACGGCGGCGACGCCCGGCCGGCCCACAGCATCGTCGACGGGCTCGGTCGCTGGATCTTCGGTGACTGAGACGTCTCTTCCCGACGTGGTGAGGCGGCGTGGCGTCGACGGGGCCGCCGCCGCCCGGGGACACGTCGTCGTGATCGACGTCCTCCGCGCCTTCTCGACCGCCGCCTACGCCTTCGGAGCCGGGGCCGAGTCGGTCACGGTCGTCGGCACCCCCGACGAAGCGTTCGCCCTCCGCGATCAGATCGGCGCGGCCGCGTTCCTCGCGGGAGAGATCGGAGGCAAACCCATCGAAGGGTTCGATCTCGGCAACTCGCCCGACGCGATGAGCCGCCTCGACCTCACCGGACGCCGGGTCGTCCTGCGGAGCAGCAGCGGCACCCAGGGCGTCGTCCGCGCGACCGGAGCCGAGCGGGTGCTCCTCGGAAGCCTCGCCGTCGCGGGGGCGACGGCGAGGTGGCTCCTCGCCCGGGAGGTCTCCCTCGTCACCGTCGTCCCCATGGGCGCCCCGAACGGACCCGACGGCCCCGAGGACGAGGCCTGCGCCGACGTCCTCGAGGCACTCCTCGCCGACGGGTCGCCCGACCACACCGCGGCGATCATGAAGGTCCGCGAGAGCCCTGCCGCCCGGATCGTCGAGGACCCGCGCGTAGACTGGATGACGACTGGCGACGTCGACCGGGCGTGCGAGATCGACCGGTTCGACTTCGCGATGGTGGTCGGCGAGGAGGACGGCGTGCTCGTGGCGCGAGCGGAGCGCTCCTGAGAGGATCGGCGGTTCGCCTGCGGCGAGTGGGATGTCACCACGGAGACACGGAGGATCTTCTGCTCGGCGCGATCTCTCCGGGCGCGAGGCGACCACGATCCGACGCTGGGAAACGTGGCCCGGACCGAAGCCTCTCCGGGGCGCGATCCCCTCGGCCGAAGGCAAAGCCACCCGACCGGGATGAGCATGAGCTGCTCGCGTTCTTTCTCCGTGGATCCTCCGTGTCCTCCGTGTCTCCGTGGTGACATCCTTTCGCCGAAGGCGAAGCGAGAGCGCACGTGCCACGACCTCAAGGCTCAGCGAGGCGTCCTCGCCCCGCGGCGGGTCGGGCGGTCGGCGCCGGTCAGAAAACGCAGCACCGCGTCGCGGGCGTCAGCGAGCTCGGCGTCGGCGTCGCGGTCGATCCTGGCCCTCGTGCCGCGGCGCTCGGGATCGTCGTCGTCGCGGGCGCCCGGGGCGGCGTCGCCCGGGATGAGCTCGACCGGGAAGCACGTCGGCCCCTCCTCGTCCGCCGCGAGGCGGGCGAGGATCGGCGAGGCGGGCGTCCCGATCGCGACGGCGACGAGGCTGCGGCCCCTCTCCTCGTAGACGCCGAGGTCGACCTCGGCGGGGCAGTCGACGGTCGCGAGGCCGTGGGCGACCTCGTCGGAGAACGTCCGCTCGAGGAGGTCGCGGTCCTCCTCCACCCGCCCGCGCTCGGTCGCGTCGGAGCTGACCACCACGATGTGGATCCGCAGGCTCGACGCGGCGAAGAGGCTGCGGAGGTCGACCTCGAGGCGCTGGGCGAGGCCGTAGGCGAGGACGGCCAGGTTGTCGGGCGCGCCGGGGGGTCGGAGGCGCGTCTCGGCGCTCGCGTCGATCACGATCGCGACCGTCCGCCGTCTCCGCCGGAGCTGGCCGGTCTCGCGCATGTAGTAGAGGAGCTCGTTCTCGAGCATCCGGACGGTGAAGAGATCGGCCGGCCCGTCGTCGCCGCCGGTGCGCTCGTCAATGTAGATCAGCTCGCTCGGGACGAGGCTCTCGATCGAGCCGCGGCAGGTGAGCTCCGAGATCCCGCCTTCGGGGTAGTAGCCCTCGTCGGGGAGCTCGGTCTCGACCTGCTCGGGCTCCTCCCGTTCGCGGAATCCGCGCGCGTCGAACGGGCCGATCCGACGCGAGACGCCGGCGATGCGCCGGAAGAGCAGGCGCTGACTGGCGCGCGCGAACACCCGCCAGTGCTCGAGCTCGGCCAGGTCCTCGCTCGCCACGAGCCCGCTCCGGGCCTGCCGCTCGAGGATGGCCTGGACGGCCCGCCGCACGAGCTCGAAGCTGCCGCGCTCGCCCCCGAGGAGCTCGTCGAAGCGCTCGAGGCAGGCCGCCTCGTCGAGGGCCCCGCGGACGACCGTCTCCCGGAGCAGGGCCGGGTTGAGCGGCGGCCATCCCGCCGGGGCGAAGGTCGCGCGCTCGCGCTCGCCGCCGACCCCATCCTGGAGCGGCCTGACCGGCGCCAGCGGCGCGGTGAGGAGCTCGATCGCGCGGACGAGGGGCTCGTCGGGCTCGGCGGCCTGCGCGACCGCGAAGCTCGCCCGCCGGAACGATGGGTCGCCGAGGAGGGCGTTGCAGAGGCGCCCCTCGTAGAGGAGACGCAGCTCGCGGAGGTCGGCGTCGTGGTCGGCGTCGCCGCGGTCGTCGATCCCGCGGAGCGAGCGGAAGGGGAAGGCGTCGGTCTCCAGCAGCAGCCACCCGAGGTCGTGGACGATGCAGAACGGGATCGCCGGACGCCCGGCCGCGACGAGCCGCCGGTACCAGACGAGCGCCCGGCTCGCCCGGCCCGCGCCCTCCTGACGCCAGTCGGCCGCCGAGAAGACGAGCGACCCGACGAGGTAGTCGTGGATCGCCTCGGGCGTCCAGTCGTGCCCCTCGCTCATCGGCGCGACGCCTTACCCGAGCCGGAGGAGGGCATCGACCTTCTCCCGCACCGGCCCCATGTCGTCGGCCCGATCGGCGACGTAGCGGAGCAGGACGAGGTCATCCTTGCGCACGACGCCGCCGTGGAAGAGGAACGCTCGCGTCCGGATCAACCGGTAGAGCTTGACGATCTTCCGGTCGCTCAGGAACACGCCGTCCTCGCGCTCGAGCGTCCGCAGCAGCCCCCGGAACAGGGTGTAGAGCTCCTCGGGGAACCACCGCCGCCGGTCGCGGGCGACGGCCGAGCCGCCGCGTCCCCCCGCCACGGCCTCGTCGGCGGCGGCCGCCGCCCCGGCCGCGTCGGGCTCGTCGTCGTCCCAGACGCCGACGCCGCCGGCGCCCCTCCGGCCGCCCTTGGCCGTCTCGGTGCCGGCCATGACCGCGTCGAGCCGCTCCTTGAGGAGGGCGAAGTCGTCGAGGGAGGCGAGGTCGGCCCACGGTCGACGGTTGAGGCTCCGGTCGAGCTCGGCCGCCACGCCCTTCTCGATGAGGGCGTCGAAGTGGCCGTCCTTCACCGGGTCGCTCGGCGCCTTCAGGACGAAGCGGTCCCGGAGCGCGGCGAGCTCCTCGTACTCGGGCACCTGGTTCGTGGCCGCGAAGATCATCTTCAGGTTGACGGGCACCGGGCGGCCGTCCTGGTAGTACTTCCGCTCGTTGATGATCGTGAGGAGCGTGTTCAGGATCGCGCTGTTGCTCTTGAAGATCTCGTCGAGGAACGCGACCCGCGCGGTCGGCAGCTTCCCGTCGACCCGGCGGATGTAGCGGCCCTCCTTCATCTGGGCTATGTCGACCGGCCCCAGGAGCTCGGAGGGCTCGGTGAACTTCGTCAGCATGTACTCGAAGTAGTCGTCGTCGGGCACCCCGATCGCCTGACAGAACTTCGTGACCAGCTCGCTCTTCGCCGTGCCCGGCGGCCCGACGATCAGGAGCGGCTCGCCGGCGACCGTGGCGATCGCCATCAGGTCGATGATCTCCTGCTTGCCGACGAACCAGTTGCCGAGCGTCATGCGCACCGCGTTCACCCGCTCGCGGGCCGCCTCGACGCGGGCCGCGCCGCGAGCGCCGGTCTTTCCTCGGCCAGTCTTCTCGCTCACTGTTCCACGATCCTCTCGGCGAGCACCCGCTCGCGAATCACGCGTTCGCACGTCCCGCGCCAGCGCTTCAACGCCACCGCGTAGGCGCTCTCTCCCCGGACGACGTCGTCGGCGCACCGGCGGACGAGCTCGACGAGGTCGCGCTGGGCGTAGGTCGAGGAGCTCGGCGTCACGGTCGCCCCGGCCTGGTCGAGCACCCGGAGGGCGAGCGTCGCCCGGCCGCCTCCGGGGAGGGTGGCGGCCTGCCCGAGGAGGCTCCCGAGGAGCTCCATCCTCGAGAGCTCGCCGGTCGCGGCGACGCCGTCGAGGGCGAGGGCGAGGAGCGCCTCGCCCCGCTCGTGATCGCCGACGGCCGCCGACGTCGCGCCGCACTGGGCGAGCAGCCGAACCGCGTAGTAGGCCTGCCCCTCGGGGTTGCCGTCCCGCGAGGCGCGGGCCCCTCGACCCCGGCCCTCGCCGTCCTCGCGGACCGCGTCGAGGTAGCGGCGGGCGACCGCGTCCGCGCGCTCGACGAGCGCCATCGTCCGGTCGCGCTCGCCGGTCGACTCCGCCGCGACGACGGCGTTCTGAAGGGCGTCGAGGAGGAGATAGCTCTGCCGCCGCGGCCGCTGGAGCGCCCGCAGGAGCTGCCCGCTCGCCGCCTCGAGCAGCCGCCCGGTCTCGCGGCTCGCGCCGATCCGCGACGCGGTCGAGACGCCGTTTCCGAGGATGTCGCTCTTGACGTAGGTCTCGTTCTTCGGGTCGACCGTCATCCGGTTGGCGTGCTCGAGCACCCGGCCGAGCAGCGCCGTGCCCTGCTCGCGCCGCCCGAGGAGCGGGATCGCGTCGAGGAGCCGCCGCAGCGCCCGGATCAGGTCGTAGGAGTCGCGCAGCTCGAACACGGCGGGCAGGACGCGCTCGAGCCGCGCCGCCGCCTCGTCGCGCTGGCCGCGCTCGCAGAGCGTCCGGATGACCGAGCCCTGGAGGAGGACGGCGGCCTGCGCCTCGCCGCGGGCCGCGAGCCGTCCGGCGATCTCGTCGCCGACCTCGACCGGCGACGCCTCGGCGGCGGCGAAGGCGGCGTCGGCGATGAGGATCGTGTGCTCGTCGAGGCCGTTCACGTCCGCGAGCGGGTCGCCCGAGTCGCTCCGCCGCCAATCGCGGAGCCACCGGACGAGCGCGCGCCCCTCGGCCGGTCCGACCGCCGGCGCGCCCGGCGCGGCCGTCGCCGCGAGCGCCTCGACGGCCCCGGCGAGGTAGAGCGCGGGCAGGTCGGCGCCGATCAGCGCGCTCGCGCGTCGCCTCACCGCATCGGTCGCCGCGACGGCCGCGGCGTGCGGGGCCGCGACCTGGAGGACGACCGGCGCGATCGGGATCGGCGGCCCGTAGACCTCGGAGGTCACCTCGTCGGCGAGGGCGAGGGTCGCCTCGAAGAGCTCGGTCCCGGCGCCGGGCGTGAACCCGCGCGCGATCGCGGCGGCGAGCTTCGGCAGGACGACCTGCTTCCGCTGCGGCCGCAGCGACGCCGCCCGCTGGAGCGCCTGCTCGAAGACGGCCCGCCCGGCCGCCTCGCTCTCGACGATCGCCGTCGCCGCGGCGACCTGGGCGAGCGCCTCGGCGAGCGGCTCGGCCACCTCGTCGCGTCCCGCTTCGCCCGAACCGACGTTCACCGACTCGGCGAGATGTGCGCGAGTCTCGGCGAGGAGCTCGCGCGCCGCGCCGGTGTCGCCGAGGTCGGTCCGCGCGCACGCGAGCGCGGCGAGGCCGACGGCCCGGAGCGCCGAGCTCCCGACGCACTCCCGCAGGACGCCGGCTGCGCGCTCGAGGACGGGCTCGAGCGGCGTCGGCGCCCGCGCGTCGTCGCCGCTGCCGCCCGGCGTCGCGCGGTGTCGGCTGTACTGGCTGGCGAGGCGACGCCGGACGAAGCTCGGCACCTCGCGCTCGGTCACGCCGAACCGGGCGAGCTCGGTGAGGAGCTCCTCGCGCTGCCGCTCCTCCTCGACCGGGTCGCCGGCGGCCGCGATCACGGCGCGCCACGCGATCCAGCGCGACTTCTTGCCGAGGTGACCGCCGGCCTCGCGGAGGTCGCGGTAGAGACGCGCGACGGCGTCGGAGCGCAGCTCGGCCAGCCTCGTCTCGATCACCGGCGGCGGCGCGGCGAGGAGGAGCGCCTTGAGGAGCAGCGGCGCCGGGTCGGTGCTCGACGCGACGAGGAAGCTCGCGACGGCTCCGGCGTCGGTCAGCGAGAGTCCGGCCCGGCGGGCGTGGTCGTCGCGCCAGCGGGCCAGCACCGGCGCGGGCTCCGCGGCGAGCCAGGCGGCCCACTCGAAGCATCGCTCTCGGTCCGCCGGCCGTCCGGACCGGTCGGCGGCGAGGGCGAGCCACCGTCCGGCCGCGGCGACCGGGTCGGCGGTGACCGCCGCCTCGTCCTCATCGCGCTGCTGCGGCGTCGCGGCCACCTCCGCCGGCGCGTCCTCCGCGGGCGCCTCGGGAGCCTCGACGGCGGCGATCGTCTCCGCCGGGTCGGCGTCGACCTTCGCGGCGCGCCGGCGTCGGCGTGGCGCGGGCGCGTCCTCGGGCTGCCCCGACGGTGCGCCGGGCGTCGCCGCCTTCGGAGGCTCGACTGCCGGGCCGCCGCCGACGATGACGAGCTCGTCGTCGTAGAGGGGCCCCGGGTCGAACACGGTCGCCGCGATGACCGACTCGACCCGCTCCGCCTGCCGGGCGACGACGTAGTCGACGAGCGATGGCAGCGGGCGGAACGCGCCCTCGGCGACGGCGTGAATCGCGAGCTGCTCGCCCGCCGGCTCGACGATCACGATGTCGGCGCCGCCCGCGCCGAGCGCCTCGAGGACGAGGTGCGGTCGGAGCGGCGGCTCGATGATCCGGTCGGCGGGGACGAAGACGCGGGCGAGGCCCGGCTGCGGGGCGAACGGGCGGCCCGCCATCGCGACCCGCCGGCGCGTCCGACCCGCGATCAGCTCCCGGACGAGGAGACGGTCCTCGCCCGCGGGGGTCGTCACCGCCGCGAGGAGGAGGTTCTTGAGCTCCTCGTCGGGGAGGAGGCCGCAGGCGCGCTCGAGGCTCGGCAGCTCCGCCGCGTCGAGGACGAAGAGCTCGGCGTCTGCGGCGACCGCGCGGACGCCGAGCCGGAGGGGCACGAGCACCCGCGGCGGCGCCTCGCCCGTCGTCTCGAACCGGTCGACGCGCGCGCCGACCGCGGTGACCCGCAGCGCCTCCTCGATCGGGGCGAGCGCGGCGAGCGTCACGGCGCGGACCTGCCCGGGTCCGAGGACGAGGAGCGCCTCCTCCGGCCGGGGCCGCGGCAGGAGCGTCTCGAGGGGGTGGGCGGCGCCGAACGGGACGTAGACCTCGCCCCGGCCGACCCGACCGAGCGAGGTGATTCCCTCGGGCGGACGCTCGAGGAAGAACAGGCTCGGTCGGTCGATCCGCGCGATGATCGGGCCGGCGCCGTCTCCGCCATCCGCTCCCGGTGCGCCGGCCTCGGCGCCGGGGGTGGCCGCGGCGAGCCGGGCGAAGCCGATCCGGTCGTTGCCGAGCTCGAGGTGTGCCCGGACGAGCGTCGCGAACGCGTCGGCGTGCTCGGCGATGAAGAAGGCGGACTCGGGCGGCGGGCCGTCACCCGCGGCCGCCTCGAGCGGCGTCGCGGTGATGAGGTCGCCGCCTCGCCCCTCGGCCTCGACGACGAGCGCCTCCGCCTCGCCGACGACCTCGATCGTCCCGTTCGGGCCGACGCGCGCCTCGCGCCTCCAGCGGCCCTCGGGGTCGAGCGCCGCGAGCGCGTCCGGCGCCCCGACGATCGCGATCAGGCGCGCGGGCGCCCGGTGATCGGCCGCGCCGTCTCGGTCGCCGTCGTCCTCGCCGCGGCGCGGGTGTGCGCGGAGCACCCGGCACGGCCCGAGGGCGGCGATGGCCGACGGGCCGACGCGCGCGACGAGGCTCGCCAGGTCGCTCGGCGTCTCGAAGACGAGCACCGGATGAGGGGCAGCGGGTCTCCGCGCCATGCTCGGATCAGCCGCCAGCCGCCGCCGCGGCGCCGGGCTCCTCGCCGGCCGCCTCGGCGGGACGGGCGCCCTCGGGCGTCTTCGGCTCGATCCGTTCGACGACCACGTTGCCGGCCTCCTCGGCGCCGATCACCCCGCGGCCGACGAGCAGCTCCACGATCTCCTTGTGGCGCTGCTCGTGCTCGTAGGGCAGAGCATCGGGGTCGGCCTCGTACTCGACGAGGATCTCCTTCTTGCCCGTCTCGACGTCGAACCGGAACCGGATGGTGATGTCAGCCATGGACTCGTCTTCTAGCGGGTCGGCCGGCGCCGACCGTGTCTACGATGCGGAGACCTCGCTCTCCGCCTCCGGCGCCTCGCTCGAGGCGTCGGCTCCCTCCGCCTTCCCGCCGCCGGCCGGCGTGCGGGCTAGGCCGTGGCGCTCCAGGATCTCGTCGAGGCCGGAGCGGTCCATCTGTTTCTTCTCGATGAGCGCGTCGGCGAGCTCGCGCAGGGCGGGCTCGGCCTGCTCGAGCGTCCCGCGGGCGTCGTCGTAGGCGCGCTTGAGCATGATGCCGATCTCGCGGTCGATCTGATCGCGCATCGTCTCCGAGAGCCCGCCCGTCCGGTCGTGCTGCCGCGAGGGACCGACCGCGCCGTCCCGCCCTCCGGCCCGCGGGCGACCGAACGCGCGCGCCCCGACCCGCCGGCCGAGGCCGAGCTCCTCGACCATCGCGCGGGCGAGCTCGCTCGCCTTCTGGATGTCGTCGTAGGCGCCGACCGACGGATCGCCGAAGACGAGCTCCTCGGCGACGCGCCCGCCCATGAGGACGGCCAGGTCGGCCTCGAGCTCGCCGCGGGTGACGACGTAGCGGTTCTTGCGCACCTCGCGCAGGACGAACCCGAGGACGTCCTCCTCCCCGGTCGCGATCGAGATCTTCTCGACGGCGGTGGCCCGCGGCAGGAGCGCCGCGCACAGGGCGTGGCCCGCCTCGTGGGTCGCGATCACGCGCTCCTCCTCGGCCGTGAACTCGACGCGGCCGGCGGCCTTGAGCCCGATCGCGCGGGCGATCCGGTCCTTGTCGACGACGAACGGCCCGAGGCTGTCGTCGGTCGCCGCCTTGGCGAGGTGGCGCGCCTCCTCGCGCTTGAGCGCCCGACAGATCGCGTAGAGATGGTCGCCGCTGAACCGGGTGCCGCGCTCGACATCGACGTAGCCGCCGGTCTTTCGGACGATGTGCTCGAGCATCTCATCGTCGGTGAGCTCGGCGAGGGCGAACCGCTCGAGGTAGAGCTTCAGGATGGCGCGCCGGTCATCCTCGCTCGGGTAGGGGATGTCGACGACGAGCTCGAAGCGGCCGGGGCGCAGGAGCGCCGGGTCGAGGGCGTCGGGGAAGTTCGTCGTCCCGATGATGAAGACGAGCTCCTCCTTGCGGAACCCGTCCATCTCGGTGAGGAGCTGGTTCACCATCGAGTGCTCGACGCCGCTCCCGGCGTAGAGCCCGCGCACGCTCGCGAAGCTGTCGATCTCGTCGAAGATGATCACGCTCGGCGCGCTCTTCCGCGCCCGGGTGAACGCGGCCCGCAGATTCGCCTCGCTCTCGCCGACCCACTTGCTCTTGAGCTCGGGGCCGCTCACCACGATCGCCGTCCCGTCGATCGCCGTCGCGATCGCCTTCGCGAAGTAGGTCTTGCCCGTCCCGGGCGGGCCGACGAAGACCATGCCCTTGGGGATCAGCTCCTCGATCCGCTTCTTGTCCTCGACGCTGGCCGCGCTCGAGTGGGCGGCCAGGAGATCGAGGATCTCCTCGCGGATGCGGGTCTTGACCTTGTCGTAGCCGCCGATCTCGTCCCAGGGGACGCGCGGCACCTCGAGGTCGCCGACGAGCGTCATCTCGCGGATGTCGCGGTAGATCTCGTCGGCCCCCTCGGGGCGGTCGGGGTCGAAGTCGAGCCGCTCGTGGAAGTGCTCCAGGATCCGGCGGAACTTCACCACGTTGAGGCCGCTGACGTACTTGTAGAGGCGGAAGGGGTCGAGCTCCTCGTGGCCGAGCTTGCGCGCCTCGCGCCGGGTGATCACCCGCCGGAGGGTGTCGCGCGGGATCCCGGTGACGGTGCGCTTGGCGCTGTAGACGTTCTCGACCGCCTTCGGCAGCTCGAAGGTCGGGTCCGAGAACCCGAGGAAGACGACGTCGGGGTTCTCGTAGAACCAGGCGATCGCGCTCCGCGCCTCGAGGCTCAGGCCGCTCCGCGTGGTCGTCGTGAGCAGGTCGAGGTGCGGCATCACGATGACCGAGTCCGACTCGGCCGCCCGCACCGCCGAGCCGAGGTCCTCGAGGATCCGCCCGATGATCCCGTGAGCGCTCTCGTCCTCGGCCTGCCCGGCGCTCGGAGCAGGCGGGCCGCCGGCCGGCGCGCCGCCCGAGGTGCTCTGGGCGGCCCCTCCCGAGGTGCTCGTGGCCCCGCCCGTCCCGATCGTCGAGGCGGCCCGCGGGCGACCGGCGACCAGGCGGCATCGCAGCCGGTTGCCCTCGACCTCGCGGCGGAGGCCGCGGCGGAGCGCCCGGTAGAGGAACGGCACGAGCTGCTTGTCGCACTCGACGAGGACCGAGAGCGAGGCGCGGAGCTTCTCCTCGATCCAGCGGAGGTCATCGCCGTAGACGGCGTCGACGGCCTCGTCGAGGGTCAGGTCGACCGGCAGGGAGTCGATACGAACGGACGGTTGCATGGGGGGCTGGCCCGCTCCGAGGCGGTCACTCGCTGATCGTGATGGTGAGCTCGTACTCCTGGTCGGTGCGGCTCTCGTGCACCTCCTTGACGGTGCCGAGCGAGGCGGCCCGCTCCTTGAGGCTCTCGCTGTAGACCTCGAGGCACGCCTCGTTGAGCTCGCGTTGCCGCGCCGCGGCCGTCTCCTCGAGGCGCTCGGTGAGGCGGCGCCTGTACTCCTCCTCCGCCTCGATCTTCTCGCGCTCGGTCACCTCGAGCTGCTTCTCGAGCGTCTTCTCGACCCGCTCGCGGAGCTGCTCCTCGTCGGCGCTGGTGGGCGGCCTGATGGAGTCGCCGACGGCCTCGACCGTCTTCTCCTTGCGGATCTCGCCCTCCTCGTGGACCTCGGTCGTCACGACCTGGGTCTCGAGGTCGATCGTCATCACCTCGCCGCGCTCGCCCTTCTTGCGGAGCTTGTTGGGCTCGCCCTCGACGGCCTCCCAGCCGCGCCGCTCGAGGGCGCCCTTCAGGAGGTCGCCCATCCGCTCGCGCTCGAGGATCGGGAGGAGGGAGAGGCTCGACTCGGAGCGGTCGGACGCCTCGATGCGCTCGACCACCGACTTCGAAACGACGACCTTGTAGGGATAGCTCATGGGCGCGCATCACCTTGCCAAACCACGGACCAGCGGCGGAGTTGCAGTGTAGCAGAACGACCGGGCGAACGCAGGTCAGCCCACCTCGCCGGAGAGCCTGCGCCGCACGGCGGAGGCCAGATCGAGGAGGGGCCGATCGACCCCGTCGAGGTTGCGATCCTCGTGCTGCACGTCGGCGAGGAGGACCTTCTCCTCCTCGGTTCGCTCGAGCCAGGGGACCTGCCGGATCCGCCGCGCCTCGCGTCCGGCGATCGTCGCCGGCTCGAGGAGGTCGGCGACCGCCCGGGCGAAGCTCTCCCGCTCGTGAATCGACTGGAACCGGCCGCGGGCCTTGTCCTCGACCGCCGTCACGAAGGAGGACGCCGCGTCCTCGGGATCGGTGTCGCCGCGTGGCCAGAGGAGGAGCTGGGCGAGGCGAACGCCGAGGACCAGGAGCGAGTGGCGGCGCGCGCCGATCGCGATGTCGACGAGGGTCTTGCACCGGTCGCCGATCGCGAGGACGTCGTCGGTCGCGCCGCGCTCGATCGCGATCGTCGCGAGGCGATGCCAGCGCGAGGCGAGGGCGGGCTCGAGGTAACGGGCGGCGAGGGCGAACGGCTCCGACGCGCCGAACGGAGCGAGGGCGGCCGCGCTCGCCCGGGCGGCGCTGGCCTCGCGCGTCTCGGGATGGAAGAGGGTGGCGATCGGCGATCGTCGTCTCAGCAGCTCGCCGAACGCGACGAACCGCCTCGCGCGCGGCGCCGCGGCGCGGTCGACGTCGGGGTCGGCGCGGCCGGACGCGGGCGTCGCCCGGGTGACGGCTCGCGCGACCAGGTGGAGGCAGACGGCGTCGGCGAGGCCCAGCTCGGCATCGCCGACGAGCTCGCCGAGGCCTCGACGTCGCGGGGCGGCGCTCCGCCCGATGTCGACGACGAGGATCGCCGCCCGGAGCGACGCCTCGCCGAAGCGAAGGGCGAGGGCCGAGGCGACCGGCTCATCGAAGAGGCGCGCCTCGACGCGCTTGCCCTCGACGACGACGGTCCGCCGCATCCACCCGCCGCCCCGGACGAGGAATCCGACCGCGGCGCGGGCCAGCGCGTCCTGGAGCCACGCGGCGAGGACGCGCTCGCCGCCGTCGGTCTTCCGCGTCTCGAGGCGGAAGGGGGCATCGCCGAGGCGACCGTGGGTGAGGAGGTCGTCGTAGAACCGGCGGACCGACGCGCCGGTGATCGTGGGGATCGGCGCGGACCCGGCTCGGCTCACCCGCAGAGCTCGTAGCGGATCAGCTCCGGCGGGATCCCGGCGAGGGCCCGGTCGACGAGCGGGGTGCGCGGCGCGTAGATCACGATCTCGATCTGGCCGTCGTCGCGCAGACGGAGGCGCGCCTTGATCTGATCATCGCCGGTCGCGAAGAACGCCTCGGGGAGATTCGCCGGGGAGCCGTCGACCAGCGAGCAGACATCGCCCGGGCTCGCGGGGGGCGTCGGCTCGGGCGCCATCTCGGGCGCTCCATCGGCGGCGGGGGTCTCGGGTCGATCGGCCATGGGCGACATTCTAACAGGATTGAACCCGGACGCTGGCAACTCGCGTTCCGCGTCATCCGCGTCATCCGCGGTTCCCACGGGTTCAACGCCGAGAGAGACCGAACCGCGGATTTCGCGGATGACACGGATTGATCTCGGGCGTCGCCGAGCCATTGCCGACGCGTCGCGATGCTCCGTCCGAGACTCCGGTTCCTGGAACAGAGCGCAGGCGTCGGCAATGGACTCCCGGGTGGGCAGCTCGCAATCCGCGTCAATCCGCGCAATCCGCGGTTCCCACGGGTTCAACGCCGAGAGGGACCGAACCGCGGATTTCGCGGATGACACGGATTGATCTCGGGCGTCGCCGAGCCATTGCCGACGCGTCGCGATGACTCCGCCCGAGACTCCGGTTCCTGGAACACGTGCACGCGATTGCCGTCGGGATGAACGATCCACAGATTACACAGATTACACAGATAGCCGCGGGCGACTTCCCGGGTCTTGCTGACCGCGGACAGGCCTCGGCCGGCGGCGAGGGATGATCGTCTTCGGCAACTCCCAATCTGTGTAATCTGTGAAATCTGTGGATCGTTCCCCGTTCGTGCAAGAAGACCGGTGTTCCTGGAACAGCGACGCTCATCGTCAATCTCACGCAGAGACGCAGAGACGCAGAGCAACTCCACCAACACTCTGTCGCAAGTCGGGTTCGACTCCGTCTTCGCCCTTGTGCTCCGAGCTGGCTGCTCTGCGTCTCTGCGGCTCTGCGTGCGATTTGTCGTTCCTGGGACGAGCCCGCGCGCAACGGCAATGACGACGCCCGAGCCGGCGGGCATCGTGAGCCGGCGTCCCGATGTCAGCGGCCGCCCGCCCAGGAGGGAGGGTTCGCCGCGACCGCCCGGGCCACCTCGACGATCTCGGAGTGAACGGCGAGGTCGGCCGGGAGCGGCAGCCGGCTCAGGTCGTCCAGCGGAACCGGATGGATCGCCGCCGGGCCCTTCCGGGCGATCGCCGCCCGCCACTCGCGATCGACCCAGCCCGAGCGGCTCGACGCCTCGCTCCAGAAGAGGCAGAGCATGTCGCGCGCCGGGATCTCCTCGATGAGCGACTCGCTCCAGCCCGCCGATCGTCGCCGGGAGATCACGTCGACGTCGACCTGGATCCCCGCGGCCTCGGCCGCCCGCTTGAACGCGAGGACGGTCGAGCGGTCCTCGCGTTCGAAGCAGGCGAAGATCCGTCCGACGCGGCCGCGCGCCTCGGGGAGCTGGCGCGGGGCGTCGTCGCGCGCCTCGTCGACCGTCACCTTGACCCGGAGCCGATCGATCGGGATTCCGTCGGCGACGACCCGGACGAGGCCGCGGTGGACCCCCGGCGCCGCGGGCGCGCCGACGAGGAAGGATGCCGCCGCCATCTCGCCGCCGAACGCGACGGTCGCGTGGCGCTCGGCGAGCTCGAAGCCCGGCAGGTCGAGGGTGACGAGGAGCTCCTTCGCTCCGGCGGCCGTCGGGGCGTCGCGTCCGAGCACGGCGTCCTCGGGGTTGGTCCCGCTCCGCGCCTGCGCCTCCATCGCGGTTCGCTGCGCCTCCTCGAAGAAGAAGATCGAGAGGACGAAGCCGGTGCGCGGCGCGACGACGGCCGGTCCCCACGCCGCGAGCTGGAGCCCGCTCGAGGGGCTGCGGAGTCGCCCCGACTCGGTCCGCGGACGCGCGGATCCGCCGCCGCTCGACGAGGCGGGCGAGAGCGATCCGGAGCTGCTCGCGCCCGGCCGCGGGAGGCTCCCGCTCGGCGGCCGGAGAAGGCCCGAGCTCTGCGGTCGCAGGACGCCGCTCGATCCGGCGCCCGGGCGGGGCAGCCGCCCCGAGCTCGACGGTCGAAGGGTACCCGTCCCGGCGCCCGGCGGCGGCGGCGGGGGCGCTTTGAAGCTGCCCGATGTCGGGCGTGGTGGCGGAGCGGGCATCCGTCCGCTGCCCGGTCGCGGCGGGCCGGAGCCTCCCGGCGGCCCCGGAGAAGGCGCGGGGAATCGACCGGAGCTCGGCGGGGCCGGGCTCGGGAACCGACCCGAGCCAGGTGGCGCGGGCCGGGGATGGGTCGTCGAGCTCCCGCCGGCCCGGGGGTCGGACCCGTGGGGGCCCGCGGCCGGCGATGGCGATCGAGCGGCGGCGCCCGCCGCCGTCCCGCCCGGCGCTCCCGCGGCGGCGGGCTCGCGCTCGTCGTCGTCGTCGGCCTGGTCGTTCTGCTCCCGGAAGTTGACCACCTCGCCGCGGTCGACGTCGACCTCCTCGGGGCGCGGCGGGTCCGCCTCGAGCTCGATTCTCGGCAGCGGCGCCTCCCACTCGCCGTCGTCGTGCTCGCCGGGATCCTCGGCCTGGTCGAGGTCGGAGACGTCGCCGAGCTCGGCGACGATCGAGACCTTGTCGGCGCCCGGAACGCCCTCGAGGACGATCAGGCAGCGCGTGCTCCCGGCCACCACGATCATCCGATCGGCGAAGCCGCGCCGGCGGAGCTGTCGGATGTAGTTGATGAGAGGCGTGGCGCCGAACGCGTTCAGCTCGCGCAGCCGGGAGAGGTCGAGGACGATCTGCCGCGGCTCGTCGGATCGGAGCCCGTCGACGGTGTCGAGGAGACCGTCGATGGTCGTCGCGTCGAGAGCTCCATTGACCTCGACGAGAACGGCTTCCGGGCCATGGAACGGTCGAACCTCGATCCCGAGGTCGCCCATGCGCATCTCCGAGCGGTCGCCCCGTGCCAGGGACGAGGATCCCCGACTATGGCAAGCCGGGCCAGAGCTTACCACGCCCCGCCGGAGTGGCCCGAAACGACGAGCGGCGGCCCCCGTCGACCGGGCGCCGCCGCTTTCCAGCCTCGCCCCGACGGGGCGAGGCGACCGAGGTCGACCGAGGTGCTACTCGAGGACGCCCTCGGCGATCAGCTTCGCCTCCTGGAGCATCGTGAGCAGCTCCCGGAGCTCGCCCTGCGCCTCGCGGACCGTGGCGTTCGCCGCGTCGCGGATGTTTCGGAGGTCGGTCACGCGCGCCTCGGTGGCCGCCGGGTCGGCGTTCGCATCGTCGGAGCGGAGGTAGCCCTGGAGCTCCTCGCGCGCCTTGCGGGTCGCCTCGCGCGCCGCCGCCTGCGCCAGGAGCACCTTCTCGACGAGCGGGAGGATCACCTCCGCCTCCTCGGCGTCGAGACCGAGGCTGCCCTTGATGCCCTCGAGCCGGCGGCGAGCCGCCTCGGCCGGGTCCCGGGTGCGCCCGCGACCGCCGCGACCCTGCTGCTGGCGGTTGTTGCGCTCCTCGATCATCGCGTCGTACTTCGTCCGCTGCTCATCGGTGAGCAGCTCGCGAATCGCGGCCTGGCTCTGCTCGCGGGCCTGGGTCATCGCCTCGCGCATCCCATCGCGACCGCCGCCCTCCTCGCGCATGCGCTCGAACATCTCGCGCATCTCGTCGCGCTGCGCCTCCTGGAGCGCCTCGATCTGGGCCTTCTGCTCCTCGGACACGCCGAGCTCGTCGTAGTCGAACCCGCCGCCGCGACGACCGCCGAAGCCGCCGCGCCCGCCGCGGTCCCGGCCCCGGCCGCGGTCGCGTCCGCCGCGGTCGTCGCCGCCTCGATCGGGCTCGGCGCCCGGGGCGGGGCCGTCGTCGCCGCCGCCGTCGCCATCCTGGGCGTAGACGGTGCCGGGGATGAGCAGGAGAACGGTCAGGGTGAGGATGGGGATGAGACGAGCCATGCTCTCAGTCTCCGGGGGGGGGCGAGGCGCTCGGGCGAGCGCGGTGTTCGAGAAGAGTCCACTCCGAGCGCCGGGAGTCCGGCGCGTTCCTCGTTTGGACCACGCCGGCGTCCGATTCCATCCCGGAAAGCGCTCGATAGGCTCAAGTGCCGGAAAGGGAGCTGGTTAGCCCTTTCCGAGCTCGCCCTTGGTGAACGTCCGCTCGGCCAGGCCCGGGTTGATCTTGCGCGTCCGGTAGACCATGAGGGTGATCGAGCCGCGCTGAAGGTCCTGCATCGAGGCCTTGAAGAAGCGCCAGACGCCGTCGGTCTCCTTCCAGTCGAGGTGGCGGAGGGTCTTGGAGTGCTTGCCGGCCTTGTCGAAGTACTTGATCTGCACGGCGAGGTAGTGGTCCTTCCGGACCCAGATCATCCGGTGCTTGTAGCCGGTCTCCTCCCGCTTCTTGTCGGTGTTCGGGACGGCCTTGATCACCCAGCAGTCGTGGCCGTCGACCTCCTCGCTCTCCTTCACGATCGAGTAGGCGTAGAGATCGAGCTGCTCGGTGCGGAGGTCCTCGTAGGTGAAGTCGGTCCCGGCGAAGCGCTCGGTCTTGCTGCCGCTCGCGATCCGGCGCGTCTTGCGCAGCGCCGGGATGAAGACGTACTGGGTCTCGTCGGTGTCGCCGTCCTCGATCGTCAGGAGCGCCGTTCCCTTGATGTCCGCCGGCTGGACGAAGCGGATCACGGTGTTGTCGTTCTTCTCGTTCGGCGCCTGGTAGAGGGCGACGATCTTCCGCCTCCGGTCGGCCTGCCCCTTCGTCTTGATGATCATGTCGGCGTCGGCCTGCTCGTCGTCGGAGCGGTGGTCCTGGTCGACGTGGTCCATGATCTCGCGCGCGGTCTCGGTGGCGGACGCCACGCCGATCGCCGGCCCGGCGAGCACGGCGAGCAGCGACGCGGCGGCGATGATCGGGGTGGCTACGCGGGTCGTCGTCGAGATCATCGGGCTCACCTCGCTGAGCTCTCGTGGTCCGGGGGGTGATCCATCTCCATGCGGAAACGGGAGTTTAGCGGCGCGCCGGCCGCGGTGTCCAACGACCTCGGACGGTCTCGACGCGCGCCGGATTCACCGGGCCCGAAACGCCGGACGAGCCGGTATAATGCCGCGCCCTGGAATCGCCGGACCGCAGGAGAGCTCTCCCGATGAAGAGAATCGCCACCCTCGTAGGCTTCGTCGCGCTCGTCGCCGCCGCGCTCCTCGCCCCGACCGGGCCGGACGCGGTCGCCGCGCCGAAGAAGGACGACGTCAAGAAGCTCACCAAGATCTTCGCCCGCGCCATGGCCGCCGACGACATCTCCACGGCCATCGAGGCGATCAACCGGATCGGCGAGGTCAACAACGACAAGGCCGCGAAGGCGCTCGTGCAGATCGGCGTCTCCGACCCGACCCGGGACGAGATCATCGACTCGGCGAAGTCGGCGATGGCCTACATCAACGATGAGAAGGCGCTCGCGGCCCTCGTGAAGCTGCTCGAGAACGTGAAGCGCAGCCCGCTCGGCGTGCGGGTCTTCATCTGCGAGGCGTTCGATCGGATGGAGGGCGACCCCGTCATCGAGGGGCTCGTCAGCGCGGTCAGCAAGGACCCGCAGCTCCCCGTCCGGCGCGCCGCGATGAACGCCATGCCGAACAAGCGCGACAGGCGGATCGTCTCGGCGCTCGTCGACCTGCTCGCGAAGCTCGAGAAGGACGGCGGGCTGCTCTGGGAGAAGTGCCGCCAGACGCTCACCGACCTCACCGGCGAGGACCACCCGACGCCCGAGGCGTGGAAGGCGTTCTGGGACGGCGTGAAGGAGACGTTCGACTTCGACGCGAACCGGGGCGACAAGACCGAGGCCGAGACGCGCGAGCGCCAGGAGGTGCCGAAGTTCTTCGGCTCCGAGGTCATGTCGAACCGGGTGCTGTTCATCATCGACATCTCCGGCAGCATGAAGATGACCGACCCCGAGAAGCCGTTCATCCCGGGCGACGACGACGAGGCGAAGGCCGCCTACAAGAAGCTCGAGATGGAGCCGATCGTGCCTCCGCGCCAGCGGATCAACCGGGCGAAGGAGGAGCTCAAGCGCGTCGTGAACGGCCTCGGCGAGCACCAGCGCTTCAGCTGTATGACGTTCTCGGACGCCGCGCGCTTCTGGAACAAGACGCTCGTCCCCGCGAACGCGGCGAACAAGGCGAGCGCGGTGAAGTGGGTCGACACCCTCCGCGAGGGCGGCGGCACGCGCACCGACATCGCCTTCGACAAGGCGTTTCAGATGAACGCCGACGTGGACACGATGATCTTCCTCTCGGATGGCGCGCCGATGCGCGATCCGAACAAGGTCATCGACGACGAGTTCATGGACGAGATCCTGACCTCGGTGAAGAAGGAGAACCGCTGGCGCAAGGTGACGATCGCGACGCTCGGCTTCGACGGCCCCGGCATCTGGCACAGCCGCTGGGGCACCCGTCCGGTGACGATCGTCAACCCGTTCGATCCGACCCAGTGCGCGGCGCTCGCCGGATTCCTCCAGCGCCTCGCGGCGGAGAACGGCGGGGAGTTCAGCTCGATCCAGTAGGCGGGGACCTCGACCGGCCGGGCGAGCGGAGGGGTCGTTCCTCGGATTCCGTTCGCCCTCCGCGCCCGCTCGGTTCCCGTGACTCCAAGCGCCTGGCAGCGTCTTGACTTGCACCCCGACGACGGGGTTCAATCGCTGAACTGAAGAGTCGCGCGCACCCCGCTCCGGACCCTTCGAGGCCGTCGTGGGCGCCCGCGCACGGAGGCGGCCGTGGCGCAGTCCGGGTCTCGTGGCACCCTCATCATCGTGCTAAGCATCCTGGCCGTCGTCTGCCTCTGCTGCGGCGGCGTCGTCGGCGTGCTGGGCTACGTCGGCCACCTGGGCATGCAGCTCGTGGGGCCGGTCATCGAGGTGGCCCAGCTCGTCGAGACGGCGAAGCGGCAGAACACGTTCGACCTGCCCGAGAACGACGAGATCACCCAGGAGCGGCTCGATGTCTACCTCGCGATCCGCGAGAAGTCGGTCGAGGCGTTCATCCCGTCGGCCGAGGCGGTCAAGGAGTTCGAGGGGATCCAGCAGAGCGGCCGGGATCCCGGCCTCGGCGAGGTCATTGACCTGATGAACCAGGCGTACGCGGCGCCGAAGGCGTGGGCCAACGGGCTGGTCCGGGAGGGGATGCACCCGTCGGAGTACCGCTACATCACCGAGCAGGTCTACTTCGTCTGGTACCGGAACCTCCCCGACCCGGCGATCGACCCGACCGCGTTCGATCAGCGGACGACGCGCGTCCAGTACTACGGCGAGCGGGTGCCGGACGCCAACCGCGAGCTCTTCGACGCGAACCGCGAGAAGATCGAGAGGCTCGTCAACGTCGACCACGACGCGTTCCTCTCGGAGCTCACCAAGGACTTCAGATGAGCAGCCCGTCACAGAGATTCCAGGGCTCGCTTCTCCAGAGAGGATCGGGACGATGCCGGACGCGCGCGACGCGGCGAACATGAAGGACTGCTTCGGGATCGGCATGATCTGGTGGGTGCCGGTGAAGGACGGCGTGAGCAACGCCGAGAAGCAGAAGGAGTGCTACGCCTGCCCCGACATCGAGCTCTGCACGCAGGTCCACATGGCGCATCACCTCCGCCACCTGAGCGAGATCACCCTGCACTCGGTGAAGACCCGAGCCGCGCAGAAGTGACCCCTCGGTCGCGCCCCTCCCACCGCCCCGGACGGCCGCGATCGTAGCGCGCCGCGGCACGGGCTCACCGACGGCGCATTCCGTTCATGACCCGCTCATACGCAAGGACTTGAGTCCTTTTTGCGTGGTCGTGACTTGGAACCCCTCCCCACCCATTGATATAATCCTTAACGTCTCGCGAGACCGACCGGGCGCGCCATGGGCGCGCCCGTTCGGCTAATTGGTGCCGAGCGACCACGCCATGGGCATGATCGTCACCGACTTCGACCGCCTCCTGGCCGATCACGCGGTCAAGAACGGGATCTGCTCGCCCGAGCAGGTGAACGAGTGCCTCCGCATCCAGGAGAAGCTCGCCGACGAGGGCAAGGTCTACTACCTCGGCCAGGTCCTGATCAAGCAGCGCTACATCTCGTGCACCGCGTTCCTCGACCTCGAGAACGAGCTCAACCGCAAGCTCTACGAGTGCGAGAACTGCAGCGAGCGATACTCCCTCAAGGAGCTCGGCCAGGAGGGCACCCTCACCTGCCGCGGCTGCAACGAGGAGGTCGGGATCGAGGCGGGGCTCGACTCGCTGACCGAGGTCGAGATCCTCGCGAGCAAGGACCCCGACGACCTCGCCGTCCTCCTCAAGAGCCGCGAGCGCCGGGCTCCTCCCCCCGGCGGCGCGGGAACGGCGCCCGCCGGCGAAGCGGAGACGGCGCCGGGCAACGGCGCCGAGGCCGGCAAGAGCAGCAAGACGCGCCGGGCGAGCAAGTCGTCGCGGACCCGCCCGAGCCGGAGCTCGCGGAGCAAGGCGCCCTACCGGAAGCCGCAGACCCGGGCCGAGCGCGAGAAGGAGAAGGACCGGATCGCCGCCGAGGCGCGCGATCAACTCTCCGACCTCAGCCGCTACGAGATCATCGATGAGCTGGGGCGCGGCGGCATGGGCGTCGTCTTCAAGGCGCGCCACCAGGACCTCGACCGGATCGTCGGGCTGAAGGTCGTCAAGACCGGGCCGCACGTGACCGAGAAGCAGCTCCTCCGGTTCGTCCGCGAGGGGCGCGCGGCCGCGCGGCTGAACCATCCCGGGATCATCCGGGTCTTCGACATCGGCACCCACCGCGACCTGTTCTACCTCGCGATGGAGTACGTCGACGGGCGCAGCCTCCACCAGGTGCTCCGCGAGGAGGGCGTGACGCGTCGGCGCGCCCTCGAGCTGATGGACCAGATCATCGACGCGATCGGCTTCGCCCATCAGCACGAGATCGTCCACCGCGACCTGAAGCCGCAGAACATCGTGATCGACGAGGCGGTCGACGGGCGGGCGCGGCTGATCGACTTCGGCCTCGCCAAGAGCAACTCGGACCGCGACGCGAACAACCTGACCCAGGCCGGGCAGGTGATCGGGACGGTCTTCTACCTCTCGCCCGAGCAGGTCCGGGGCGAGTCGCGCGAGGCGGACGCGCGCGCCGACATCTTCGCGACCGGGGTGATCTTCTACGAGATGATCTCCGGCGCGCGGCCGTTCGACGGCAAGAGCGCGGCGGAGGTCTACAGCAAGATCCTCCGGACCGAGCCCGCCCCGCCGTCCGACCACCAGCCCTCGATCGACCCCGACCTCGACGCGCTCGTCCTCCGGGCGCTCGAGAAGAACGCCGACGACCGCTACCAGACGGCCGAGGAGTTCCGCGAGGCGCTCCACGAGTACCTCCGGACGCACGAGATGCCCGAGATCGGGCCGCCGAACCGAGAGACCGACACCGTCGCGGGGACGGCGACCTCACCGATCCCGCGGGAGACGGCGGCGAGCACGCACATGTCGGGCGCGGGGCGGCCGGCGGCGCCGACCGGCAGCGCTCGCTTCAACGGGCGCGGGAGCCGGGCGAGCAGCGCCGACCGGGCGGCCGGAACCTCGCCCACGACGGGCAGCGGCAAGCACGGGCTCCTGACCGCGAGCGGCAAGCACTCGGTCTCGAGCAGCCGCCTCCACGCGAACGCGCGGGGCGGCCCGGCCGTGCTCGGTGCGCGGCCGCGAGTCGGCGGCGGGCGCTCCTCCGGCGCGCCGGCCGCGGTGATCGCCGCCGGCGTCGTCGGGGTGATCGCGATCCTCGCCGTCGCCGCCCTCGGCCGCGGCACCGGTCCCGGCGTGCCCGTCGGCGGCGACACCGGCGCCGCGACGGGCGGCGGCATCGTCGATACCGACACCGGCTCCGGCTCCGGGGGCGGTCCGATCGGTCCCGACGTCGGCCCGATCAGGCCTCCGGACAAGAGCCCGGCCGACTCGGCCCTCGCCAAGGCGCGGACCTACGCCACCGACAACCCGACCGAGTACGCCGAGATCCACTTCCGGTTCAGCGAGGTCGTCCGCCGCTTCGATGGCGCGCAGTCGCCGGCCCTCGACGAGGCGCGGGCGGAGATCGCCGCGCTCGAGCAGCGCGTCGAGCGCGAGTTCGAGGAGGAGACCAAGACGATCGAGGCCGCGCTCGGCGAGGGTCGCTTCGCCGAGGCGCTCGCGAAGCTCGAGGGGGCGAAGGAACGCTTCGACGGGCTCGGACGCGACGACGCCATCGCCACCCTGTCGGGGAAGGTCGAGGCGGCCGCGGAGGACCGCCTCCGCGCGGTGATGAGCGCGTTCGCGAAGGCGAAGGCCGAGCGGGATGCGGGCGCGGCCGAGAAGGCGCTCGAGCCGCTGATCGGGACCGGGCTCACCTCACATCAGAAGGCCCTCTCCGAGCTCGCCCTCGAGCTCAGCGCGTTGAAGGCGCGGTGGAAGGGTGAGGCCGATGAGGCCATCCGGAAGCAGCGGGAGCGGGTCTCGGCCGAGCGGACCAAGATCGCCGAGGCGCTCGTGGCGCGCCGCTACGGCGACGCCGGCGAGGCCGCCCGGAAGGTCGTCGCCGACCCGAAGCTCATGGAGATCAAGGACGAGCTCGCCGTCGACGCCGAGGCCGTCGCGCTGCTCGAGTCGTTCTGGACGAGGATGCTCGCGAACGCGCGGCGCGACCTCGAGGGGCAGCAGCTCTCGATCAAGGGCATGGCGGGACGGGTGACCGAGGTCCGCGCCGACGGGAGCGTCGTCGTCACGATCCAGGGCGGCGCCAAGGCGGTCGGAAGCCTCTCGAAGCCCGACGAGATCCCGGGGAAGGGGCTCCTCCTCGCCTACGGGCTGACGCCGGCCGCGCTCCCGATCGACGCGAGCCTGGAGCGCGCCGCGTTCTGCGTGACCGAGGGCATCGACGTCGCCTCCGACGACCACGACCTCATCGAGGCGACCTCGGACGCGACCGCCGAGGGGACGCCGCCCGCGCGGCTGATCGAGCGCCTGCGCGAGCTCGTCGCCCGGGTCCCGCGGGAGGACGACGGAGGGGACGACGGCGGCGGCGGAGAAGACGGCGGGGACGCGACGACGACGGGCGGCGGCGCCGCCGCCGATCCGGAGAAGCCGCCGCGGGCGACGAACCAGAAGAAGCTCGCCCTCAAGCAGGCGACCGAGATGATCCTCATCCCGGCCGGCGACTTCACGATGGGGATCAGCGTCGCGGGTCCCGGCGACGAGCAGCCGTCGCGAGAGGTCGGCCTTCGGCCGTATCTGATCGGCCGCTACGAGGTCACCAACGGCGTCTACAAGAAGTTCCTCTCGAAGCTGCGCGGTCGCCCCCACAGCAAGCGCTTCTGTCACCCGCAGGAGCCCAAGGACAAGGTCGACCACATCCCGGCCTACTGGGACAACGAGCGCTGGAACGGCGACGCCCAGCCGGTGATCGGCGTCGACTGGTGGGACGCGTTCGCCTGCGCCCGCGCGTTCGGCTGCCGCCTCCCGACCGAGGCCGAGTGGGAGCGGGCGGCCCGCGGCGACCAGGAGCTCACCTACCCGTGGGGTCAGGCCTGGAACCCCAGGGCCGTCGTCTCGATCGACTACTGGATCGGCCGCGAGGCGACCACGACGACCGACATGTCGGACTTCCGCGACCTCATGGAGAAGCACAAGTCCGACCGCAAGGGCTTCTCGGTGGCCGTGAACGAGGTGCCGGAGGGGCGGAGCCCGGTCGGCGCCTTCCACATGGCCGGCAACGTGACCGAGTGGGTCTCCGACTGGTACGGCGAGGACTACTACGAGGAGCGCTGGCGCGCGACCGCCCTCAACCCGCCCGACAAGAACCCGCCCGGCCCCACCACGGGCACGATGCGCGTGGCGCGCGGCGGCTCGTGGTACAGCGGCTTCGACACCGCCCGCCCGATCCGCCCCGCGTCCGTCCTCCGGACGACGTTCCGGTTCGCCTACCCGGCCGATCAGCGCGGCTTCGATCGTGGCTTCCGGCTGGCGAAGGATCCCTGATCCGCCCCCGGCGCCGATCCAGCCGCCCACGAACGGAGCCTCACGCAAAGGCGCAAAGACGCAAAGGGGCCTTGCTCTGACCTGAGCTCTGGATCAGGCGAAGCTCCTTTGCGCCTTTGCGCCTTTGCGTGAGATTTCCATCGATCGCCGATCGCGCGCGCGCGAACGCGACCGCCGTGTTCGCCCTACCTCCCGGCTCACGGGAACTTGAGGCTCTCCTCACGTTCTGGTGACTACACCAACGTGCGTAGGTCGTATACAATGAAGAGGTCACGACGATCTTGCTTCGTGTGATCGTGCCGAGAGTCGTCCCGGCGAGGGACCGACCTGTCCTCCTGGAGGGGCAAGCAAGGCGCGTCACCGCCTGTGATCTCGATAGAAAGGCGGATGATGGACCGATGAGCGCGACCGTCCTGGAGCGGCGCACCCTGGTGTTGAACCGCTCGTGGATCCCCGTCCACGTGGCGACCGTTCGCGATGCTCTCCGGCTCATGTTCCGGGACGTCGCGCGGGCCGTCGTGCCCTCGACCTACGAGGTGCTCGACTTCGACAGCTGGGCGACGCTGCGAGCCGAGAGTGACGAGCCGAGCATCCGCACGGTCAGCCTGAACCTGCGCGTGCCCGAGGTCATCCAGCTCTGGCTCTACGACGGCCGCCCCGAGCGCGAGGCGGTGTTCTCGCGACGGAACCTGTTCCGCCGCGACAACCACACGTGCCAGTACTGCGGCACGCGTCCCGGCTCGGACGCCCTGACGATCGACCACGTCCTGCCCCGTTCGCGCGGTGGCCGCTCGACGTGGGAGAACTGCGTCCTGGCGTGCATCGACTGCAACAAGCGCAAGCGCGACCGGCTCCCCGCCGAGGCGAGGATCCGGCTGCGCACGACGCCGAAGAAGCCGAAGTGGCACCCGGTCCTCTCGATCCCCATTGCGGAGCGGTCGGAGAGCTGGGAGCGCTTCGTCAGCCGGGCCTACTGGGACGTGCCGCTGAAGTAGAAGCCCGACTGAGGTGAGCGAAACCGACGGAGCCGGGGACCCTTCTTGGGTCCCCGGCTTCTTTCTTGGCTGGACGGTGGCCGCGGGTCCCGACGAGAGGGTACCATGACGACCTTGGACCCGATCAGGAGCCCACCATGCGCCGAGTCGCCCTCCCCGTCGTCGTCGCGTCGATCGCCGTCGCGTCGCTGATCGCCGCGGAGCCCGTGGCCGCCGTCGACGACGCCCTCGAAGGGATCTACGACGCGCGGGGCACGCACTCGACGCGAGGCCGTCTCACCGGGACCGTCGGCGTTCGTCGCGCACCCGATGGTCGCTACGTCTTCGAGGGAGACTACGAGGTCGCCGACGGCCGGGCGCTCCGCTGGCGCGGCGTCGGACGGCTCACCGACGGACGGGTCGAGCTGACCGTGACCTTCGAGGCGGTCGGCATGGCCGGGGCGCTCGGTGGGAAGAAGTCGAGCGCCGGGGCCGGCAGCTATACGGTGACCGACGGGGGCCTCGCGGGCGGCTGGGAAGCGGCCGGCTTCCGCGTCGACGACGTCCTGACGCGACGCCCCGCGCCGCCCGCCGCGCCCGCCGCGCCCGCCGTCGAGCTCGAGGCGGCCCGCGCCGACCTCGCGCGCATCCGCGAGCTCATGGACGACCACACCGATCGGGGCGAGGAGGCGGAGATCCTGCAGCTCCTCGGCGACGCGGATCCCGCGCGCCTCGACTGGCTCGTCCGCCACCTCGACGTCCACGACCTCGTCGAGGACGTCGATGACCGACTGATCGGACCCGACAACCGCACGAAGCTGCTCCGGCTCCTCTCGAAGGATCGGCTGGACGACCTCTCGGTCCCCGCGCGCGCCGCCGTGATCGACGGGCTCCAGAAGCACCGCACCGGCGGAGACGAGGAGCGGGCGCTCGCCGACGTGCTCCTCGGCACGCGCGGCGCCGACCTCACCGCGTTGAAGCGGCTGGTGGACGCGGGCGGCGACCACCACGACCTCCAGCAGCTCATCCATCACGACCTCGACGACGACGACACGCGCGAGGCGATCCTCGAGCACATCGCCGCGGAGGCGAAGCCGACCGGCGAGCTCCAGGTCCTCTCCGACATCGACGACACCCTCTACGCGAGCTTCAAGGACGACCGTTTCCCCGGAAGCGAGCCATACCCGGGCGTCCGCGCGTTCTACGCCGCCCTCGATCGCTCGGTGATCCGCGCGGGCGCTCCGGTGCAGGACGGCGGCCGGCCCGGCGACCTCGCCTTCGTCACCGCCCGTCCGGGCGACCGGCCGGGCGTCGTCGAGGCGCTCACGACCGGCATGCTCGAGGACGCCGGGCTCGGCCACGCCGTCGTCCTCGCCGGCGGGTTCACGGCTCTCATCGGCAACGAGCGGATCGCCGCCCGGAAGTACGAGAACTTCCTCCAGTTCAAGGCGCTCTACCCCGAGTACCGCTTCGTCTTCATCGGCGACAGCGGCCAGGGCGACGCGATCTTCGGCGCCCGGATGCGCGCCGAGAACGGCGACGCGGTGCCGGCCGTCTTCATCCACGACGTCGTCGCGACCGGATCCGCCGAGCGTGAGACCTGGCGTGAGAAGGGCGTCTTCTTCTTCGACAGCTACGCCGGCGCCGCCGTCGAGGCGCACGCCCTCGGGCTGCTCACCGCGCAAGGCCTCCACGACGTCGTCGCCGCCACCGTGACCGAGCTCGGCGGCGTCGCGTTCGACTCCGCCGAGAAGCGCGCCGCCCGCGAGGCCGAGCTCCGGCGAGACGTCGAGCGCGCGAACGCCGTCCTCCCCGAGTCGCTCCGCGTCCGCGCTCCGGGGTAGGTGGTGGGCCCCGCCGTCGGGGCGCGGGCGGCCCAGAACGAGGAGCGGGACGGGCGATCGTGACCGAGCGGCGCATCGGCGACTACGAGATCATCGGAGTGCTCGGCCGCGGCGGCATGGGCGTCGTCTACCGCGCCCGGCATCTGACCCTCGGCACCGAGGTCGCCCTGAAGCGCCTGCGCTCGGACGGGGCGAGCGAGCAGCTCGTCGCGCGGTTCCTCACCGAGGCGCGCACCGCGGCGAGCCTCGCCCATCCGAACATCGTGCACGTCCAGCACGCCGGCTTCGATCAGACCGGTCCGTTCATGGCGATGGACCTCGTCGACGGCGAGTCGCTCGACGCCTTCCTCGAACGGGAGGGCCCGATGGCGGCCGAGGCCGCGGTCGCGGCGATCGAGCCGATCGCCCGGGCGCTCGCCTACGCCCACGATCGGCGCGTCCTGCACCGCGACCTCAAGCCGGCGAACGTGATCCTGAGAGCGTCGGACGGCGCGCCGCTCCTCACCGACTTCGGCCTGGCGAAGGACCTGACGGCGAACGAGCATCTCACGCGAACGGGGCAACTGCTCGGCACGCCCGAGTTCATGGCCCCCGAGCAGATCGACGGCGACCCGCGCGCGATCGGTCCGCCGGCCGACGTCTACGGGCTCGGCGCGACCCTCTACGCCCTCCTGACCGGGCGCGCGCCGTTCGTCGGCTCGGCGATCGAGATCGCCTCGGCGATCGTGCAGCGCTCGCCCGACTCGGTCGGCTCGCACCGCGGCGACCTGGATCGAGAGCTGGTCGCGATCTGCGACCGATCGCTCGCGCGCACCGCCGCTGACCGTCCGACCGCGATGGAGCTGGCCGTCGACCTCCGCCGCTGGCTCGATGCCGAGCGCGCCGGGAAGCACGTCGGGCGGGCCGCGCGCGCCGCGCGGCGACGCGCCGGGGTCGGGGTCGCCGTGGCGCTCGCCGCGAGCGCGGCGCTCGCGGGCGTCGCGGCGCTCTCCGGCGTCTTCCAGGGTGATCCCGGGCCGGCGACCGGGCCGAGCCGAGACGAGCGCCCGCCCGACGTCGCGTCGGAGGTGCTGCCCGAGCCTCCGCCCGCGATCCCGCCGCGGTCGTGGATCGGACCGATCGCCCCCGAGGGGGAGGCTCCGGCCGGGCGGGAGATCCACGCGAGCGTGTTCGACGGCGAGCGCGTGCTGATCTTCGGGGGACGGTGCCGGGTCGGCGACGACGTCGTCGCCGTCGGCGATCTCTGGGCCTGGGACGGCGCGAGCTGGGAGCCGCTCGACCGCGATCCGCCCCCGGGGCTGGCGCGCTACGGCGCCGCGGCGGCGTGGGACGAGGGGCGTGGTCGCCTCTTCGTGTTCGCCGGGAAGACGGACTCGAAGACCGCGAGCGCCGATGTGTGGGAGTGGGATGGACGCGTCTGGGAGCGCCACGAGAGTCGGTGGCGGACGGCGCCGGACGGATCCTGGGTGCCATCCGCGGAGGACCCGGGACCGCTCACGTGGCACACCGCGTCCTACGACCGCGCGAACCGTCGCGTGATCGTCGTGGGCGGAGACCCGGCCGGGCCGAGGCCGCGGACGAGCGACGTCTGGGCCTGGTACGGCGAGGATCGGCGCTGGGAGCGGCTCTCGGGGACCGACGACGCCAGCCCGAAGCCGCGAGGGAAGTTCGCGAGCGCCTTCGACGCGGAAGGGCGCCTCGCGGTCTTCGGAGGCGCCCAGGGGCTCAAGCCGCTCGACGACCTCTGGACCTGGCAGGACGGGCGCTGGTCGCCGAGCGAGCGCCGGGCCGGCGAGGCCTGGCCGTCCGGGCGAGCCTCGCCGGGCCTCGCCACGACGCCGGAGGGGCAGCTGCTCCTCGGCGGGCACGTCCCGCTGCGGGGCGGCGACTCCCGACTCGAGGGAGGACTCTGGCTCCGACGTCCCTCCGGCGCCTGGGTCCAGCTTCCCGATCCGCCGATGGCGCCTCGCGCGTACGCATCGTTCGTCTTCGATGAGCGTCGCGGCGTCGCGGTGCTCTTCGGCGGCGAGCGGGACGGCCAGCTCCTGAGGGATGTCTGGGAGTATCGCGGGGGCCAATGAGACGAGCCCGCGACGGAGGTCGTCGCGGGCTCGATCCCGATTCTCGTGCTGGGTCTCGAGGGCTACGAGCTACTGCCCCGTCATCTTCCGCATCGTCCGGAGCATGCCCATCAGCTCGTCGGTCTGGCTGTCGTGGTCGACGATCTTCTTGCTCTCGAAGTAGTCGCCCGTCTGGCCGAAGAGCGGGGTGTAGACGGTGCCGTCGGCGATCGACGCGGCGAGGCTGTGGGCGAGGAGCGCCTTGTAGAGGAGCGGCTCGCTCTTGGTGCTCGCGCCGGGGAGCGCCCAGCTCTCGGACAGGGTGACGACCTTGCCGAGGTCCTCGCCGGCGGGCACGTGCTCGATCGAGAACTTCATCTCGCCGTCGATCTTGCCGCGGCTGATCAGCTCGTTCGGCACCCAGAAGTCCGACAGGTAGAGCTGGCTGCTGCCGGTGAAGAAGTGGAAGCTCTGCACCTCGCTCTTCACCGCGCTGCTCTGCTCGCCGTAGAAGCCGGCCGACTCCCAGGCCGCCGGGTACTCCATCTTGATCCGCATGTCGAAGGCGACCGGCTCGACGAGGCTGTCGAAGAGCTCGCCGAACAGGGTGTCGACGTAGCGCTCGGAGCCGAGGAAGACGTACGCCCCGCGGCCGCGCTCGCTCATGGCGTCGAGGAGCTGGCCGTTGAAGCTCATGCCGACGCCGACGCCCGAGAAGCGAAGGCCGTCGCCGTCCATGCGGCGGCTCGCCTCGGCGATCGAGTCGAGGTTCACGTCGCCCATGTTGGTGTTCGCGTCGGTCAGCATGACGACGCGGTTCTCGTGCTCGGCGTCGAAGTGCTTCCAGCCGAGCTCGTAGGCGAGGTCGAGGCCGCTCTTGAGGTTCGTGCCGCCGCGCGGGGCGAGCTTCGCCACGGCGTCGGCGAACGCCGCGTCGGCGCCCGGCTCGCCGGCCTTCAGGCCGTCGGCGACCGTCCAGGCCTGGTTGCTGAACGCGACCAGGCTGACGACATCGCCCTTCTTCAGGTTGTGCCAGATCTTGCCGAGGCCGCGCTTGGTGAAGTCCATCTTGCTCTCGGAGCTCATCGAGCCCGAGACATCGACGACGAAGGTGAGGTTCCAGTTGCGCCGCTGCGGGAGCGGGGCGAGGGGCGCCTCGATCTGGTAGGCGACGTGGACGAGGGTCTTGCCCTCGGGGAACGGCTGGCGACCGTACTTGATCCGCGCCCACTCGAGGTCGGCCGGCTGCACGGCGAGCGAGACGTTGAACGGTCCCTGCTCCCGCTTGCTCTCCCACGAGAAGTCGTAGTAGTTGAGCATCTCGTGCGGCTTGCACTGGTCGGGGCTCGGGAGGGCGTTGCGCTCGAGCATGTAGAGCAGCCGCTGCGCGGTCGCCGTGCTCATGCTCTCGTCGTTGCTGAGCCACTTCGTCTTGAAGACCGGCACCGTCTCGGGCGCGACCGTGTCGGTCGGCTCGTCCTCGGGCGTCTCGGGGTCGGGGTCGACGGGCTCGCCGTCGTCACCCGTGGTCGGCGTCGTGGCGCCGGTCGCCTCGGGCTTGTTCTCGGCCGGGGCCGGCTCGGGCTCGGGCGGAGGCGTGTTGGCGTGGTCGCCGGGCTTGGGCGAGTGCGCCGGCGTGAGGCCGCCCGCGACGCGGCCGGGCTGGGCCGGACCGGGCGCCGACTCCCGGGACGGCGCCGGACGGCGCGACGCGGGGTCCATCGGCGGACGGGGCGCGGGGCGGCTGCTGCCGCCGCCGGGCGCCTCCGCCTCGAGGGTGGTGGCCCGATCGGCGCTCGGCGCGGTCGCGCCGCCGCCGCCCATCGAGCTCCCGGACCCGCTCGGGCCGCGTCCGGTGAGGGCCGGCGAGCCGGAGCCCTCCTCGGGCGGGGCGACCGGCGCGACGATCATCGGCCCGTCGGCGGGGCGCGACTCCGCGGCGGCGAGACCGTCGGGCGCGTCGGCGGTCGTCGTGGCGATCCCGGCCATGTCGCCGGTCGCGGACCCCGCGTTGGCCCCACTCTGGTCGAGGCTCCGGCCGTCGCTGGCGCCTCCGGAGGCCTGCGCGAGGTGGGACTCGGCCACCCGGGCCCACTGACTGTCGGGGGCGGTGCGGATCACCTCTTCGTACTGCCGACGTGCCTCCTCGACCTCGCCCTTTCCCTTGTGTCCGGCCGCGGTCTTGAGCAGAAGAACTGCTTTCTCCTCGGCGCGCGCGACGTCGGTCGCCTCGTTGGCCGCGCCGCCGCGTCCGCTCATCGCGATCCCCAGGACGCCGACGCCGCCGATGATCAGGACTCCGGCCACCAACGCGACGGCTCCGAGGCCGCCACCGCCGGCCTTCGCGGGCCGGGCCACCGCCGGCGTCTGGTTCTGCCCCTGGTTCTGCCCCGTGGGGCTGGTCGTGTCGCTCATCCCGCGCTCCTCGTTTCGCTCGGGCTCTGCCGCGACGCCGCTGGCGCCGCCGCTCGTCTGGCTCGAGGCTCCGGGAGAAGAGGCGTTCTCATCGACTCGCTGGAGTGACCGCGCCACGAGGTCGGGCCGCGCCCGCGCCGGCTCGAGCGCCCCGCGGAGGAGGCCGTCGAAGCGGCCCTCCTCGGCGTGGAAGCCGCGGCAGTCGGCGCACCCTTCCAGGTGGCTCTCGGCCTCGGCCCGCTCGTCCGCCTCGAGGTCGCCCGCATCGAGCTCGGTCAGCATCGGCCGGACCCGCGCGCACGCCTCGGGGAGCTGCTCGTCGTCTCTCGGATGGTCGCTCATCGATCCACCTCCTCGAAGCCCGCGCCCAGCTTTCGACGCAGCCACCGCTTGCCCTCGTAGATCCGGCTGCGGACGGTCGTGCGCTCCACCCCGAGGGTCTCCGCGATCGCGGCGTAGGGCATCCCCTCGAGGTAGTGGAGCACGATCGGCTCGCGGTAGATCTCGGGCGCCGAGTCGAGCGCGCCGAGCACCTGCTCGGTCTTGCTCGACTCGTCCGGATCCCGAACGGGGTCCGGGGCGACGGCGATCAGGTCGGGCTGGTCACTCACCACGGGAAGTCTCCGCTTCTCCCGGTGCCAGTCGATCGCCGACGTCCGGACGATCGACAGAAGCCAGCCCCGAACGCGCTCGGGATCGCGGAGCGACGCGATGGAGCAGAACGCCTTCACGAGCGCGCGCTGAGCCACCTCGTCGGCCGCATCCGCATCACCGGTGCGGGCGAGCGCGACGGCATGGACGATCCGGGCGTGACGCTCCACCAGCCCCGCGAACGCGTCGCGGTTGCCAGCCGCCGCCTGGGCGGCGAGTTCGGCGTCCGTCTGCTCGTTCATGTCGCCCCGGTTTGGGCTTCCGAGGGGATGACGGGGGGTTGGGGGGATGGTCCGAAGAATTGTCGGGACAGAGGGCTCAGACATGCCGAGCAACTGCCGTTAACGGTTAACGATCCACAGATTACACAGATTACACAGATTGCCGCGGGCGGCTCGGAGTCCCTGCCGGAACGCTGTGCCGGCCTGAAAGGGATGGTCGCCTTCGGCAACTCGTAATCTGTGTAATCTGTGTAATCTGTGGATCGTAACCCGATTCAGCAACCGCCCCCCGGCGTCCGAACACGATCTACCGCCCGCCCGACATCCCCGGAGCCCACAGATACCACATCCGCGGCGTGCTCGCCTCGAGAAGCGCCTGCGGATCGACCTCCACCCGGATCGCCGCCCGCGACTGCTGCGGCTGCCCGATCCCCATCTGGATCCCGAAGAGGTCCGCCAGCGTCGGCTCGCGGATGTACCGGAACGCCGTCGCGTTCGGGATCTTCGCGAGCTCCTCGGCCTTCGCGATCGCGTCATCGAGATAACCGATCTCGTCGATCATCTTGTTCTCGAGCGCCTGCTTCGCCGAGTAGATCCGGCCGTCGCCGATCCGGCGGACGGTCGGCTCGTCGAGCCCCTGGTCCTTGCGGCCGAGGACGATCACCTCGACGAACCGGCCGTACATGTCGTCGACCATCCCCTGGAGGATCTTGCGGTGCTCCTGGCCGACCTCGCCGTCCATCGGCATGAACGGGTCGAGCATGTTCTTGTTCGGGCCGCTCGTGATGGCGACGTGCTCGATGTTTCGTTCCTCGAGCCACTTCCCGAAGTTGAGCGGGACGAGGGGCGACATGATCACGCCGATGCTGCCCGTGATGGTCGTCTCCTGGGCGACGATGTGGTCGGCCGGCACCGCCACGTAGTAGCCGCCGCTCGCCGCGACGCTGCCCATCGCGGCGACGACCGGCTTCTTCGTGGTCGTCTTGAACTCCTCGATGAGCCGCCAGATCAGGTCGCTCGCGGTGACGCCGCCGCCGGGGCTGTCGATGTCGAGGACGATCGCCTTGACGCTGTCGTCGACCGCGGCGCGGGCGAGCTGGAGCCGGACCCGCGTCACGAGGTCGCCGGCGCCGGGGATCACGGCGCCGCCGCTCCCGTCGCTGCCCATGATGACGCCGCTGATCCCGATGAGCGCGATCCGGTCGTTCCCGTGCCCGCTCCGGTAGCGCTCGCGAAGGGTGGCGGCGCCCGGCGGGAGCTGTCCCTGCGACCCGATGGCCGGGCCGCCGGGACCGCCGGCGCTCGCCACGGCGAAGAGGAACAGCATGAAGAGGACGCCCATGGCGACCATCGACAGGACGACCAGGGCGAGGCAGCCCGACAGGGCGGTCCGGCCGCCTCCGCCGCCGCCGACGCGTCCGACCCGGACGTCAGCTCCGCCGGCGCCCGCGCCGACGCGTCCGGTGCGCACGCGCACCCGCGGCGCGGGCTGGGCCGCCGGCGTCGGCGCCGGCGCGGGGGCCGGCGCCGGGGCAGGCTCCGGCGCGGGCGCCGCCTGCGGCGTCGGCTCGGAGGGGATCGGCGCGCCGCCGGGCTCGTCGTGTCGCTCGTCCACGGGACTCTCCTCTGGTTGCGGACCGGTGTCCGCGCGCTCGCGGGCGGGGCCGCTCAGGCGGCCGCCGCTCGCAGGGCGCGCAGGGTGGCTTCCATGTCATCGGGCAGCGGCGCGGAGAACGTGACGCGCTCGCCGGTCCCGGGGTGATCGAAGGTGAGCCGCGCCGCGTGGAGCGCCTGGCGGCGGAGCAGCGGCTCCTCGTCCGGCACCGGATCGGACGCCTCGAAGCTCGCGGCGTCGCGCGCGACGAGGGCCGCCACCTGGTGCGGGCGGAGCTCGGCGCGGCGACCGTAGACCGCGTCGCACAGGACCGGCAGACCGATCGCGGCGAGGTGGACCCGGATCTGGTGCGTCCGCCCGGTCAGGATCGAGACGCGGAGCAGGGTCGTCCGGCCGATCCGCTCCTCGACCCGCCATCTCGTGAGGGCGCTCCGGGCGCCCCGGACCGGCCGGCGATCCCGCTCGGCGGGGTCGCGGTCGGGGTGGACGCGACGGTCGGGCTTCACCGCGAGCATCTTCATCCGGTGGGCCGGGTGCCGCGCGATCGGGAGGTCGACCTCGCCTCCCTCGAGCGGCGGGCTGCCCTCGACGATCGCGAGGTACTCCTTCTCGGTCGTCCGAGCCTCGAACTGCTTCGCGAGGACGTGGTGGGCGCGGTCATCGCGGGCGACGACGATGACGCCGCTCGTGTCGCGGTCGAGTCGGTGGACGATCCCCGGCCGGGACGGGCCGTTGACGAGCGACAGGTCGGCGCCCCACCGGGCGCGGAGCGCGTTCGCGAGCGTTCCGCTCGCCTGCCCCGCTCCTGGGTGAACGGTCAGGCCGGCCTGCTTGGCGACCACGACGATGCGGTCGTCCTCGTGGACGACGTCGAGGTCGATCGCCTCGGCCTCGACGGGGATCGCCTCGGGGTCGGCGGGCGGGGCGACGAGGTCGGCGGCGACCGCCTCGCCCGCCTTGAGGCGGCGCTTCGCGCCGCCCTCGACCTGGCCGTCCACGCGCACGCGTCCGTCGCGGATCGCGCGCTGCACGATCGCGCGGCTGAAACCCTCGTCACGGAGTCGCGAGGCGAGGAAGGCGTCGAGACGCGTTCCGGCGTCGTCCTCGGGGACGACCTCGGTGAACGACTCAGTCACCGGCTCCGTCGCTACCGGCGCCGTCGTCGGCGCCGTCCGGGGCGGTCGCGCCGTCGCCGGCGGCGTCGCCCGCGGCGCCGTCTTCGGCCGCACCGCCCTCGGGGGCCTCGGGGGCCTCGGGGTCGCCGAGGTCGGCGGAGCCCTCGGCGGGCTCATCGTCGGAGTCGGCCTTCACGCCGATCGCCTCGAGGAGCTCGATCTCGCCCGCGATCGCGGCCGAGCTGTTCTTCGCCTCGGCGCCGATGAGCGGATGGTTCGGGAAGCGCTTCTCGATGTCGGCGAACACCTGCTTCGCCTCCTCGAGGTCGTCGCGCTTGCCGCGCTTGTAGAGGGCGTTGCCGTACTGCAGGAGGATGAACGGCTCGGCCGTCGTCCCGCGGTAGACCTCGCGGAGCGCCTTGAGCTCCTCGGGTCCGGGGCCGAACGAGATGTTCTCGGCGCCGGCGATCGAGATGTCGCTCTCGCGGATCGCGTTCCACGCCTCCATGTCGCGCTCGTGCCCGGCGCTGCCGCGCCAGAGGATCACGAAGACGAGGAAGAGGATCAGGAGCGCGCCCGCGAAGATCACGTTCGCGTTCTCGCGGGCCTGATCGAGGAAATCCTTGGGCGGCTCGGTGTCGGTGCGGGCGGACTGAGCGGTCTTGATGTCGGCCATTCGGCAACTTCCCTGCGATGAGGCGTTTGCGAGGTTCAAGGTCGAAGCGCCCATTCTAGGGTCGGACGACCGGCCGTCAACCCCGCTCGGGGCTCGCGTCGGGCCCGGTGGCGACCGGCCCGGCGGCGTTGCTATCCTGCCGTCGATGCGAAGGTTCGCCCCCATCTCGCCCGGCGTCGCGCCGGTCGTCGCGCTCGTCGTCGGCCTCGTTCTCGGGGGCGCCGCCCGGCCGGTCGCCGCTCAGGAGCCCGTCCGCGCGGGCGGCCCGCGGATCACCGACCCCGTCGCCGTCGTGAAGGACGCCGGCCGGACGATCCAGGAGCGCTTCTACGACCGGGACCGGGTCACGGGCGCCGCCTTCGACGCCGCCCTCGCCGCCGCCGTGAGCTCCGTCCGCCGCGACGGCGCGACCCTCGCCGACGCCCACGCGGCCGTTCGCGACCTGCTCGCCGGGCTCGACGCGAGCCACAGCGGCATCGTCCCCGGGCCCGTCTACGAGCGCGACGTCCTGAACGAGCTCTACGCCCGGCCCTCGCCGCGCCTCGGCGCCGAGCTCGTCGAGCTGCCCGACGGGATCTTCGTCTCCGACCTCTACGCAGGCAGCCCCGCCGCCCGGGCCGGCGTCCGGGTCGGCGACCGGCTCGTCCTCGTCGACGGGACCGCGGCCGCCGACTCGCCGCGCGTCGTCGAGGGCGGGGGCGACGTCGACAAGCCGCGGCGTCTCGTCTTCGACGCCGGACCGGCCGGGACGCCCGCCGAGCTCGACCTCGAGCGGCGGCGCGGCGCGTTCGGACGCTACCGGGTGCGCGTCCTCTCGGAGCCGCTCTCCCTCTCGGCGGCGGCGGCGGCGAGCGCGCGGGTCGTCGAGCTGCCCGACGGGGTGTCGGTCGGAACGATCCGCTTCTATCACTTCCTGAGCGACCGGATGGCGGCCGCCCTCGTCACCGCGATCGAGGGCGCGTTCGTCGATGCCGACGCGCTCGTGATCGACCTCCGCGGACGCGGCGGGCGGCCGAGCGTCCTCTTCCTCGTCCTCGACCTGCTCAGCCCGGGCGAGAAGCAGCGCTGGACGCGGCCGGTCGTCTTCCTCACCGATCACGGCAGCCGGAGCGCGAAGGAGGTCTTCGCCTGGCACGTCCGCAAGCGGCGTCTCGGACCGATCGTCGGAGAGAACACGGCCGGCGCCGTCCTCGGCGCGACCTTCCTCCCGCTCGTCGACGGGAGCCAGCTCATGCTCCCGCGCCGCGACGTCCGCGACCTGACCGAGGGCGACTACCTCGAGGGCAAGGGCGTCGCCCCCGACGTGATCGTCGAGCAGCTCCCGCTGCCGTGGCGCGAGGGGCGCGACCCGATCGCGGAGCGCGGGATCGCCGTCGCGGCCCACCGGGCGCGGCTGGCCCGGCGCGGCGCCGTCGTCCCCGACTGAGCGACCGCGGCGTCAGCGGGCCGTTTCGACCTCGAAGGCGTCGAAGCGGGCCGAGGCGCCGGCGCTCTCGCCACGAACGAAGACGGCCGCCGAGACCGGGTCGTCGATCCGCCACGGGAGACCGTCGTCCCCGACGAGCGAGCGCGCCGTGGCGCCGGCCCCCGCCGTCGCGAAGATCCGATCGCCGCGGCGCTCCAGGACGAGCTCGATCGGCTCGCCGTCCCAGGCGACGCTCGCGATCGGGAGGTGCTGGCCCGCGTGGCGGGCCTGGACGTAGAGCCAGACTCGCTCGCTCGACCCCGGACCGAGGCGGACGATCGCGCCTCCCTCCTCGTCCTCGAGCGCGATCCCCGCGTGGACGCCTCGGGCGCTCTCGTGGGTGCAGAGCGCCGAGACCCGGACGTCGCCCTCGAGGCCCGGGACCGAGACGATCGAGGCGTCGCGCTCGCCGTTCACCCACTCGCCGACCGCGGGGAGCCGAACCCCGTCGGAGCGGAGGGCATCCAGCGAAGCTGGCGCCCGGTCGATCCCCTCGGCCACGACGCCCGCCTTCTCGCGGATCACCGGCGTCCAGGCGCCCGGCGCGATCACCGGGGCGTCCGCGGGGACGCCGGGGATCCCGACGACGGTCACCCGGGTGAACCTCCAGTCACGGATGGAGCGCCAGCCCCAGTTGGCGTAGATCCGGTCGCCGCCGCGGCGGCGTCGCCTCGGCGTGTTCGACGCGGCGAGGCGGCTCCGATCGTAGGCGCGCAGCCGCGTCCGGCCGAGGACGAGCGACGCGGTCCGAATCGGCGCCTCGAGCGTCCGAGCGTTCTCGATCCGGCGGGGGCCGCCGTCGGTGGTGATCCCGGGTCGGACGACCGACGAGACGCTCGCCTTCCAGCCCGTCGCGTGCCGAGACCAGTCGACCCCCGCGCCGAACCAGAGGTGAAAGCTCGTCGCCATCACCGCGTCGTCGACCTCGAGGGTGACCGCGTCGGTCTCGCGCAGCGCGAAGCGCGACACCATCATCGCGAGCCCGCGGGTCGAGAGCCCGTCACGGTCGACCCGGGTCTCGTCGTCGACGCTCGCCAGGAGGTCGAACGCGCGGTCGAGGCCCGATCGGTCGAGAGCGTCGGCGCGTTCGCCCCGGGCGAGGGCGAGGACGATCCGCACGACGTCGCCGCCGACCGGCGTCGCGACGACGCCGAACCGCTCGCCCAGCGCCGCGGCGCGCGCGACGCGACGGGCGCCCGCGGGGTCGATCCGGGCGAGGCGCTCGATCGGTGAGGCGGCCGCACCCGGCCGGGCGATCGCCGCGATGGTGAGGACGTCGGGGTGATCGGCGTCGCGGGCGGCGACGCGGTCGAGGTCGGCGAGGGCGGCGTCGCGCCGGCCGTCCTCGAGGGCGAGTCGCGCGCGGAGGGCGAGCAACCGGGGCGCGGGGTCGGCGACCCCGCAGAGGTCGTCGAGGACCGCGAGCGCGCGCCTGCGCTGCTCGGGGCGGTCGCGCGCCTCGCGCCCGGGGACGTCGAGGAGGGCGAAGGCGAGGACGACCGCTTCCTCGTCGATCCGGCGAGGCTCGTCCCGCCACAGGATGTCGAGCGCGCCGCGCACGGCGTCGACGCGGCCCTCGACGAGCGCGTCGTCCTGCCCGCGGGTGGCCATGCCCTCGAGGAGCGCGCGGGCGTCGGTCTCGCGGAGGCGTCCGGCGGCCGCGGCGCCCGCGATAGCGATGGCGGTCGCCGCCCGGAGCACGCGCCCCGGGGCGCGGGCGAGCCGCTCGAGGAGGGCCGTCTCGTTCGACCGGAGCGAGAAGGCGCGCTCGAAGAGGGTGAGCGCGGCGGCCGCGCCGTCGTCCGCGAACGGCTCGGCGTCCGAGACGGCCTCGCCCCACGTCTCGAGGTCGAGGAGGGTCGAGTCGGCCAGTCGGCTCGCCCGGGCGGCCTCGCCGAGGAGCGGGCCTGCGCCGGGGGGATCCCGGAGGAGGACCCGGGCCGCGCGGCTCGGGATCGCGGCCGCGCCGATCGCGGCCGCGATCCGGTCGGCCGGGCGCGCGTCGGGGTCCGCGAGGGCGCGCTCGATGCGAACGTCGTCGGCCTCGAGCAGCTCCTGGGCGCAGCGGCCGTCATCGCGGAGGTGTGGATGGAGCTCCGACCACCCGCGGAGCAGCGTCGCGAGCTCGCCGCGCTCGAGCCGACCGGCGACGATCCTCGCCAGAGCGACGTGCGCGATCGAGCCCTCGGAACGGTCCGCCCGGAGGCCCGCCCGGAGGAGCTCGAACCGAACCTCCTCGGCCGAGGCGACGGCGCCGGCCGCGTCGTGAGCGTCGGCCCGGTGGGCGAGCTCGGCGAGCGGATCGGGCGGCCGCGCGTCCGTCGTCGTCGGCCGAGGCTCGGACGCCGGCGGAGTCACGGGTCCCGCGACCGCGGCGCGGCGCCCCGCGACCACCCACGGCAGACCGACGAGCAGGGCGAGCCCGACCGCGAGCGCGAGCACGATCACCTTGTGCTGCTGCGCGGCGAGGAACGCGTGCCCGAGGAAGGTCCGCTCGCGCGCGTGGACGGTGCGCCCGTCGAGGTAGCAGCGGATGTCGGCGGCCAGGGCCGCGGCGCTCTCGTAGCGATCGGCCGGCTCGCGGGCCATCGCCACCTCGACGATGGCGGTCAGGTCGCGAGGGAGCTCGGGGCAGTGACTCCGCAGCGGCTCGGGCCTCTTCATGACGATCGCGGCGAGGAGGCTCGGCCCCTCCCGATCGCCGAAGGGGCGCGTCCCCGAGAGCAGCTCGTAGAGCATCACGCCGAGGCTGTAGACATCCGCCGGCGGGCCGAGCGCGTCGAGCTCGCCGTTCGCCTGCTCGGGGGGCATGTAGTGGAGCGTCCCCATCACCTGACCGCTCTTGGTCAGGCTGCTCCGCGCGTCGAGGTCGCGGGCGAGGCCGAAGTCGGTCACCCGCGGGCGCCCCTCCCGGTCGAGGAGGACGTTCGCCGGCTTGAGGTCGCGGTGGAGGATCCCCTCGCCGTGGGCGAAGTCGATCGCGCGGGCGATCCGGTCCATCAACCGCAGCGCGTCCTCGACCTCGAGGCGGCCGCCGCGGGCGGCGAGGAGGTCCTGCAGCGAGCCTCCCTCGACCAGCTCCATCACCAGGAACGGCTTCCCGCCCTCGAAGCCGCTCTCGTACACATCAATGATGTCGGGGTGCCGGAGCCGGCCGAGCGCCTTCGCCTCGCGGACGAACCGCTCGATCAGCTCGGGGTCGCCGTAGTTGGCCGCGAGCAGGATCTTGAGGGCGCAGTCGCGCCCGAGGTTCGGATCGTGGGCGAGGTAGACGACGCCCATGCCGCCGCGGGCGATCTCGCGGCGGATCAGGTAGCGGCCACACCGCTGTCGGGCGGGCGGCGGCGGGCCCGAGGCCGCGGCGTGGGTCTGGTCCTGCATGCGGGCGATTTTAACCGCGGACGTGACCCATGAGAACGCGTCGAGGACTCACTTGGAAGACGGAGGAGGCGGCAGGGAGGATGATGAAACCACGGAGGCACGGAGACACGGAGAATCTCGGAGGTCGCCGGATCGCTGGTGGGTTAGTGACCCTCCGGTCATGGAGAAGGGGGTCCTCGGTGTCGCCGTGCCCCGGTGGTTCGATCCTCTTCGCCGAAGGCGAAGGCGCTCCCGGCGGGCCGTTCGCGTGCCTCGAGGTCGAAGTGCTCGAGCCGCTCGAGCTTCACCTTCGCCGGGGCGCCCGTGCCGCGCGTCGCGCTCGGGAGCGTCGCTGCGGCGGCGATGATGATGGCCAGCACGACCGTCATCGTCGCGAGCGCGGCGACCGGCGCGATCTCGCGCGGCGCGACGCCCGGCTGATGGGCGCGGAGACCGTAGGCGGGGACGGTCGGACGATCCCGGCGGCGGCTCCTCACTCTCCTCTTCACCTCGGTGCTCCCTTCGAGGCGAACCCGCTCGTTTCCTGCGGGACTCGCTTCCTTCCCGGCGGGCCACGCTCTCCCGCTCGCTTCCTGCGGGACTCGCAACCGCGTCGCCTTCTGATACGGCGACCGGCCGCGGGTGTTGGGAGTCGGGGCGGCTTGCCCCGGGCCGGCGCCCCGACCCTGGCCGCGGTCGGATCCTCCGATAGAATGCCCCGCCTCACCGCGTCTGAAGCTCGGGAACGAGCAGGAGCATCAACGAGATGACGGACTCTTCGGTTCGGGTACGGTTCGCCCCCTCGAACACCGGCACCCTCCACCTCGGCGGCGCCCGCACCGCCCTCTACAACTGGCTCTACGCGCGAAAGCGCGGCGGCACGTTCGTCCTGCGGATCGAGGACACCGACCGGGTCCGGAGCACCGACGCGTTCTGCGCGGACATCCTCGACACGATGCGCTGGCTCGGGCTCGACTGGGACGAGGGTCCGGAGACCGCGGCCGTCGACGGTCCGAGCAAGGGCGAGCACGGCCCGTACTTCCAGAGCGAGCGCGGCGCGCTCTACCGCCCCTTCGTCGAGCGGTTGACCGAGACCGGCAACGCCTACCGATGCTTCTGCTCGGCCGATCGCCTGACCGAGCTTCGCGAGAAGCAGCAGGCGGAGAAGGCGAGCTTTCGCGGCTACGACCGCCGCTGCCGTTCGCTCGACCCGGCCGAGACGGCGAAGCGCGCCGAGGCGGGCGAGGCGTGCACGATCCGCCTCGCCGTCCCCGAGGGCGAGACCGGGTGGGACGACGGGATCAAGGGCGCCGTCTCCTGGAACAACGCCGAGATCGACGACCTGATCCTCGTCCGGAGCGACGGGACGCCGACCTACAACCTCGTCGTCGTCCTCGATGACCACCTGATGGCGATCACCGACGTGATCCGCGGTGACGACCACACATCGAACACGCCGAAGCAGATCCTGATCGCGAACGCGCTCGGGCTGACCCCGCCGCGGTTCGCCCACATCCCGCTCATCCTGGGGCCGGAGGGCCGCAAGCTGAGCAAGCGCAAGGCGCAGTTCCAGGACGGGGTGAAGGTCGAGGCCGACGTCGCCCCCTACCGCGACGCGGGCTATCCGGCCGAGGCGTTCCTGAACTTCATGGCGCTGCTCGGCTGGGCCCTCGACGACAAGACCGAGGTCTTCACCCGCGAGGAGCTGATCCGCGACTTCTCGTTCGACGGGGTGACCAAGAGCGGCAGCCGCCTCGACCTCAAGAAGCTCGAGCACTTCGCCGGGATCCACATCCGGGCGATGGAGCCCGACGCGATCGCCGACGCGGTCACGCCCTCGCTCGTCGCCGCCGGGCTCGTCTCCGAGGTCGACGCGGCCGGCGATAAGCGGGCGGCGATCGTCGCCCTCGCGGGAGCCAACCGCGAGCGGCTGACGAAGTTCTCCGACATCGTCGAGAAGGCCTCGTTCGTCTTCGGCGACGTGACCGAGTACGACGCCAAGAGCGAAAAGAACCTTCTGAAGAACGAAGGCGCGGCCGCCGACGTCCTTCGGAAGTACGCGGTCGCCCTCGAGGGGAAGGCGCCGGACGCCGGCCAGCTCGAGGAGCAGGCTCGCTCGCTCGCGGAGGAGTGGGACGTGAAGTTCGGCCAGCTCGTCCACCCGATCCGGGCGGCGCTCACCGGCGTCGCGGTCGGACCGCCGATCTTCGACGTGTTCGCGATGATCGGCATGGACGCGGCGAGAGAGCGCTTGACGCGGGCGGCCGCCTGGGTCGACGAGCGGCGGAAGGCGACGGAGTCCTCATCATGACCGACCCCGATGCGAGCGACGCGCCGGCCGAGAGCACGGCGGAGAGCACCGACTTCATCCGGGAGATCGTCGCGGCGGACAACCGCTCCGGGAAGTGGGGAGGGAACGTCGTCACGCGGTTCCCGCCCGAGCCGAACGGATTCCTCCACATCGGCCACGCCAAGTCGATCTGCCTGAACTTCGGCGTCGCGGCCGAGAACGGCGGGCGGTGTCACCTGCGGTTCGACGACACCAACCCGACGACCGAGGACGTCCGCTTCGTCGAGTCGATCGAGGGCGACGTCCGCTGGCTCGGCTTCGACTGGAGCGAGCACCTCTTCCACGCGTCGGACTACTTCGAGAGGCTCCACGACTTCGCCGTCGACCTCATCCGCCGCGGGAAGGCCTACGTCTGCGACGTCAGCGAGACCGAGTTCTCCGAGAGGTACCGCGGAACGATCAAGTCGCCTGGCGAGCCGTCGCCGTTCCGCGAGCGGAGCGTCGAGGAGAGCCTCGACCTGTTCGCCCGGATGCGGGCGGGCGAGTTCGGGGACGGCGATCGGTGCCTCCGGGCGAAGATCGACATGGCCAGCCCGAACATGAAGCTGCGCGACCCGCCGATCTACCGGATCAGGCGGGCGACCCACTACCGCACCGGCGACGCCTGGGTGATCTACCCCCTCTACGACTTCGCCCATTGTCTCTCGGACGCGGTGGAGGGAATCACCCACAGCCTCTGCACCCTCGAGTTCGAGAACAACCGCGAGCTCTACGACTGGATCCTCGACGCCCTCGAGGTGTCCCACCACCCGCAGCAGATCGAGTTCGCCCGCCTCGGGCTGACCCACACCGTGATGAGCAAGCGCAAGCTCAAGGCGCTCGTCGAGGAGAACCTCGTCTCGGGCTGGGACGACCCGCGGATGCCGACCCTGGCCGGGCTTCGCCGGCGGGGCGTTCCCGCGAGCGCGATCCGCGCGTTCTGCGAGCGGATCGGGATCGCGAAGACCGAGAGCACGATCGAGCAGAAGCTCTTCGATCACGTCCTCCGCGACACCCTCAACACGACGGTACCGCGCGCGATGGCGGTGCTCCGGCCGATCAAGATCGTGATCGAGAACTACCCCGAGGACGGCGAGGAGGAGTTCGACGCGGTCAACTTCCCCGACGACCCGCCGAAGATGGGCAGCCGCAAGGTGCCGTTCTGTCGCGAGCTCTGGATCGAGCGCGACGACTTCATGGAGGAGCCGGCGAAGAAGTTCTTTCGCCTGGCGCCCGGGCGCGAGGTGCGCCTCCGGTGGGCCTACCTCGTGACGTGCACCGGCGTCGTGAAGGATCAGGACGGCAACGTCACCGAGGTGCGCTGCTCCTACGACCCCGAGACCCGCGGCGGCAACGCGCCCGACGGGCGCCGGGTGAAGGGCACGATCCACTGGGTCAGCGCCCGCCACGGCGCGCGGGCCGAGGTCCGCCTCTACGGCAGCCTCCTCGCGACCGAGAAGGCGCGCGGCGAGGATGACGGCGACTGGAAGGAAGACCTCGATCCGAAGTCGCTCGAGGTCATCCTCGACGCCGTGATCGAGCCGCGCCTCGCCGCCGCCGAGCCGGGCGAGAACGTGCAGTTCGAGCGGACGGGCTACTTCTACTCCGACCCGATCGACCATCGTCCCGGCGATCGGCCCGTGTGGAATCGCACCGTCCCGCTCCGCGACAGCTGGGCGAAGATCGCTCCCCAGAAGGCGGGCGGCGGCGGCGGCGGCGGAGGCGGCAAGAAGGGCGGCGAGCGGAAGCGCCGGCGCCGCCGTGGCAAGGACGGCGGGAAGGACGGCGGAGGCGGCAGCGGCGACGCCGGCGCGACGGCGGCGAGCTGACGCCAGGCTCTGACTCCGGGTCGCGGTCGTTTCCTGGGCCACCTGTTTCTGGAACAGATCACCCGCACGGGCGTTGAGTGGGAATCCGGACCAGGGCAACTCGAAGTCCGCGCAATCCGCGTAATCCGCGGTTCCACTCGTTTTGCGCCGAGAGAACGAAACCGCGGATTCCGCGGATTACACGGATTGACTCGGGCGGCGCCGAGGCATTGCCGACGCGTCGCGGTGCTTCTCCTCCGACTCGTCGTTCCTGGGACACGCGAACGGCATCTCACGCAGAGGCGCAAAGGCGCCAAGGATCGTTGCTCCGATCCGAGATCTCGACCTGGCAGAGCCCCTTTGCGCCTTTGCGCCTTTGCGTGAGGTTGCGTCGTTCCTGGAGCCGCGAGGTCGCACCGGCGAGCTGACGCTCAGAAGCCGCGGATCCGGCGGCCCGCCGACATCAAGGCCTCGCCGTCCTGGAAGCGGCCGAGCCACGCCATGACCAGGGCCCGCATCGTGAGGCGCTGGATGAGCACCTTGGCCTTCGGCGAGCTCGGGTCGACGCGCGCCCGCGAGCCGACGCGAGCCTTGGCGAGCGCCTCGTCGGGCTTCCCCTCGAGGAGGAGCCGACGCACCTCGTCGAGCTCGTCGTCCGATAGCCTGATCGAGCGGACGAGCGTCCGCACCATCGCGAGCTCGTGGTCGGCCTCCGCGAGCTGGCCGAGCCCGCGGAGCGCCGCGCGCCGCTGCAGACGAAGCCGGGCGAGCTCGAGCTGCCGGGCCGGGTCCGGGTCGAGCTGGGCCGCGATCTGACTCTGCGCGATTCCGGTCGCGAGGGTCGCCGCGAGCAGGCTCACATCGGGCCGCGGCGCGTCCTCCCGGAGGAACCGGAACGCGTAGCGCGACGCGCGATTCTCGACCTTCCAGAGCGGTCGCTCTCGGTCCACGCTCGGCCGGGCGTAGGCCTCGTCGAGCTCGAGCGCGACCTGACGCAGCTTGGCCAGGTAGGCCTCCTCGTCGCGATCGTGGTGCTCGTGGTGCGCGGCGTCGGACGCGGGAATCTTCCGCACCTCGGAGTTGTTCCAGCCGAACGAGAGGGCGAGGGCGAGCGCCCGGGTGAAGAGGACGTCGGGCGTCGGGACGTCGTTGGCGATGGCCGTCTCACAGCACGCATCGCCGAAGGCCTCGACGAACGCGTCGCCGACGTCGTCGAGCTCGTCGGCGACCTCGTCGGCCCGGGAGAGGACCCACGGGGCATCGCCGCCGCGCGCCTCGATCTCGGCGAGCCGGTCGCGGAGCAGCTCCTGAACCTCGACGACGGGCAGCGCGGCGGCGGCGGCGGCGACGAAGGCGTCGAGCGGCGGGGGCTGCACCCTCTCGGCGCGGTCGATGATCAGGTCGAGGTAGCGCTCGCCGACGAGCGGCCAGCGCTCCTCGGGCGCGAGCTCCCGCTCGAGCTCGTGGGCCCGCTGGACGTGGACCCAGGCGCGCTCCCTGTCGCGCAGCCACCACTCGTAGGTGAAGGCGAGGAGCGCGTGGAGCCAGCGCGCGTCGATGTCGGTCGCCTCGGCCGCCTCGACCCAGCGCTTCATCATGTCGTCGGGATCCTCGTCCCCGAAGGCCCGCCGGAGCTCGTCGGCATCCCTCTCGGAGTCGAGCACGCCGACGAATCGCTGGGCGAGCATCAGGAGGGCCGGGTTCCGCGCGTCGACCGGCCGGTCCGCCTCGCGCTCGGCGACCTCGGCGAGCTTCGCCAGGTCGGCTCCGCCCCAGGCGTCCTCGATGTGCTCGGCGCGAAACGGCGAGTCGCCGGTCCACTCCAGGAACGCCCCGAGCAGGAGGACGCGGTCGATCGGGATCGCCTCGCCGCGACCCTCGGACCGCGAGGGCTGAGCCGACCGGAGCCAGACGTGGAATCGGACGACCTCGTCGACGTCCAGCTCGGGCGTCCGTCCCTCGACCCGGACGAGGTGGCGAAGGATCGCGTCGGCGCGACGGTCATCACCGGCGGCGAACGCATCGACGAAGCTGCGCCCGCCGATGGCGGTCATCTCACGCGTCCACCGCGCCGACGGCGCGACCACGCCGTGCTCCGCGAAGGCGGTCATCGCGGCGGCCACCGCGACGACGCCGTTGCCGTCGGCCGCGGCGGCCTCGGAGCGACGGGCGAGGAGAGCGCCCCGGGTCGCGTCGTCGAGATCGTCGGCCCCGTAGAGCGACTGGAATCCGGCGTCGGTCGCCGGGAGCGGCAGAACGTCCGCCGGCGTCTCGGCGAGGTGCCGGGCGAGGGCGGTCGCGGCCTCCCCGCGCGCCGGCGCGGTCGGCTTCTCGACGTAGCGGATGCGGTAGAGGGCATCGAGGCGTCGCGCGAGGAGCAGGGCGTCGGTCGCCACCTCGAGCCGGGCGACGTCGACCTCTCCGGCCGGGCGGACCGCGGCCGCGATGCGCCCGCTCAGCTCGACGCGGGCCGGGCCCGTCGTGCTGGGATGGACCAGCCCGGCGATCGCGACGAGCAGCTCGGTGCGCTCCCGGAGGTCGGGGTCGACGCTCGGCTCGGCGGCGATGTCTCGCAGGCGCGTGGTCAGGGACGGCGGGATCGCGTCGGCGGACGCGCGGACGCGCGCCTCGATCGCGTCGACCTCGTCGCGCCAGGCGCGCGCGCGGGCGATCGCATCGATCTCCTCCTGCTCTCGCCGCGACCGCGCCGCGAGGACCAGGGTGACCGCCCCGAGGACGGCGACCACGGCGCCGAGCAGGATCGCGGCGGTCAGGAGGCGGCTCCGGAGCAGCCGGCGTCGCGCGCGCTCGAGGATTCCCGGGACGATCGCGTCGACGGCGCTTCCGCGGCGGAAGCGCTCGATGTCGTCGGCCATCGATCCGGCCGAGTCGTAGCGGTCGTCCGGGCGCTTCTCGAGCGCCTTCAGGCAGATCGCCTCGAGGTCGACGGGGATGTCCGGTCGCAGGCTGGTCGGCCGGCGCGGCGGGACGGAGAAGACGTCGACCAGGATGCTCTGGGTGTCGTCTCCTTCGAAGGGCGCGTGGCCAGTCAGGAGCGCGTAGAGCACCGCGCCCAGGCCGTAGACGTCCGTCGCCGGGCCGAGCACGAACGGCCCATCGTCGGTGCTCGGCGCGACCTGCTCGGGCGCCATGTAGCCGGGCGTTCCGATGAGCTGCCCGGTCTGCGTGAGCTGATTCTGGGCCGAGTCGTCGTGGGCGAGGCCGAAGTCGAGGAGCTTCGGTCGGCCGTCGCCGTCGATCAGGACGTTGTCCGGCTTGAGGTCGCGGTGGACGATCCCGTGGCCGTGGAGGTGGTCGACGGCCGAGGCGACCACGGCCACGAGGTCGGCCGCCGCCTCGGGCCTCATCGGACCGTCGCGGCGGAGACGGTCCTGGAGGCTCACCCCCACGACGAAGTCCATCGCGCACCACGGCAGCAGCCCGTCCACGCCGTAGGCGTGGACGTTGACGACGCCGGGGTGCGCGTCGACCCGAGCGAGCACCTCCGCCTCCCGGCGGAAGCGCGCGATCGCCTCCCCGGCGTCGTTCTCGAGGACCGAGCCGAGGATCACCTTGAGCGCATGGACCAGCCCCGAGTCACGCCGCTCGGCCAGGAAGACGGCTCCCATCCCGCCCACGCCGAGGACGCGGAGGATCACGTAGGGCCCGATCGACTCGCCCGGTCCGGGGAGGTCGGAGGGGCTCTCCGAGCCGCCGAGCCGGGAGACCGGCCCGCCGAGGCTCCACGCGTTCGGCCCCGACGGCCCACCGGAGGCCGCCGGTGGCGGCGGCGGAGGCGCGGGCGGCCGTGGCGGGGGCGGACCGCCGCCGCGGCGGAGCGGCGGCGGTCGGGGCGCGAACGAGGATTCGCTCGCGGGGGGCGATCCCAGGCTGTTGGACGACATCGTACGCCTCGTCCTTCGAGGCTAGCGCAACGGCGATGTCGTCGCAAAAGGAGGCGCGGCTTCGATCAGTGACTCGAGATCTCGGCCGCCGCTCCGCCGTTGCACTGTCGGCACACATCCGAGCGCCCGGTGCAGTGTTCGCACAGGCAGTCGCTCGGACACCCGGTGCAGGCGCCGGGGGCGGTCTCCGGACCCGAGGCGCACCCGGTCGTGCAGAGACCGGCGCCGAGAACGAGGCTGAGCGCGCCGCTCGCGGCCAGGCGCCACCGGGGGAGGCGTCGGCTCGGACTCGTCGTCATCGTTCACTCGCCTCCAGTCGATCTTCCGATGAAAGAGATGGCGCTCGCGCTCCATCTTCTGGATGGGCGCCCCAGTCGTTATGGCAGCGCGGTCCGACGGCGACAACGCCCTCGATCGGCGTCGACGACGTAAACTCCCAGTCCGAGAAGCCCTGAAGCTCATCGAACTCCCCGCGGGGCCCGGTGTTCTGCCGGCTCCGACGGCGACGTTGCGCAGGCTCCCGACCTGACCGATAATGTCGAACTCTGCCCGAACGCTCACCCCTCCCGACGCCGCGCGATCGCGCCCCGGGGAGCCCTGCTTGGCGACCCCCTTTCTCCGGCCGTTCCAGCTCGATCCCTTCCAGGAGCAGGCGCTCGCCGCCATCGAGCGCGGCGCCAGCGTGATCGTCGCGGCGCCGACCGGCGCCGGCAAGACGGTCATCGCGGAGTACGCGATCGAGCGGGCGCTCCGCGAGGGACGTCGCGTGATCTACACGGCGCCCATCAAAGCCCTGAGCAACCAGAAGTTCCGCGACTTCAGCGCGTCGTGGGGCGACAAGGTCGGGATCATGACGGGCGATGTGACCGTCAACCCGGGCGCGTCGACCCTCATCATGACGACCGAGATCTTCCGGAACACGATCTTCGACGACGCCGCGCGCCTCGCCGACGTCGCCACCGTGATCTTCGACGAGGTGCACTTCCTCGACGACGCGGACCGCGGCACCGTGTGGGAGGAGAGCATCATCTTCGCGCCGCCCGCGATCCGGTTCCTCGCCCTCTCGGCGACGGTCAGCAACCTCGAGCAGTTCGCCGCGTGGGTCGGATCGGTCCGCCAGCACGAGGTCGCCGTCATCCGGAGTGACCACCGGCCGGTCCCCCTCGGCTACAACGTCTTCACCCCCGACATGGGAGCGCTCGGCGTCGACGAGGGTCTCGAGCGAATCGCGGAGGGTCGCCGGCGGGGCGCGCGCGACGCCCGCCGCTACTTCGCGAAGGAGAGCGTCCGCGGCTACTACCGCCGGGCGAACGTCGCCCTCGTCGAGAAGATCCGCGAGCTCCGGCTCCTCCCGTGCATCTTCTTCGCGTTCGGCCGGCGCCTCTGCGAGGAGCTCGCCAGCCGCTGCGGCGACGGGACGCTGCTGACGCCCGAGGAGAGCCGGCGGATGGATGCCGCCGTCACCAAGCTCTTCGCCGAGTTCGAGATCGAGGACGAGGAGACGGCCCTCACCCTCGAGGCGTGCCTCCGCAAGGGCGTCGCGTTCCATCACGCCGGGCTGCTCCCGCCGCTCAAGGAAATCGTCGAGCGGATCTTCACCCTCGGCCTCGTCAAGCTGCTCTTCGCGACGGAGACGTTCTCCCTCGGCGTGAACATGCCGGCGAAGGCGGTCGCGTTCGAAGGGATGCGGAAGTGGAACGGGACGGCCCGCGTCCCCCTGATGACCCGCGAGCTCCAGCAGATGGCGGGGCGGGCGGGCCGCCGCGGGCTCGACGACGAGGGTCACGTCTTCGCCTGCCTCCACCCGCAGCTCGACGAGCCCGGCGTCGTCCGCTCGATCATCGAGGGACGGGTCGAGCCGATCCGGAGCCAGTTCAACCTCTCCTACTCGACGCTGCTCCACCTCTACGACCGGCTCGGCGACGAGCTGTTCACCGCCGTCGAGCGGTCGTTCCTCGCCTGGCAGATCGAGCACGGCGCGGGCGGGCGTCGGAGCGACGAGGGGCGCGGCGGGCGCGGTCGGAGGACCCGCGACGACGGAGGGAAGGGCCGCCCCGCCGGTCGCGACGCGGACGGAGACGACGGCGGCCGCAGCCGGGCCGCGATGGCGAAGCACCTCCCCGAGCGCGACCTCCGGCGCCTCGAGCGCCGCGACCGTCAGCTCGCCGACCGGCCTGACGACGCGTTCGACGAGGGACGGGATCCGGGCGGGCGAGGCCGAGGCCGCGGCCGAGGTCGCGGTCGAGGCGCACGCGGCCGCGACGAACGCGACGACGCGCGCGGGCGGGGCCGGGGACGCGGCCGCCGGAGCGATCGACACGCCCCCGCGGGACGCGGACGCGGCCGAGGTCGTGGTCGTAGTCGGGGCAACGATCGGCGGGAGGAGGAGCCCGTCAAGAAGGCGCCGCAGCCGCGAACGGTGAAGCAGATCATCACCGAGGTCCGTCGCCGGATTCGCGTGCTCGAGACGCTCGGCTACATCGCCGAGGGCAAGGTCACCCGCCGGGGCAAGTTCGGCGCGCGCGTCTACGGCTACGAGCTCGCGGCGACCGAGCTCGTCTTCCGCGGCGTGTTCGACCGCCTCGACGCCGGGCGCCTCGCGGTGGTGGCGGCGAGCATCGTCCACGAGGCGCGCCACGACGCGTGGTACGCCGAGCCCGAGCCCGACGCCCAGCTCACGCCGAGCAAGCGCGACCTCCGGCGCGCGGTGAAGGACATCCGCCGCGCCGAGCGCGACCAGGGGATCATCGAGCTGACGAGGCGACCCGACTGGACGCTCACCCGGCTCGTCCAGGAGTGGGTCAAGGGCGTCGAGTTCGGCGAGCTCAAGGGCTGGGCCGACATCGCCGAGGGCGACATCTGCCGGGCGCTCCGTCTCGTCCTCCAGCTCCTCCGCCAGGTGCGGAACGCGATCAACGACTCCGGCGAGGCGAGCGAGCGAGCCGAGCTCGCCGAGAAGCTCGGCGAGGCGATGAAGCTCGTGAAGCGCGACGTCGTCGACGCCGAGTGGCAGCTCCAGCTCGCCGACCAGATCGACCTCGCCGACACCGTCGAGCTCGACGACGGGATGGAGGACTCCGACCCGGACGACGACGGCGAGGAGGCGGCGGCCGAGGAGGCGGCGGCCGAGGAGAAGGCCGCGGCGGTGGTGAAGCCGGCGCCTCCGCCAGTCCCGATCGAGCGCGACGGCGCCTCCGAGGATGACTGGGTCATCCCGGAGGGGTAGCGACGCCGGCACGGAGCGCGACCCCGCGACCCTCGTGCCCAGCCGTTGCCGACGGGCGGACGGTCCGGGTGTGCGGCATGCTTCGGAAGGCACGGGTAGGCCGAGCCGCCGTTTCCCGCTCGGAGCGTTGCGGGATAGCCAGCGCGGGGGTCAGTGTCGTCTTCCTGCTGTCTTGGGAGGGGAGCTCGCTTCGGCAACCCCGCTCCGACCAAGCAGCAAGCGTCTAGTGTGAATCGAAGGGGTCAGGTCCAGGAATCACACTAGCACCCGCCGCGTCGCTCGAAGAGTTCGACGGCCTGCCTTTCCATCGAGCCGGGCAGTCTCGATGCGCGGTCGGCGCCCGCTGCCGAACCTCGGATCCCATCGCTGCGAGCCAGCCCGCGGGGGCAAGAGTACGAGTCTCACCGGCGGGCGTGGCGTCCGGAATGCTATCCACTCGCGGTCGCCCGCGGCCCGCGCCGTCTCCGTTGCGCGCGCAACGGCGCTTGCCGAGCGTCGGTTGCGCGCGCGCATCTCGTCCGGGAGGCGGGTCGATCAGACGAGAGCACGATCCCGGGACTCCCGCGGTCGTTCGACGATGAGGGTTCCGTCGGGCGCCTTCCCCGAGATCTCGATGATGCCGTCGGTCTTGAGCCGGTGATGGCCTCGACAGAGGGGAGCGACGT
>JAJDCQ010000129.1 GCA_029260755.1 Planctomycetota bacterium | reverse complement strand
GGCCCGCCGGGCCGGCCGCGCCCCCCTGCGCGCGGTGGCGCGGCGCGCGGGCGGGGGGGGCGGCGCGGGGGGGGGCGGGGCCGCCCCCCGCGACTCGCAACGCCTCGAAGGTCGCCCAGGCCTGCTCGGCATCTTCCCGCGCCTGCTCGAGGGTGTCGCGTCGCAGGACCGACGCGGCGTCGTCGCGCGCGCGCGCCGTGGCGACCGCGTGGCCGGTCAGCCCCGTCCCGACTGCGACGACGAAGACGAGGCCGAGGACGAGCACGGCCAGCCGGGCCGGGTGCCGCCGCGCGAGACGCCGGACACGCGCGAGGCGACCGGCCGGCCGCGCGACGATCGGCTCGCCGGCGAGGAAGCGGTCGAGCTCGCCCGCGACGGCCGCGGCGCTCGGGTACCGACGCGCCGGCTCCTTCTCGAGGCAGCGGAGCGCGATCGTCTCGAGGTCGGGGTGGACCGTCGCGTCGACCGCGCGCGGCGCGACCGGGTCGTCGACGAGCGCGCGCCGCACCACCTCGAGCGCCGTCTCCCCCTCGAACGGCGGCCGCCCGAGGAGACACCAGTAGAGGAGCGCGCCGAGCGCGTGGACGTCGACGGCCAGGCCGATCGCTCCCGGCTCGCCGCGCGCCTGCTCGGGCGCGATGAACTGCGGCGTGCCGAGGAGCTGCCCCGTCATCGTCAGCCGCGTCCGCGCGTCGACGAGTCGGGCGAGGCCGAAGTCGACGACGTGGGGACGGCCGGCGCCGTCGATCATCACGTTCTGCGGCTTGAGGTCGCGGTGGACGACCCCGTGGCCATGGGCGTGATCGAGCGCGCGGGCGACGTCGCGAACGATCTCGGCGGCGCGGCGCGGCGGCGGCCTCCGCTCCCCGGCGACCTCCCAGAGCGTCCGCCCCTCGATCAGGTCCATGACGAGGTAGGGCAGCCCGTCGGCCTCGCCCACCTCGTGAACCGCGACGATCCCCTCGTGCTGAAGCCGCGCCGTCGCGCGCGCCTCGATGAGGAGGCGCTCCCGCGCCGACCCGCCGACCTTCCCGCCGAGAACGACCTTGACGGCCACGGCGCGGCCGAGGTCGAGATCCCGCGCGCGGAAGACGGCGCCCATGCCGCCCCGGCCCAGCTCGCCCTCGAGGACGTAGCGACCGATGCGGGCCCCCGGGGCGACCTGGATCGGGCCGCTCGAGGACGGGGACGGGGCGGGCCGGGCGTCGGGAGCTTCCACGATCCCAGCATAGCGCGTCTCCGCGGACGGCTGCCCGAGGGGAGCGGACCGCCCGAGTGCCCTTTCGCGCCGCGGGTTGCGGGTTGCGCGACGCTCCGGCCATGGCGCCGCCGTCACTGGAGCATGGGGGACCCCCGATGATGGACACGCTCCTCGACCTCGTCCGGTGGCTCGGCGGCGCCCTCGTCCGCCGGCTCGGCCCGGCGGGGCCGCCTCCCCCCGCGCTCGCGTCCGCCTTCGCCGGGGTCGCCCGATGTCTGGCCGACGTGCCGATCGAGCCCGACCCCGACCGGCGGCGCGCCGCGGCCGACGAGGTCGCCGAGCACCTCGCCTTCCGGATCGACAACGGCGCCCGCATGGTCGAGAACAGCGAACGCGACCGCGGCTCGACGCGCGGCGGCGAGTGGAAGATGGAGAAGCGCCGGCAGGCGGTCGTGCGCGATCGCCTCTGGCACGCGACCTCGCGCGCCGCCCTCCGCGTGCTCCGCGCCGAGCGAGGCAGACTCGACGGCGCGCCGCGCGACTACCGCGTGCGCGTCGTCGCCCGCTTCGAGCGGGAGGTCGGCGGCATCGTCGGCGATCGGCTCGACGACCTCTGGGACGACCGCGCCGAGCAGGTGATCGAGCACGCTGTCGAGCTGCTCGCCCTCCTCCTGGCGCCGACGGCGCCGAAGACCGAGCCCTCCGAGCGTTGAGCCGGCCGGGGACGACTCGACCAGATCATGCCGCCAGCGACTGCGGGGCGTAGCGGTGGATGGTCCAGAGCACCTTCAGGGTCTCTTCGTCGCGCGGGTCGATCGCGACCGAGACCGACCTCCCGGTGGCGGGCACGAGACTGATGTGGACGACCTCACCGACGGGAAGCCCGATCGGACCGATGACTCCGACCGACACCTTCGTCCGCCGAAGCCGGACCTCCGCGAGCTCGTCCCAGCCGATCAGACGTCCTCCGAGGAGGCGGCGCGCGCGGATCCCCTTCGCGTTGAGAGTCATCGCCGTCGTCACGAAGAGCCCGGCGACGCCGATGCCGACACTCAACACGAGCAGGAGCACGCAGACGGCGAGCAGGACGCCGCTGGTCTCCTCGACCGCCTTGCTCGGCCTCGGGCTGAGCGCGCCCGTCGCGAGGATCCAGAGGAGGCCGCCCCACCAGACGGTCAGGCCAGCGCCGAAGATGAAGTAGACCACCGGCGAGGCCCCGTCGACCGTCACGCCGGGGACGCGCAGATGATCGGGGACCCGTTCGGCGAGGGACGCCAAGGCGGCGCCGCCCGCGAGCTCCTCGCCCATCTCCCGGGCGGCATCCTCGAGCGGGTCCGCCAAGTCGATCAGCGCCCTTCGCCAGGCGAGCTCGGCTCGGCCGGCTTCGGATCCGGCTCGGGGTCGGCCGGCTTCGGGTCCGGCTCAGGCTCGGCCGGCTTCGGGTCCGGATCCGGCTCCGGCTCGGCCGGCTTCGGGTCCGGCTCCGGCTCGGCCGGCTTCGGATCCGGCTCCGGCTCTGGCTCGGGCGCGAACGGCCGCTCGCCGCCGACCTCGATCCCGGCGAGGAGCGCCTCGAGCGACTCCTGCGCGGGCGCGCCGGCCGCCTGGCTTTGAACGAAGAGGCAGCCCTGCTCGAGCGCGACGACGATGAAGCGCGTCTCGTGACTCCCGCGCATCAGGCTGCTCGACCACCACACCGGCGGCCCTCCGCCTTTCGTCTCGGTGACGTCCTCGTCGGGGAAGTCCTCGAACGCCCGCTTCGCCTGGCCGATCATGTTCTCGGCCGTGCTCGTGTCGACCGTCATCCGCGCGAACGCCCCGCCGCCGGTCAGGGTGATCTCGAGCGCCGAGGGCCGCCCGTTCGTCCGCCACCCTTCCGGCACCATCACGGCCAGCCCGGCCGGCTCCGACTCCCACCGCCCGTCGACGACCTGGCCCGCCCGCTCGAGCTGCTCGGTCGTGAACGTCTGCTCGCCCACCTCGATCGCCTCGACCGCGATCTCGATCGGCCGCGTCCGGAGCAGCGTCAGCCGCTCGCCGAGCGTCTTGTCGCGCGGGCGCCCCTCCTCGTGCCGCCAGAAGAGGAGGTACTGGGGCGGCGCGCCGACGAGGTTGCCGACGCAGTCGACGTGCACCCACTCGCCGTCGATCAGCACCTGACTCCACGCGTGCGCCCCGCCGCGCCGATCCCAGAAGACGTAGCCGCTGCACTCCTTCACCGGCATCCCGAGCGACCGCGCGAACGCGTCGAACAGGATCGCGTGCTCGGAGCAGTCGCCCGAGTTCCCGTCGAGCGTCTCGCGCGCGGTCAGGTTGCCGATCGCGGTGTACTGCTTCTGGAGGGTGTGGTGGATCCAGTCGGCGAGGAGCGTGACCGCCTCGCGCCGCGTCGTCGCGCCGGCGGTGATCTCGCGCGCCTTCGCCGCCACGACCGGGTCATCGGCGCAGCGGATCGGGTCGTCGCGCTCGAGGAACTCGGCCAGGGCGGCCGGCGGCTCGACCAGCTCCGCCCGCGGGTCGAACGGCTCGTCCGCCCCGGGCTCGCCGAACGCGGTCTCCCGGAGCCGGACGCGGTAGATCTTCGCGTCGCCGTCCTCGGTGACGTCGAGCACCTCCTGGTAGTCGTTGGTCGCGAACAGATCGCCCCGCTCGTCGCGCGGCACCCGGAACCGCACGACCACCGCGTCCGCGCCCGGCAGCCCCGGGATCGGAAGCGGGCTGATCATCTCGTTCTGGAACGTGTAGAGCTTCCCGGCGTCGAACGCGGTCGCCTGCTCCTCGCTCTCGCGCCGCACGACCGTCCCGCCGAGGACGCCGTGGTGGAGCATCCCGTCCTCGCCGAGCCAGATCCGGGCCGTGTCGAACGAGACGCCGATCAGCTCCTCCTCGCCCTCGCGCTTCTTCCCGAGGATCTGCAGGGTCTTCTCGACCGGGCGCGGCGTCCCGAAGTCGAGCTCGCGGAACGTGTGCTCGAACCCCTCGACGAGCTTGCCCTCCCGGTGGAGCCGCAGCATCAGGATGTCGTTGCTTCCGAGGACCGGCTCCGGCGCGTCGCAGCGCTTCGTCTGGCTCCGTCCGTCGAGGACGGTCTCGACGACGTAGCCCGCCTCGTCGCGCGTCACCGTCTGGGTCGTCACCCGCTCCCGCTCGCCGATCTCGGTGTAGGTGACCTTCGCGCCGAGGATGACCAGGTCGGCATCCATCGAGCACTGAAAGAGCATCTTCGACTGGTGCTCGAGCTTGGTGATCGCGTCCTTGCTCCGGCTGAAGTGCTCCTCGGTCAGCTCGATCCCGTCGTCCTCGCCCGGCACGGCCCAGACGTGGACCCAGCCGGTCTTGACGTCGTCGTGGTAGTCGGCGAACCAGAGGTCGATGAGGCGGTCGGGCTCGGCGGGGGCCGGCGGCTCCACTGGCGCGGTCGGCTCGAGCGGGGGTGCGACCGGCGTCTCGACGGCCACATCGGGCGCGAGGTCCGGATCCGTGACGTCCGGCGCGGCGCCCGACTCGTTTCGCACGCCGGCGGGCCAAACGGTCAGGCCGGACTCGCCGCCACCCTCGGCGGACATCCCGCGATCGGCGTTCGCCGGCGGACCCTCGACGACCGCGACCGTCACGAGCGCGACGGCGACGGCGAGGAGACTCCAGGCCAGGATCTGAACGAGACGGTGAAGCATCGAAGCGCCTCCGGGCCGGACGGGGCGGGGTCGTGGGGCGACCGGGTCGCGACCGTCGTCCTTATACCGGACCGGTCGCGACCTGGCGAGAGGCGACCGCGCGAGCGGCGGCGCCAGCCGAGGCGCCGTGGTAATCTGAGCCCATGCTCCAGGACATCCTGTTCTCGATCTGCACGCGGACCGGCTGGGATCTCCAGACGCGCGCGGACGGCAGCTTCCGGGTGACCGTCCGGATCAAGGGCGGGATCCGGCAGCCCGTCACGATCGCGTTCGTCGACGACGAGCGGACCGGCCTGCGCTGGGCCCGCTACGTCTCCCGTCTCGGCAGCGCCGGAGACCTCGACGCCGACCTCTGCCTCCGGGTCAACGCCTCGCTCTCGCTCACCACCGGCGCGATCGGCCGGGTCGACGACGACCTCGTCTTCATCGATACGCAGCTCTGCCAGGACGCCGACGAACGCGAGGTGGAGGAGTCGATCACGAACGTCGCCCGCGGCGCCGCCCGGGTGGACGACCTCGTCACGGAGCTCGGCGGCGCGAAGGACGACGAGGAGGACGCGTGACCGCCCGCAGGACCCCGAGCCGGACCGCCCCGTCGCGAAGCCGCTCGCGAAAGACCAGGAAGCCCCGGCCGGTTGACCCCTCGAACGGGCGCTGCCGGATCGTCCTCACCGGCGGCCCCGGCGGCGGCAAGACGACCGCGGCCGACCTCTTCCGCCGCGAGATCGGCGACCGGGTCGTCATCGTCCCCGAGGCGGCGACGATGCTCTTCGGCGGCGGCTTCCCGCGCTGCTCCGACGACCCGCTCGCCCTCCGCGCCTCGCAGAAGGCGATCTACCACGTCCAGCGCAACCTCGAGGACGTCCAGAGCGCCCGGTACCCCGACCGGATCCTGCTCTGCGACCGCGGGACGGTCGACGGCGCGATCTACTGGCCGACGGAGAAGGGCGAGGACTTCTTCGGCGCCCTCGGAACGACCCTCGAGGAGGAGCTCGCCCGCTACGACGCCGTGATCTTCTTCGAGAGCGCGGCCCTCGGCGACCTGAGCATCGAGGACGGCAACCCGGTCCGGACCGAGGACAACAAGACGGCGGTCGCCCTCGACCGCGCCCTCCTCGAGATCTGGAGCCAGCACCCGCACTTCGTCCTCGTCCCCCACAACGCGTCGTTCTTCAAGAAGATCACGTTCGGCCTCGCGACCCTCGAGAGCATCGTCGGCCAGCACACCGCCCGCCAGGTCGCGAACGGTCGCGGCGCCAGGCGGACCGCGAGTCGACGATGAGGAGCCCGATCGGTCGTGCGGCCGCGTCGCTCGCGATCGCGGCGGCCCTCCTCGTCCCGATCGCGGTCACGACCGCGCCCGCGACCGCCCGCGTCTCCGACGACGAGGCGCCGGCGGCCGTCCTCGCCCGGGTCCTCACCCGCGCCCGCGAAACGGGGGCGATCGAGCGCGTCCTCGGCACCCACTGCTTCAGCTTCATCCGGACGTTCCTCGACGACGACGGGAGCGAGCTCGGCCGGATGAACCTGGTGATGCGCTACCGGATCGGCCTCGTCCCCGGCGCCGAGACCCTCCGCGTCGCCGTGACCGTCGGCCCCGCCCGCGACCCGAGCGGCGTCCAGATCACCTACGAGGTCGGCCTCGACGACGGGAGGATCCGCTTCCTCGAGAGCGACTTCGGCCACGAGCCCGTGCGCGTCGTCGCCCGCGGCGAGGAGCTCGTCGGCAACCGGAGCGACGACGACCGCGTCCCCTACGCGCCCGACGTCTCGCCCAAGGTCGTCCTCGCGTTCGTCCTCCCGATGCTCCACGACCAGGGCCTCCCCGACCGAGTCGCCTTCCGCGACCTCACCCCGTTCGGCGACGTCGCCCATCCGATCGTGCTGAGCCGACTCGAGAGCGAGCGCCCCGACGAGGTCGTCTACGGGACGCTCGAGGGCTGGCACGACCCGTCGACGACCCTGCGGATCGACGCGAAGACCGGCCTGCTGCGCGCGTTCGTGACGAACGCCGAGACGACGCGCGATCCGAAGACGGGGAAGGACACCGTCACCCACGTCGCGACCAGCACGCGCATCCCCGACGCCGAGTACGCGCGGCTGCTCGCCGAAGCTCGCAGAGCCGAGGGCGACGGTGAGGGCGACGGCGGCGACTGACCGCGCGCCGCGCCTCAGTCGCCGGCGAGGTCGGTGCGGGTCAACGGCACGATCCGGACGCGCTCCCCGTCGGTCACGAGCACCCCGACGAGCGCTCCGTCCCGCCGGCTGACGACGCCGGCGCCGTGTCCGTCGACGCCGATCGCGAGGGCCGGGTCGATCGCCCAGGTCCCGTCGACGGCGTCGACGGTGATCCGGGCCGCCGTCACCGGCAAGATCGCGCCGCGCGGATCGGTGATCACCAGCACGTCCTCGGGCGCCGCCGGGCGCTCGCGCAGCCGCGCCGCCGGCCACGGGACGGCCGCGCCGAGGTCGACGACGCCGGTCGCGACGACGGCGAGCCGCCCGCCGATCGGATGGATCCGGTCGGCCGCCGGGCGGAGCTCCACCCCACCGGCCGCGATGACGACGGTGCCGTCGACGACGTCGTCGTCGGCGTCGACCGTCCCGACGAGGTCGCGCGGCGCGAGGAGGCGGCCGCCGGCCAGGACGATCCCCCAGCCGTCGCGCTGCCGCGCGTTGCTGCCGACGAGCGCGTCCTCGGACCAGCGGAGGGTGACCCGGAGCGGCTCGGGCGGCGGCAGCCCCTCGGGCAGGAGCGCCGTCCCGATCGGGATGCGCGGGCGCCAGGCGAGCCACTCCGGCCGGCCCGTCTCGTGGAGGACGAAGCGGTGCCCGGTCGCGACGACGGGGCTTCTCTGGTCGGGCGTCGCGACGGCGACCCCGCCCGCCGCGAGCGAGGCGACGCTCTCGAGGTCGAGGTCGATGCCGGTCCAGCCCATGCTCACCTCGACGCCGCTCACGCTGAAGAAGTGCGTGTTGCCGCGGATGAGCTGGCGGAACGCCGGCTCGATCCACGCGCGCGCCTCCACCTTGGCGGCGTCGGTCGAGAGCCCGACCGAGGTGATCTTGCCGATCGGGATCCCGCGGTAGGTGACGGCCGAGCCGCGGTCGACGCCGAACCGCTCGACGCCCTCGAGGACCACCTCGAGGCCGCCCTCGGCGCGCTCGGCCAGCGCCGGCGGCTCCGAGCGCCCCGTGAACGCGTCGAGCGGCGCCGCCCCGAGCGGGCCGGGGAGGCAGGCGAGGTAGCGACCGCCGACGAGGGTGTCGATCCCGCGGATTCCCGCGAGGCCGATCTGCGGCCGCTCGACCCAGAACTGGGTGCCGACGCGCGCGAGCGACCGGGCCGAGTCGACGAGGCGGACCCTCACGAGGACCGAGCCGAGATCCGGCGCGAGGTCGACGGCGATGACCTCGCCGACGACGATCCCGCGGTGCTCGAGGCGGTCGCCCGGCGCGATCCCGTGGCCCTCGTCGAACCGGATCCGGATCTCCGTCCGGGCGGGCTCGGAGATCGTCTCGAGGGTCGGCGGCTGCTCGAGGCCGACGAACTCGGCCGACGCCTCGGCGCCTTCGGGGCCCGGCTCGACGCCGACCCACTTCGCCCCGACGACGGTGTCGAGGCCGCTCACGCGGGCGAGGCTCACCTGCGGCCGGGCGATCCAGAAGCGGCTGCCGGCGCGCGCGACCGTCGCGGCGGCGACCGGCTCGAGCTCGACCTGCACCTCGACGCTGCCGCCGTCGGCGGCGAGGTCGACGGCGACGACGTGGCCGACCTCGATCCCGCGGTGGCGGAGCGCGTTCCCGGGCGCGAGGCCGCGGCCGTCGTCGAACCGGATCCGGATCGTCGGGCCGCCCCCGCCGGTCGCCGCGGCGACCAGGACGATCGAGACGACGGCGGCGAGAACCGTCAGGAGCCAGTAGCGGGTCAGCCAGCGCGAGCCGCCGGCGCCGGCGCCGCCACCGCGGACGGCCGCCGTCGGAAACGCATCCGGCGCGGCTGAGGACTCGGGGGAATCGGGCGAAACGGGCGAGTCGGTCACGACGGCTGCTCCTCGTCTTCCCAGATCGCATGCGGATCGAACGAGAGCGACGCGAGGAGGCTGCTCGCGACGCAGAGGGTGAAGGCGAGGACGCCCCAGCCGAAGTCGAAGGCGACGAGGTCTCCGAGCTTCACGAGCATCACGAGGAACGCGAGCAGGAGCACGTCCATCATGCTCCACTTCCCCGCGTGCTCCATGATCCGGTAGGTGAGCGCCTTGTGCCGCCGATGGAGCATCCCCGCGAGCGAGAGCTCGAGGAGCAGGACGATCTTCGCGAGCGGGAAGACGATCGAGAACAGGAGCACGACCCCGCCGACGAAGAAGCTCCCGTGGCCGAGGAGATCGATGATGCCGCCGATGATGCTCGACGCGCTCCGATGCCCGAGCCGCTCGACCTCGAGGATCGGCAGGAACACCGCCGGGAAGAACAGGACGAGCGACGCGAGCGCCGCCGCCGCCGTCCGCGCGTTCGCGCGACGGCTCCCCTCGGGATCGTGAAGATCGGACCCGCAGCGCGTGCAAACGGCGACCTGCCCCGGCCCGAGCGCCGGAAGCCGATGGATCTGCCCGCAGCAATGACAAGCCTTGTGGGTCGACGCCATGAACGCCGGATTGTAGTGACCCGGCGCGCGCGGTGAAACGCCTAGCTGCCCCCGCCATCACGAGATGAGTCGACGGACTGCGGAGGCGGCTCGGGACGGCCGTTGACTTAGTCCACTCGGAACCTTACCTTAACCAATACACCTAGGGAGTGGACGGCAGTGCAGGTGAACATCCACGAGGCCAAGACCCATCTCTCGCGGCTCGTCGAGCGAGCCGCCCGCGGCGAGCAGATCGTGATCGCACGTGCGGGCAAGCCCGTCGCCCGCCTCGTTGCCCTTGCCCCACCCCCGAGCCCGCGCCGGCTCGGGCTCTACCGTGACCAGATCGAGGTCGCGCCCGATTTCGACGTTCTCCCCGACGATCTTCGGCGCGCCTTCGAGGGCGACGCATGACGCGCCTCCTCCTCGATACGCACGTGCTCCTCTGGGCCCTCTCCGATCCAGGCAGGATCCCGGCAGCCTCCGCCGTGGCGATCGCCGATGTCGACAACGAGGTGGCCGTCAGCGCGGTGACCGGATGGGAGATCGCGATCAAGCAATCGCTCGGGAAGCTGGCGCTCCCCGGCCCCGCCGAGTCCTGGCTCCCGGGCGCGGTCAAGAAGACGGGCCTCGACTGGATCGACATCACCACCGACGACGCGCTCGCCGTCCGCGGGCTCCCCTGGCACCACCGCGACCCGTTCGACCGCCTCCTGGTCGCGCAGGCGCGCGCGGGCTGGACGGTCGTCACGCACGACGCGGCGTTCGCAGCCTACGGCGTCCCGGTTCTCTGGAGCTGACCGCCGCCGCGCGAGCTCCGACCCGGAAGGGGTGAGCCGCCCCGGTCGCGTCCCCCGTCGTCGCCCGCGCCGGTCGCGGACGCTCGGCCCGAGACGTCTCCGGTGCTATTCTCCCGGCATGAGCGAGCCCAGACGACCCGACGGGCCTCCGGGCGTCGGCGCGCGCCTGGGGCCCTACGTGATCGAGGGGCTGCTCGGCCGCGGCGGGATGGGCGCGGTCTACCGGGCGCGGCACGTCGAGTCGGGCGCCGTCCACGCGGTGAAGGCGGTCCTCACGAGCCGGCTCGAGAGCCCGCGCGCCCTCGAGCGCTTCCGGCGCGAGGTGGAGGTGCTCGCACGCCTCCACGGCGATCCGCACGTCGTCGCCGTCCACGCGTGCGCCGAGCCCGGCGCGCGTCCCTGGGTCGCGATGGATCTGGTCGAGGGAACGCCCCTCTCCGAGCTCCTCGCCCGCGAGGGGCCGCGACCGCCGCGGGCCGCCGCCGAGCTGCTCGTGGTGCTCGCCCGCGCGATGGCGCGAGTCCACGAGCTCGGCGTCGTCCACCGCGACCTCAAGCCGGAGAACGTCATCATTGATGCGCGCGACGGCGCGCCCCGGATCGTCGACTTCGGCCTCGCCTACGACGCCTTCGCCGAGGAGCTCACCCGCACCGGCGAGTGCCTCGGCACGCCCGCGTTCATGGCGCCCGAGCAGGTCTCGCGAAAGAGCGGCTCCGACAGCGACGGCGAGGGCGACGGCGAGGGCAGCTCCGGCGCTCCGGTCGAACCGGTCGCCGATGTCTACGGCCTCGGCGGGATCCTTTACGCGTGCCTGACGGGCAGGCCTCCGTTCGAGGGCGCCGACGCGATCCGGGTGCTCCTCGACGTCATGAAGCGCCCACCCGCGCCGCCGAGCCGCGTTCGCCCAGGCGTGCCCGCCGATCTCGATGCCGTCTGCCTCCGCTGCCTCGAGAAGGACCCCGACGATCGCTACCCGAGCCCGACCGCGCTCGCCGACGATCTCGAGCGCTCGCTCCGCGGCGAGTCGGTCGAGGCGATCCGCGGCGCGCTCGGCCGGCGCGCGCGCCGCACGGCGGCGCTCCTCGCCGCCGTCGCCGCCATCGCCATCGCGATCGCGGTCGCCGTCGGCACCCGGGGCACGCGCGAGCGCGCGGCGGCCGAGCGGCTCGACGCGGTCGCCGCCACGCTCGCCCGAGAGGGGCGGCTCGACGAGGGCGCCCGGGCCGAGCTCGACGCCGTCCGGGCGTCGCTCGCGGGCTCGGTCTCGCTCGACCTCATGCACCGCGAGGCGCTCATCTCCGACCTTGCCTCGGCCATCTCCACCGAGAGCGCGTCCAGTCGTGCCGCCGCGACGCGAGTCGCCGAGGCCATCCGGGAGGGCGGCCTCGACCCCGCCGAGCTGCGCTTCGTCGTCTCGACCCTCCGCGCGGCGAAGCGGCCCGACCTCCTCGGGATCGTCCTCTGGGAGGTGGAGCCGATCGCGGCCGTGCCGTTCGACGAAGTCGAATACCTCGCGCGCTCGGTCGCCTCGCCCGATGGCGCACCGCCGCCGATCGACGCCGCGACCCTCGCGACGCTCCTGCGCGCGCCCGGCCTCGAGGACGCCGACCGCGGAGCGATCCTCCTCCGCCGCGCCGCCCGTCACGGCGCCGCGGGGCGGCCCGACGGCGCGATCGATGACGTCCTCCGCGCCTTCCGCGATCACGGCGCCACGCCCGACGGGGACCGCTGGGAGCCTCTTTTCCGGCGGAGGCTCGTCCTGCGCTTCCTCGCGGCCGTCGAGGACGCCCCGGCGGAGGCGCGCGATCTGGCCGCGATCATCACCCGCGCCGGCGGGTCGGCCGACCCGATCGAGCCAGACCTCCTCGCCGTCCTCCAGCAGGCGAGCGGCGCGGGGAGCATCCTCGAGGGGGCGGCGGCGACCGACGCGGCCGACCCGGCGCGCGTCCTCCTCGTCGGATCGGTGATCGTCGCGCACCGCGGCTGGCCGTTCGTCCCGAACAAGGGCTACGGTCTCCGGAGCTCACTCACCGCAGAAGGCCTGATGGAGCTCACTCGCCAGGAGCTCGACCTCGACCCGCGCCGACGCAACCCCGGGCGCCTCGTGATGCTCGCGAACCTCGTCCGCGTCTTCCCGGGCGGCGAGCTCGATCGAGCCCTCGCCGACGGACGCCGCCCCGTCCTCCTGAGCCTGTGCGAGGCGGCCGCCGAGGCGGCCGCCGGCACCGAGTGGATCCACCTCGAGGTCGCCTACGTCTACGAGGACAACTGGCCCGAGCTCGCCGGGCGTCATCTCGACCGCGCGCTGCAGCTCGACCGACGCCGACCGGATGTCGAGCGGACCGTCGCGATTCCGGTCATGCGCGCGAACGTGGCCCACCGGACCGCCGGGAAGGACGACCCGCTCGCAGCCGCGCGCGCCGTCTCCTCGTTCGCCCTCGAGGGCGCCCGGCTCCAGGGCGCGATCCGGCCTCGCGTCCAGGCGATCACCGATGCGGGCGCGTTCGCCCCGTGGGTCAGCTCTCGCTTCCGGGCGGTCTCGAACACGCTCGAGTGGTCGGTCACTCGCTACGTCGGTCTCGAGCCGCCGCTCTGCTGCGGCATGACCGCCGAGGCCGACCGGCCCGAGGCGGCGGTGACGACCGACGAGCTCATCGAGGCCGGCCTCTTCATGGTCGACGCCCCGCTCGCCCTCGCCACCCGCTCGATGGACCCGGGCCCGACCGACCCGTCCGCCGCCGTCTTCCACCGGCTCCGCGCCCGCCATCACCTCGACCACGACCGGATCGAGGAGGCGCTGTCGGCGCTCGACCTCGCCGTCGAGGACGAGGTGAAGATGGCGCGGCCCATTCCGTCGTTCGCCGCCCAGCGCCGGACACGGATCGCGAAGCTCCACGACCGGCGTGCCGCCCTCCTCGACCGGCTCGGCCGCACCGAAGACGCCGCGGCGGCTCGGGCCGCGGCCGGGAAGGCGCGCGGTGACTAGCCCGCATTGTTCACGAGCCTCGGCTGCGGTCGGCTGCGAGCCCACTGGGCTGCGTCCTCGGGCCGAAATCGGCGCGCGCGGGCAAGAACAGGCCAGCTCGGCCGATTTCGGCCCTGCGTCCTTGCCCAGCGGCCTCTCGCTCGACCTCGCCATGATGCTCGTGAACAATGCGGACTAGCGGCGGGGCGATCGCCCCGGAGCCGCGGATGGGCTCGCGCATCGGCCCGTACGTCATCGAGGGCGTCCTCGGCCGCGGCGGGATGGGAGCGGTCCTTCGCGGTCGCCACGCCGAGTCCGGCGCCGTCCACGCGGTGAAGGTCGTCCTCAAGAGTCGCCTCCGGAGCCCGCGCGCGCTCGAGCGCTTTCGCCGCGAGATCGAGGTGCTCGCCCGGATCCAGGGCGACCCCCACGTCGTCGGCGTCCACGCCTGCGGCCTGGTCGGCGAGACGCCGTGGGCGGCGATGGACCTGGTCGAGGGGACCTCGCTCGCGGCCGTCCTCGAGCGCGACGGACCGATGAGCTCCGAGGCGGCCGCCGAGCTCGTCTCGAGCCTCGCCGCCGCGATGGCGCGCGTGCACCGGCTCGGCGTCGTCCACCGCGACCTCAAGCCGGAGAACGTCGTCATCGCCGCCGGCGACGGCGCCCCCAGGATCGTCGACTTCGGCCTCGCCTACGACGCCTTCGCCGACGAGCTCACCGCGACCGGCGAGTGCCTCGGCACGCCCGCGTTCATGGCGCCCGAGCAGGTCTCGCGCCGGAGCGGCTCGGACGGCGACGCGGGCGCGGACGCGGACGGAGTCGATGCGATCGGCCCGTCGACCGACGTCTACGGCCTCGGCGGCATCCTCTACGCGGTCCTCACCGGACGTCCGCCGTTCGTCGGAGATGACCCGATGCAGGTCCTGGTCGGCGTGATGCGGCGCGCGCCTCTCCCGCCGCGTCGCATCCGAGGCGAGGTGGCGCCCGACCTCGAGGCGATCTGCCTCCGCTGCCTCGAGAAGGACCCCGAGGCCCGCTACGCGACGGCGACCGAGCTCGCCGACGACATCGAGCGCTGGCGACGGGGCGACTCGGTCGACGCGAGGCGGGACCGACTCCGAAGAATGGCCCGCGGGCTCCTCCCTCGAAGCGCGGCCGGCCGGGCGGCCGCCGGCGCTCTCGGCCTCGCGTTCGCGGCGGCGCTCGTCGCCGTCGGGCTCGAGCTCGACCCGACGGGGGGCGGCGGCGACGAGACGCGCCTCGCCGCCTTCGCCGCCGACCTGGGCGCGCGCGGCGGCCTCGACGACGCGCAGCGCGACGAGCTGCGCCGCCTCGACGCGAAGCTGTCGCGCGACCCCGAGGCGGGAAAGAGCGCCGAGCGGGCCGCGCTCCTCGCCGCGCTCGCGGCGGTCGCCGCCGCCGAGCCCGACGCCCCCGTCGCCGATCTGGCCGACCGATGTCGGCGCGACGGCCGGGTCGACGCCGACGCCGTCGAGCTCGCCGCGTCGACGCTCCGCGCCGCCGGCCGCCTCGACGCCCTCGGCGTCGTGCTCTGGGGCGCCGCACCGGTCGCGCCGGTCCCGTTCGATCTCGCCGACGACCTCGCCCGCGCCGCCGCCACGCTGGACGGCCCACCGCCTCCCGAAGACGCCGTCACCCTCGCGGCGCTCCTGCGGGCCGCCGGGCTCACCGATGCCGAGCGCGGCGCGATCCTGGTGCGACGCTCCGAGCAGCGTCGCGCGCACGACCGCACCGATGAGGCGGTCGACGACCTCGTCCGCGCGTTCTCCGACCACGGCGTGACGCCGGACGGCTCCCGGTTCGAGCCCGCCTTCCGGCGCGCCCTCATCGAGCGCTTCCTCGAGGACGTCCGGACGGGCTCGCCCGACGTCCGCCGCCTCGGCGCACTCCTCACCCGCGCGGGCGGATCCGCCGCCCCGCTCGCGCCCGATCTGCTCGCGGCGCTGCAGTCGGCGGCCGGCGCGGGGAGCATCGTCTCGGCGGCGGACGCCAGCCAGTCGGACCCCGATCGGATCCTGTTGATCGGGCCGGTGATCGTGGCGCACCGCGGGTGGCCGATCATCGCGGACAAGGGCTACGGGATCGGAACGACCATCGCCCCGCGGCGACTCGTCGAGCTCGCCCGGGCGGAGCTCTCGGTCGACCCGCGGCGTCGCGACCCTGCCCGCCTGGTGATCCTCGCCCAGATCGTGAAGTGCCACTCGGACGACGCGCTCGCCGAGCTCGGCCCCGGCGGCCGGGTCGGGCTCATCACCCGCCTCACCAACGCGGCCGTCGAGGCGGCCGCCGGCGCCGAGTGGATCGAGCTCCAGGTCGGCTACGTCCTCTATGGCGTCGACCCCGACGTCGCCGAGGAGGCGTGCCGTCGCTCCGTCGAGCTCGACCGTCGCCGGCCCGACGTCGACCGCGCGCCCGCGGCGCTGGTCAACGCCGCGTTCGCATCCGCCCGCCACCGCGACGTCGCGAGCGCCCATCGGATCGCGTCGCTCGGCCTCGAGGCGGCCCGAATCCAGATCGCGGTCCGACCGCGGATCGACGCGATCACCGAGGCGACCGCGTTCGTCCCCTGGGTGCTGATCCGCTACCGCGCGACCTCGCAGGTCCTGTCGCTGGGCGCCGAGCGCTGCGTCGAGCTCGAGCCGCCGGCCTGCTGCGGCGGCCCGACCGAGACGGGCGGCACGTTCGACCTCCACCACCTCATCGAGACCGGAATCTCGATGGTCGATGCCCCCTTCACCCGCATCGCGTGGACGCTCTCCCCGATGGAGCACGACGCGTCGATCGGCCGCCTCCTCGGCGTCCGGGCCCGACATCATCGCGCCCACGGCCGCCGCGAGGCGGCCCTCGTCGACCTCCTCGCCGCGGTCGACGCGGAGGTCGAGGCGGGGAGGACGATCACCGTCTTCCGCGAGGCCCGTCGCGAGCGGATCGCGAAGCTCCACGACGCGCGCGCCGAGCTGCTCGACGAGCTCGGCCGGGTCGACGAGGCCGAGGCCGCGCGAGCGGAGGCGGCCCGCCACCGCGGATCGGACTAGTCCCAGGCGAGCGAGCCGCGCGCTCAGGCCTCGCCGGTCAGGTGATCGATGTCCTCGTTTCGGCCGAGGATCAGGAGGACGTCGCCCTTCCTGATCTCGTCCTCGGGCCGCGGCACCGACACGATCGTCTTGGCCGGCGGCTTCCCCGCCTCGGCGTCGCCCGGGCTCGGATCGGCGCCGAGCGCGTTGCTGTCCCCCAGGATCCCGGGCGCGACGTCGGCCTCGACCGTCCGCTTGATCGCGACGACGTTGCACTGAAACCGGTTCCGGAGGTCGAGGTCGCGAATCGTGCGTTCGAGCCACCGCTCGGGCGCCTCGTACTGGATCAGCGACAGGCCCTCCGCGAGCGCGATGTTGTCGACGAGGCCCGGCTTGAGGAGCTTGCTCGCCAGGAGCATCGCCATGTCGCGCTCGGGCGCGATGCACTCGACGCCGAGGATCCCGATCACCCGCTCCTGCACCGGGCTCACCACGCGGGTGATGATCCGCGGGACGGCCATCTGCTTGAGGAGCATGGTCGTCAGGACGCTCGCCTCGAAGTTCTCGCCGACGGTCACGATCGCGACGTCGACCTCGCCGAGGCCGATCTCGCGGAGCGCCTTCTCGTTCGTCGCGTCGAGGCCGACGGCCTGGGTCACCCCGTCGGCGATCTCGTCGACCAGCTTCTGATCGATGTCGACGGCGACGACCTCCTTGCCGGCGCCGGCGAGGGCGAGGGCGAGGGTCTGGCCGAAGCGGCCGAGGCCGATCACGGCGTAGCGGTTCTCGATCATCCGATCATCACCTTGGTCTCGGGGAGGGTGTAGGCGACGGGGAGGCGGCGCGCGGCGAGCGACAGGACGAGGGTGAGCGGCCCGATCCGGCCGCAGAACATCCCGATCATGATCGCCACCTTCCCCGCCGCGCTGAGGCCCGGCGTCACCCCGGCCGTCAGCCCGACCGTGCCGGTCGCGCTCACCGCCTCGTAGAGGAGACGATCGAAGCCGACGGCCGGCTCGGTCACCGTCAGGACGAGGGTGATCACGAAGACGAGGGCCGCCTGGATCACGCCGATCACGAGGCACTGCCGGACGAGGCGCTCGGGGATGCGGCGGCCGGCCACCTCGACATCCTCGCGACCGCGGAAGATCGCGACGATCGCGAGGAGGCAGACGGCGAACGTCGTCGTCTTGAAGCCGCCGCCGGTCGAGCCGGGCGACGCGCCGATGAACATGTAGAAGGTCGAGGCGAAGTAGCTCGCCGTGCTCATCTCGTTCAGGTCGACCGTGTTGAAACCCGCCGTCCGGACGGTGACCGACTGGAAGAGGCCGTTCCAGAGCTTGAGGCCGGGCGAGAGGCCGGCCATCTCCTTACCGTCCCACTCCGAGAACGAGAAGACGATGAACCCGCTCAGCAGGAGCGCCCCCGTCGTCCACAGAACGAGGCGCGCCTGGGTCGAGAGGTAGCGCCCGCCCGTCGGCCACAGCGTCCCGACCGGGGCGTCGTTCCGCGGCGTCCCGAGGGCGAGGGGCGCCCCGTAGGCCCGCGGCCGCGGCGGGAAGATCGCCCGGGCGAGGAGCATGCGGAGCTCGCCGAGGACGGTGAAGCCGATCCCGCCGACGACGATCAGCACCATGAACACGGCCTGGATCGCCGGGCGCTCGCGGTAGGCCATGAGGCTCCCGCCATCCAGGGCGAAGCCGGCGTTGCAGAACGCGCTGATCGCGTGGAACACCCCGTTCCAGGCGCGCGCGCCGAGCCCATCGCCGAGGGCGGACGAGCCGGGCGTCGGATCGAGGCTGAACGTGAGGATGAGCGCGCCGATCCCCTCGATCGCGAACGTCGCGAGCAGGACGAAGATGACGGCGCGCCCTAGCCGGCCGGTCTCGTCGCGGTTCAGCGCGTTGCCGAGGACGATCCGCTCCCCGATGGCGAGCCCGCCGCTGCTCGCGAGCGAGAAGAACGCGACGAGCGTCACCAGCCCGAGCCCGCCGACCTGGATCAGAAACAGGATCACGAGCTGACCGAAGAAGGTGAAGTCGGTGCCGGTGTCGCGGGTGACGAGGCCGGTGACGCAGGTCGCGCTCGTCGCCGTGAAGAGGGCATCGACCGGGGCGAGCGGCTCCTTGCCGGGCACGACGGCGTGGGGCGAGAGCAGCAGCGCCGTCCCGATCAGGATCACGGCCAGGAACGTCCCGACGATGAAGAAGGGCGGCGGCAGCCGCAGCCGGTTCACGACGACGAGGCCCGCCCGCTGAACCCCCTCGAACGTCGCGACGAGGAGGACCCCGATGACCGTCAGGTGGAGCAACCCCTCGACCCAGTCGGGGGCGTCGATCGAGAGGGCCCCCTGGGAGACGCAGACGGCGAGCGAGACGAAGGCGAACGCAGCCGCCCCGATCGCGATGCGCCGCTCGAGGAGCGTCGCCCAGCTCGTCGCGAAGGCAGCCCGGAGAAGCTCCCCGCCGATGAGCTCCCCGACGACGATCGCACCGAGGATCCGGACGGCGAACGTGCCCGCGTCGCCGAGGTCGAGGGCGAGGTCGCCGTAGAGGCAGATCGGCGCCAGCAGCTCGGCGACGAGCGAGAGCGGCAGGAGGATCCGCAGGACGCCCCGGTGGAGCGAGACCCGCGTGTCCTCGAGACGCCGGAACCAGTTACGGAGATCCTTGCCCAACGCGCACTCCCGAGCGGAGAGGACGCGCAGGATCGTAGGGCGGCGCGCAGGCGACGTCCAGCGGAGCGGCGCCGCCGGTCTCGCTAGTCGTGCTCGGCGAGCCTCACGACGATCGTCTCGTCCGCGACGACGCTCACCGTGGCCGAAGCGACGACTCTCCCGGGAAGATGGAGCTCGACCTCGACCTCGAGTCCGGCTGGCAGCGGACCAAACCAGTGGGTCTCGTCGGACTCGTCGTCGAGACCCCGGAAGTCGGCGAGGTGCCCACCGCTCAAGACCCTGAACGACCCGAAGTTCAACTCTTTCGCGACGCGAACGGCAACGAATCCTTCCGGTGTGAGGCCGAGGCCGTCGGCGCGCGCCGCGCACCAGGCGCGCGCCCGCGCGACGGCCGCGTCCCAGGCCGGATCGTTGCCCCGGTTGTAGGTCTCGGGGATGGGCTCGCCGTCCCAAGCGCGGCCGGCCAGCTGCCCGATCGCCCGCGCAGCGCCGTCGCAGACCCGGTCGCCGTCGGGCGCGGGCAGCGGCTTCTCGTCTTCGAGGAGCGGGGTCAGTCGCTCGATCGCCCGGACGCGGCCGACGCGCGGCGCCAGGATGAGCCCGACGCTCACGAGGAAGCGCGCGTGCCCGGCCGGATCGACCGACGCGGCATGGAGCGCTCGCTCGAGGGGGTCGTCGCGGGCCAACACCCACGCGAGCGTCCGCTGCGGCGGCCAGCCCTCGCTCACGAGCGCCGGGTCCGCGATGGCGGCGAGGACGACCGGCAGTCGCTCCTCGCCGAGGCGACCGAGGGCGTGGTCGCCCACCGGCGAGTTCGCGAGCCGTCCGGCGAGCGCGCGTGTCTCGCGCGACCGCGCCTGCGCCGAGTCGAGGATCAGCTCGCCGAGGCGCGCGATCCGTTCGCCGCCGAGCAGCTTCGGCTCGATGAAGCGGTGGCCCGGCCCGGCGCCCAACCGGGCGCCCGCGACGGCGAGGAGAGCGGCCCGACCGGGGTCATCGCGGTGACGGGTGAGGGCCGCGTCGAGAGTGGCGTCGAGCCCCGGGATGCCTGCGTCGACCAGCCGTTCGGCCGTCGGGGAGAGCTCCGGAAACGCGCCGAGGCTCTCGAGCCGGGCATGGGCGGCCGGATCGTTCGCGACCGATCGGGCCCACCACCAGGGCGTCCCCGAGACGCGGGCGAACCAGACTCCTCCGCCGACCGCGCCGGCGAGGACGACGACGATCGCGAGGACGGCGACCCGCCGGAGGACGACGCGCCGGCGCCCTCCGGTCGTACTCTCGAACATCCCGCTCCTCCCTCCCGTCCTCGTGATGCAACACGACGGAGGTCGCCCGCGTTCCCGGACGTCCCTCATCCTCCTACAATGTCCTTCATTGGATCGAGACGGGAGAGCCATGAAGAGACGCGTGCTGCTCGTCGGCGCGGGCGCGGTCGGCCAGGTCTACGGGCGGCACCTCCAGCTCGGCGGCTGCGAGGTCGCGTTCCTCGCGCGCCCGCGCTACGCCGATGACCTGCGCCGCGGCCTCGTCGTCTACCCGGTCAACGCGGTCCGCCGCCGGACGCCGGTCGCGTTCCGCGACTTCGGCGTCCTGACCAGCGCCGACGAGGTCCGCGCGCAGGGCCCGTGGGATGAGGTCTGGCTCTGCATCGCGTCGACGGCCCTGCCGCGCAACCCCGACCCGACCGCGCCGTCGTGGCTCGACGAGCTCATCGCCGCCATGGGGGATGCGACCCTCGTCAGCCTCCAGCCCGGGCCGAAGGACCGGGCGCTCATCCTCCACCGGCTCGCGGCCGTCCGCGGCACCGACGCGGCCGACGCCGAGGCGCGCTTCGTTCAGGGGGTGATCGCGTTCTCGAGCTGGCAGGCGCCGCTGCCGACCGAGCGGCTGCCGCGCCCGGGGATGGCCTACTGGTTCCCGCCCGCGTCGCCGAGCCCGTTCCGCGGTTCGCCCGAACGGGTCGACCCGCTCGTCGACGCCCTGACGCGGGGCGGCTGCCCCGCGGCTGTCCGCCCCGCCGCCGTCGCCGGAGCGAGCTTCGCCTCGTGCCTCCTGATGTCGATCGTCGCCGCGCTCGAGCTCGCCGGCTGGTCGTTCGCGAAGCTCGCCCGCGACCGGCGCCTCCTCCGCGACACCGCCGCCGCGGCGCGGCAGGCCGCGACGGCGGTCGCGCCGCACGCCCGCGCGCCGAGGCCGCGCGCCTTCGACATCGTCGCGTCGTCGGCCGTGATCCGGACGCTCCTCACCCTCGCCCCCCGGGTCGTCCCGTTCGACATCGAGGCGTTCTTCGCGTGGCACTTCACGAAGGTCGGCGCCCAGACGATCGCCCACCTCGACACCTACGCGGACTTCGCCGCCGCCCAGGGTCGGCCGGCGCCGGCGGTCGTCCGGCTGCGCGACGGGCTGATCGCGGCTCGCGGGCCGCTCTCGCGGGCTGCTACAGTCGAGTCGTGATGAACGGCCGCCGCCCCCCCGGCCCTCCGATGAGGCCCCAGACGCCCGCCCCGCCCTCGAGCGGCTCGGGCGTCCGCGCCTCGACCCTCCCGCCCGAGGTGACCGCCGCGATGGCGGACCCGAAGCGGCGGCTCGGTCGCCACGTGCTCCTCTCCGAGCTCGGTCGCGGCGGCATGGGCGTCGTCTACCGCGGCTACGACCTCTCGCTCGGCCGACCGGTCGCGATCAAGATGGTGCTCCACGCCGAGATGGCCGGCGAGCACCAGCTCCGCCGGTTCGCCCAGGAGGCGCGGGCCGCCGCGCGGCTTCGCCATCCGTCGATCGTGGCCGTCCACGAGGTCGGCGAGCACGACGGCATCCCCTACCTCGTGATGGACCTCATCGAGGGGCGCGCGCTCGACGCGCAGCTCGAGGGCGGGGCGCTCCCGCCGCGGCGCGCCGCCGAGATCGCGCGCACCCTCGCCGGCGCCCTCCACCACGCCCACGGCGAGCGGATCATCCATCGCGACGTGAAGCCGCAGAACGTCCTCCTCGACGGGGAGGGGCGCCCCTACGTGACCGACTTCGGCCTCGCCCGCGAGCGCGATGCGGGCAGCGGCCTGACGGCGACCGGCGCGTTCATCGGCACGCCTGGCTACGCCCCGCCCGAGCAGGTGAGCGGGCGGCACGACGACGTCGGGCCCTGCTCGGACGTCTACGCCCTCGGCGCCGTCCTCTACCACATGCTCACCGGGCGCGCCCCGTTCGTCGGCGACTCGGTCATGAACGTGATCGTCGCATCGCTCCGGTCCGACCCGCCGAGCCCGCTCGCCACCGGCGCGCGCGTTCACCGCGACCTCGACACGATCACGATGCGCTGCCTCGCCAAGGAGCCGGCCAGCCGCTACGCCGACGCCGGGGCGCTCGAGGCCGACCTCCGCCGCTTCCTCGACGGCGAGCCGATCGTCGCCCGCCCGATCGGCGCGATCGAGCGGGCAGGCCGCTGGATCCGTCGCCATCGCGGCGTCGCCGCCCTCGTCGCCGGCCTCACGGTAGCCGTCGCGGTCGCCGTCGTCGCCTCCGTGCTCGTCCTCCGAAGCGAGGGCGACGAGGCCGCCCGGCGCGAGCGCCGCCTCGTCGTCGAGAGCGCGCGGAGCGACGCGGCCGCCGGGCTCGCGGCGCTGCAGCGCGCGCGCGATGCCGCGTTCTCCGAGGACGTCGCCGACGACGCCGACGAGCGCGCCCGGCGACTCGACGCCGCGATCGACGCCGGCCTCGCCGCGACCCAGGCGACCGGCCGGCTCGCGAAGCTCGCCCCGGCCGACGAGGCCGCGGCCCAGACCGCGTTCGACGCGTCCATGCTCCTCGGCGAGGTCGCCCGCGCCGCCGAGCAGTGGAGCGTCGCCGCGAGCGCATTCGAGGAGGCGGGCGGCCTCGGGATCGACGACGGACGCGCCCGCGCCGCGCTCGCGAGCGTCACCGCGGCGCGCCGCGCCGGCGACGAGGTGAGCCGGCGCGCGGTCGAGGCGATCCTCGACCGGGCCGCGACCGGCGGCGGGCTCTCGGTCCGGAGCGGCGGGTTCGAGGAGGCGCTCTTCGGGATCGCCGGCCACCGGAGCGCCGGCGCGGTCGAGGCGGTCGCCGAGCGCCTCGGCGAGCTCTCGACCCGGCTCCGACGGGTCACCCGCGAGGCGCTGTTCGAGGCGGCCGAGCCGACGCCGATCGAGGCGCGTCAGGGGGTGTCGACGATCGAGGACCTGGCGGGCGGGCTGGCCGCGTCGTTCCCCGTCGAGCTGCGCGACGCCCCCGCGCCGACGGCTGCCTCGCCGTGGGACGAGCCGCGTGTCGCCGAGGCCGCGCGTCGCCTGGAGCGTCGCGACGCCCGCCAGCGGAGCTTCGAGGCGCGCGCCCGCAGCCTCGGGATCGCCGAGCTCGTGGCCGCCGACCAGGAGCAGCACCTCGGCCCCGACGGCGTGAAGCTCGCGCGCCTCTGCTGCCAGGCGCTCGGCCGCCTCGGCATCGCGGACGAGACGGCGATCGGCGCCCTCGCGATCTACATCGAGAGCGAGGCCGACCCGGTCCGGGCCGCCGCCGCCGGGGTCGCCCTCTGCGAGCTCGGCGGAGAGGATGCCGAGCGCGCGATCCTGCGCGGCAAGCGCCTCCACGGCGAGCCCTACTGGCGCAAGCTCCGGCCGCACCTCGAAGGGACCCGCATCGAGGAGCGCGCCGCCGACCTCGAGGACGACGAGGTCGGCTCGGCGATCGAGCGTGGCCGCCTCCTGGAGGACCGCGGCGACCGCGAGGGCGCCCTCGCCGCGTTCGCCGACGCCGCCCGCCGCCACCCCGATCGCGCCGACGCGTGGCGGGAGGCGGGGCGACTTCGCCTCGCGACGGGCGACACCGACGGCGCCCTGCGCGACCTCGACCGCGCGATCGCCATCGCTCCGGACGACGTCCGGGCGACGGCCTATCGCGCGGTCGCCCTCGCCCGCCTCGGGAGAGCCGAGGACGCGCAGGCGCTCACCGAGCGAGCGGTCGCGGCGGCCCCCGACGACCCCGACGTCTGGCTCGCCCGGGCCGAGGTCCTCTCCGCCCTCGGCCGACCCGCGGAGGGGATCGACGCGCTCGGGCGCGCCCTCGAGCTCGCCCCGCGGCGCGCCGACCTGTGGGCGATCCGCGGGCGGCTCAAGGCGACCCTCGGCGAGGCCGGGGCGGACGGCGCCGACGCCGACCTGACCCGCGCCGTCGAGCTCGCCCCTCGCGACGCGCGCTACCGCACCGATCGCGCGATCGTCCGGCGCGACCGCGGCGACCTCACCCCCGCGAAGGCCGATGCCGAGGGCGCCGTCGAGATCGATCCCGGCGACGCGCGGGCGTGGAAGCTCCTCGGCGAGCTCCGCGCCGAGGCCGACGATCCGGGAGGCGCGATCGCCGCGTTCGAGCGCGCGGCGCTGCTGGCGCCCGACGCCGACACGTTCCGCGCCCTCGCGACGGCCCGGCGGCTCTCCGGCGACCACGCCGGCGCCGTCGCCGACTACGACCGCGCCTTCGCCCTCTCGCCGCGCACCTTCGAGCTGCTCCTGCTCCGGGCGCACGCCCGGGCGAAGTCGGGCGACCTCGAGGGGGCGATCGCCGACGGCGAGCTCTTCCTCGAGCGCGCCCCCGACCACGCCGAGGCGCCGGCGGTGGCCGCATGGGTGAAGGGGCTTCGCCAGTGACGCGCGCCCCCACCCGCCGCCGGGCAGCGATCGCGGCGGTCACCGTCGCCGCGTCGAGCGCCCTCGCGGTCGCCGCGGCAGCCGCCCCCGGCGACGACGGGGACGACGAGGGCGGCGCCCCCCGCCCCGCCGCCCGCGCGTTCACCGCCCGCTGGTCCGACGAGACGCCGCTCCCCGAGGCGGTCGCGAACAACGCCGTCGCCGCCCTCGAGCTCGACGGGAAGCCGATCCTCCTCTCGTTCCTCGGCCTCGGCGCGGCGAAGGACCACGCGGCGATCACTCGCGCAGCGTATCGCTATGACATCGCCGCGAAGCGGTGGAGCCGCATCGCCGACGTCCCCGGCCCGGCCGGCCGACTCGCCGCGACGGCGCAGGCGGTCGCGGGCAAGGTCTACCTCATCGGCGGCTACACCGTCGCCCCCGACGGCAAGGAGGTGAGCGTCCCCGACGTCGACGTCTACGACCCGGCGGCGGACGCCTGGAGCAAGGGCGCGCCGATCCCGGTCCCGTCGGACGACGCGGTGAGCGGGCTCTGGCGGGGGCAGTCGATCTACCTGATCAGCGGATGGAGCGACCGGGACAACGTCGCCGCCGTGCAGATCTACGATCCGGCGGCCGACGCGTGGCGGCAGGCCACGCCGATCCCCGGCGAGAAGGTCTTCGGCCACGCCGGCGGGATCGTCGGCGACGCGATCGTCTACGTCGACGGCGTGATCGTCGACCGAGCTCGGCGGCCCGGCTTCTTCACCGACGCCGCCTCGTGGATCGGTCGAATCGATGCCGACGACCCGGCGAAGATCGCGTGGGCGAAGCTCCCCGACCACCCCGGCGGCGCTCGCTACCGCATCGCGGCCGGGCCGCTCGACGACTCGGGCATCCTCGCCTTCAAGGGCGGGACCGACCGCGCCTACAACTACGACGGCGTCGGCTACGACGGCACGCCGGCCGACGCCTCCGCGACGACCTTCTTCTGGGACGCCGAGCGCGACGCCTGGGGGACGCTGCCGCCCGACGCTCGGGCGAGCATGGACCATCGCGGCCTCGTCGCCGCCGACGGCGCCCTCTTCCTCGTCGGCGGCCTCGACGCGAAGCGCCGGCCGACGAACCGGGTCGCCCGCCTCACGATCACCGAGACCGACGAAGGCGAGGGGGGACGATGACGGCGCGGCCAGGCGCGCCCCCTCCGCGTCGTCCGACGCCGCCGGTCCCGCCGCGGCCGCCGTCGCGACCGTCGCGACCGCCGACCGGCGGCAGTCAGTCCGGCTCGACCTCGGACGTCGGTCAGCCCGGCCCGGGCACCCGGATCGGCGACTTCGTGATCGAGCGCGAGATCGGGCGCGGCGGCATGGGCGCCGTGTTCCGCGTCGTCCACGCGACGACGCGCGCGCCCTACGCCTTGAAGCTCGTCCTCCCCGGGAAGCTCTCGAGCGAGGGGAGCCAGGGCCTCGTGCGCTTCCAGCGCGAGATCGACGCCCTCACCCGCCTCGACGGGCATCCCGGGATCGTCCGTCTGTTCCAGGCCGGCCGCTTCGGCGCGGCGCCCTACTACGTGATGGAGCTCGTCGAGGGGGCGACCCTGAAGGAGCGCCTCGCCGCGGAAGGGCGCTTGCCGCCCGAGCGCGGCGTCGCGCTCGTCGTCGCCCTCGCCCGCGCCGTCGACCACGCCCATCGCAGGAACGTCCTCCACCGCGACCTCAAGCCGGCCAACATCCTCATCGACGAGCACACCGGCGCGGCTCGGATCCTCGACTTCGGCCTCGCCCGGACCGCGACCGACTCGAGCCTGACCAAGACGGGCGAGGTGCTCGGCACCCCCGGCTACATGGCGCCCGAGCAGGTCGGGAGCGAGGACGGCCGCGTGACGATGGGGCCCGAGACCGACGTCTACGGCCTCGGGGCGATCCTCTACCACGTCCTGACCGGGCAGCGTCCCTTCCACGGGCTCGGCCAGTTCCGGGCCATCGCCGCCGTCGTGACGGAGCATCCGACCGCCCCGCGCGACATCGACCCGTCGCTCTCGCCGGAGCTCGAGGCGATCATCCTCCGGGCGATGGAGAAGGAGCCGGCCGCTCGGTACGCTCGCGCCGCGGACCTCGTCGCCGACCTCGAGGCGTGGGCGGCCGGCGAGTCGGTCAGCGCCCGCCCGCTCGGGCGCGTCAGCCGGATCGCCCGCCGGTTCGTCCCGGCGCGCGGCCCGAGACGGACGGCGGCCGTCGCGATGGTCGCCACGGTGGCGGCGAGCATCGCCGTCGGCGTCGCAGCGGGGATCTTCGCGCTGGTGGCCGACACGGGCGCGCAGACCGCCTCCGAGGCGGCGCGCCGCCACGAGGAGCTCGCGGCCGGGATCGCCCGGATCGACGCCGGCGAGATCGCGGCGATCACGGCGACCCGCGCGGTCGCCGAGGCGATCCTCGCCGCGGAGGAGGGCGACCCCGACGCGCGGCTCGCCCTCGCGCTGCTCGACGACCTCGACGCCCTCCTCGATCCCGGGCGAGCCGAGGTCGCCGCGCACGAGATCGACCTCACCGCCTCGCCGTGGAGCACCCGGCGCGGCACCGTGATCGCGATCCTCGCCGAAGCCGGCGCAACCCGGGCGCTCGGGAAGATCATCGCGCGCTTCCCCGCGGCCCTCGACGCGCGCGACGAGGGTCGCGCCACGTCGGTCGCCGCCGAGCTCGGCCTCGCGGTCGCCGATGGTCGACTCGAGCCGAGCGACGCGCTGGCCCGCGCGATCGACCGCTCGCTCGCCCGCGACGAGACGCCGGAGGCCGCCGCCCTCCGCGTCGCGGTCGCCGCGGCCCGCGTCGACCACCTCGTCGGAGCGAGCGAGTCGAGCGGCTCCACCGGCGACGAGACCGAGGTCGCCGCGTGGCTCGATCGCCTCGTCGACGCGGCCGAGCACACCGACCAGGCGCCGCTCGCCCGGCCGCTCCGCGAGCGGATCCACGCCCTCGCGATGCGCCCGTTCGCCGACGCCGAGCGCCGGGGAGAGCTCGAGCCGATCGACCCGGTCAGCCTTCGCGCCATCCGGGCGGCGCTCGTCTTCCCGCCGGCCGAGTCCGAGCGGCTCGACCTGATCCTCGGCCTCCAGAAGCGGTTCTACGAGGGCAAGCACGAGGTCGGCGTCGTCGCCGTCGGCCGCGCCTTCGACCTGGCGATGATCCTGTTCGAGCGGGGGGAGGCGATGCCGTTCCCCCGCGACCTCGACATCGTGATGGAGGCCGGCCTCGACGTCGATCGCCGGCTCGCCGACCAGCTGACCCGCGACGTCGCCGATCGCGACGCGTTCGTCATGGCCGTCCTGATCGACCTCGCGGCCCGGCGAGCCGACCTGGATGCGCAAGGCGGGTCCGCTCTCCGTCCGAGCGGCATCCGCGATGTCTGGCTTCGTCACTGGCGCTCGTTCGAGGCGATCCTCGAGCGGGAGGAGGCGCGGGGCGACGTCCCGGCCTGGGCGCTCGCCCGGCTCGCCCTCGACCTGCGCGCCCTCGAGAGGGTCATCGCCCGAGGAGGCGGCACATCCCGGGCCGCGAAGATCACCGAGACCGCGAAGCGGGTGACCGGCGCGACCGACCTGCTCGCCCTGGTCGATCACCTCTTCGGCCTCGCCCTCGATGCGCGGTTCGAGCGCAGCCCCCCCTGGCACCGGAGCGAGGTGCTCCGGTTCTTCCTCGAGCGGCACCACGCCCGGACGGTCGAGCCGATCGACGACGCGACGATCGAACGGCTGGCGATTGCCTGCGACGACCTCGCCTTCCTCTTCACCGACCTCGACGCCCGGAGCATCGGCTGGGCGCTCCGCGACCCCGAGATCCAGGCGCAGCTCTCCTGGCTGCTGCGCGAGGCCTACCTCGGCCTGACGCATCCCGGCCGACGCCACCAGGAGACCGACTGCCGTCCGTGCGACCAGGCCGAGCGGCTCGCGCGCGCGGGCGAGCAGCTCCTCGGCGCGGAGAGCTGGATGCCGGCCGGGCTCCGGGCGATTCGACGGGCGGCCCACGGCGAGCCAGCCGCCGCCCTCGCCGACCTCGAGGAGGCCTACGGCACGGTGAAGCTCCAGGGCGGGCCTCCCCACTTCGAGGCGCCGCTCGAGGTCCACGTCCTCTGCCATCGAGCCGAGCTGCTGATCGTGCTCGGACGAACCGGCGAGGCGAAGAAGCAGCTCGAGGAGACCTTCCGCGCGCCGGTCGACCCGCCGCTCCTCGCCCGTCGAGCCGCCGCATGGGACGCCCTCGGCGAGGCGGATCGCGCGGCCGCCGACCGGGCGACCCTCGCCGGCATCGCGAAGCGCCGCGGGTAGGTTAGAGTCGGCACCGTGGCACGCTCTCGCGCAGCCCCAGACGGGCGACGGCCCGACGAAGGAACGACCCGACATGAAAGCCATCGGCTATCCGGCCGCCGGTCCGATCTCCGCGAAGGACGCGCTCATCGAGCTCGAGGTGGATGCTCCGAAGCCGGGTCCGAAGGACCTCCTCGTGGAAGTCCGCGGCGTCTCGGTCAACCCGGTCGACGTGAAGCTGCGCGCCAACCTCCAGCCGCACGGCGCGCCGCGCATCCTCGGCTTCGACGCCGCGGGGATCGTGCGAGAGGTCGGGTCCGAGACGACACGGTTCCGGCCCGGCGACGAGGTCTTCTACGCGGGCGACGTCTCCCGGCCCGGCACCAACGCCGCCCTTCACGTCGTCGACGAGCGCATCGTCGGGCGGAAGCCGTCATCGCTCGGCTTCGCCGAGTCCGCCGCCATGCCGCTGACCACCATCACCGCCTGGGAGATCCTCTTCGACGGCTTCGGGCTGAAGGAAGGCGACGGGGCGGGCGAGGCGCTGCTCGTGATCGGCGGCGCCGGCGGAGTCGGGTCGATCCTGATCCAGCTGGCGAAGAGGCTCACCGGCCTGGAGGTCATCGCGACGGCGTCGCGAGACGACACCCGAGCGTGGGTCGAACGGATGGGGGCGGACCACGTCGTCGATCACCGCGAGCCGCTCGACGAGGAGATGAAGGCGCTGGGCATCTCGCCGCGCTGGGTCGCCTCCCTCACCCAGACGGGGAGTCACTTCGCGTCCATCGTCGAGCTGATCGCGCCTCGCGGGCACATCGCGCTGATCGACGACCCCGAGGCTCTCGACGTCGCCCCGATCAAGCTCAAGGCGCTGACGCTCACCTGGGAGTTCATGTTCGCCCGCTCCATGTTCCAGACCGACGACATGGACGCGCAGCATGCCCTGCTGAACCGGGTCGCGGACCTCCTCGACGACGGCACCCTGCTCCCGACCGTGAACGAGCACCGCGGCGCCCTGAGCGTCGCGAGCCTGCGATCCGCCCACGAGCTGCAGGAGAGCGGAAAGGCGATCGGCAAGACCGTCCTGGACGGCTTCGACGGGTGAACGTTAGCTCGCCATCGCCGCGTCGGCGAGCCGCGCCCGCACGGGGTCGGCCCGCCCGAGCGCCCAGGGGATGAGCTCGGCGGCGACCGCCTCCCGGACGCGCGCGTAGAGGCCGGGGTCGAAGCCAGCGATGAGCTCCTCGACCTCGATGTCGACCTCGTCGTCCCGGTCGACCTCGACCGCGAGGGGAACGACGCCGGCCGCGCCGAGGGCGAAGACCGCCGTCGCGAGGATCTGCGGGAGCTGGCTCGCCCGCGAGACGCTCCGGGCCGCGTCACGCGCGGCGACGCCGACGGCGCCGGCGGGATAGGCGATCGCCTCCTCGATTCCGGCGAGGCGGCGGGCGGCCATCTTCGCGCGGCGCGCGTGCTCGGCGCACGGGCAGGCGATCCAGACATCGAGCGCGACGAGGGCGCCGTCGACGTCCCATCGCCCGCCGCGGCTCGTCGGCTCGCACGCGCGCCAGATCGGGAGGCTGCGCCGCGCGAGGGCCGCGGCGGCGCGGGGCGCGACGAGGCGCTCGTGGACGTGCTGACCGAGGCCGAGGAGCCAGCGGATCAGCTCGAGGAACGGTCCGGGAATCTCATCGGCCCGCATCCGACCCGGAAGCGAGGGGGCGCCCGGAAGCGGCCCCGTGAGGCGCGCCGCGGCCGGATGGCCGAGGGCCGCCGCGAGGCGGAGACGGTCGCGCCCGAGGTGGCCGGCGCGGAGGCGCTCGCCGAGGAGGGCGACCTCGTCCTCGAGGGCGCCCGTGGCCCGGAATCGCCGGGCGGCGGCGCGCAGGCGGGCGTCGAGTGGCATCGCGACATCACCTCTCTTTCGAAAGAGGGGACGCTCGCCGGGCTCCGACCGTTTCTCGTATACTTCCGAACCGAGGCCGAACGCCGGGCCGTCCGCCGGCCGGGGCCCTCTCCCGAGGCACGACGAGAAGTGACGCGCGGGTCCACCCAGCTCATCGCCGCCACGCCGACCGGCAGCCGCATCGGACCGTTCGAGGTCCTCGGCGAGCTCGGCCGCGGCGGGATGGGCGCCGTCTTCCGGGTGCGCCACATCTCGACGGGCGCCCCCTACGCCCTGAAGCTCCTCCTCCCGGGCCTCGTCGAGAGCGAGAGCGGGAGCCAGGGCGTCGCCCGCTTCCAGCGCGAGATCGAGGCGCTCGCGAAGCTCGACGGCCACCCGAGCATCGTGCGGCTGTTCACCCACGGCCGCCACGGCATGTCGCCCTACTACGTGATGGAGCTCGTCGAGGGCGAGACCCTCAAGGACGCCTGCGGCGAGAAGCCGATGGACCCCGACCGGGCGGTGAGGATCGCGATCTCGCTCGCCCGCGCGGTCCACCACGCCCACGTCCAGGGGGTGCTCCACCGCGACCTGAAGCCGAGCAACGTGCTCCTCGACCAGACGGGCACCCCGCGGATCCTCGATTTCGGCCTGGCCAAGAGCGCGACCGACACCAGCCTGACGAAGACGGGCGAGATGATGGGGACGCCCGGCTACATGTCGCCCGAGCAGGTCGGCGCCGGCGGCGAGAAGGTCGTCGTCGGGCCGACGACCGACGTCTACGGCCTCGGCTCGCTCCTCTACCACCTCCTCGTCGGCCACCGCCCGTTCAAGGGCATGAGCCGCCTCAACACGATCGCCGCGGTGCTCACGAAGCACCCGACGCCGCCGCGCTCGATCGTGCCCGAGCTCTCGCCGGAGCTCGAGGCGGTGTGCCTGAAGGCGATGGAGAAGGAGCCCGAGGATCGCTACCGGAGCGCCGGCGCGTTCGCCGACGACCTCGAGCGCTGGGTCGGCGGCGAGAGCGTGAGCGTGCGACCGCTCGGACGCGTCACCCGGGTCGCCCGCCGGTTCATCCCGGCCCGCGGCCCGCGCCGCGCCGCGGCGATCGTCTCGGTGATGGCGGCCTCTGCGCTCGCGGCGGGTTCGATCTTCGTCGTCGTCTTCGCGGCGGGCACCCACGTCAGCGCGAGCGCGGGGAGGGCCGCGCACGAGGAGGTCACCCGCCTCCTCGCCGAGCTCGAGGTCGCCCTCGCCGACGCGCGACGGGGCGACGTCGACGCGATCGACGAGGCGTTCGCCATCGAGGAGCGCCTCGGGAAGCTCGACATCGACGCGACCGTGATCGACCCCGACCTGCCCGAGGTGCTCCGCGGCTACCGCAAGCTCCAGAAGGGCGACCCCGTCTTCGTCCGGACGGTCACGTTCGACGCCCCGCCCTGGGCGAACCGCGCGGACGCGGTGATCGAGGTGCTCGCCGCCGCGGGCCACACCCGCGAGCTCGGCGTTCTCCTCGAGCGGGAGCCGGGGCTGCTCGCGAAGGTCGCGCCGGAGCGGATCGGCGGGCTCGCCGAGAGCCTCCGGGCCGCCATCGTGGACGGGACGCTCGCGCTCAACGAGAAGGTGACTCGCGGGCTCGACGCGACCCTCGAGGGGGCCGCGCGCGAGATCGCGGACGGGCCCGCCCGCGCGATCCTCGGCGACCTCCACGCGCGGGTGCTCGCGGGCCGCATCGCCGCGATGGTGCCGGAGTTCCCCGGCGGAGGATCGCTCGAGGGGACCGAGGAGCTCGCCGCGATCGTCGCGGTGGCCGACGAGCTCGGCGAGTGGGTCGAGGCGCTCGAGCGCCTCGGACGGGTCCACGGCGTCGTCGACGAGGAGGTGCTCGCCCGACTGGTCACGTTCCTCTCGTGGGTGCAGCTCCAGAACGCCGACCCGGGGAAGCTCTGGACGGTCGCCGACGCCACCCTGCGCCTGCTGCCGCCCGACGACGAGCGGCTCCGGGGACTCCAGACGGCCGTGATGGCCTTCGGCTTCAACGCCCAGGCGCCCGGGTCGGACCGCCCGATCAAGGAGGCCGGGTTCGAGGCGGGCGTCTACCTCTTCGAGCGCGGGGCGAGCTGGCCGTGGGTCGGCGAGCTCGCCGACATCGGTCGACTGATCGACGTGCCCGGCCTCATCCGCGACGAGCTCGGCCGCGGCGAACGAGCCGACGCGGGGCGGCTCGCGACCCTGCTCGCGGTCGCCGTCGCGATCGCCGAGGCCGCCCGACCCGAAGACGACCGGGCCGAGATGGACGCGGTACTGAAGCACTGGGACGTCGTCGACCTGCTCGTCCGCCGCATCCTCGAGAGGCCCGACACGGTGCCCCCGTTCGCCGTGACCGTCGTGGCGTTCCGGGTGATGGCGATCGACGCCTGGCAACAGAGCGGGTCGCTCGCGAACCTGAGCACGACCGAGGCCGCGGCGCTCCGCGAGACGCTCCGAAGGATCGAGCTCCCGGCGACGAGCGAAGGGTTGAGGCGCCTCCTCGAGGCGCTCATGAACGAGGCGCTCGCCCGCCTGCCCACCCTGCAGTCGCCGTGGTGGCGCCACAAGACGGTCCTCTACCAGCTCCGGTGGCGCGCGTCCCTCGCGCGCGCCAACCACGAGTTCGACCTCCCGGTCGAGCTCGGGAGGCTCGTCGCCCGAGACGCGCGCGAGCTCGGAGCGCTCAAGCAGTTCGAGGAGAGCGAGGACAAGAGCTGGGGGATGCGGGTCCAGGCGATCACCAACGAGACGCGCGACGACCTCGTCTACCTCGTCGGGCTGATCCTCCGAAGGAACATGATCGAGACCCGCGGAGGAGGTCGCCCATCCGACCTCCCCGCCTGGGACGCGGCCATCGACGAGCTCGTCCGCGAGGCGGGCCCGATCGTGCCCCGGTGCTGGCTCGTCGAGGGCGTCCGGGCGATGCACCACGTCCGAGCAGGCCGACCCGACGCGGCGATCGCCGCCCTGCGCGCGGGAATCGACGACGACATCGGAACGATCCCGAGGGGAGTCGACTCGATGACGATCGACGTCTCCGACCTCGGCGTCGACATCGGGCGCGTCCTCCTCGCCAACCTCCTCGCCCAGCGAGGCCGCCGAGGCGAAGCCCGAGCCGAGCTCGAGAAGACCCGCGACGAAGGCCTCGGAAGGGTCGGGCTCTCCCTCCGAGCCGAAGCGTGGCGCCTGGTCGGCGACCAGCGGCGAGCGGCGATGGACCAGGCCCGAGCCCAGGACCCACGAACCCCGGGCGACCTTTGACGCCACGAGGTCGATCACTCGCGACGCTCTTCACCCCCCGCGCGCGAGAGGCGAGAGCCACGAGGGAGCCATCCGAGGCAAGTCCCAAGTCCAGACTTGACCCCTCCAACAACAAGCACGAAGGCGGCGGGCGATGCGGTCTTCTTCGACTAGTAGTAGCAGCGGCGCGGCTAGGTCTTCCACCGCGCGAGAGGGTCGTCCCTACCGAGCGTCCATGGGATCAACTCGTCAGTTATGCGTTGCATCACGTCTTGCTCACTCTCAGCGCGGGTTGCCAGACGCATCGCTTCGAGTGCAGGCGGTCAGATCCTATGAGGACGGCGAGACCGAAGAAGGACACCCTACTAACGGTCCGCCACATCCGATTCAGTCGAGCGCGCGGCGAGCCTCTTCGGTCTCGCCGTCCTCATTGGATCTGACCCCTTCGGCTGATGAGCCCACCCTCGATGCGCCGGGATCCGGCAGCGGCGAAGCACACACCCACCTTGCCGGGTTACCCGGCGCTGGGCGACCCATGGTCCGCAGAAGCGTCCGGCGCTCCGAGGTCGGGCGCGCCTCCTCGGCTGCTGTGCCAGAGTCCGAGCACGTCGAGGAACTGCTCGTCCGACACGCGATAGTACAGTTGATACCCGACCCGGCCGAGGTGAAGCCGCCGGACACCCGCCAGCGGGCCCTCCTCGAAGGTCGCCCCGATCGAGGGGTGCTCCGCGAGCATCCCGAGGGCCGCTTCGAGGCTCTGCTGGATGGCGTTGGGCGCGGACCGACGGTTCTCCTCCCACCAGTCCGCCGCTGCCGTGATCTGGGCCTCGGCCGTCGCCGAGACACGGACGGCGAGGGGAATGGATCAGCTCCTCTTGTCGATTCGCCGGAGCAGCTCGTCTCCGGAGATGAACTCGCCGCGCTCGATCTCGGCGATCGACTCGGCGAGGAGCTTTCGCTCGTCCTCGTTGAGCGTGAACCCGGAGTCGGCGGCAGGCACCAGAATCGTGACTCTCGCCCCCTCGACGAGGGGCGCGCCATCGATGACGACCTTGCCGTCGACGACCTTCCCGGTGGTGATCTCCATGAGTCGCTCCTCGAACGCGAGGCCAGCGCCATCATAGCACGCCCGGCCGACAGTCGCCGATGCACACCAGGAACCGCGCCCATTCGGAAGCAAGGGGTCAGGTCTCGGATGTTCGCAATAAGCCCCCTAATTCGAACATACGCGACCAGGCCCCGGCGGTTCTTGCGCGATGTTCAGCCGTCGGCGCCGAGCGCGAAGCTGCCCGGCGTCCCGCCG
>JAJDCQ010000128.1 GCA_029260755.1 Planctomycetota bacterium | reverse complement strand
GGTCGACGACCCGCCCGCCGCGTTCACGTGTTCACACCCGGACGGCGCGGCGTTCCCGTGTCCGGGCCGCCGCCGGCCTCCCCCGGTCGACGACGCGCCCGCCGCGTTCACGTGTTCACACCCCCCCGGACGGCGCGGCGTTTCCGTGTCCGGGCCGCCGCCGGCCTCCCCCGGTCGACGACCCGCCCGCCGCGTTCACGTGTTCACACCCCCCCGGACGGCGCGGCGTTCACGTGTCCGGGCCGCCGCCGGCCTCCCCCGGTCGACGACGCGCCCGCCGCGTTCACGTGTTCACACCCCGGACGGCGCGGCGCGCTGCGTCGCGCGGGCGCGTGGAAGCCGCCCGTCACGCGAGCGTTCACGTGTTCGGAGCCGCCGCCTCGCCCGTATCCGGCGGAGTCCTACGAGCTGATGACGACTTGGCCCAGGCTCGTGATCGTCGGGTGATCGTGAGCGCCTGGCTCGGCGTTGCCGGGTCGGTTCACGAGCGCCGTGGCGACTCCTGCGGCGCGGGCGGCGTCGAGCTCGGCGACCACGTCGCTCAGGAAGAGCACCTCGTCCGGGGCGCGCCTGGCGTCCTCGAGGATGCGGCGATAGCTCGCCTCGTCGCGCTTGCCCCCGACCGTCGTGTCGTAGTGGCCGGCGATCCGTGGGAGGAGGTCGCCGCGCTCGGTGTGACCGAAGAAGAGCTTCTGCGCGCCGATGCTCCCGCTGCTGTAGATCCGGACCTCACGTCCGGCGTCGGTCCACGCCTCGAGCGCCGGTGGGACGTCTTCGTAGACGTGGGCGCGGAGCTCGCCCCCTTCGAAGCCGGCCCTCCAGACGAGGCCCTGGAGCGCCTTGAGGCCGGTCGCCTTGACGTCGTCGTCCATGAGGGCGAGGACGTGCGCGGTCAACTTCGTCCGGACCGCGCCGGCCCCGGTCGCCGCTTCTCCGCACCAGGCCTCGAACGATGGCTCTCCCGCGTCGGCCGCGATCTTCGTGCACGCGTCGGCCAGGTCGGCGTCGCCCCACGATCGCACGAGGAAGGCGTCGAGCTCGCGCCGGACGAAGGGGAACATCACGTCGAAGACGAAGCTGATCGAGGAGGTCGTCCCCTCGATGTCGAGGAGCGCCAGACCGTCCTCGGGGAGACGGACGGTCACGCGCCGCTCCCGGCGATGTGGGTGGGGCCCCAGCAGACGGGTGCGTAGCCTGCGTGGACCCCATCGTCGAGGTACTCGGGCGTCCATCCGGCGGGATCGACGAAGAGCCGGATCGCCCTCACGTCGCGCTCGTCGCAGAGGTTGAACCAGTGGCGGGTTCCGGCGGGGACGTTGATGAGGTCGCCGCCCTCGACGCGGATCGCGAAGACGACACTCTCTCCGTCCCGCTCGCCGTGAATGTGGAAGAGCCCTCGCCCGCGCACGATGAAGCGGACCTCGTCCTCCGCGTGGGTGTGCTCACGGCGGAACTTCTCGAGGAGCGTCTCCAGGTTCGGCGTCGCGGCGGTGACGTCGATCACATCGGCGGTGACGTAGCCGCCGCGCTCCTTGAGACGCTCGATCTCCGGCGCGTAGGCCTCGAGAATCTGCTCGCTCGTCGCATCCGCACCGATGCGGCCGGCGACGTCCCATCGCTCGTACCAGATGCCGAACGGCTCGAGGAAGGCGCGGATCTCCGCGACGTCGTCGATCTTGCGGTCGCCGTCGGTGCAGACGGTGATGCTCCCCATCTCAGCTCCCTCCAGAGGGCGGCGGGCGCAGCCCCATCGCGATCTCCCGGGCGACGACCTCGAAGAGGTGCTCGAGCGCCTCGACGTGGCGGACCGCCTCGTCGAGGTCGCGCCCCCACGTGTAGAGGCCGTGCCGCCGGATCAGATAGCCGTGGCGGAACCCGTCGTCGCCCGCGTCGATGCGGGCGTCGACCAGCGCCGCCAGCTCCGTCATGTCCTGACTGTTGTCGACGATCCCCAACCGGACGGTCGACGCGTGGGTCGTCACGCCGGCGAGCGCCTTCTGCATCTCGAACCCCTCGAGGACGACGGCGCCCGCGGCGGCGTATGCTTCGGAGAGGATCGTGCTCCAGACCGAGTGGGTGTGCAGCACCGCGCCGACGCCGTCACGCCGCGCGAGGCTGACGTGGAGAAGCGTCTCCGCGCTCGGCCGCTCGACGCCCGCATCGAGCTTGCTCCCCTCGCCATCGACGATCACGAAGTCGTTCGGCCCGAGCGCCCCCTTCGGCTTCCCGCTCGCCGTGACGAGGAGACGGAAGGGATCGCGCTCGAGGAGCGTGCTGTAGTTGCTGCTCGTCGCGGACGACCAACCGCGCGCGAAGAAGGCCGCGCCGACGCGCCGGAGGGCGTCGCACGCGGCCATCGGGAGGGCCTGCTCTCGGAGGGGCGCGTTCATCGCGACCCGAGGGAACCCGGAGCGTTCGGCGATGTCAAGGCTTCGCGCGGGAGGGGAGCTCGCGGCTCGGCGAAGCGCGTGATCGACGCCCCGCGCCGCGCCGTCACAGCCCGCGGCGGCGCCCCGCCGGGACCCAGGGGTAGATCGACGCGCGGGTCTGCCGCAGCCGCCGGACACACCGCGCCACGGCGCGGGCGCTCACCCCCCGGTGAACGGGGATGCGGCTCGACGAGACCCGCCGGTCGGCGAACCGGCTCGTCTTCCTGACGCTCCCGGCCGGGCCGCCGTCGCCGCGGCCCGGGCCCGTCAGCGTGCTGCCTCCGCCTCGCTTCGTCGTCGTGCGGGCGCTGATCCTCGTCATGGTGGTCTCCTCTCTCGTTCCTCGTTTTCGCTCGCCCGCCCGCTCGATCAGTGGACGGCGTCGCGGTAGCCCCAGCGGTCGAGCACGCGCGAGCACTGCTCGTCGGCCGGCGTCGTCGCATCGACGGTGATCACCGGACCGGTCCGCCGCTCGCGCGCGTCGACCGGCTCGAAGCCGTGCAGCAGCTCGCGAAGATGCTGGGGCGAATCGGCCACCTCGGCGAGCTCCTCGACGACGTCGTCCTCGACGTCGCCGACCTCGACGAGCAGATGGGCCACGCCGACCCGTTGGGCGAGGGCGCGGAGGCGCCGCCGCTCGGCCCGCGACGCGAACCGGGCGCAGAGGACCACGTTCTTTCCGCTGCCGAGCTCGAGCTTTGCGCGTCGTCGTGCCTGGACCATCGAGATCACCTCCTCGTCGCCGTTTCCGTCTCCGCTCCGGACCGTCGTTCCGTCGGGCAGCTCCTCGGCGCGGACCGCATCGATCCGGACGGCCCGGGGTAGCTCCTCGGCGAGCCGCTCGGAGAGGACGCCGACCCCGCTGAACGGCGGGCCGGTCACGACGACCAGGACGGGCTCGTCGCCGCGCGACCGAGCCGTCGTCGCGGCGCGGACGCCGCGGGTGGCGGGGGTCGGGGCGAGGTTCGCTGCGGAACCCGCCCACCCCCGGCGGGGGCGGTCGCCGACGAGGATCGGCTCCCTCGGCGTGAGGCGGCGCGGCGGTGTCCTCGTCGCGCGTCGTCGTCGCTCGGGAAGGGTGGCGGTGATGTTCATGGGATCTCCTTTGAGTGAGTGCGTCGGTGAGTTCATCGGTCGGTCCGGGATCGGAGGCGGCCAGCGCCGACTCCTAGTCCCAGCGCCGCTGCTCGAGCCCGTAGGTCGCGAGCCGGACGACCTGCTCGGCGGTCAGCTCGCCGGCCCGTCGATCGAGCAGGACGCCGGTCGCGTCGAGGATCAGGCACTGCGGCACGGAGTTGATCTCGGTGCCCGTCCGCATGACGATCTTCTCGGCCTCCCCGGCGTCGACGATCAGGTCGATGCGAAGCCGGACGTAGGGCGCGAGGGCCATCCGGACCGCGGGGTTCGTGAGCACGTCACGGGCCATCGCGCGGCTCTCGGGGCTCGACCAGCGTCCGACGAACACGAAGATCGGGCGACCCTCGAGCGCCGCGACGGCGCGGGCTCGATCGAGGTCGACGTGCCAGCGCTCGGTCGAGATCGCCCGCATCTCGGCGTCGACGTAGGCCTCGGCCGGCGCGGCGTCCGCCTCGTGGACGAGGGCGGCGATCGTCGCGGTCGCGATCACGATGAGCGAGGCGAGCAGCACGATCAGGATCAGGTTGTAGCTGGCTCTCCGCATGGGTCCTCTCCTTTCGGGTGGGTCGGCGGGTCGGCGCGGTCGGGCGGGCCCCGCGCGCGATCATCCCCGCGTCGGAGTCGGGCCGCGGCGAGGCTTCGGCCGTCTCGGCGGCTCGAGCCTCTTCGGCTCGGGGCGCTCGATCGGGCGGCGCTTCGGCAGCGGCGCGACCGGCTGGGGTGGGCGGCGGTGCGGCGGGTCGGTGGGCGGGTCGGGCGGCTGCGGCGGGGTCGGTCCCGGATCGCCGGCGGAGCGGTCGGGGCCATCGGAGTCGGCGAACGGGATCGGGAGCTGTCGGTCGATCATCACGGGATGTCTCTCCTCTCAATCTGTTGGTCGTCGCACGGCCGGAAGCCGGTCGGACACCGGAGTAGACCGCGAATGGCACGCCAAGGACCGTACGGCTGTAAGCACGCGAGTTACGACGCCGGCCGCCCATCCAGCGGACGCGCCACGGCGGAGGATTCACGAAACTTCCGTCGGGCGAGCTCGTCGTGGCGGGTGACTCGGTCACGGCCGAGCCTCTTCGAGCGGTACAGGGCGACGTCGGCGGCCTCGAGGAGCGCCTCGAGGTCGATCGCATCATCGGGGCAGGCGGCGACTCCAATGCTCACCGTCACACCGGTGAGCGATGCGAACGCCCCGGCGATCCGGCTGCGGAGGCGCTCGCCGAGCGCCGCCGCGTCCGAGGGCCCCGCCCCCGGAAGGAGGACCGCCAGCTCGTCGCCGCCGACCCGCGCCGGCGTGGCGATCCGCCGGGCCTCGTCCCGGATCAACCGCGCGATCCGGCGCAGGACCGCGTCGCCGACGCGGTGACCGTGCCGGTCGTTGACCTCCTTGAAGCGGTCGACGTCGAGGAGCAGCACGGCGAACGGCGAGCGGTGGCGCTGGAACCGATCGAGCTCGCCGCGGAGGCGGGCCCGGAACGTCGCGTGATCGAACAGGCCGGTCAGCCCGTCCCGGAGGGCGACGTCGGCCAGGCTCGCCAGCCGGCGCTCGCGGCAAATCACGAGCGACTCGCCCTCCTCGGACGCCCCGGCGGTGAGGTAGTCGAGGGCGCCCACGGCGATCGACACGGGCCGTCCCAGGGCGAGCGCCATCCTCGCACGATGCGCGCGCAGCGCCGCCCAGAGACGCTCGGCCTCGTCCGGCGGGAGGCGTTCGTGGGCGAGGGCGAAGATCAGGTCGGCGTGGAAGCGGTCGCCTCGCTCGGCCCGGATGCGCTCGTGGCGCGCCCGCTCGCCCGCGTCGAGTGGGCGGTCGCCCGCCTCGGCCGCGACGAAGTCGAGGTCGATCTCGTCCTCCTCGACCATCCGGAGGAGCCGGCGCCGGTCGGCGTCGGCGGGGCGGGGGGCCGTCTCCATCATCGCGGCTCCCTCCGGCCGGCGTCGTCGCCCCCGGTCGTCCCCGCGGCGGCGATCTCGCGCCACCGCTCGACGACGCGCCGCGCCCGCTCGGCGAGGGGGAGGTCCGCGCGCAGACGAAGGACCGGACCGAGGGTCGGCTCGTCCGGGCCGATCAGCTGCCAGCCCCCGAGCCGGCGCTGCATCTCGTCGCGGAGGGCGGCCTTCTCGGACGGCCCGATGGCGAGGCGGTCGAGGCGCTCGCGCGCCGTCGCGTCGACGCCAGAGAGCTCGACGAGGAGGTGGGTGACATCGAGCTGCCGGACGAACGACCAGAGCCTCGCCCTCCGCGCGGGCGTGGCGAGGCGGAGCGCCACGGCGGCGGTCTTCCCCGGCTCGGCGCGCCGCGCGACGGCGCGGAGGACGTGGTCGACGTCGTCGTCCACGACGATCGCCCGCCGGGCTTGCACGAGCGTCGCCTCGCCCGCCGGCAGGGTGCGGACGACCCGCCGGGCGAGCCGCCCGATGCCGCTGCCCGGCGGGCCGGAGACCACGATCGCGCGGGTGAGAGACGGCGCGGGCGCTGCCTCTCCCCTCGCGCTCGCCGCCGCCATCGTCTTCGCCGTCATCGGAATCATCGCTTCCTCCTCTTCGAGCTCTTCGAGAGCCATCGGCGGCTGGTCACTCGATCACCGTCGCAAGGAAACTGCGGAGCACCCACGCGGTCGCCTCGTGGGACCGCAGCCGCTCGGTGACGAGGTCCGCGCTCGCCGGATCGTCGGCGTCCTCGGCCAGGGCGACGATGCGGCGACCGTGGCGGGCGATCTCCTCGTGCCCGCGGAGGAGCACCTCGAGCATCGCGTCGGCGTCGATGATGTCGCCCGAGAGGTCGATCGAGGCGAGATGGACGAACGCCTCGAGCGACGCCGGAGCGGGGTGGCCGAGGGCGCGGATCCGCTCCGCGATCCCATCGACCGCGCCGGCGAGCTCCCGATACTGTGCCTCGAACGCGCCGTGGAGCGGCTCGAAGCGGGGCCCGACGACGTTCCAGTGGAAGCCCTGGGTCCGGGTGTAGAGGGCGTAGGTATCCGAGAGGAAGACGGCGAGCTCGCGGGCGACGCGCTCTCGGGCATCGGGAGCGATGCCCGTGTCGGTCACGGCCGGGGTCTCGGCGGCGGTCTTCGGTGCGATCAGGGTCGGGGTGGTCATTCTTCTCTCCTCGTTGGTTGGTTCTTCTTCGCGGTCTCCGGCCGGCGAGCGATCCGTCCGGTCGCGGAGGCTCGGCGGACCGGATCGGGACGTGCCGGCGTCTCGCCTCAACGCGGCTCGACCGGGTCGTGGAAGCGGCCGACGACGACGGTGACGTTGTCGGTGCCACCGCCGGCGCGGGCGGCGTCGATCAGGTCGCGACAGGTCTTCTCGGGTGGACGCCTCCGGTCGGCGAGCAGCCGCTTGACCTGGTCGTCGGAGACGTGGCGGGTGAGGCCGTCGGTGCAGAGCATCAGGGTGTCCCCAGCCCGGAGGTCGAGCTCGTGCACCTCGGGATGCGTCTCGACCGACGGCCCGCCTCCGATCGCGTTCCAGAGCACGTTCGCGAGGGGGCTCGCCTCACGGAGCGGGCGCCGGAGCGCCCCCTCGTCGACGAGGCGCTGGGCGAGGGTGTGGTCGGTCGTGAGCTGCTCGAGCCGGTCGGGGATGATCCAGCGCTCGCGGTGGATGTAGCACCGACTGTCGCCGAGGTGGACGACGTAGAGCTTCGGCCAGAGGACGCACGCCATCGTGAACGTCGTGCCCTGGCTCGGGGCCGCGTCCGACGCGGCGTCGAGCACCTCGCGCTCGCAGCGAGCGACGAGCGTCCTGAGCGCGCTCTTCATCGACTCGTCGAGGGACGGCGCCTCCTCGGCCTGGATCCGACGGAACCAGGGGAGGAACTCCGAGACGAACTCGACCATCGTGTCGACGGCGACCCAGCTCGCCCGCTCGCCGCCGCCGACTCCGCCGACCCCGTCGGCCACGACGAGCACCTGGCCGAGGGCGTGGCGCGGGGCCGCCCCGTGCTCGGCGATCGGCAGGCTCGTCTGGGCGACGACGAGCCCGGCGTTGCCCACATGCCCGACGAGGAACTGATCCTCGTTTCGCTCGCGGATGAGGCCGCGGTCGGTCGCGCCGCCGATGCGGGCGAGGTCGATGTGGGGCTCGAGGGTGGGTGCGTGGGTCGTCGTCATTGGTTTCTCCTCGTCTGCTTCATCTCGAGTGGTTCTCGGCTCCCGGGAACGGCGCGGGCTAGCTCACGGAGGCGCGGACGGCCGTCACGGGGCAGTCGACGGCGTCGATCGTCCGGCGGACGGTTCCGCCGCCGGTGAGCAAGCGCAGGAGCGACCATCGGTTTCGCCGGCCCATCACGATCTCGTTGGCGTCGAGCTCGTCGGCCGCCTCGACGATCGCCTCGACCGGGGGCCCCGGCGAGATCCGCGCCGACGCGTCAACGCCGGCCCTTCGGATGCGGGCGAGCTGCGCCTCGATCGGCGCGACCGCGGCCGCGTCGTTCGCCTTGGCGTGCGCCGCGATCGTCCCGGCCCCCGCGGGCGGGAGCGGCACGACCGGAAACGGAGCGGCTGGAATCGCATGGACGAGGACGACCTCGGCTCCGGTCGCCCGGGCCCGCTCGATCGCGTGGTCGATCGCGGCGTCGGACGCCGGACCGAAGTCGGTCGGAGCCACAATGATCTCGGGCGTGCGGTTCGAATCGTCGTCTGTCATGGTCGAAGGTCTCCTCGGGTCTCACGGCGATCGGCCTTCCGTCGCCGGGCTCTCTCGTCGCAATCGCCGCGCCAACCTCGCTCGACTCCGTCGGCTTGGGACTTGCGTCGTCTCGGTCCACCCGACTCGTGCACGATTCACGAAAGCTCCGTCCCTCCACGCGCGGACTTTCCATCGCTGCCGCGCCGACCAGGATCGGGTCGGCTCGCGCTCCTCACGAGGCTGGGCGCGGCCGCGGCAGTTTGTAGAATCTTCCGCGGCCCGCGGGGATGAGAAAACGGAAGCGCAACGACGAATGGGAACCAAGCTGAAGGTGCTCGTCCTCGATGACGACGAGAACGCGCGCGAGGCGCTCGCCGACTGGGTGAACGACCGTGACGGCTTCGAGGTGCTCGAGGCGGCCGACGTCGCCGAGGCGCGCCGACTGATCGAGCGCGACCAGCTCGCCCTCGCGCTGCTCGACCTCGAGCTGCCCGACGGCAGCGGCCTCGAGCTGGTCGACGCGCTCGACGACGCCGAGACCGACGTCGTCATCGTTACCGGCCACGCCACCGTCGAATCGGCGATCGAGGCGGTCCGCGGAGGCGTCGTCGACTACCTTCAGAAGCCTCCCGACGCCAAGCGCCTCGAGACGATCCTCGAGAAGACGCGGCGAACCCAGGCGCTCCGGGCCGAGGTCGCCAGCCTGCGCGGCGAGCTGCGGCGCCTCGGGCGGTTCGGACCGCTCGTCGGCCGGAGCGCGTCGATGCAGACGGTCTACGACCTCGTCCAGCGGGTCGCCCCGTCGACGAGCACGGCGCTGCTCGTCGGCGAGACCGGCGCCGGGAAGGACCTGGTCGCCCAGACGATCCACCGTCTCTCCCGCCGGGCCGACGGCCCCTTCGTGGCGGTCAACTGCGGCGCGGTGCCGGAGGCGCTCATCGAGAACGAGCTCTTCGGCCACGAGAAGGGCGCGTTCACCGGCGCCGACCGCGATCGTCGCGGGATCTTCGAGCGCGCCCACGGCGGGACGCTCTTCCTCGACGAGATCACCGAGATGCCGGTCGAGCTGCAGGTGCGGCTGCTCCGTGTCCTCGAGACGCGGAAGGTGACCCGGCTGGGCGGCGAGCGCGAGGTCGAGGTCGACGTGCGCCTCGTCGCCGCGACCAATCGGCCCCTCGACGAGGCGGTCGCCGACGGCAAGCTGCGCGAGGACCTCCGCTACCGCCTCGACGTCTTCCCGATCGAGGTGCCGCCGCTTCGCGACCGCCCCGGCGACGTGGCGCTCCTCGCCCGGGCGTTCCTCGAGCAGCTCAACGCCGAGCGCGACGCCGCGAAGCGGCTGACCGACGCGGCCGTCGACGCGCTCGAGAGCCGGCCGTGGCCGGGCAACGTCCGCGAGCTGAAGAACGCGATCGAGCGGGCGTTCCTCCTTGCCAGCGACGGCGACGAGATCGGCGCCGACGCGGTCGACCCCGACGCGTCGCCGAGCGACGCTGTCCTCGGCGGGGACGGCGACACGAGCGGCGGCGCGGCCCCGCCCCCGCGCGACCGCGTCGCCGTGACGATCGGCAGCTCGATCGCGAAGATGGAGAAGGAGCTGATCCTCGCCACCCTCGAGGCGAGGGACGGCGACAAGAAGGCGGCCGCGAAGATCCTCGGCATCAGCGTCAAGACCCTCTACGCGCGCCTGAAGCTCTACGAGGGCGGCCCCGACTGATGCCCGACTCCCCCCTGCGCGTCCTCCTCGTCGTCGGCGACGACGTCGCGGTCGCCGACGCGGTCCGCCAGGCCGATCGACGAATCGACGTCGTCGAGCGCGCCTCGCTCGAGGAGACCGTCGGCGCGCTCGACGGCGGCGGCTTCGACTGCGTCGTCTTCGACCACGACCTGCCCGACGGCACCGGTCTCGGGCTGCTCCAGGCTCGCCCGTTCGTCGACGGGCGCGTGCCGGTGATCGTCCTGACCGGGCAGGACGACCCCGAGCTCGCCGCCCAGCTCATCAAGGCTGGCGCGAGCGACTACCTCGCGAAGGACCGCGTCGACGCCGAACGCCTCGTCCGCCGGATCCGGACGGCCGTCCGCCTCCACCGAGCCGAGCGGCGGGCGCTCGACGCGCAGGCGGCCGTCGATGCCGAGCGGCTGCTCCTGCGAGCGGTCCTCTCGCAGATGCCGGTCGGCGTCGTCCTGGCCGAGGCGCCCGACGGACGGGTCCAGCTCTCCAACCCGCGGGTCGAGGAGATCCTCGGCGCGCCGTGGAGCGATGCCGGCGCGCCCGGCTGCGTCGGGCACCGCAGCGACCGGACTGCAGCGACGATCCGCCGCGAGGACTGGCCGTTGCTCCGCGCCATCGCCGGCGCCGAGGTCGACCAGGAGGAGCTCGACTACGAGCGACGCGACGGGTCGCGCGTCGTCGTCCTCGCGAGCGCCAGCCCGATCCGGGCGGCCGACGACGCGATCGTCGCGGCCGTGATGACGCTCCAGGACCTGACCGAGAAGCAACTCCTCCTCGATCGGACGCGCCGGGCGGTCGCGACGCGCGACCGGGTTCTCTCGGTCGTGAGTCACGACCTCCGCAGCCCACTCGGGGCGATCCGCATCAGCGCCGACTCGCTCGCGCGTGTGGCCGATGGCGACCCGCGAGCGGAGCGCGCGCTCGCCAACATCCTTCGCAGCATCGAGCAGGCCGACCATCTGATCCGCGACCTGCTCGACGTCAGTCGCAGCCAGGCGGGCGAGCCGCTCAAGGTGACGCCGCGCCCGTGCGACCCGGGGCGGCTGCTCCTCGAGGCGTCCGAGGTCAAGCGCCCGGCGGCGGCGCGGAAGTCGATCTCGATCGACTGCGAGGTCGCGCCTGACCTCGACCGCGTCCGGGCCGACTCGGCGAGGATCCAGCAGGTGCTCACCAACCTCATTGAGAACGCCCTTCGCCACACGCCGGCCGGCGGCACGATCACCCTCTCGGTCCGTGGCCACGCTTCCGCGTCCGGGGAGCCGCTCGTCGCGTTCGAGGTGACCGACACCGGCGCCGGGATCGACCCGGACCACCTCCGCCACATCTTCGACTGGGCGTGGCAGGGAGCCAGCGTCCGTCGCGGCGCGGCCGGGCTCGGTCTGGCGATCTGCCGCGGGATCGTCGAGGCGCACGGCGGGCGGATCTGGGCCGAGAGCCGCCCCGACCGCGGCAGCTCGTTCGCGTTCACCCTGCCGGCTGCGTCGCCGGGCGCCAGCGGGCGAACGGGGCGGCCCGACGAGCCCGCCTCGCCACCCGAAAGCGGATCTCCGTTGCCCTGAAAACCGCCCTTTGATAGGGTTCCGGACGTTCCGAGCGAGGGCTCGTCGCGGCCTCGCGCCTCCCCTCGCCGACCGAGATCACTCGCAGCAACCCGATCCGGACACGCGCGGATGGACTGTCCAGCCTCGAGGCTCCTGAGACTCCTCCGCGCGCCGATCGGCCTGGCCGTCGACTTCGCCTGGTTCCTCCTGCGCTGCCTCCCCGCCGACACCGTCCGCGAGCTCGGCGCTGGCATCGGCACGGCGACCTGGCTGATCCATGCCAAGCGTCGCCGGATCGCCGCCGACAACATCCAGCAGTGCCTCCCCGAGCGCGTCCGGTCCCGGTGGGAGGCGCTGCGCCTCGCCCACGCCGCCTTCCGGAACGCCGGCCGCGGGTTGCTCGAGTTCTGCCGAATCCGGGCGCTACACCGCGAGGACGTCGAGGCGACGATCGAGATCGATGCCGAGAGCTACGCGAACGTGGTCGCGGCGCGCGACCGCGGCAAGGGCGTCATCGGCCTCTCCGCCCACGTCGGCAACTTCGAGATGATCGCCGGGAGCCTCAACGTCCTCGAGATCATCCCCTGCAGCCTCGTCGCCCGGAAGGTCGAGGTCCCCGAGGTCGACGCGCGCGTGCTCGCCAACCGCGAGCACCTCGGCACCCGCACCATCCCGGTCAAGAACAGCATCCGCGACATCATCCGAACCCTTCGGAAGGGCGAGGGCGTCGGCCTCGTCATCGATCAGCACATCCCCGCGCGGCGGGGGTCCGTCCCCGTCCCGTTCTTCGGCCGCCCCGCCTACACGATGACGGCCGTCGCGATGCTCCAGCGCCGCACCGGCTGCGCCGTCCTGCCGCTCTTCATGGTCCGCAAGGGGACGAGCGGCCGACATCGCTTCGTCATCCTCCCGATGATCGAGTACGAGCGGATCGGCGACGACGATGCCGCCAACGACATTCACAACACCGCGCGCTACAGCAAGGTCGTCGAGGATGTGATCCGCGGCGCCCCGGAGCAGTGGTTCTGGTTCCATCAGCGGTGGCGTGAGGGCAAGCGGAAGTCGAAGCGCAAGCGACGCCATCGCCACGCCGTCGCCGCCGCCGAGAAGGCCGACGCGGCGGAGCGCGAGGCGGCGGCGACGCCCGCCGGGCCGCCACTCGAGCCGAGTGAACGCGAGGCGGCGACCAGCGCCTCCTGACGCCTCGCCGGACGGAGACTCCCATGATGAACGCCCGCCGCATCGTCATAGCCACGAGCTTCGGCTTCGTGGCGGTCGCCGTCGCGCTCGCCGCGACCGCCCCCGTCGCGACCGCGGATGAGAGCTCGGTCCGCCTCGCCGAGTCGCTCGGGCCGATCCAGCCGAGCATCACGGTCGACGCCGACGGCGCGGTCTACGTCGCATTCGTCGGCGGCTCCGGCGATCGAAAGGACATCTACGTCGCCGTCTCGAAGGACGGCGGCCTGTCCTTCGGCGAACCGGTGAAGGCGCTCGACGTCGGAGGCGAGGCGACCGGCGGCCGGCAGCGCGGCCCGCGGATCGGCGTCGACGACGCGAAGCGCGTCTACGTCTCCGCCGTCCAGCAGCTCGAGGGCAAGCCCGCCGGGCAGCGCTTCCCGCAGGGCGATGTCTGGCTGACCGTCTCGAGCGACGGCGGCGCGACCTTCTCCGGGCCGGTGAAGTGCAACGATCGTCGCAAGGCGGCCGACACCGAGAAGGCCCAGAAGAGCGCCAAGGAGGGGATGCACTGGATGGCCGTCCAGGGTGACGGGACGGTCCATCTCTGCTGGCTCGATCACCGCCTCGCGCCCAGGCTCGGCCAGATGATCGCCTACACCAGGGTGACCGACGGCGGGACGAAGGTCGCGCCGAACGTCATCGCCTACGCCGCTCCGCAGACCGTCTGCCAGTGCTGCACTCCGGGCCTCGCCATCGACGCCAGGGGCAACCCCTCGATCGCCTTCCGCAACGCGATCGCCGGCGACAACCAGGTCTGGGTCGCCCGCTCGAGCAACAAGGGCAAGTCCTTCAAGAAGGCCGCCCCGGTGACCGGCGCGAAGGCCAACATCACTCAGTGCCCGATGGACGCGCCGTCGGTCGCCGTCACGCCCGACGGCAAGAAGGTCGCCGTCGCGTGGATGGATCAGCGCAGCGGCAAGCGCAACACCTGGCTCCGCCTCCCGTCCGGCAAGGAGCTCCCGCTCGCGAACGCCGCCGGCGCCCAGCAGGGCCATCCCAGCATCGCCCTCGACTCCGCGGGCGACGTCTGGGCCATCTGGACCGAGATCGCCGGCGGCGAGCGAGCGATCTACGGGCTCGCCCCGGGCGCGAAGCGGGCGGTTCGGCTCTCGGAGGAGGCCGACGTCGGGTTCCCGGTCATCGCCTGGAGCGAGAGGACCGGCGCGGTCCTCGCCTACGAGGTGGGGGGAGGCGTCGTCGTCCGCCGCTGGCCGAGCGAGTAGAACCGCCCGACCCACCCGTCATCGACGATGTCCACCGCCCCGGTGACCACCGCGGTGACCGCTCCGATGGCCGCCGCCGTGTCCCTGCGGAACGTGGTGGACCCGGACCCCGCCGCGCCGATCGTGATGCTTGCCGTAGCCGTGGTTTACGTGCTGACGGTGGTGACGTCGCCCGTGCCTGTAGTGACGGCAACCGGTGGCGAGCAGCGTCAGAACGAGGAGAGCCGCGATCAAGACCCAGCGCATGGAAGCCTCCGCCCTTTCATGGGGAACGAGCACGGGGTCGTGGACGGTCGCGGCCCCGATTCGATTCACGCCCTTCTCGAGACTCGCCCCCGAGCCTCGACCGCGCCCCCTCGGGGTGGCACCGAGACCTCGCGTCGCCTAGCCTGCTGGCGACGCGGGCGCGCCCCGCGTCCCCAGGAGCCTCGATGACCGAACCGACCAACCTGCAGATTCGTCTCGTGGAGCGGCCCGTCGGCCTCCCGTCCGCGAGCAACTTCGAGATCGCGGAGGGCCCCCTGCCGGAGCCCGGTCCCGGCGAGCTGCTCGTCGCCAACCGCTACCTCTCCCTCGACCCGGCGATGCGCGGATGGATGCGGGACGCGCGCTCCTACATCCCGCCCGTGGCGATCGGCGACGTGATGCGCGGCGGCACCTACGGGGAGGTGATCCGCTCGAACCATCCGAAGTTCGCCGAGGGCGAGGCGGTCGTCGGTCTGCTCGGCTGGCAGAGCCACGCCGTCTCCGACGGACGCGGCCTCACCAAGGTGCCGGGCGAGGTCCCGGGGCCGATGGCGCTCGGGGTGCTCGGCATGACCGGCCTGACCGCCTACTTCGGGCTGCTGGATGTCGGCCGCCCCCGGCCGGGCGAGACCGTCCTCGTGTCGGGCGCGGCCGGCGCGACCGGCTCCGTCGTCGGCCAGATCGCGAAGATCGGTGGCTGCCGCGTCGTCGGAATCGCCGGCGGCCCCGAGAAGTGCGCCTGGCTGACCGACGAGCTCGGCTTCGACGCCGCGATCGACTACAAGGCCGTCGACGATCTGCCGGCCGAGGTCCGAGCCGCCTGCAAGCCCGGCGTCGACGTGTTCTTCGACAACGTCGGGGGGTCGCACCTCGAGGCCGCGCTCGGCGCCATCCGACGCCACGCGCGGGTCGTGATCTGCGGCGCGATCTCCCAGTACAACGCCCAGGAAGCGGCCCCGGGACCGGCCAACTACCTCTCGCTCCTGGTCAACCGCGCGCGGATGGAGGGCTTCATCGTCTTCGACTACGAGGCGCGCTACCCCGAGGCGCAGCGCGCCCTCGGCGGGTGGGTGGCCGCCGGGAAGATCAAGCACCGCGAGGAGATCGTCGACGGGCTCCGCAACGCGCCGGCGGCGCTGCTGCGTCTCTTCGACGGATCGAAGCGCGGCAAGCTGGTCGTGCGCATCTGAGACCCCGCTCTCCGCCGGCGCCGACCGACCCGACCGGCTCGACGCGAGGAGACTCCCCTGGCCCTCGACCCGCTCATGACGACCCTCGCCGGGACCTGCCTCGCGGTCCTGGCGCTCGGCCTCCTCCTTCGCCGACTGCGGCAGCCTCACGTCGTCGCCTACCTGATCGCCGGCGTGGTCCTCGGCCCCCACGTCCTCGGGGTGATCGGCGACCAGGAGACGCTGTCTCGACTGGGCGCGGTCGGGGTCGTCCTCCTCCTCTTCTTCGCGGGGATGGACTCCTCGCCCCGACGCCTCGTCGCCGGCTGGCGCGCCTCGATCCTCGGCACGCTCGTCCAGGTGGTCGTGAGCGTGCTCGTCGTGCTCGCCCTCGGCTTCGGCCTCGGCTGGCCGCTGAGCCGGTCGATCCTCCTCGGGTTCGTGATCAGCATGAGCAGCACGGCGATCGTCGTGAAGCTGCTCGGCGACTGGAACGAGCTCGACGGCGACCTCGGCCGCGACGTCCTCGGCATCACGGTCGCGCAGGACCTGGCGGTCATCCCCATGCTGATCGCGATCGGGTTCCTCGCCGGCGAGTCGCTCGATGCCTGGCTCCTCGCCCGGCAGCTCCTGGGTGTGGTGATCGTGGCGGTCCTGGTCGTCTGGGTCTTCTCGCGCGAGGAGGGCGAGCTGCACCTCCCGCTGGCGCGCTGGCTCGGGGACGATCGCGAGATGGAGGTGTTCGCCGCGCTCCTCCTCGCCTTCGGGCTGGCCCTGGTGACCGCCGTCCTCGGGCTCTCGACCGCGCTCGGCGCCTTCGTCGCCGGCATGGTCGTCAACGCGGCGCGCGAGACCCACTGGGTCCACGACGCGCTCCAGCCGTTCCGCGTCCTGCTCCTCGCCTTCTTCTTCGTCTCGGTCGGTCTGCTCCTCGACCTCGACTTCCTCCGCCAGCACTGGATCGAGCTGAGCCTGCTCGTCGGCGCCGTCCTCTCGACGAACACGTTCATCAATGCGGCGATCATGAAGGCGCTCGGTCATCGCTGGCGGGAGAGCCTGTACGGCGGCGCGCTGCTCTCGCAGATCGGCGAGTTCAGCTTCGTCCTCGGCGCGGTCGGGCTCCAGGCCGGGATCATCAGCGACTACGGCCACCAGCTGACGCTCGCCCTGATCGCCCTCACGCTCCTGATCGGGCCGGCGTGGATCGTCGGAGCGCGCACCCTCTTGCGTCCGGGCGCGAAGGAGGAGGTCGAGGCGACGCCGCCGCCAGCCACCTGATCCGTCCGCGAGGCGGTCAGGGAGACGGCGCGGGACGCCAGTCAGTCACCCTCCGCGGCGTCCTCGTCGCCATCGGAGCGCGGGGCCGAGACGACGACGTTCGTCGCGAGGTCGTCGCGGACGCGCGACTCGATCCGCTTCCCCGAGGCTTCCTCGAGCGCGGCGCGGATCGGGCGGATCCCGCCGACCGGCCGCCCGAGATGACAGACGGGATCGCCGGGCGAGACGGCCGGCAGGGTCGTCATGCCGAGGACGATCCCGGCGAACGGCGCCAGGAGCGTGTCGCGGTCGCGCCCGAGGAGGCTCGTCACGGTGGCGACGGGTTGATCGGCCGACACCGGCTCCCCCGGAGCGACGTGGAACTGGAGCAACCCGCCCGAGGGCGCACGGATCCAGCGCTTCCGCTTGACCACCGCCTGATGGATCGGCCGCCGCAGACCGCCCTCGACCATCCCGAGCGACACGAGCACGTTCCGGATCCCGCGGACGCCGAGCTCCACCACGGTCGGCTCGATCTTGAGCGCCTCGCCGGCCTCCAGGATGATGGCCGGCTTCCCCGCCTTGCACGCCTCTCGCCGGAAGGAACTCGCCGGCCCGCAGCCATCGACGATGAGCTCGACGCCGAACGCGCGGGCGATCTTGGCGACCCGCTCGTCGCTCATGTCCGCCCGGATGTTCGGAAAGTTCGTCCGCCGCACGGCCGCCGTGTGCAGGTCGATGAGGTAGTCGCTCGGGAGGAGCAGCCCCTCCCAGACCGCCGCGGCGAACCGACTGGTCGCGCTGCCGCCCGCGTCGCCGGGGAAGCAGCGGTTGAGATCGCGTCGATCCGGGAGGTAGCGGCTGTGCCGCTCGAACCCGAGGAGATTCACCACGGGCACCAGGACGAGCGTCCCGGCGCTCAGATCGAACGGCGGATCGAGGGCGACCGAGCGGATGATGCCCGTGCCGTTGATCTCGTCGCCGTGGATCGCGGCGGTGACGAGGACAGTCGGACCGGGTCGCTCCGCCCGGACGACGCGCACCGGGAGCGTGATCCCGATGCCCCGGTAGCTCTGCGCCACCGGAAGCTCGAGGGTCCGGCTCTCCCCCGGCTCGATCGAGGCGCCGGCGATCTCCAGGTGCTCGGTCACGCCTCGAGATCTCGGGCAGACTGGGGCACGTTCGAATCGCCGCTCGGCACCTCCTTCAGGACGTCGGCGATCTGCTTCTTCGTGAGTCGCTTCGCCTTCCGACGCTTGGGCCTCGGAACGAGCGCCCGCATCTCATCGAGGCGACCGAAGCAGACGAGCCGATCTCCGGCGCGGAGCACGTGCGAGCCGTGCGGCGCCGGCGTGAGCTTGCCGCGACGCTCGGCCTTGAGGACGATGATGTCCCGCGCGCGCAGCCCGCTCTCCGAGATCGTCTTGCCGTGGAGCTCACTCTTCTCGGGGATCTGGAGCTCGGTCACTCCGTACCCCTTGCTCACCGTGAGGCGCTGCCGGATGTCGAGCTCGGGGAAGTCGACCCGCTCGGCCATGAAGTCGATGATCGCCCCGGCCACGTCGACCCGCGTCGCCGTCTCGATCCCCTCGAGCCCCGGCGAGGAGTTCACCTCCATCACCTGCGGCCCGTCCTTTCCCTCGAGCATGTCGACCCCCGCGACGCGCAGGTTGAGGATCTGGGCCGACCGGATCGCCGTCCGCTGGTAGGCCTCGTCGAGCTCGATCGCCTCGGCCTTGCCGCCTCGATGGACGTTGCTCCGGAACTCGCTGCCCTGAGCGACGCGTCGCATCGAGGCGACCACGCGGTCGCCGACGACGACGGCCCGGACGTCGCGCCCCTTGCTCTCGGCGACGAACTTCTGGATCAGGACGTTCTGGCGGGCGCTCTGGAGCGTCTCGATGATCGCCTCGGCGACCTTGATGCTGTCGGCGAGGATCACCCCGACGCCCTGGGTGCCCTCGAGGAGCTTGATGATGACGGGCGCGCCGCCGACCCGCTCGATCGCAGGGATCACATCGCTCCGGTCGCGGACGAAGGTCGTCGCCGGGATCCCGATGTCGTGCTTGCTCAGGATCTGGAGCGAGCGGAGCTTGTCGCGCGACTGGGCGATCCCGATCGACGAGTTCGCGCAGAAGACCCCCATCTGCTCGAACTGACGAACGACGGCCGTGCCGAAGTAGGTGATCGACGCGCCGATCCTCGGGAGGACCGCCTGGTAGCGCGTGAGCCGCTTCCCCCTGAAGTAGAGGTCGGGGTCGTTGCTCTCGAGCGCGATCGCGAAGCGAAGGGTGTTGAGAACCTTCGGCGTGTGTCCCCGGGCGAGTGCCGCCTCGCGCAGCCTCGACGTCGTGTACAGCCGAGGTCCGCGCGAGAGGATGGCGATCTTCATCTCGTTCTCTCTTCCTCGTTCCTGCGCTTGCGCGCGACGGTGCTTCTCTCGCTCTCGGGCTTCGAACGCTTCTCGGGCCGCGATTCGGGCTCCGGCCTCGGGCCGAGGAGCCAGGAGCGCCCCGAGTCGACGAGGATGTGCCCCGCGAGCGCGGTCCGGCCGACGAGCATCCGGCAGACCATGTTCTCTCGCGACACGAGGCTGATCTCGATCGTTCGTGAGAAGTCACCGATCCGGATCGGCGCCTCGACGACGTAGCGGTGCTGCACCTTGCCCGAGCTCGGCTTCACCCGGGAGTGACGAACGACCTTCGCCTCGACGGTCACGTAGTCGCGATGGTCGTGACGGTCGGTGATGATCCGGAAGCGCACCCGGCCGGGCGCAGCGGAGACGATGTGCTCGGCGTGGATCGCGCTGGTGCGCGCGCCCGTGTCGACCTTCGCCTGGAGGCGCTCGATGCCCCACGCCGGGAGCGCGACCAGCTCCCGCCAGCCGACGACCAGGCGCGGCGTGCGCGACGACCCGCCCGAGCGCTTCCTCGCCGCCTTCTTCTGCCGCTTCCGATCGGTCGAGGGCATGCCCCGTCGCGCTCCTAGAAGAGGTGACTCGGCGCGAGGGGGATCGCCCCCGTCGCCAGGACCCGTTCGCCGACGACCGCGACCTCGCCGCTCACGGCGGCGCCCAGCCGGGCGAGGAGCTCGACGCCGAGCCAGGGACGGCGCCGCGCCAGCTCGAGCAGCGCGTCCGCCTCGATGACGATGAGCTCGCCGGGAGAGGCCCCGACGAGGGCGCTCCGGCACGCGCGCGGCGCGAGGACGGTCGCCTCCCCCAGGACGGCCCCCGGGCCGAGCGTCTCCCCCGAGGACGGCTCCAGGACGACCGAGCCCGAGCTGACGACCCGGATCGCCGAGACGAGCGTCCCGCGCTCGACGAGCACCTCGCCCGCGTCGAACGGCCGGATCCGCGCGGCGTGGAGGACGCGGAGAGTCTGGGTGAAGGGCAGCCCCCGACACAGGCCTGCGGTCTGAAGGGTGATGAGGCGCTGGTTCGTCGTCGAGCTCACGAGCCCGGGCGAGCTCACGCCGTCGGCGTCCACCCGGACGACCACGACCGTGACGTTGTCGTGCCCGCCGCGCCCGTTCGCGAGCGCTACGAGGGCGCCCGGGACGGGCTCGAGCGACTCGGCCGCCAGCGGCTCGGCCAGCTCACCGAGCCCCGTGAGGTGATCGGTGAGTCCATCGGAGCAGAGGAGAAACGTGTCATCCGGCTGCGCATCGATGAGGAGGAGGTCCGGCTCGACCGACGGCTGCTGCCCGACCGAGCGGGTCAGGACGTGCGAGAGTCGATGGCCTCGGGCCGCATCGAGAGACATCGCCCCGCCTCGGACGAGCTCGTGCGCCATCGTGTGGTCGGTGCTGAGCTGCTCGACGGCGCCATCACGGTGGAGATAGACCCGCGTGTCGCCGACGTGCGCCATGACCATCCGGGCGCCGGCGAAGAGGAGGAACGAGAGGGTGCAGCCCATCCCCGACTTGTCGGGGTCGCGCATCGCGAGGGCGTGCACCTCGGCGCAGACGACCTCGACCACCTCGCGGGCGGCGGTCGCCAGATTGCGGGCGGAGGTCTCCTCGCGGGCGATCGAGCCCAGGAGCTCGGCGCGGGCGCGAACCTCTCGCTCGAGCGCCCCGATCGCGGTCCTGGATGCGACCTCGCCGGCCGCGTGCCCCCCCATGCCGTCGCAGACGGCGTAGAGGCCGAGCTCATCACTCGAGAGGTAGGCATCCTCATTGCCCTCTCGTCGCAAGCCGACGTCGGTCGCCGCGAGCCCTCGAGTCCGCATCCAGCCTCCCCAGGACGGTCGAGCCTACCCTGACCGCGCGGAGACCGCCACCGCGCCGCGGCCTCGGACCGACGATCGCGCCGACGCCCGGCGGCGCGAGTTGTGGTACACTTGCGCCTCTTGATGACCCGCGCCCGCCACCGCCACCGTCGCCTCGTCCCTCTCGCGCTCGCGGTCGCCCTCGCGGTCCCGGTCACGCTCGCCGCCGGCGGTCGCGCGACCGCCCAGGACGCCCCGCCGCCCGATGGCGGCTCCCCGCCGCCGACTCCGACCCCCGCGCCGCCGACCGATGCCGCCCTCGGCGGCTCCATCCCGTTCGAGGAGGCGGCGCTGACCGCCGAGCTCGCCCGCGTCGGACGCGAGCTCGAGAAGGCGACCGACGACAAGGTCAAGGAACGCCTCACCTCGAGCAAGGGGAGCCTCGAGCGGGCGCTCGCGGTGCTGCGCGAGCGCGCCGCGCTCGCCGCCCGCGTCGAAACTCACCCCGGCCGCACCCAGGCGGCCGACGAGGAGTCGAAGCGCGTCGGGATCGTCGTCGCGAAGCCGGTCGAGGTGCCCGAGCCCTTCCGGCGCGAGCTCCTCGACGAGGCCCGCGCCCGCGAGAAGGAGCGTGGCGCCCGCGTCGACGCCCTCACCGCCGAGCTCGCCCGACTCGAGTCCGCGCCCGAGCGACTCCGGACGGAGGAGACGCGCACCCAGACGACGATCGGCGAGCTCGAGGCAGCCCGCCGTGGCCTCGTCGAGCGCCGAGCGCCCGCGACGACCCCCGCGGAGAAGGCGCTCCTCGATCGGCGAACCGCGATCACCGACGTCGAGATCGCGACGGCCCGGGAGCGGCTCACCCTCATCAAGGCGAGCCGCGACGCCGCTCGGACCGAGGTCCCGATCCTCCGGGCCGAGCTCGCGAACGCGACCCGGCTCCTGGAGCGCGTCCGGGCCGAGGTCGCCGCGTTCCTCGCCGCCGAGGAGCGACGGCTCGAGGCGGAGCGTCTGGCGGCCGAGGAGGAGGCCCGCCGTCTCGAGGTGCTCGAGCGGATGGGCAAGCCGTTCGAGCGGACCCGCGCGGCGGTCGAGGCCGAGCTCGGCCGCGGCCGCGTCGACGCGGGCGAGCTCGCCGCCCTCGAGAACCGGTGGAGCCAGCACGAGCACCACGCGACGACGACCGTCGCCGAGCTCGAGCGCACGGCGACGGCGCTGATCGAGCGCGTCGACACGGGCGACGCCGCGGGGGCCGAACGGCGGAGCGTGGTCATCACGCGGCTCCGCAGCGCGCACCGGCGCTCGACGGCGTTCTTCGCCGCGACGCTCGGCCCCGAGGCGACGGACGCGACCGCGACCCTCGCCACGCTCCGGGCGCGGCGAAGCGAGCTCGAGGACCGGCGCCTCCGGCTCGCCGATGACATCGGGGCCGCGCGCGCCAGCGCCAAGGCGAGCTTCGACCAGCTCCACACGCGCTTCCCGACCGCCTATCCCGAGACGGTCTGGACCCAGGAGGCGGTCCGCTGGGCCGCCCTGCTCGACGAGTCGACCGCCCTCGTCTCGGAGCGACAGGCGACGATCGACCGGATCGTCGACCTTCTCCTCGCCGTCGAGGAGCTCGCCGTCCGCGAGCGCCAGCGCAACGACCGCATCGGAAGCATCCTCCGGACGGCGGCGTTCTGGACGCGGGAGTCGCCGGCGGTCGACGGGGCCGGCCTGACCGCGGCCGCGGCCGACGTCGCCGCCGCGCTCGGTCGCGTGCGGGCCGAGGCCCGGGCGGGGGCGCCCAGCCGACTCGGCGCGCTCCTCCTCGATCCGCGGACGCTGCTCGCCCTGATCGTCGGCGCGATCCTCGGCTGGCTCCTCGGACGCGTCGTTCGCCCGCGGCTCCTCGGGCGCGTCCGGGCCGCCCTCGCGATCGAGACGGCGGAGCCCCCGCACCCGTTCCGTCGCCGCCTCGCACGCGACGGGTGGCGCCTCCTCGAGAAGTCGATCACGCCGGTCGCGATCCTCGTCGTCGCCATCGCCGTCGCGGCGGCCGCCGGGGGCGCCCTCGCCTGGGGCGGCGCCCGGGTGGTCGCCGTGATCGCCCTGACCCGGCTCGCCGTCGTGCTCGCCCGCGTCCTCCTCCGACCGCTCGAGCCCGAATGGCGCCTGACGCGGATCCCCGACGGCGCCGCCCGCCTGATCCACCGCGTGCTCGCGCGGCTGATCATCGCGGTCGGCACGTTCGGCATCGCCTGGGCGCTCGTCCCCGCGTTCAGCGAGGCGGCCCGGCCGGCCCTCCGGGCGCTCCTCCCCCTCGCCTTCCGCGGGATCGCCAGCGTCGCGATCGCCCTGGCCGCGTCGGACCCGGTCGTCACCGGCGCGATCCTGCGCGCGGTCTCGCGGCCGCTCTCGGAGCGGCTGGGGCGCTTCCTCGTCGCGTTCCAGGTGTTCGTCGGCGCCGCGACGGTCGGGATCCTCGTCCTCGACGGGCTCGGTTACCGGAACGCCGCCGGCGCGGTGACGGCGTCGCTCGTCCTGAGCCTCGCGCTCATCGTCATCGCGGTGCTGCTCGATCGCCTCCTCGTGGCGCTCGCCCTCTCCCGGCTCGACCCGATCCCGATCGAGGCCGACACCGCCGGCGAGGCGGCCCCCAAGGCCGCCGACGGCGACGTCACGACCGAGACCGCCGAGGCGCTCGAGACGGCGGCCGAGCGCCGTCAGTTCGTGCGGAAGCTCGCCGGAGGAACCGTCACTCTCTCGGTCTTCACGGCCGCCGCCGCCGCGATCGTCCTGATCGCCTTCGAGGTCGAGCGGACGACGCTGGAGCGCCTCCTCGAGACCTCGATCGTGACCTCCGAGGACGGGACCAGCCTGGTCGCGGTCGGCGATCTCGCCGCGGCCGCCCTCATCTTCGCCGGCACGATCCTGGTCCACGGCGTCTTCCGGGGGCTCGTCGCCCACTTCATCCTCAACCGGGTCGGCCTCTCGCGCGGGGCGCGCTTCGCCATCACGACGGTGGCCGGCTACCTGATCATCGCGGTGGGCGTCGTCTGGACCCTTCGCCTCCTCCAGATCGACCTCGGACAGCTCGACTGGTTCCTCGCCGCGGCCGGCGTCGGCATCGGCTTCGGCCTGCAGGAGATCATGTCGAACTTCGTCTCGGGCCTGATCCTCTTCATCGAACGACCGGTCGAGGTCGGCGACGTCGTGACGGTGAGCGAGGTCGAGGGCGAGGTCACCCGGATCACGATCCGGGCGACGACCGTGCGCACCGGCGACAACATCTCGATCATCGTCCCGAACAAGGAGTTCGTCACCGGCACGGTCACCAACTGGAGCCACGGCGACCCGCAGGTGCGCCTCCGGATTCCGGTCGGCGTCTCGTACGGCTCGGACATCTCGCTCGTCCGCCAGACGCTCCTCGAGGTCGCCCGGAACTACGGCCGGATCCTCAAGCACCCCTCGCCCGAGGTCGGCTTCATCGGCTTCGGCGGCAGCTCGCTGGACTTCCACCTCCTCGTGTGGCTCGCCCAGCCCGACCCGACCCTGCGGCGCACGGTCACGTCTGATCTGTGCTTCGCGATCACCGCGGCGTTCCGGCGGGCCGGGATCGAGATCCCCTTCCACCAGGTCGACCTCCACGTCCGCGACGGCGAGACCCTTCGGATCGAGACCGCCGTCGCCGAGTCCACCGAGCCCGCCGAGCCCGCGCCTCCGCCCGCCCTTCCCTGATCTCCTCGGTCTGTCGAATCTGCAGAGCGGCTCCGCGTGCGCTCTGCAGATCCGGCCGACCCAGCCGATCGGGTTCCCCACAACTCCTTGAAGCTCAACCCTCGGATCGGATGGCACGCCGTTTCCTATGGGCGGGGGAGACTCCTACTCAGGGGGGGACGACCTTTGAACGTGCCAACCGACCATCCGATGGACGAGCCGTCGCGGACCGACCGAATCCTCGGGGCCGCGCGAGCGACCTCGAGCGAGCGTCGACTCATCATCAGCGTCTTCGTCCTCGAGGACGGACGCCTCCGCCTCGGCCTGGTGTGCGGACACTCGATCACGCTCACTCGCGCCGACGCGATGGAGCCGCTCGAGGCAGGCCGGGTCATCTGCGACCTCTGCGACGGCGACGGGACTCGCGAAACGCCGCGGACCTCGGCTCGACTGGGGACGCTCCTCGTCGTCGGGCTCGGCGCCCTCCTCAGCCTCACCGGCTGCGGGGGAGGCGGGAGCAGCGGTGGCGGGAGCGGCGGCGGCGGGAGCGGCGGCGGAGGCGCCGGCGCGGCGAACGCCGCCCGCCCCATGCTCGCCTCGATCGACCCCGACTCCGGCCCCGCCGGGCGCGCGGTCACGCTGTCGGGGAAGGCCTTCACCGCGGGGAGCACGGTTCGCTTCGACGGCGTCCGGGCGAGCGTCCGCTCGACGCAGACCGACCGGATCATCTGCGATGTGCCTGCGGGCCTCCCCGCCGGCCGCGTCTCGGTGACCGTCCGGACCGCCGGCGGCACCTCGAACGGCGTCGACTTCATCGTGCAGGGGGCCGGCGGCGGCGGCGCGGCGGCGCCGTCGATCGTCAGCGTCGCGCCCGAGGTCGGCCCCCCCGGCACGCGCGTCGAGATCCGCGGCGCGGACTTCGCCGCCGACCGCGCCGACAACGACGTCACGTTCGCGGGCACGACCGCCATCGTCGAGAGCGCGTCGCCCGATCGCCTCGTCGTCACCGTCCCGGCCGGCGCCCCGAGCGGCAGCGTGGTCGTCACGACGGCGGGCGGCCCGAGCAACGGCGTTCGCTTCTTCCGGACCGGTGCCGTCGCCGGCAACGCGGGCCCGAGCGGGGCGCTCGCCCGCAACTTCATCGACGACGCCACGTTCGACCACCTGGTCGTCGAGGTCGACCTCGTCGTTGGCCGCCGACCCGGCGCCGCCGCGCTCGACCTGCTGAAGCGGCGGATCGAGGAGCGGTGCCGCAAGCCGGGCGGCGTCCTGATCCTGGTCGACGACGAGGTCGCCTCGCCCGGGATCGCGAGCTGGCGGGTCGACGACGTCCGCGCCTTCGAGGCGGCGAACCGCGACCACTTCGGCTCGGGGAACACGGCGGTCCTCTACATCGCCGCCCTCGATGGCGGCTTCGAGGGCGACTCGGCGAACAGCCGGATCCTCGGGATCTCGTACTCGGGCTCCTCGTTCTGCCTCTTCGAGGACAACATCGACTTCGCGGCGACGCCGGTCGTCGGCCGCGCCGTGATCGAGGGCGCGGTGATCGTCCACGAGCTCGGCCACAACCTCGGCCTCGTCGGCAACGGTATCCCCGAACAACGACCTCACCAGGATGCGGCCAACCCGGCCCACGACATCGATGACGCCTGCGTCATGTTCCACGCGATCGAGACGAGCCTGGTGAGCCAGCTCCTCGGGACGGTGCCCGATGACTTCGATCCGCTCTGCGTCGAGGACCTCCGCGCGGTGGGCGGTCGATGATGACGACCATCGCAAACGATCTGCACGAGATGCCGGCCGCGGTGCGTCCAGTGAATCAGTACCATCTCGGTGCTAAACTGGATCGCTCCTCCGAAGAGGCCCCGCACGCTCCGGCGCGCCCCTTCGTCACCCGCCCTCCCGAGGGACCCTTGGGCCTGATCGATCGACTCTCCGGCCGCGACGAGCTCGCCGTCGAGAACGACCGTCTGCGGAGAGAGGTCCGCCTCCTGAAGGCGCGCCTCGCGCCGGGCGCCGACGCGCCGAGCACGGATGCGCCGACGACGCGCACCGACCTCGTCGAGCGGTTCGCCGCGATCGCCGCCGCCCTCGCCGGTCAGGAGGAGCTCGAGGCGACCCTCCGGATGATCGTCGGCGCGACCCTCGAGCTCACCGGCGGCGCGCGGGCCTACCTCATCCTCGCCGAGGGCGATCGGCTCCGCTTCCGCCTCGGCCTCGACCGCTCGGGAGCGGAGCTGCCCGAGGAGGGCTTCTCGGTGAGCCGGACGATCGCCGAGGAGGTCGCCCGGACGGGCAACGCGCTCACCTCCTCGAACGCGGCGAGCAGCCATCGCCTCGCCGCGATCGAGAGCGTCCGTCGGCTCGACCTGCGCTCGGTCATGTGCCTGCCGCTCCGCCACGACGGCGCCTCGCTCGGGAGCGTGTGGGTCGACGACCCCGACCGGCCCGCCGCGTTCGGGCCCGACGAGGAGGCGATCGCGCAGGCGCTGACCGACCTCGCCAGCGTCGTCCTCGACCGGATCCGCGGCGCCGCCCGCCGGCTCCGCGACGAGCGAGTCCGGAGCGTCGGCCTCGCGGCGAGTCATCTCCTCCACGACCTGGCCGGACCGCTCGCCGTCGTCCGGCTCATGGCCGACCGCTTCGACGAGGAGACCCCCGCCGAGCGCACCCGCGCGCAGTGCGACCGGATCCAGGCGATGGTGCAGGACGTCCTCGACCTCGTCCGCGGCGAGGTCCGGCTCCGCCTCGAGCGCATCGACGCGAGCGACCTCCTCGCCGACCTCGCCCGATCGGTCGGCATCGCCGCCGAGCGCCGCGGAGTCGCCCTGTCGCTCGACGACGCGCTCGACGCTCCGATCCGGGCCGACGCCGGGCGCCTCCTCCGCGCCCTCGAGAATCTCGTCCGGAACGCCCTCGTCGCCCTCGAAGGCGTCGAGGATCCTGCCGTCGAGGTGATCCTCGCCCCCGTCGGCGCCGACCGCGTCGCGATCACCGTCGCCGACAACGGACCGGGGATCCCGGCCGCCCGCCGGGGCACGTTGTTCGAGCCGTTCGTCGGCGGCGAGGCCGGTGGGGCCGGCCTCGGCCTGAACGTATCCGAGTGGACGGCGACCGACGCCGGCGGCGCGTCGCGCCGCCGCGCGATCATCCGCGGCGGCTCCTGGGCGAACGAGGACCCCGTCGCCGCCGCGCGGACCGACCGGACCGACGTCGCCTTCATCACCGACCGCCGACCGTGGCTCGGCTTCCGCTGCGCCGCCTCGATCGACTGAGCTCGAGCGAGCGCCTCAGAGCGCCGCCATCTCCACGTTGTCGAAGTTGCGCTGGTAGTAGCTCATGTACTGCACCTTGCGCTCGAGGGCGTGGATCACCCCGTAGCTGAAGTTCACGTTCTCGAACGACTGGGCGCTTCCGAGCCCGCCGGGACTGAAGACGTTGATCTCCATGAGCTTGTCGCCGACGATGTCGAGCCCGACGAGGAACATCCCGTCCTGCACGAGCTTCGGCCGCACCATCTCGGCGAGCTTCAACGCCTCGTCGGTCACCTCGGCCGCCGCCTTTCGTCCGCCCGCGTGGATGTTGCTCCTCATGTCGTCGCCCCCGCGCAGTCGCCGGAAGGCCGCGATCTTTCCCTTGTAGCGAAGAGGCTGGCCGTTCATGAGGAACAGCCGCATGTCGCCCTCGGCCGCCGCCGGGAGATACTCCTGGGCGATGACGTAGCCGTCGCGGCTCACCGCGTCGATCATCTGGTTGATGTTGGCGACGTCCACGGGCCGGATCAGGAAGACGTTCGTGCCGCCCGATCCCTGGAGCGGCTTGAGGACGATCGTCCCCCCCTCGCTCTTCGCGAACGCCTTGATCTCGTCCCGGTCACGGGTGATCAGCGTTCGGGGCCGGACCGCCTCCGGAAACGTCTGGAAGTACATCTTGCTCAGCGCCTTCGAGAGGCCGTTCGGGTCGTTCATGACGATCACGCCGTGGCGCAACGCGATCCGGCCGAACTCGATTCCCGCCGTCGCCGCCCAGGGGCGCTTGACCGCATCGGACGCCGGGTCATTGCGGAGAAAGAGGACGTCGAGCTCGTCGACGTTGACCCGCTTGGTGATCGCCGACTTGCCCTGGACGTCCTTCAGGTAGCTCGTCGTGTTCTTGTACTTCTTGATGGCCACGCCCCGGGCGCGGCCGTAGACGTGCTCATCGGTATCGTAGGCGAGGTCTCCGACCCCCATCAGCCACACCTGATGGCCGAGGTTGGTCGCTGCCTGGCCGAGGCGGATGGTGGTGTAGTTCGCCTCTTCGGTCTCGACGGAGTTGACGACCATTCCGAGATTCATAGGCTCTTTCTTTCTACCATGTCGAGAACGGTGAGTCCGCCCGAGATCGCCTCGAGACGGGCGATCGCGGCCGGATCGTCGAGATACCGAGGACGAAGCGGCGGATCCTGAAGCACGCCTCGCCACTTGAGCTCGCGGATGATCGGGACGTGCGCGAGGGCGATCTTCCCCATCAGGAGCGGCTCGAGCTCGCCGCCGTCGCCCAGATAGGAGAGGAGATCGCGCAGCCCGCGGAGGTAGATGGCGTCCTTCACGAGCCCGCCGCCCCGGTAGATCCGGACCGTGGCGTTGAAGGCCGCCTTGCGCTGGAAGTCGTAGGTGCGGTCGAGCTCCCGGAAGGTCTCGACGAAGCTCGCCCCGTCGAGCATGTGTCGCGAAGCCATGACCCGCGCCGCGAGCAGCCGCAGGCGGGCGCGGCTCAGCCCGCCCACCAGGAACTCGGCGAGCACGGCGAGCCCCTCCTGGAGCGGCTCGTAGCCGTTCAATCCGCCGCAGAGCTGGCGGAAGGGTTGCGCGCGACCGTTCTCGTAGGTGAGCACGTGCGTGCCGACCTCGTGATGGATGAGCGCGTCGGCGCGGGCCGCCGACACCGACGTCTGCCGGCCGACCAGGACCGATCCTCGCGAGACCATGAGCCCCGCGAGGTCGTCCCGGATCTCGACCTTCGCGACGACCTGCGGCCAGCAACCTCGATAGTGCTCGATCTCGGCGAGCGCGCGGGCGCTCAGCGCTTCCGCGTCGAGCATCCCGCCGGCCCCTTCACGAGTGCGCGAGGGGAGGCGGTAGAGAATCTGACGCGAGAGCTGCTCGAGATCGTCCTCCACCTCGCCGTAGAGCTGCGTGCCGCCATGGATGAACCGGACCGTGTTCATGTCGCCCAGCATGGTGATCTGCCGGTCGAGCTCCTCCTGCTTCTGGCGGAAGAGGTTCGCGATCGTCGGATCCTCGACGCGCTCGATCGGGACCGCGTACAGGGCTCGCTTGAGGAGCGACGGGTCGACGGGGAGAGGACGGTAGAGCAGCTTCGGTGCCTGCTCGCAGTGGTTCCGCCGGAAGTCCGCCCACGCCTGGGTCGCGTTGATCGGGCTGACCTGGAGGAGGAAGTCGAACTGGCTCGACACCTCGGCGAGCTGTCGGTCGACCTCCCAGACGGCCTTGACCATCGCCCGGCGTCCGAGCGTATGAAAGTGCTTCGGGCGATGGGTCGTCCGGGTTCGCGTGAAGTCGAAGAACGAGCGATGAAGGGCGCGCGCGAACGTGCGGACGAGCGTCCGCATGAGCAGGGGATACAGCTCGTCCGTCTCGGGATGACGGTAGACCGGACGGACCTCGATCCCGAGGACGGTGCAGCCGAGCTCGAGCGCCTTCGCCGAGGTGAGGAGCCCGGGGAGGTGGGCCGGGCCGATCCGCTTGGCTCCCCGCTCGACCCGGACGGTCGCCTGCTGGCGGTTCGCGGTCACGCCCCCGAGCGCCTGCTCGAACGAGGCGACCACCGAGTCCAGGGCCTCACCGCGCGGCGCGTTCACGACGAAGTGAGGTCGGTTCGCCTCGTCGGCGCCGGCCTCATCGGCGCCCGCGGCACCCGCCCAGACCTCGACGATGAGGAACGCTCCGAACTCCGCCGCCAGCGTCGCCGTGACCGACTCGAGGAGCCGTCGCTGGTCGGAGCGCGGCTTCGCCGCTCCTTCGAGGATCAGGTAGGCGGCCTCGCTCGTGACGAAACGTCGCGTGCCCCGATCCGCCTCCTCGCCTCCGGCGCCGGCGGTCGGTCGACGGTAGACGCAGAGGAACGGGAGCTGGCGGTCGATGTGGATCCTGCCCCCGCCCGGGAGCGACCGCCTGACCCGCTCGCCGGCGGCGAGCCGAGCGCACACCGCCTCGACGAACTTCTCGGGGATCCTCTCCGTGGAGAGACGAGCCGACTCCGGCCGGCGCGGCACCGGCTGCGTATCCTCGAACGCCGGCGCGAGCGCGGACGGGCCCTCGCCGAGATAGAGGGCGGGCGGCGGCGGCGCGCCTTCGGCGCCCCCGCTGCTCGCCACGTCGGGGCTCACAGCCGGTTCATTGCCGGTCACGCGCGGCCGAGCTCCTCGGTCACCCCGGCGACGGTCGACCGGATGGCCGCACCGATCGCGTCCAGGAGCTCGCGGTCCGGCTCTCCGGTCCACTCGTCCATGAAGAACTTCTTGAACTCGATGGCGAGGACGCATCCGGTCTCGGGGAAGGTCTCGTGAACCCACCTCGGGAGCTGAAGCCCGTAGAACTTGACGTTCTCGCGGACGTCGAGACGCCCGCCGGGAAAGTCGAACGCGGCGAGGTCCGTCAGGAACCTGTCCACCAGGCGCGCCCAGCGGGCGCGGTCCATCGTGCCGGTTCCGATGTTGACCTGCGGGTTGCCCTCCGGATCGGCCGGCGCCCCGGACGGCCCATCCCGCATGTGGTTGTAGCTGTGGATGTCGTAGACGCAGAACCGGCCGTGCTCGCGCTCGACCGCGGTCAGAACCTCGCGGAGGTTGTCGTAGTAGGCGCGGTACTGCGCCATCGAGCGCTCGACGAGCTCGTCCGAGGGAAGCGAGCGCCAGACGTTCAGCCCCCAGCACTGGTCGGGGGTGCGATACACGGCGTTCTCGGGCGGACGATTGAGGTCGACCTCGAACCGCGATCGGGTCGCGGTGATCCGCGGGCAGCCCGTCGCTCGCGCCCAGTCGTCGGTGAACGGATCCTCCTCGCGGAGGCGGTCGGCCTCGCTCAGGATCATCAGCTCGGCGACGTCGGCCCGAAGCTCGTGCCCGCCGTGATTAGCGACGGCCACGACCGGGCCGCTCCCGTTCTGCTGCTGCCAGATCACGTCGGTCATGGTCTCGGCTCGCTCGTCGAATGACCTCAAGATGATAACGTGAAACGCCTTCGGGGATCAACGGCGGCCTCCCTGCTACTAGGGCCTCGAACCGGAGCGCACTGTGGCGCCGCTCAGGTCGAGGACGGTCGCCCCCGCGCGGAGCTCCTCGATCCTCGCCCGGGTGTCGGGCCGGGTGAGCCAGCGCGGGGTCAGAGGCGGTTTCCGGAGGACGCCTCGGAGGAGGAGCTCCCGGACGATCGGGATGTGGCGCGTCGCGATCTTCCCGACGCAGAGATCCTTGAGGTCGCCGCCCTTCTTGATGAAGTCGAGCACCTGCATGAGACCCTGCAGATAGGCGGCGTCCTTCGTCAGACCGCCGCCGCGATAGATGCGCATGGTGATCGTGAACGCCGTCTTCCGCTCGAAGTCGAGCGCCCGGTCCAGATGTCGGAAGGTCTCGACGAAGTCGGCGCCGTCGATCATGAGCTTCGCCGCGACGACGCGCGCCGCGAGGAGACGCAGGCGCGGTCGGCTGAGGCCGCCCACGAGATACTCGGCGAGGACGGCGATCCCCTCCTGGAGCGTGTCGTAGCCGGCGAGCCCCGACCGGAGGGACCGCATCGGCTGGACCCCGCCGTTCTCGTAGGTGACGACGTGCGTCCCGATCTCGTGCTGGATGAGGGCGTCGACCCGGCTCGCCGGCGTGCTCGAGCCCTTTCCGATGAGGAGCGATCCCCGGGACACCATGAGCCCGCTCGCGATGTCGTCTCGGATCGTGACGGTCGCCGAGACGCCGTCCCACTGCCGGCGATAGTGCTCGATCTCCGCTCTCGCCCGGCGGGCGAACGCGGCCGCGCCGATGGACTTGCCGCGAGCCTCGTCACGCGTGCGCGAGGGGAGGGTGTCGAGGATGCCCTTCGCCTCGGCGAGGAGGGCGTCCGACAGCTGGCCGAAGACCTGAAGGCTCCCGTGGACGAACCGCGGCGTGTTCATGTCCCGGAGCATCGTGATCTGGCGGTCCATCTCGTCCTGCTTCTCGCGGAAGAGCTGCGCCAGGGCGGGGTCCTCCACCCGCTCGATCGGGGCGGCGAAGAGCCGCCGCTTGAGGACGACCGGATCGACGAGAAGCGGCCGATAGACGAACGTCGGCGCGCGCTGGAACTTGCTCCTCTCGAACGCCGACCAGGCGTCGGCGGCGTTCGTCGGGGTCACCTGGAGGAGGAAGTCGAAGCCCTTGGCGACCTCGTCGAGCTCTTCATCCGCCCGCCACACGCTCGACCGGATCGCCCGCCGCCCGAGCTCGTGGAAGTGCTCCGGCGTGTGGGAGGTGCGCGTCCGCGTGAACTCGAAGAAGACCCGACGAAGGGCGTAGGTGAGGCGGCGAACGAGACTGCGAAGGACCTCGGGATAGACCTCGCCCGTCTTCCGGTCGCGGTAGATCGGTCGGACCGCGAGCCCGAGGACCGTGCCGCCGATCGCCTCCGCGTCGTCGGGCGAGAGGATCGATGCCAGCCTCGGCGGAGAGCAGCGGGGCGCCTGGTCGATCTCGACCTCGGCGGCCTGCCCCCCGACCTTCACCTTCGAGAGCTGGCGATAGAGGTCGCCGAGCAGGGTGCTCACGACGGCCCCCTTGGGCGCGAAGATGCGGAAGCCCGGCCGAGGGCCACCGGCCTTGGGGTCCGCCGCGTCCGCCCAGATCTCGAGGAAGAAGAAGCTCCCGAAGAGCTCGACCTGAGTCCGGGCGACCGCCCGGGCGAGCTTCATGAGACCGGCGAGGTGCTTGCCTCCGGCCGGGGCGAGCAGATACGACGCCTCGCTCGTGACCAGCCGGTCGGTGCCGGCGTCCTCGCCGGCGGGGACCCGGTACGCGCAGAGGAACGGGAGCTGCCGATCGATGTGCAGCTCGCCACCTCCCTCGACCGGCTGACGGACGGGCTTGCTCTTCCGGAGCCGCCGGACGACATCCTCGATGGTGGCTTCGTCGACGCTGGTCACGGGCTCGATCCTCTGGACGGGCTGGAGCTGGACTGCTCGGCGCTATTGATAGCTCAGGACGCATCCCCTGTCACGCGCTCGGGCGACCGCGACCGAGGCCCGCGCCGGACCGGCCACCGTCGCCCGACAGGCTCCCAGCTCGGGACCGCATGAGAGCCTCCTCATGGAGGCATCACGCCCCTCTCATGGAGGGTCACGAATCTCGGCCGAGCTCGTCCTTGCGGTCTTCAGGCAGTCTCCGATGCCCCTCGAAGACCATGACGACCTCGATCGTGTCGTCCCGTATCCGGTAGACGAGGCGGTAGGCACCCAGAATCGTCTCTCGCGTGTCCTCTCGTCCGATCTCCGGGACGATGCGTCCTGCGCGAGGAAAGGTCGCCGCCTCGTTCGCCGCATCGAGGAGCTTCGCGACCCAGCGGCTCGCCGCTTCCTCGGTGTCTTCCTGGCGGATGTAGTGACCGATGTGGCGCAGGTCGGCCTTGGCCAGGTGGGACCAGCGGACGGCGAAGCGCGGCGCCTCCTCGTCGGGTCGGCCGCTCGCGCCCGAGGTCACGACGCAGCGTCGTCGGCCAGTCCGAACTCCTTGCGCATCTCGGCCACGACGGCTTCGTGGTCGGTGAGCCGTCCTGCCTCGCAGTCGGCGAGCCCGCGCTCGTACCTGGCGATGAACCGAGCCCGCTCGGTGAGCGCCTCGAAGGTCGAGGGCGAGACCACGATCGCAGCGGGTTCGCCGTCACGCGTCAGGACCAACGCATCTCCCGATCCCGTCAGCCGCCCCAGGAGATCCTCGGCGCGCGCCTTGAACTCGTCGATCGAGACGCTCTCTCCCTGGTTGTCGCTCGTCATCGTCGATCCTCCGGACCGTGCAGCCAGTGTAGCAGCGGCGACGACGAGCCGGAACGTTCGACCGAAGTGGAGCCCCTCGGGGCCGGACCTGGGCGGTCCGCTCGCTACTCATCCACCGTTCATGGCTCGGTCAGGCACTTCTCGGCACAACCCGACTCCTTCTCCGCTCTTACGGCCTGATCCGGCCCCGCGTTGCCGTCGTTCACGTTCGGATCGGCCGTGAACAGTCGGTCGCCTTTGGATACGTAGCCGTCCTCCCCGTCGCGATGCGTCCTCACGCGTCGCCGTCCGTCCTCCGCTTCGAGAGCTGACGATAGAGCCAACGCTCATGAGAGCGGCCTCACGGCCGTCTCACCGACCTCTCATCGACGGTCGCCATCATTGCCTTCGCCGGCCCACCTCGAGATGCCGCGGCGATGCCCCCGACCGAACCCGCCCGACGACGTGACCCCTCGCCCGCCTCCCTGGCCCGTGGTGCGCTCCTCGTCGCGACCCTCGCCCTGCTCGTGCTCGTGCCGGGGCTGGGAAGCCGCGACCTCTGGGCGCCCGACGAGCCCCGGTTCGCCCAGGTCGGTCGCGAGATGGTGCGGAGCGGCGACTGGGTCATTCCGCAGATGAACGGCGAGCCGATCGCCTTCAAGGAGGGCTACGAGATCTGGCTGGCCACCCGGCTCGCCGAGGAGCCCGATCCGCCGGCCGTCCACGAGCTCTTCCGGGCCCGGAAGGGCAGCAGGATCCTCGTCGTGATGAGCAATCGCCCCACCTCGGGGGAGGAGAACGAGCACCCATGAGCCAACCGACGGGAATCGGCGTGATCGGCCTCGGCCACTGGGGAAAGCACTACGTCCGTCTCTTCGACGGCCTCCAGCCCGACGCGCAGGTCCTGATCGCCTCCGACCTCGCCCACGAGAACCTCAAGGCGATCCGCAGGCGTCACCCGCTCGTGAGCGTCGCCACGTCCTTCGAGGAGGTGATCGCGCATCCCGAGGTCGACGCGGTCGTGATCGCGACACCGGCCTCGACGCACCACGAGATCACGGCCGCGGCGCTGCGGGCCCGCAAGCACGTCCTCGTCGAGAAGCCGCTCTGCCTCTCGGTCGAGGACGCTTGCGATCTCCGCGACCACGCCCGCGACGCCGACCGGACCCTGCTCGTCGGCCACACCTTCATCTACAACCCGGCCGTGCAGGCGATGAAGCGAGCGCTCGACGCGAGAGGCTTCGACCAGCTCTACTACCTCGCGGCCCGGCGAAACAACCTCGGGCCGATCCGGGAGGACACCGACGCCCTCATCGACCTCGCCCCGCACGACGTGTCGATCTTCGACTTCCTGACCGGTGAGACGCCGACCCGGGTGACCGCCGTCGGCGGCTGCTGGCTCAGGCCGGGACGCGCCGACGCGGCGTTCGCCACCCTCGAGTACCCCGGCGGCGTTCGCGGCTCGATCCAGGTCTCGTGGGTCGACGCCAACAAGATCCGCGAGGTCGTCGCGATCGGCTCGCGTCGACGGGTCGTCGTCGACGACCTCGACCGGCTCGAGCCGATCCGGATCTTCGAGAAGGGGATCGCCACCGGCCACGGCGCCGAGAGCTTCGGCGAGTTTCAGTATCAGGTCCGCGACGGCGACATCCGCTCGCCGAGGATCGAGACGCACGAGCCGCTGCGCGTCCTCTGCCGGCACTTCCTGGAGTGTGTCCGGGAAGGGGCCCGCCCGATCACCGGCGCGGAGGAGGGCATCAGCGTCGTTCGCACGATCGTCGCGCTCGAGCGGTCGCTGGCCCTCGGCGGCCTGCCCGTGGACGTCGAGACGGGCGAGCCCGACCTACGGGGAGCGACCCGGCGCCTCGCCGAGGAACGCGCGTGACCGAGGACGTCGCCGAGGCCGGCGCCGGGCCGATCCCACTGGTCGATCTGCGGGCCCAGCACGCGTCGCTGCGGGAAGAGCTCGGGGCCGCCGTCGCCTCCGTCTTCGAGCGAGGCGACTTCATTCTCGGCGAGGACGTCTCCCGCTTCGAAAACGAGCTCGCCGCGTGGCTGGGCGTGCGTCACGTCGTCGGCGTCGGCAGCGGCACGGACGCGCTGACCCTCGCCCTCACCGCCACGGGGGTCGGCGACGGCGACGAGGTGATCGTGCCGGCGATGACGTTCGCGGCGACCGCGCTCGCGGTCACCGCCGTCGGAGCGACGCCCGTCTTCGCCGACGTCGACGCGCAGTCCCTCACCCTCACCGCGCGCGGCGTCGCCGAGCACGTCGGGCCGCGCACCCGCGCGATCATCCCGGTCCACCTCCACGGCCATCCGGCCGACATGGATGCGATCGGAGGCGTCGCCGATGCCGGGGACCTCGTCGTGATCGAGGACGCCTGTCAGGCACACGGCGCTCGCTGGCGCGGCCGGCGAGTCGGTGGATTCGGCGACGCGGCCGCGTTCAGCTTCTACCCGGGAAAGAACCTCGGCGGCTGGGGCGACGGCGGGGCGGTCGCCACCTCCGACGACGAGATCGCCGAGTCGATTCGGCGAGCTCGCGACTACGGCCGCACCGACCGCTACCTTCACGCCGTCCCGGGCGGTCGCAACAGCCGCCTCGACTCGCTCCAGGCGGCCATCCTGCGGGTGAAGCTCCGCCACCTCGAGAGGTGGAACCAGGCGCGCTGCCGCCTCGCCTCGCTCTACACCGAGCGTCTCTCGGGACTCCCGGGCGTGCGCCTCCCTCCGGTGCACGCGTGCGCGTCGCCGGTCTGGCATCTCTACTGTCTGCGGGTCGCCGAGGGGCGCGACGAGCTCCTCGCCACGTTGCACGAGGCGGGGATCGGCGCGGCCATCCACTACCCTCGGCCGCTTCACCTCCAGCCCTGCTTCGAGAGCCTCGGTCTCGGGCCCGGCGCCGCGCCCGTGGCCGAGCAGGCCGCCCGCGAGCTCATCTCGCTTCCGATGTTCCCCGAGATGTCGGACGAGCAGCTCGGCACGGTCGTCGACGTGGTCCGGCGAGGGCGGCGCGCATATCTCGGGTGGGGTGGCTGAGGTTCTTCGAGAGGAAGGGAGGGCGGTCGAGAAAAGGAAGCGGGAGACATCGCCAGGGGCGATGTCTCCCGCAATGTTCCTCCGGCGACCGGGGTGGTCGCCGCCAACCGTGTCGGGGAGGGGAGATTCGAACTCCCGACCTTTAGCACCCCATGCTAACGCCCTAACCAGACTAGGCCACTCCCCGGCGCGCGAGCCGAGTATAGGGCGGCTTCGGGGCGTTTTCAAGCTGGCGGCCCGGGCAGCCCGACGCGCTCGTGCGCGCGCTCCACGCCGGCCCCGCCCCCCGCGCTCGGGCCGCCCGCGGGCGGCCCGACGCGCCGATGGAGCCACCGGATCCGGATGAGATCGAGGAACATGCGCATGCCGTCACGCAGGGGTGAGACGCGGCTCCCGGCGACGTCGCGCCAGGTCACCGGCACCTCGGTCGTGGCGAGGCCGAGGCGACGGGCGAGGTACAGCGCCTCGACATCGAAGCCGAAGCCGTCGAGCCGAGCGCGTTCGAAGACGGCGCGCGCGGCGCCGCGCGAGAAGAGCTTGAATACGCACTGGGTGTCCCGGAAGCCGTCGATCGCCATCGCCCGGACGAGCGCGCCGAAGACCCGGCCGGTGAGCCGTCGCAGCGGCGGCTGGGGGACCTGCACGTCGCTCCCGGGCAGGGACCTCGATCCGATCGCGATGTCCGCGCCGGCCCCGAGCGCCTGCTCGAGCAGGGCGAGGTCCTCGATCGGCGTGGACAGATCGGCATCGGTCATGAGGATGAGATCGCCGGTCGCTTCGAGGAGGCCGTGACGGACGCTGTAGCCCTTGCCGCGATTCCGTCCGTTTCGCAGGACGGTGGCCCCGACGCTCTCGGCGGCGGCCGCCGTCCCGTCGCGGCTCCCATCATCGACGACGATCACCTCGCTCGCTCCTTCGCGCGCCGCGAGGTACCCGTCGATGCGTTCGAGAGTCGCTGGAAGGCGCGCCTCCTCGTCGTAGGCTGGAATGACGATCGAGAGTTTCATGACGAGCGAGGAGGCGCCGGATGAGATCGGGAGCTCGACGAGGAGGACTGACGGCTGCCCTGATGATCGGCGTCCTCGCGGCGCCCGGATGCGCGTATTACCGCCTCGAGCTGCAGCGCGAGAAGATCGCGAACGCGGATGTGATCATCGTCCCGGGGCTCGCCCTCGATGAGGACGGTCGCGGAGTGCCCATCCTCTGGAACCGCGTCCTCATGGCGCGGGTCGCCCGCGATCGTGGACACGCCTCGTCCATCATCGTGAGCGGGGGCAAGCCCCGCCGCGGAATCACCGAGTCGGCGAAGATGCTCGAGTACGCCGGGCGCCTGGGCATCCCGCCCGAGGCGGTCATCGAGGAGCCTCGCGCGACGTCCAGCGTCGAGAACGGTCGCTTCAGCGCCGAGCTGATGGTCGCCCGCGGGCTTCGATCCGCCCTGGTCGTGAGCGACGACTGGCACCTTCGCTACGCGATCCCCGTGTTCCGCGACGCGTTCGAGGAGCTCGGGCTCGAGCTCTACTGGCTCGCGGTCGACGCCGAAGCGGTCGCCGCGACGGGCCTCGCCCGAGACGACGACGACCCTCACGAATGACGCGGTTCGCTTCATGCGGGCGATCATCCACACCGGGCGTGAGAGATCGGTGAGGGCTCGATGAGTCGGCGCTCACCGGCCATGGAGCCATGGCGCTCACGTCGAGCCCAGCCATGAGAGATCACAAATAGTCGAGCTCGGTGAGCCACATCTCACGCCGCCCTCACCGCCCTCTAAGCAGCCGCTCGTACCCTCGCGCAACCTGGAGGGTACGAGACGTGAGCGAATGCCCGGTCGCGCGCCGGCAGAACGAAGCCGCGCGCCACACGCCCCCCCGTTCCGGCACGAGCGGAGGCTCGATCGTCGTCGTGTTCCTGGCCTCGGCGATGCTCCTGCTCTGGGGCCTGGGAACGCGTCCCCTCTACGAGCCCGACGAAGGCCGCTACGGACAGGCCGCGCACGAGATGGCGGAGTCGGGCGACTGGGTCGTCCCGAGGATCGGGGGCGTCCCGTACGTCGAGAAGCCGCCGCTCGTCTACTGGGTGAGCGCCCTTGGCGTCACGCTGGTCGGGCACTCGGAGTGGGGGGTTCGCCTTCCCATTGCCCTGATCGCCCTCCTCGGACTGGCCCTCACCTACCGGCTCGCTCGCGAGCTCGACCGACCGCGGGACGAGGCGGCGGCGGCCGTCGCGATCCTCGCCACGAGCGGGCTCTATCTCGGCGCGGCTCGGGTGATCATCACTGACCTGCTCCTCTGCGTGTCGCTTCTCGGTGCGTTCCTCTGCGTCTTCCGGGTCCATCGAGGACGCGCCGGCGCGATCGGCATGTGGCTCTGCCTGGCCCTGGCGTGGCTCGCGAAGGGGCCCGTCGGCCCCGCGCTCTTCGTCACGTCGATCGCGATCTTCTGGTGGCGCCGATCGGAGGGCGCGACGTGGAGGGCGCTCCGACCGCTCGTCGGGCCGCCGCTCCTGGCCGCGCTCGTCATCCCCTGGCACATCGCCATCGAGCGCGAGGTCCCGGGCTTCCTCCGGCACTTCTACCTCACCGTCACCCTCTCGGCTCTCTACAGCGAGAAGATCCATCACCCGAGCCCGCCCTACATGTCGATCCCCTTCCTCGCGGGAGGGCTCGCCCCGTGGACGCTGCTCGTCCCCACCGCGCTGGTCGCGAGCTGGCGGAGCCGCGGCGACGCCGGGAGCTCGGGCGGCCAGTCGGGCGCGGCGGTCGACGGTCGGTCGACCTCGATGTTCCTCCTCGCGTGGATCGCCGTGCCCGCGATCATCTTCACGTTGAGCAAGGCGAAGCTCGCGACCTACTTCCTGCCGATCTACCCCGCGATGGCCATCCTCGTCGCCCGGAACCTCGGCGCCGCGTGTCCGCCGGCCCGGATCGTCACCTGGGGCTTCGGCGGGATCGCGGCCGCGATCGCGCTGAGCCCGATTGCGCTGGCGTTCCTGCCGCCCGTCGAGGGCGCCGCGTGGCTCGCGGCCGGAGCGATCGTCCTCGCCGCCGGCTTCGCCGGCGCGGCGATCCTCGCCGCGCGCGGACAGGCGCTTCGCGCGCCGCTGGCGGTCCTCCTGGCCGGCGCCCTCGCGGCCGTCCCCATCAGCGGCGGCCTCGGCGCGATCGACGCCCGGGCGAGCTCGCGCGACATCATCCACCGCAACGAGGCGCTCCTTCGCGAGGCGCCGGTCGTCCTCTCGCTCCGCGCGCCGGTCGGGATGGTCGAGTTCTATCTCCATCGGCCGGTCGTCCACATCAGCACACCCCACGACTTCGAGACGGCCCGGGCCCTCGCTCCCGAGGCTGGGCGGTTCATCGAGTACTCCGAGGTCGAGGAGGTTCTGCTGGCGAATCCAGGGGCGGTGATTCTCCTCGAGCGAAGCCGCCGTCGGCTCGAGAAACTGCCCCATTTCTTCCCATCCACCCGGTTCGAGACCGTCGACGTGGATGAGGGCTTCGCGATCGTCCGCGCCGTGGCCCCGATCGCTGGACCGTGAGCGAAGCGAAGGCCCGCGACCACGCGCGACCGCTTCGTGAGAGACCTCTCACCAAAGTCTCACTCGACCCTCACCGGAGCGCTCTACGATCCCGACGGCCCCAATGAAAGGAACCAGATTGAGAGCTCTGCACCTGTTTCTGATGATCGCGACCGGCGCGGCGGTCCTCTACGGAATCGTGGTCCTCTGGTCCGGCGACGCATCGGTCGGGCGCCACTGGGTCCGCGAGGACGGTCCGGTCGAGTGGGTCTCGTTCGGGGCCCTCCTCGCGTCCATGATCTGGTCGCTGATCGTCGCAGGACGGGTCGAGACGCGAGCGGCGCGGACCGTCTGGTGCCTCATCGCCGCGGCTCTGGCGTTCGGCGCCATCGAGGAGATCTCATACGGCCAGCGCATCTTCGGCTGGGAGAGCCCGGACTGGTTCCTGCGCTACAACTCGCAGCAGGAGACCAACCTCCACAACCTTCGCTTCGGCGACGTGAAGCTCAACAAGCTGATCTTCGGCAAGGGTATCGCGGTGTTCCTCATCGCCTACCTCGTCGTCCTGCCGGTGGCCTGGCGGCTGTCCGCCCGGACGCGCGATGCGGTGGACGGCTGGGGCGTACCGATCCCGCGGACCCACCACGTGGTCTGCTGGCTCATCGCCATCACGTCCCTTCAGCTCGTCAACTACAGCCACTCGCGGGAAGGAGAGCTCGTGGAGCTCGCCGGCACGGTGGCCTTCTTCCTGATCCTGACGCGCCCGCACAACGCGGGACGGGGGGAGCTGGCGATCCTCAGCCCCGAGGGGGGCCTCGCCGACCTCGCCCGCGAGCCGGCGGCGGCGAGGCCCGAGGCCGCCCGGAGGGACACCAGGCCCGCCCCCACCGGAGCGCTCACGTGATCACGCTGTTCCGTCGACTCCCCGGGCCCCTCCGACTGCTCGTCGCTCTGATCTCCCTCGACCTGGCGTTCCTCGCCGTCTATCGCGCCCTGTTCTTCGTGACTTTCGCCGGGTCCTCCGCGGACGGCACGGCGGCGGGGACGCTCGTCCAGGCCGCCTGGATCGGCCTGCGGTTCGACCTGCGCCTGGTGCTGATCCTCGCCCTTCCGTTCTGCGTCGCGGCCTGGGTGCCCGCTCTTGCACCGATGGGATCGACGCGGCGGCGCCGGATCTGGCTCGCCGCCTTCGGGAGCCTCTGGAGCGTCGTGACCCTCGCCTACGCGATGGACCTCGGTCACTACGACTACCTCCGCCGGCGGCTCGACGCGACGGCCATCGAGCTCCTCCTCGCGCCGTCGATCGCCGTCGAGGCCGGCTGGCAGAGCTTCCCGGTCGTCTGGGGGGCGCTCGCGGTCATCCTGGCGGTGGCCCTCTACGTCGTCGCGGCCCGCTTCGTCGTCCTCGGGGCCATCGAGGCCGAGGCGGTGTCCACGCCGATCCGCGCGCAGGCCGGCGCGGTCGCGGTCGCCTGCGTCCTCGTCGCGGCGGGCCTCTACGGGAAGGCGTCCTGGTACCCGCTGCGCTGGAGCGATGCCTACTTCACGACGAACGACTTCGTGACGGCGCTCGGAACCAACCCGGTCCTCCACGTCGCGGACACCTGGAAGGTTCGAAACACGACCTGGGATGAGGAGGGCTTCCGCGAGCGCTACGCGGCGGTGGCGGACTACCTGGAGGTCGACGATCCGGACCCCGAGACCCTCTCGCTCCGCCGCACCCGCGCGCCTCGGGTCGAGCCACCCTTCCGGCCGAACGTCGTCATCATCTTCATGGAGTCCCTCGCCGCCTTCAAGGTGGGCGCCTTCGGGAACCAGGCGGGCGCGACCCCGCACGTCGACGCGCTGGCCAGGGAGTCGCTCCTGTTCACCCGTTTCTTCTCGGCCTGCTCCCCGACGGCCCGGTCGATCTTCAGCGTCGTCACCGGCATCCCCGATGTGAACGAGCCCCACTCCGCGTCGCGTAACCCGCTCGCGGTCGAGCAGAACGTGATCGTGAACGCGTTCTCCGGCTACGAGCCCATGTATCTCCTCGGCGGGAGCGCGAGCTGGGGCAACATCCGCGGCGTCCTCGCCCGCAACATCGACGGCCTCCGCATCTACGAGGAGGGTGACTACGACGCCCCCCGAGGCGACGTCTGGGGGATCAGCGACCTCGACCTCTTCCGGGCGGCGAACGACGTCTTCCGCCAGCCGCGCGACCGGCCGTTCCTCGCCTTCATCCAGACCGCCGGCAACCACCGCCCCTGGACGATCCCCGATGACCACGGCGACTTCGAGCTCGTGACCGAGGCGGACCACGACGAGCTCGTCGCCGCCGGCTTCGACGAGGGGCTTCCGGAGCTCAACGCGATCCGCTTCCTCGACTACTCGCTCGGCGAGCTCATCCGCCTCGCCCGGCAGGAGGACTACTACCGCGAGACGGTCTTCCTGATCTTCGCCGACCACGGCACCTGGGCCGCCGGCGACAACCTCTTCGCGCGCGCGGGGATCACGCGGAGCCACGTCCCGCTGATCATCCACGGCCCGCCCGAGATCGTCGGCCCCCCGCGCACGATCGACGCGGTCGCGAGCTCGCTCGACATCCTGCCGACCGCCGCGGGGCTCGCGGGCGTCCCGTACGAGAACACGACGCTCGGGCGCGACGCGCTCGCGCCGCGCCGCGAGGGGGCTGAGCGGTTCGCCTTCGCCCGGATCCCGCCGAGCTACGCTCTCGTCGGCGACGACCGGGTGCTGGCGATCGGGCCGGACGGGACCGCCAAGCTCTTCGCCTACGCTCATCCCGATGACGCGGGCGAGGATGTCTCCGCCGCCGAGCCCGCGACGCTGGAGGAGATGGAGCGGCTCTGCCGCGGCCTGCACGACGCCGCCCGCTGCCTGCTCCACCGGACGGAGCCCGCGAAACGCTGAGCGAGGCGAGCTACCCTACCCGGCGCTCGAGATCGAGACCTTCGGCATCGACATCGGCAGCGTCACGACGAAACTGCTCCCCTCCCCCCGGGTCGAGGCGGCCTCGATCTTCCCGCCGTGCGCCTCGCAGATCCAGCGCACGAGCGGCAACCCGAGCCCGGTCCCCTTCTTCCGCCCCTGAACGTCGCGGGATCGGAAGAAGCGCTCGAAGACCCTGGGGAGGTCCGCCGGATCGATCCCGCCGCCGGTGTCCTGGACGCGGATCGTCGCGCCTCCTCCCTCGGCCTTCAGCTCGAGCGTGACCGTCCCGGCGTCGGTGAACTTCAGCGCGTTGTCGATCAGGTTCCAGATGACACGCCGGAGGAGACGGGCGTGCCCGTGCCCCTGCACCCCGTCGTCGATCTGGACCGACAGGGCGAGGCCTCTCGCCTCCGCAACGATCCCGGCGTCGGTCGCGACATCGTGGGCGATCGACGATAGGTCGATGGGTCCGAACTCCTCGGCGAGCGCCTCGCTCCCGCGCGTCATCAGGAGGAGCGCGTCGGTTAGGTGGGTGAGCTCGATCGCCTCGTCGAGCGCCCGGCTCAGCGCCGCGGCCGCCTCCGGCTCCTCGACCCGGTCGAGGAGGAGCTCGAGCTCGCCGCGGAGGACCGCCAGCGGAGTCCGCAGCTCGTGCGCCGCATCGCTCGAGAAGTTGCGGATCGTGGCGACGCCCTCGTCGATCCGGGTGAGCATGTCGTTCAGGACGCTCGAGAGGCGGCGGACCTCCCCGGCGCCGGTCTCGGGGATGCGTCGGGTGAGGTCCCGGACGTCGACCTCCTCGGCCGTCCGGATGATCCCCTCGAGAGGGCGGAGGGAGAGCCAGACGAGGAGCCAGACGATCAGCGCCGTCAGGACGACCCCGATCGGAACGGCCACGAAGAGGTTCTCGCGGTAGTTGCGAAGCGCCTTCTCGACCACCTCGCGGCTGGTCGCGATCTGAACGATCCGGTCGGGATGATTCCAGAGCCGATACTGAACGACCCGGTACGCGAACCGACTGTCGTCTAGATGGACGTTGGCGATCCGCCGTTCTCCGCGAGCCTTGTTCTCGATCTCGGCCATCTCATCGAGGAGGGGGAGGCCGTCGGGCACATCGGCCGAGGTCGCAATGATCGTCCCGTCGAGCTGACGCACGGTGTAAGGCTCGAAGGGGATCTGGCCCGTCTCGAGCTCGCCGATCGCCTCGTCGACCTCGTGCTCGATGAACCGATCCATCGCCTTGTCGAGGTGGTGCTCGACGCGGACGTAAGAGTAGAACGCGCCGCCGACCGTCAGGCTCGTCGTGAGCATCACCGCGGCCGTGACGACCCGGCCGCGGAGCGTCGTCGGGAAGATCATTCCAGGCGGTACCCCACGCCGCGAACCGTCGCGATCAACGACGGCTCATCGACCGGATCGAGCTTGCGCCGGAGGTAGTTGACGTAGACGTCGATCACGTTCGACGTCGACTCGTAGTTCATGTCCCACACGTGCTCACCGATCTGGGTCCGGGTGAGGACCTCTCCCGGATGGCGCATGAAGAACTCGAGGAGCTCGTACTCGCGGGCGGTGAGCTTCACCTCGACGCCGGCCCGACGGACCGAACGTCGCGACGGGTCGAGGGAGACGCCGCGGTGCTCGAGGAGCGGCGAGGCACCTCGCCCGCGCCGCTGGAGCGCGCGCGCCCGGGCCTTGAGCTCCGGCAGCGCGAACGGCTTGACGAGGTAGTCGTCGGCGCCGTCGTCGAGGCCGCGGACGCGGTCCTCGACCGAGTCACGGGCCGTCAGGATCAGGATCGGGGTCTGCACGCCTCGCCGTCTCGCCCCGCGGATCACGGCGAACCCATCCGTCCCGGGGAGGTTGAGGTCGACGATGGCGAGCTCGAACGGGAAGGTGGCGAGCAGATGCCCGCCCTCGCTTCCGTCGTGCGCCACCTCGACCTGGTAGCCCTCATCGCAAAACGTCCGGGCGATGAGGTCGGCGAGCTTGACGTTGTCCTCGACGACCAGAAGTCGCACGGGCCCGGTCTCCTCAAGGTGAGGCCGGCAGTTTAGCGGCCGATTGTGAGAAGTCACTGACCGTTGCATGAGCGATCTCTCATGAAGCGCTCACGGCTGCCTCACCATCGCGCGAGACACTGTCCCCTGAGGCAGTCTGCAACACGTCCAAGGAGAGCGTCGGCCGACTCTCGTGCCCTGGCCGTGGGAAACGGACGTCAACGCGGAAGACAACCGTGAACGCGGAGGACCGTCGTGGCGGGCGGGAAACAGCTACCGCTCGGATTGTAACTCTTACCCGAGACGCGCTGCCCACCGACCTAAGCCGAGGCGAAGAGCTCGAAGGGGGCGTGGCACGCCGAGTGCTCCAGCAGCCCCGTGGAGGATCATGTCCATATGCGGATCTTGCTCATCGAAGACGACACCCAGCTCGCCGACCTCGTGGCCCGCGCCCTCACCGACGTGCAGTACCAGGTCGAGGTCGCCCACGACGGGGTCGACGGCAGCTATCTCCTGAACACCTTTCCCTTCGACCTGGCGATCATCGACCTCGGCCTCCCGGGCCACGGCGGCCTCGAGGTCATCCGATCGGCCCGGCGCCAGGGGATCACGACGCCGATCCTGATCCTGTCGGCGAGGGACGCCGTCGACGATCGCGTCTCCGGACTCGACGAGGGCGCCGACGACTACGTCGTCAAGCCGGCCTCGTTCGCCGAGCTCAAGGCGCGGGCGCGCGCCCTCCTCCGACGAGGCCGCGGCGCCACTCCGCCGCTCACCTGCGGAGGCGTCAAGCTGGACCCGGTGCGGCGGCGGGTGAGCCTCGACGACGTCGAGGTTCATCTGACCGCCCGGGAGTTCGCCCTCCTCGAGTTCTTCCTCCGTCATCAGGGCGCAACGTTCACCCGATCCCAGATCGGTGAGCACGTGTGGGACATGAACTTCGAGTCGACCTCGAACGTGATCGACGTCTACGTCAACTACCTTCGGCGAAAGCTCGACCGTCCCGGCGCGCCGTCGTTGATCGCGACCATCCGCGGGGTCGGCTACCGGTGCGAGGCGACCTCGGCCTGACCGGCGCCGAAGAATGAGGGCGGTCTCACCGCTCGATCACGGCGCTCTCACCTCCTCGATCTACGCTCTCGACAACGAGAACGAACGAGGAGGCTCTCATGCGCCGCGCGTCCCGCCAGCGGACACTCATCCTGATCACCGTCGTCGTGCTCCACGCGACGTCACGAGCCGACGCGCGGGACGGAGCCTCGCCGCCGGTCACGCTCGACACGGCCCCGGAGCAGGAACCCGATCCCCAGCTGGACGAGCGCCCCGACCCCGAGCTGCTCGACCGGCGCATTCGCCTCGGCGCGCCCCTCTCTCCGCCGCGCGACGCCTTCTTCTACGCGCCGCTCGGCCTCCCGAGGCTCGCCGCCGCCCGGACGGCCCCGACGGGGACGATCCGCTTCGCGCTCGGAGGGAGCCACACCCGATCGACCGAGAGCCTGGAGGCTGGCGGCCACGCCCAGCGCTTCGACGGGATCTTCCACGAGTGGGCCCGCTTCGACCTCGAGGCGGCCGTCCTCGATCGCCTCACCCTCTTCGCATCGGCGCGCATCGCGGGCTGGGACGAGCGCCGCGACGTGTTCCGCGTGTTCTCGGACGGGCCGCTCCCCAGCGTTCGCGGCGAGGACCGGAAGCTCCTCTTCGGAAGCAAGACCGGACGCCACGACAACCTCGCCGACATCACGCTCGGCGCGCGGATCGAGCTCTGGCGCCTTCGCGAGGACGACGTGACCGCGTTCGGCATCGCCGTCCAGGCGAAGATCCCGATCTCCCGCGCCAGCGACCTGACGAACGCGGGCACCGTCGATGTCGCGGTCACCGCCCTCGGCTCGATCCGGTTCGGCGACCTCGTCCTGCACGCCAACCTCGGCGGCGTCTTCCCGATCGGGAACGAGACGATCTTCGAGGGCTCGGGGGCCCGGCTCGACCCGTTCGTCCAGGCGGCCGTCGGCCTGACGTGGATCGCCACGGACCGGCTCTCCCTCGGCGTGGGGCTGGACGGCGCGACGCCGGCCTGGTCGGGCGCCGGGATCGTCGACCAGGCGCCGATCACGGCGACAGCCGGCGCCCGGCTCGCCGTCGGACGCGCGAGCTTCGAGCTCGGCGGAGGCCTCGGCCTGACCGACGGCGCCCCGGACACCCTCTTCTGGTTCGGGATCGGCTACTGGTTCGGCCGCGACGATGACGACACCCTCGTCGCCGCCTCGCAGCGTCGGCGTGCCCTGGGACGCCTCCTCGAGGGCGAGGGCGCCGGCCGGTGAGCGAGGCGCGCGACGGAGGACGCCCGGCGTCGATCTCGAGGGAGGCCCTGAGCGGGCTGCTCGCCGGCGGGGCGAGCGCGGTCCTGCTCGTGGCCACCGTCCCCGCCGCCGGGCTGCCGCCGGCGATTGCGGCGCTCGCGCCCGGGCTCTTGATCGGCTCAGCCGGCGCCGGCGCGCTCGCCGCCGCCGTCACGACGAACCGGCCGGCGCTCGCACAGCTCCTTCGGTTCCTGGTCGTCGGTGTGCTCAACACCTGCGTCGACCTCGCGGTCTTCCACGCGACGCTCGGCCTCCTCACGGATCGACCGTCGCCCCCGATCGACGTGCTCGCTGGCGCGAAGGCGATCGGGTTCGGCGTCGCGGTCCTGAACAGCTACCTCTGGAACCGATCGTGGACGTTCGCCGAGACCACCGGCGGCTCCCGCCGTTCCCTTCGCGAGCTCCTGCTCTTCGTCGCGGTCAGTCTCGTCGGGCTCGCCGTCAACGTCGCGACCGCGACGGCCGTGGTCTCGGCCATCCCCTCCCGGGTGGGCGCGGTCGACCTGCCGTGGGCGACCATCGGCGCGCTGGCGGGGACGGTCGTGGCATTCGCCTGGAGCTTCATCGGAAGCCGCCTGATCGTGTTCTCCCCGGAGTCCTCCCGGAGACCTCGCAGCGAGCGACTCCGCGTGACGGATGGGTCGGCGTTCGTCTCCGGGTCGACCGTCTTCTACCCCTGACCCCCCGACCGAGGGTCGAGCGACCCTCAGGCGCTCCCGCCGCCCTCCCGGACCGACGGACGCGCCGAGCGCTCGAGGGTCGGCCGGGCCGGACGCACCGGAGCGGAGACGACGCGGTTCCGGCCGTGCCTCTTCGCCGCGTAGAGGGCCTGGTCGGCCGCGCCTAGGAGCTCTCCGACCGACGTCGCGCTGACCGGCACCGCCGCGACCCCGGCGCTCACCGTGACGCTCGGACCGCCGGAGTCCTCGTCGAGGGCGAGGCTCGCGGAGAGGGTCGACCGGATGTCCTCGATCGCTTCGACGCCTCCGGCGAGATCGGTCTCGGGGAGGATCAGGGCGAACTCGTCCCCGCCGAGACGGCAGGGGACGTCGTAGGACCGGCAGCAGCCGTGGAGGATCTCCCCCATCAGGGCGATCAGTCGGTCGCCGGCCGGATGCCCCAGCGAGTCGTTCACCTGCTTGAATCCGTCGAGGTCGAGGAGGCCCAGCGACATGGAGGTGCCCAGCCGCGCCGCGCGTGCGATCTCGGACCGGATGCGGAGGTCGAAGTAGCGTCGATTCCAGAGGCTCGAGAGCGAGTCGCGCATGGCGAGGCTCATGAGCCGACGGTGCGACGCCCGCCCAGCAGCTTCCCGCACCCGCCGGATCCGGCGAACCGCACGGTTCGACAGGGCGCGGGCCACCGACGGCGCGAGCGATCGCGGCGCCAGACTCCCGTCGAGATGGTCATCCGCGCCGGCGCGGAACGCCTCGACGGCCGAGGCCACGCCGCCGCTCATCGCGACGGAGACGATCCCGGCCTCGGGCCACCGCCGCCGCACGTCCATGATCGCGCTCGCCGATCGATGGCCGAGAGCGCCGAGGTCGACGATGACGAGGTCGACGCGTTGGCCCACGTCAGCGAGCAGCGTCGGAAGCTCGAAGGGCGCGACGCGCCGAACCGTGATGCGCAGCTCCCTCGAGGCGACACGCAGGAGCGCGGCGAGCGGCTCGGCGCCGATGACGACGGCGTCGATCGACGCGAACGACGAGGCCGACTCGGCGGACTCCGCCCCCTGATCTCGGGGAGGGATCGACATGGGAACGATCATCTCACTCCTCGGCCCGCCGCCTCGCGGCGGGGCCCTCGCTGGCCGCCGTCGCCCACGAGGATGGGGTTCGCGCGTGAGAGCGGAGTTTGCCTCGAGTGAGAGGCCGCTCACGATCGCCGACCGCGGGTCGCGCCGGACGAGCCCGCGACGGGGCTCAGCGCGGGGGTGGGCCGTCGAACGCGACGCGCATCCCGAAGTTGGCGTACTGGCTGAAGGGGTCCGAGCTGAGGCGTGCCCCCGCCGTCAGGGCCCTCGGAGGGTCGAACCAGGAGCCTCCGGCCAGGGCCGGTTTCCCGTCGTCGCGGAGCTCGGCGGTCCACTCGTAGACGTTGCCGGCCATGTCGTAGAGACCCCAGGGGTTGCAGGGGAAGCTGCCGACGGGGGCGGCGACGCGGTGGCCGTCATCGAGCGGGGCGACCTCGTGCTTCCAGTCGAAGACGACCTTGGAGACGGCGTCGCCGAGGTTCGCGAGGGGCTCGCCGCCGACCTCATCTCCCCAGTAGTAGCGGGTCGTCGTCCGCGCCCGGTAGGCCCACTCCCACTCCGCGTCGGCGGGCAGGCGGTAGGCCCCCGGCTGCCCTCGCGTCTCGCCCAGCCACTCGCAGAAGGCGCGGGCCTCGTCCCAGGAGACGTGCGGGGCGGCCTGGGTCGGGCCGTCACACGGCTGCCCGTTCTGCGGCTGCGGCCCGTGCTTCGGGTTCCAGAGGGTGTACTGCTCGTTCGTCAGCTCGAACGCCGCGAGGTAGAACGGCTTCGCGACCGCCAGCGTCTTCTTCTTCAGCGCGAGCTCGCCAGCCGGGATCAGGACGAACCGCATCCCGGCGTCGTCCTCGAACCAGAGCGGCCAGCCGGTCTCCTCGACGGCGGCGAGCTGCTCGGGCGTCGGATCCCACCAGGTCCCCTCGGGGATCGGCGAGGGCGGCGCCGCCTCGCGGAGGATCGTGACCGTCTCGGGGAGGCTCTCGTTGCCGGCGAGGTCGACCGCGGTCACGAGGTGGGTGGCGCGCTCGGTCGGCACGTCGAGGCGGACCTCGAACGCGACCCCGTCCGGGACGACCCGGGTCTCGCCGAAGCGGAGCTCGCGGCAGGGCTCGCTCAGCCGCCCGCGGACGAGGATCGAGCTCGCCTCGTTCGGGGCGAACCACCGCGGCCGCTCGAAGCTCACCCGCGGCGGGTCCCGATCCCGGGCGAGGAAGGTCGCCGCCCCGCCCGCGACGCCGAGCGCGAGCAGCCCGATCACGAGGGCCGCGATCCAGCGCGCCGCGCCGCCGCGCCGCCGGGCACCACCGCGCGCGGCGATGGGACGTCCCGCCCGGAACGCATCGAGGTCGTCGGCGAGCGCGCCCGCCGACTCGTAGCGATAGAGCGGTTCGGCGTCGAGGCAACAGGCGACGATCGCGTCGAGCGCCTCCGGCACCGGCCGCACCGCCGACGGCGGGACGAGGTCGTGAGCGAGGATCGCCGCCATCACCTGCGGCGCCCCCTCCCCGACGAACGCCGGCCGCCCCGTCACGCACTCGTGGAGGACCGCGCCGAGCGCCCAGACGTCGGCCGTCGGTCCGACGTCGTCCGGGTTGCCCCGGAGCTGCTCGGGCGCCATGTAGCCGATCGTCCCGACGATCTCGCCCGTGGCCGTCAGACCTGCGGTCGAGTCGAGGTCGCGGGCGATCCCGAAGTCGGCGAGGAGCGCCTCGGACGGACCGTCGGGCCGGGTCCGGAGCAGGATGTTCGCCGGCTTCACGTCGCGGTGGACGATCCCCTGGCCGTGGGCGTGATCGAGCGCCCGGGCGATCGCGGCGGTGATGCGCGCCGCCTCGCGCGGTGGCAGCGGGGCGCGTCGGATCCGGGCGGCGAGCGTCTCGCCCTCGACGAAGTCCATCACCAGGTAGAGGAGCCCGCCGGCCGCCCCCGCGTCGTGGACGTGGACGATCCCCGGGTGACGCAGCCGTCCCGCGGCGGCCGCCTCGCGCTCGAAGCGCGCCCGGCGCTTCCCCGACCGGTCCGGCCCCGGGGCGAAGACCTTGATCGCGACGGCGCGGCCGAGGCGCGGATCGTGAGCGCGGTAGACCGCCCCCATGCCGCCCCGCCCGATCTCTCCGTGAATCTGATAGCGGTCGAGGGCTCGGAACACGCCGGAGGTCGACGGCTGCGTGGGATGGCGTCTTCCCGAGTCTCCGGGATGCGAGGAGGGCGGGAGCGAGCTCGGGATCACCGCTACGGACCGGCGACGGAGATGACGGAACCCGAGCGCCAGAGGAACACGGCGAGGCCGAGTCCCCCGAAGGCCGCCAAGAGCATGGCGCCGAACGCGAAGATCGCGCTCCCGCGCAGGCTTCGGTCACCGGCCGAGATCACGAGCCCGCCCTTCACCGCCGTGTTGCTGATCACCGCGAGGGTCACCATCACGACGCCGACGAGCATGCTCGTCCGCCCCGAGGCGACGAGATCCGCGCTGGTGAGCGCGACGGGGTCGACGTCGGTGAGGCCGCTCGCGACCGAGAGCCCGTAGAGGCCGGCGTCGCCGAACAGCGCCTGCACGATCTGCGCCCCGAACAGGACGACGCCGAAGAGGAGGCCGAACTTGACCGCCGAGGCGAGCTCGAACGGGTTCTTGAGCTCGACGTCCTCCATCTCGCCATCGCCCGGACGCCGGAGGTAGAGGACGAGCGCGGCGAGCGCCCCGGCGCCGGCGGTGATGCCCATGGGGACGGCGAGATGGATGGCCAGCGGCGCGCAGACGACGAACAGCACGGCCACGACCCGGATCGGCATGATCACGTTGGCGAGGAGGATCCCCATCGTCAGCTCGGTCGCGAGGGCCGGCGTCTGGTGACTGCGCTGGGCGTAGGTCAGCGAGACGGCCGTCGACGAGACGAGGCCTCCGACGCCGGCGGTGACGAGCAGACCACGCTTCGCCCCGATGAACTTGCCGAGGATGAAGCCGACGAACGAGATCGACGAGATCAGGATCACCATCCACCAGACCTTGCGCACGTCGAGGGTCAGGCTCGCGTACCACGGCGGGACCACGGGATCACCATCGACCGGCGCGGCCTCGACGCCATCGATCGCGATGCCGTCCACGGCCACCGTCGCCGTGGATCCCGCGAGCGAAGCGCCGACCGGGAGGGGCTCCGCAGGCAGCAACGGCAGGACGATCACGCTCAACGCCGCGAACTTCACGACCGCCTGGATGTCCTCCTTCCGCATCCGGCTGGCGAATCGGTGGAGCCGCTCCTTGAGTGAGAGGATGAGCGCGAGGATCAGGCCAGCCGCGGCGGCCAGCGAGAGGCGTCCGTCACCGCAGAGCCCCCCGAGGAGGAACACCGTCAGGGCGGCGAGCTCACTCGTGAAGCCGAGGTCGCCCTGAGTGCGATACGCCGTCAGCGCGTAACCGGCGACCACGAGCAGGGCGACCGCCAGGAACGCCGCGACGAAGATCCAGGGCGAGCCGGACATGGTCGCGACCGCGCCGGTCAGCGCGATGACGACGAACGTGCGGACACCGCCGATCTGCTCGGCATCGGAAGAGGCCGTCTCGGCCTCGGGCGGCGCCGGGTCGGACGGCGCCGGATCGGGCGGACGCCGGTCGCGCTCGCGGACCTCCATCCGTGCCTGGCGCTCGAGACCGACGAGCGCGCCGATCACGATCGCGATCGCGCAGCGGGTGAGCTGCTCGGTGGTGGTGGCCTCGACGTCCATCGCTCAGGAGGGGCGGGTGACCGCCCTGGCTGACGATACTCGGTCGAGGAGGTCCGCCGCCAGCGAGCTAGCCCGAATTGAAGAGGCGGAGCTTTCCCGAGAGGGCTTCGCGCGTGAACTTGTAGAAGTGCCAGTGGGTCACGCAGCGATTCATGTACTGGGCGAAGCCGATCACGTCGCGACGGTAGCGGAGGTTGTCGCGGAAGAACTTCCGGAAGTAGACCGCGCCGACCGTCAGGAGCGAGCCGTCCTTGAGGAGCGTCCAGAAGAGGCTCCACAGGAGCAGCAGGCCGTAGACGAGCGTCGGGATCGTCTTGCCCTCGTTCGCCTTCTTGCTGATCTCGGCCCGCTTCCGGTGGTACTCGGGGAAGCGGTAGACCCGGAAGTAGCGGTCGAGGAAGACCTCGGGGGAGTAGAGGCGCTTCACCAGGTCCCAGTAGCCGCGCTGGAGCTCCTCGCGCGTCATCTGGGCGGGGACGATGTTGCAGTTCGGATCGTCCATCCGCAGGCGCCCCTCCTTCTCGAGGCGCGCGTAGAGCGGCGTCTTCGGGATCGCCCCGAGCATGCCGACCATGGCGAGGACGACGCCGTTGTCCTGGATGAAGTTGAACTGGTCCTCGAAGATCCCCTTGTCGTCGGCGTCGAACCCGACGATGAAGCCGGCGTTGATGTCGATTCCGGCGTTCTGGATCCGGGCGAGCTTGTCCGAGAGCGAGTCGCCGCGGGTGTTCTGGAACTTCTTCGTCTCGATCAGCGACGCCTCGCGCGGCGTCTCGATCCCGATGAACACGCCGCGGAAGTTCGCCCGGTAGAGGAGGTCGAGCATCTCCGCGTCGTCGGCGAGGTTGATGCTCGCCTCGGTCGTGAGCCGGAGCGGATAGCCGTGCTTCTCCTGCCACGGGATGATCAGCCGGAGCAGCTTCTTCGCCTCGCGCGAGTTGCCGATGAAGTTGTCATCGACGATGAAGCAGGAGAAGAAGCCCGCCTTGCGCATGTCGTCGAGCTCCTCGACGAGCTGCACGGGGTTCTTCAGGCGCGGCCGGCGACCGAAGGTGACGATGATGTCGCAGAACTCGCACTGGAACGGGCAGCCGCGCGAGAACTGGAGCGCCCCCGAGGCGTAGCGGTCGACGTGGAGGAGGTCGAAGCGGGGCTTGGGGACCTTCGACATGTCGGTCCGGTCGGCCTGCTCGTAGCGCTTCTCGTAGGGGCGGCCCGCCGCGTAGTCGTTCAGGAACTGCGGCCAGGTCTCCTCCGCCTCACCCGTGAAGAGCACATCGCAGAGGCCGTCGAAGTACTCCTCGTCGACCGAGGCGTAGGCGCCGCCGACCACGACGACCGGCTTCTCGTAGGTCCGGACGACCTCGAGGATCTCCTTCATCCGCTGCTTCTGGACGATCATCCCGGTCAGGCCGATGACGTCGAACCGCCGGAGCGCCTCGAAGTCGATCTCCTCGACGTTCTCGTCGATCAGGACGACCTCGTGCCCGTCGGGGACGAGGCCGGCCAGGGCCGGCAGCGCGCCCGTGATCATCGTGCAGCGCTTGTCGCCCGGGTAGAGCGGCAGGGCGTAGTCGAAGCCCCAGTAGGAGGGCTCGAACTTCGGGTTGATGATCGCGACCGAGAGGGTGCGCGGCGGCTTGGTGTCGGTCGTCGCGGGCGCCGGAGCGGGCGTGGCGCCGGACCCGGGGGCCTCGGTCGTGGTCGCGGTGGTGGGCTGTTCCAGAGTCGTCGTAGCCACGGTGAGCCTCGCTGCGGGCGACTGAACTTACGGGAATCCCCCATGATGCGATGTCTCGCGACGCATCGCACCAACAATCCGCCCTAGTTCTGTCGGAATTATACCCGGTTCATCGCGAGCCGAAATAGAACACCGCCGGCATCCCGAGGAAGAGCTCGAGCGTCTCGAAGTCCGCGGCGGAGTCCTGACTCGTCAGGTAAAGGCCAGCCAAGGCGAACGTTGCGAGGAGGCAGACGACCGCCTTGACGTGCTCGATCGTCACGAGGACGGCGCTCTTCTCGCTGCCTCGGTAGAGGAACTTGAGCTTCGCGCCGCGGATCAGGACGCCCCCGAAGAAGGTGCCGAGGAGCACCAGGGCCGAGAGGACGCTCGGCTCGAGCGCCGTTCCCGAGGAGACCGCGATCCCGGCCGCGGCCCCGCACCCGACGAGAAGCAGCGTCCGCACCACGCCCTTCGGGAGGAAGAGCGGCCGGCGCGGCTCGGTCGGCGGCTTCGCCGTCGCGGCCTCGACCGCCGCGGCGGCCGCCTCCGCGATCGCCTCGCCCGTCGGCGCCGGCAGCTTCATGCCGGCTGCCGGCGTCCCGGCCGCCTCGGCCCGCTGGACCTCGGTCGACCCGCGCGAGCTGAAGTAGCTCGCCAGAACGATGAACACGAGATGCATCACCGTGAACGGCACGATCGGCCGCCCGTCGACCGGCAGGACGGGCGTCGCGTCGGGGCCGACCGTCGGCGGCGCCTCGGCCACGCCGCGGATGTAGATCAGGCCGAGGAACAGCCCGACGATCGTGAGGGCGAGGAGGGCGCGGACGCTTCCGCGGGGGAGTCCGAGGGGTTCCATCCGTCTCTCCTACGTCCGTCGTTCAACCGGATGACGTCGCGGCGAGGTCCTGGAGCGCGTAGACCGGCAGGCCGCTCGGCCGGCTCGCCGCCTCCATGCCCGCGAGGACGGCCGCCGCCCCCGCGACGGTCGTGATGCACGGGATCCGACGCCGCTCGGCGATCTCGCGCATACTCTCCTTGTGGCTGCGCGAGAGCTCCTCGCCGCTGCCGACCGTGTTGATGATCAGGTCGACCTCGCCGTTCGTGATGAGGTCGAGGCCGTTGGGGCGCCCCTCGCCGACCTTGTGGACGAGGCAGACCGGCGCCACCCCGTGCCGCTCGAGGAAGCGGGCCGTCCCCGCCGTCGCGAGCACCTCGTGACCGAGCGAGGTGAGACGGCGCGCAATGTAGAGGACGTCTGCCTTGTCGCGGTCGTTGACGGTGATGAACACCCGTCCGTCCCGCCGCGGGAGCACCTGCCCGCCGGCCAGGTGCGCCTTGGCGAACGCGGCGCCGAAGTCGCGGTCGAGCCCCATCACCTCGCCGGTGCTCTTCATCTCCGGCGAGAGGCGAATGTCACAGCCAGGGAAGCGGCTCCACGGGAACACGCTCTTCTTGACCGCGCACAGAAGCGGCGGGCGCTCCTCGCGCAGGCCGAGCTCCCGGAGGCGCCGGCCGACCATCACCCGCGCGGCGATCTTCGCGAGCGGAACGCCGGTCGCCTTGCCGACGAAGGGGACCGTCCGGCTCGCCCGCGGGTTCACCTCGAGGACGTAGACCTCGTTCTCCTGCACGGCGAACTGCACGTTCATGAGGCCGCGCACGCAGAGGGCCTCGCCGAGCGCGATCGTCTGCTGCCGGATCACGTCGACGACGTCGGCGGGGAGCGAGTAGGGCGGCATCACCATCGACGCGTCGCCGCTGTGGACGCCCGCCTCCTCGATGTGCTCGAGGATTCCCGCGATCACGACCCGCTCGTCGTCGGCGACCGCGTCGACGTCGACCTCGATCGCCCGCTCGAGGAAGCGGTCGATCAGGATGGGATGATCCGGGCTCGCCTCGACGGCCAGCGCGGCGAACTGCCGGAGCTGCGCGTCGTCCCAGACGATCTTCATGGCGCGCCCGCCGAGGACGAACGACGGTCGGACCAGGACCGGGTAGCCGATCTCGCGGGCGATCTTCTCCGCCTCGTCGACGCTGCGGGCCGTCCCGTTCTCCGGCTGGCGCAACCCGAGGCGACGGGCGAGGGCGTCGAAGCTCTTCCGGTCCTCGGCCTCGTCGATGCGGGCGGGCGCCGTGCCCAGGATCGTCACGCCGGCCGCCTCGAGGCGCCGAGCCAGGTTGAGCGGCGTCTGACCGCCGAGCTGGACGATCGCGCCTGTCGGCCTCTCCCGCTCCCAGATGTTGAGGACGTCCTCGAACGTGAGCGGCTCGAAGTAGAGGCGGTCCGAGGTGTCGTAGTCGGTCGAGACGGTCTCGGGGTTGCTGTTGACCATGATGGTCTCGAACCCCTCGTCCCGCAGCGCCATCGCCGCGTGGACGCAGCAGGTGTCGAACTCGATCCCCTGCCCGATCCGGTTCGGGCCGCCCCCCAGGATGAGCACCTTCCGGCGGTCGGTCGGCTCGGCGTCGTCCTCGTCCTCGTAGGTCGAGTAGAGGTACGGGGTGAACGCCTCGAACTCGGCCGAGCAGGTGTCGACCAGCTTGTAGGTCGGCACGACCCCCTTGGCGATCCGATCGGCCCGGACGGCCGCCTCCTCCCGCCCCCACATCCGCGCGAGCTGCGCGTCGGCGTAGCCGCGGCGCTTCGCCCGCCGGAGCACATCCGCGGGGACGTCGTCGTCGCCGAGCCGCCCGCGGAGAGCGCGCTCCTCGTCGCAGAGCTCGCGGATCTGGTCGAGGAACCACGGGTCGATCCCGGTCAGCCGGTGCACCTCGTCGAACGGCATCCCCTGGAGGAACGCGTAGCGGAGATAGTGGAAGCGCTCCGCGCCGGGCGTCGCGAGATGCTCGCGGATCTCGCGCCGATCGGGACGCTCGCCGGCCGCTCCGTAGGCGCGGTCCTTCGGGTCGGCCCCGTAGCCCCAGCGCCCGACCTCGAGCGAGCGGAACGCCTTCTGGAACGACTCCTTGAACGTCCGCCCGATCGCCATCGCCTCGCCGACGCTCTTCATCGCGGTGGTGAGGCCGACGTTGCAGCCCGGGAACTTCTCGAAGTCGAACCGCGGGATCTTCGTCACGACGTAGTCGATCGTCGGCTCGAAGCAGGCGGGCGTCTCCTGGGTGATGTCGTTGCGCAGCTCGTCGAGGGTGTAGCCGATCGCCAGCTTCGCCGCGATCTTCGCGATCGGGAAGCCGGTCGCCTTCGACGCGAGGGCCGAGCTCCGCGAGACGCGCGGGTTCATCTCGATCACGACGAGCCGCCCGGTCCGGGGGCAGGTGGCGAACTGGACGTTGCTGCCGCCGGTCTCGACGCCGATCTCGCGCATGATCGCGATCGCGGCGTCCCGCATCCGCTGATACTCGCGATCGGACAAGGTGAGGGCCGGCGCGACGGTGACCGAGTCGCCGGTGTGGACGCCCATCGGGTCGATGTTCTCGATCGAGCAGACAATGACGACGTTGTCCTTGACGTCGCGCATCACCTCGAGCTCGAACTCCTTCCACCCGATGATGCTCTCCTCGATGAGGATCTCGTCGATCGGGCTGGCATCGATCCCGGCCCGGCAGATCGCCTCGTACTCCTCGACGTTCCACGCGATCCCGCCGCCGGTCCCGCCGAGGGTGAAGGCGGGACGGATGATGGCCGGCGTGCCGAGCTCATCGCGGAGGGCGCGCGCCTCCTCCATCGTGTGGGCGAGCCCCGAGCGCGGCACGCTCAGCCCGATCTTCTCGACGGCGTCCTTGAAGAGCTGCCGGTCCTCCGCCTTCTCGATCACGTCGACGGCGGCGCCGATGAGGCGCACCCCGTGCTCATCGAGGACGCCCGCCTTGGCGAGGTCCATCGCGAGGTTGAGGCCGGTCTGACCGCCCAGGGTCGGGAGGACCGCGTCGGGCTTCTCGATCGCGATGACCCGGGTCGCGGCCTCGACGGTGAGCGGCTCGACGTAGGTCCGATCGGCCACCTCCGGGTCGGTCATGATCGTGGCCGGGTTGGAGTTGATGAGGACGACCTCGATCCCCTCGGACCGGATCGCCTTGCAGGCCTGGGTGCCGGAGTAGTCGAACTCGCAGGCCTGGCCGATGACGATGGGGCCGGAGCCTATGATGAGGAGCTTCTTGATGGTTGGATCGAGGGGCATCTCGGTGACTCACTCGGGACCTAGAGCAGGAGGTCCGCACGACCGCGATCGTCGCACGGGCAAGTTCGGTCCGCGCAATCCGCGTAATCCGCGGTTCGGTCGAGGCGACTCGGAGAAGTGGAACCGCGGATTGCGCGGATTGCGCGGATTGCAACTGACAACGCGCACCGTTCCGACGTTGGCCGAGTCGTCGGCGGGGCATTCACGCCGAGCGCGAACTCCCCGTCGACGGCAGGACTGAGACTGGGACTGCCTAGTCCCAGTCATCATCCCCGTAGTCGTCATCGTCGTAGCCGCCGCCGCCACCACCCGACGACTTCTTCTTCCCCTTCTTGTCCTTCTTCGGGGCCTCCCCGACGAGCGCCTCGGTCGTCAGGAGGAGCGAGGCGACGCTCGCCGCGTTCTCCAGCGCGCTGCGGGTCACCTTCGCCGGGTCGACGATGCCGAGCTCGAGCATGTCGCCGTACTGGAGCGTGTCGGCGTCGAAGCCGAACGTCGGGTCGTCCTTCTCGCGGATCCGCTCGAGCACCACCGAGGCGCTCTCACCCGCGTTGTCGACGATCTGGCGGAGCGGGGCCTCGAGCGACGCGCGCAGGATGTCGGCGCCGACGCGCTCCTCGGCCGAGAGGTCGAGGGCGTCGATCGCCTTCGCCGCCAGCACGAGCGCCACGCCGCCGCCCGGCACGATCCCCTCCTCGAGGGCCGCGCGGGTCGCGTTGATCGCGTCCTCGACGAGCGCCTTGCGCTGCTTGAGCTCGCTCTCGGTCGACGCGCCGACCTCGACCTTGGCGACGCCGCCGGCGAGCTTCGCGAGGCGCTCCTCGAGCTTCTCGCGGTCGTAGTCGGACGTGGTGTCCTCGATCTGCGCCTTCAACGACTCGGCCCGCGCCTTGATCGTCGTCGCGTCGCCGCCGCCCTCGATGATCGCGGTCGAGTCCTTGTCGATGATGACCTTCGCCGCCCGCCCGAGGTCCTCGAGCTTCAGGTTCTCGAGCTTGTCGCCGGTGTCCTCGAGGATCGCCCGGCCGCCGGTCACGACGGCGATGTCCTCGAGCATGGCCTTGCGCCGATCGCCGAAGCCCGGCGCCTTCACCGCGCAGACCTTCAGGTCGCCGCGGAGCCGGTTGACGACGAGGGTCGCGAGCGCGTCCCCCTCGATGTCCTCGGCGATGATCAGGATCGCCTTGCCCGCGCGGATGACCGCCTCGAGGATCGGGACGAGGTCGCGGACGTTGCCGATCTTCTTCTCGTGGACGAGGACGAGGACGTCCTCGAGCTCGCACCGACGAAGCTCGGGGTGGGTGATGAAGTTCGGCGAGAGGTAGCCGCGATCGAACTCGAGCCCCTCGACGATCGAGAGGGTCGTCTCGATCCCGTTGCTCTCGTCGACGGTGACCGCGCCCTCCTTGCCGACCTTCTCGAACGCCTCGGCGATCACCTTGCCGGTCGCCGTGTCGTTGTTCGCGCTGATCCGGGCGACCTGCTCGAGGTCCTTCGTCCCGCTGACCGGACGGCTCGCCGCGGCGAGCGCGCCCTTCACCGCCACGACCGCCTTGTCGATGCCGCGCTTGAGGTGGATCGGGTTGACGCCGGCGATCAGGTTCCGCAGCCCCGCCTCGAAGATCGCCTCGGCCAGGACGGTCGCCGTCGTCGTGCCGTCGCCGGCCGCGTCGTTCGTCCGGCTCGCGACCTCGCGCACCATCTGGCAGCCCATGTTCTCGCGGGCGTCGGCGAGCTCGATCTCCTTGGCGACGGTGACGCCGTCCTTGGTGATCGTGGGGGCGCCGAACGAACGCTCGAGGACGACGTTGCGCCCCCGGGGTCCGAGGGTGACCTTGACGGCCTTCGCGAGCGTCTTGACGCCCTTGCGGATCAGATCGCGCGCCTCGCGGTCGCGACTCACATGCTTCGCAGTCATTTCGATTCCTTCCGTGCCTGTCTCTAGCCTTCTACTGAGTTCGACCGGGGGCTCTGCCCCTCGTTGATCGTCTCGAGCCCACCCGGACGGGGCTCGCTTCGTGTCTCTTCTCCGTCCGCGGCCGCCGCGCGGAGCGCGTCGCGGTCGATCGTCCCGCCGAGCTCGATCGCGTCGGGCCGACCGGACACCAGGCGCACCGCCGCGACCGCCTCGTCCGGGCCGACGGCGCCGGTGAGCAGGAACGTCGGGACGGTCTCGACGAGGCGGCGCCACAGCGCGATCCGCGCCTCGAGGATCCGCAGCAGCGCCGCGCCGAGCGAGTCGTCCCCGCCCGCGAGCGCCTCGGGGCTCCCGCCGCGCGCCGCGGCGAGCGCGTCGACGAGGGCGCCGCCGGTGATGCCGCGCTCGGCGAGCGCCGCGGCGACGGGCGCGTCGGGATCGGAGAGGACGTCGAACGTGCCTTCGGGCGTCTCGCCCCGGAGGACGACGCCGACGAGCTCGTCCGGCGGCGGGCGCCGGAGCGCGAACGGGCCGTCGCCCGGGCGGATCAGAACGAGCGCCCCGACCGGGCGCGGGCAGCCGTCCCAGCGCAGGACGCCGGCGGTCGGATCGAGGAGGACGCGCTCGCGCCCGAAGCGGTGCGTGACCAGGCCGATCCGGTCGGGCGCGCCGCTCGCGCCGAGGTCGGCGGCCGGGTTCTCGACGACCGGGGGCGCGCTCGACGCGAGCGCCTCGGCGAGCGGGGCGAACGCGGCCGCGGACTCGTAGACGGTTCGCTCGGTCGGCCACGCGACGTAGCCGCCGCCCGCTCCGTCCGACGGCAGGACCGCGCTCGCTCCGGCCTGCGCCACGAGCCTCGCCGAGGTCACGACGGCCGCGCGGGCCGGCCCGGCCGGCCCCGCGACCAGGGTGACCGCGTCGCCCTCGCCGACGACGAGGGACGCGGCGCGAACGAGCAGGCCGCCGATCCGGGGGAGGATCGTCGACAGGGCGCCGAGGACGCCGCGGCCGCGGACGACGTCGTGGTCGTCCGCGCCGACGGCGACGACGTGGATCGCCTCGGGCGCCTCGTCGGACCCGACGTGGCGGACGCTCACCGGGACGAGGCGGCCCGTCTCCGCGTCGAAGAACCGGCTCGCCGTGATGGACTCGGGGAGGCCGAGCCCGCCCGGGTCGGCGCCGTGCTCGCGGAGGCGATCGGCGAAGGCCTCGAACGCGTCGGCATCCTCGGGGACGCCGAGGAGCGTGGTGACGACGATGCGCGGGACGCGAACGCCGGCCGCGGCGTGTCGCGCGAGGATCTCGTCGCGCAGGGCGATCGCCTCGAGGTCGTCGGCGTCGGGCCACGAGGCCCGGACCGACCGCTCGACGTGCGCCGGGCGGCCTCGCGCCCCGGCCGGGACGCGCCCGTTGACCGAGACGGTGAGCTCGACGCCGGCCGCGAGACGCGAGACCTCGCGGCAACCCTCGCCGGTGGCGACCTCGAGGGCGGAGATCCACGCCTCGGCCTCGGCGCGGTAGCGCTCGAGCTCCTCGATCCGACCGGTCACGATCGTTCGCTCGGGCAGGCCTGACGTCGTCGTCCAGACGCTCCGGTCGACGGGTCCGTCGTCCGGCTCGGTCTTCGCGTCCGCCTCGTCCTCGAGCTCGGGGCGCCGGGCGAGGAGGACGTCGCCGCGGTCGTTGACGCCGAGGAGCTCGAGCCCCGGCGCGTAGCGAACCCAGAGGCCGCGCTCGCTGGTCGTCCGACCGAACGGGAGCGCCACCTCCGCCGCGAGGGTCGCCTCCTCCCGCGTCAGCCCGGCGAGCTCGGCCGGCACGAGCCACGCCGTCTCGGCGCCGCCGTCGCGAACGCGGATCCGGCGCGCGAGCCGGCGAAGGGACACGCCGCTCGCCTGAACCGCGGCGAGGTCGACGGCGTCCTCGGCGGCGACGAGGAGACGACCGCGCGCGTCGCGGACGACCGCGCCGGGCGAGGACTCCTCCACCCCGCTTCGCAGGAAGCGATCGAGCCGGGGCTCCCCGGCGTCGGGGCTCGGCGAGGGGACGGTCTCACTCATGGACATGGACGCGCGCTGCGACGGCGGTCGGAGGCGGCGAATCGGCCACCCTGACATCGATCGAACATTCGCACGCGAGGCGCCATTATCACCGGGTCGGGGCGGGCGTCAACAGCGACGTTCGGTCGGGCCCCCGTCGTGCCCATTGAATGAAGTTGTTCAGCGCGCACCATCGATGACAGCGCTCGTCCCGAGCAGGCGATCTCATGCCGATCCCCCCCAGCCCCCCGGCCGCCGCGCGACGCTGTGCGGCGTGCGGCCTCGAGCGCGCGCCCGACGGCGTGCCGGCGATGCGTTGCCCCCGGTGCGGCACGCCCGCCGGGATGCCGACGCCGGGCACGGTCGGCGCGTTTTCCCCGGCGCGGGCGGGCGCGGTCGACCCCGCGTCGCTCCCGAGCCGGATCGGACCCTACCTGGTCTCCGCCGAGCTCGGTCGCGGCGGGATGGGCGTCGTGGTGCGCGCGACCGACCCGCGCCTCGACCGGACCGTCGCGATCAAGATGATCCTCGAGTCCCCGTGGGGAAACGACGCCGAGGACATCGAGCGCTTCGTCCGCGAGGCGCGAGCGACCGCCCGGCTCGACCACCCGGCGATCGTGCGCGTCTACGACGTCGGCCGGACCGAGGACGGCAAGCCCTACATCGTGATGGACCACGTCGCCGGCGAGAGCCTCTCGGCGCGGCTCGACCGCGAACGCGTGCCGCCGCGCCGGATCGCCGAGATCGTCGCGCCGATCGCCGACGCCCTCCACCACGCCCACACCCGCGGCCTCGTTCACCGCGACGTCAAGCCGGCCAACATCCTCCTCGACGAGAACGGGCAGCCGCGCCTGACCGACTTCGGCCTCGCCCACGACGCGGCGTCGCGCCAGCAGCTCACCTTGACCGGCGACATCCTCGGCACGCCCGCCTACATGGCGCCCGAGCAGGCCTCGGGCGACCGGGCGCGCCAGGGCCCTCGGTGCGACGTCTGGGCGCTCGGCGCCGTCCTCTACCGGGCGCTCTGCGGTCGGCCGCCGTTCGAGGGCGACAGCCCGCTCGTCATCGCGCAGAAGGTGGTCAGCGAGGAGCCCCCGGCGCCGCGCGCCATCGACGCGCGGATCCACCCCGACCTCGAGACGATCCTCCTGCGCTGCCTCGAGAAGGACCTCGACCGGCGCTACCCGTCGGCGAAGGCAGTCGGCGACGAGCTGCGGAGATTCCTAGCCGGCGAGGCGATCCTCGCGCGCCCGCCGACCCGCGGGGAACGCCTGCGGCGTTGGCTGCGGCGCGACCGCGGCCGGATGATCGCGTTCGGGCTGGCGGCGGTGCTCGCGGCCGCCCTCGCGGCGACGGGCTGGGCGATCGTCTCGGAGCGAATCCGGCGCGACGCGCTCGTCGCCGCGGAGACCCGCCGGGTCGAGGAGGCGCTCGAGCGCACCCGCGAGACCGTCATCGCGACCGGATCCGGCGACGACGTCCTCCGCCGCGGACGGGTCCGGGCCCTCCTCGATGAGCTCGAGGAGACCCTCCTTCGCATCGGCGGCGAGCACACCGCCCGGACCGTCGCGACCGCGCTCGACGCGTCGGTCGCGCGGCTCCGCGCAGCACCGACCGCCGCGGAGCTCGACTTCGCCTCGATGTGCGCGCGGGTGCTGGCCGTCGTCGCGCGGCATCCCGACCGGGAGCAGGTCGCCTCGGTCGTCGGGCTGCTCGAGCGCGCGAGCGAGCTCGACCAGGCGGCGGCGGCGACGGCCGCGCGGACGCTCTGCCGACTGGGGGGCGACGAGGCGCGCGCCGCCGTCCTCGCCGCGTTCGACCGCTCCGAGCTCGGCTGGCCGTTCTGGCGCGAGGTCGCGCCGTCGATCCCGGACGAGTGGGGCTCCCCGGCCGACCGACTCGTCATCGAGGGCCTGCGCCTGCGCCTCCGCGGCGACCTCGAAGAGGCGCGCCGCCGGCTCGATGCCGCGGCCGACCTCGCGCCGGACCGGCCGGACGTGCTCATCGCTCGCGGCGCGGTCTCCTTCGAGCTCTGGGAGCTCGACGCCGCGCTCGCGGACCTCGACCGCGCGATCGACCTCGACCCGAAGCGGGCCGAGGCCTGGGCGCTGAAGTCACTCACGCTCCTCGCGATGAATCGGCCGGAGGCGTCCCGGCGCGCGGCCGCCGGCGCCCTCGACCTCGACCCGCGACTCGGCCTCGCGCACGTGTCCCTCGCCTGGTCGGATCTCGGCGCGAGAGCGACGGACGAGGCGTTCCTGTCGACCTCCCGGGCGCTCGCCCTCGATCCGGGCGACGCGCTCGCGCACGCGATTCGATCGGCGATCCACCTCGAGCGAGGCGACGTCCTCAGCGCGGAGACCGAGCTCGTCGCGGGCGCCTCGCTCTCGGCACCGACGCCGCTCCTCCACGCCATGGCCGGGTGGATCGAAATCTCCCGGGCCAAGAAGGATGTCGCCACGCGCGACGGTCACCTCGAGGCCGCAGCGGGCCATCTCGGCCTGGCGCTCGCGCAGGCGCCCGAGCACTCCCTCGCCCTCGAGCTCCTCGGCGCGGTCCGCCTCCGCCAGGGCGATCCGCGCCGCGCGCTCGAGCTCCTCGACGCGGCGAACGCCCGCGATGGATTCAGGGACTCGCAGCTCGTGCGGCGCGGGCGAGTGGCGCTTCAGCTCGGCGAGACCGACCGGGCGCTCCGGGACTTCGAGCGCGCGCTCGCGACGACGACGGATGACGAGATCGAGCGCTCGGCGACGCACCTGCGGGGACTCGCCCTCCTCGCGCGACGCGAGCTCGCCGCCGCCCGGACCGTCCTCGAGCGAGCCCCCACCAAGAGCCCCGAGACGATCCTCGACCACGCCTACGCGCGCGCCGAGGAGCTTCGACGAGGGAAGCTGACCGTGGATCTCGGCGCCGAGAGAGACGCGGCCGCACGCCGCGAGTGGCCGTGGCTGATCCCCGTGATCTCCGCGCTCGAGACGGCCAAGCGGGACGAGGTCGAGCCCTCGGCGCGCCCGTCGCTCGACCGCCTGCTCGCAACCGAGCGCGCCGAGGACCCCGAGCTCCGAGCCCGCCTCCTCGCGATCCGGGCCCTCGTCGACGCGGCCGCCGGACGACGCCTCGATGCGATCGAGGGTCTCGACGCGGCGATCGTGCTCCTCCCCGAGGCGCTTCACTTCCGCTGGGAACGAGCCGGCCTGATCGCGTGGACGCTCGACGACCTCGAGGCGGCCCTCGATCCGTCGGACGGCGTTCTCGAGCCGCGCCGTCTCTTCGCCATGACACGACTGCTCCGCGAGAGCGAGGCCCCCGAACGGGCGCTCACGACCGCCGAGCACGGGCCGGGCGCCGCGGACCTGCTCGTGAGGCTCGCGCCGGGCGACCACATGGCGTGGATCGAGCGTGGGCTCTGTCGGTCGGCGGTTCGAGATCACGACGGCGCCGCCGACGACTTCGCCGGGGCCTACGCCGTCCACGCACACTCGGGATACGCGCTGCGGCTTCTGGTCGCGAGCCTCGCCGCCGCCGGACGCGCCGCCGACGCTCGAGATCGACTCGAGAGGGTGCTGGAGGCGCCGGCGAGCGCGGAGATCGCCGCCGAAGCGGCGCGCTTACTCGAGCAGCTTCGCGGACGATAGCGAGCGAGCGACGCCAAAAAAGGGTCGGCTAGAGGAGGATCTCTTCAGCCTCGACCGGGCCGTCCGAGGCGAAGAGGTGGTCCCAGCGAGCGGCCAGGTCCATGTGGTAGCCCTCGAGGGCGACCGCCTTCTTCAGCTCGTCCTCGTTCGCCGCGATCGCGCTCAGGCGACCGGGCGCGCCGCCGCCGCCAGCTGGCCGCGCCGCCGCGGCGCCGGGCATCGAGCGCCCGATCTCGGCCTGGACCTCGCGGGCGATCTCGGGCTTCTCGGCCAGGCGCCCGTAATAGTCCGAGAGGATCTGATCGAAGCCCTCGGCGGCGCACTGGATGATCGACACGTGGAAGCCGGTCATGTCGCGCAGCCGCTGGATCGCGTCGGCGTTGAAGATGTCGGGCGTCACGATCACGAGCACCTTGCCGATGCGATCGATCGGAAGGGCGCGGCACTCGCTCGCCGTCTCGGGCGTGAGGACGGCGATCGTCTTCAGCGGGATGTTGGTGTTCTTGAGGTTGATCTTCGGGATGCGATGGCGCGCGATGAGCGTCCGGGCGAGCTCCGCCTCGGTCACGAACCCCGACTGCCCGAGCGCGCGACCGAGCGCGCTCGCGGCCTTGCCGGAGCTCTCGAGCTCCTGCTTGAGGAACTCGTGGGTGACGGGCCCGGCCGCCATCAGGACCTTACCCAGGCGGAGCTGCTGCTCGGTGAGTGTCGCGGTCGCCATCAGTCTCTCTCGGGTCTCTCGGGTCGCCGGGACCCACGGCGTTGGAACGGAGAGCTTGGAGCACCTCAAGGGGCACCCGTCCAACGGTTTGAGTCGGACGATCGGCTACCCGGCGCGGATGATAGCAACTGAGCTGGGACCGTTGCAACCCGACCCCTCCCGGTCCGCGCCCGCGCCCATCGCCCGCGGGCTGCGGCCGACGCCGGGTTCCTTGACCCCCGCAACGTCGACTGCTATAACTCCCCTGGTTTCGCCATCTCGCCTGAACACAACCAACCCGCGCGCCGGGCTTTCGAGCGCACGACCACCGCCCCGAGATCCGTCTCGAAGCGAGGTCGAGCGAGCGCTTTGCCGGGCGCGAACGTAGGCAGAAGGACAGGTCATGGCAGGTCTCGAGATCAACCTGAAGCCCATCGATGGTCAGCCGCTGGCTGCCCTCGCGGAGATGGCGGGCGCCATCGACGGAACCACCGTCGTGAGCTTCCAGGACGCACTCGAGGACATGAAGAAGAAGGGCGTCCGGCGCCTGATTCTCGACATGTCCAAGATCAAGTACGTCAACAGCACGGGCCTCGGCTCGCTCGTCAAGTACGCCGACGCGTTCAAGACGACCGGCGGCGGCATGGCGCTCATCAAGGTGCCGGCCAAGGTCAAGATCGTCATCGAGATGCTCGGCTTGCACGCGTTCTTCGAGATCTGCAGCGATCTCAAGAGCGCGCTCGATGCGCTCGGGAAGTCGGGCTCCGCGGTCGGCTCGGCGAGCTCGAGTGGGGCGAAGGCAGAGTCGAGGGTCTCCGCCCCGGCGCCGGCCCCCGCGCCAGCCCCGGCCCCGCGCCCAGCGCCGGCCCCGGCCCCCGCGCAGGCTCCGGCCCCGCAGGCGGCCGGCGGCGCGGTGTCGTTCCCCTACCTCCTCCAGTGCCAGAGCTGCGGCGTCGCGGTCGAGGTTCCGAACTTCGGAAACTACAAGTGCCCGCGTTGCTTCGCCCTCTTCGCCCTCGGCACCGACGGGAACCTCCGGTTCCTCAAGCCGGACAAGCCGAACCCGGTCACCCTGTCGCTCGTCTGCACGCCCGAGTGCGCCGAAGGCCTCAAGGAGTTCGTCGGCGCGATGTGCAACAACGGCAACGTCGACGCGGTGAAGAAGAGCGTCGGCGAGGTCTGCCAGGCGCTGAGCAGCCACGTCTATCCGAACAACCCGCAGGGCGTCTACCACGTGTTCATCGAGCGCGGGCCGGCGCAGTTCCTGATCCGGGTGGCGGACGCCGGCCGGCGGCTCGAGTCGAGCCAGATCGAGTCGGTCCTGCCGACCGCGTCGCGCACCTTCCGCGTCGAGTGCCTCCCGCACCCGCGCGGCGGCAACATCCTGCGGATGGCGCTGAACCTCAGCTAGTCAGCCGACCAGCACGACGAGGAGCGAAGCGGCCCGCCGAGAGAGGTGGGCCGTTTTGCATTGGCCAGCTCGGCTGTCAGCTATCAGCTGTCAGCTATCAGCTATCAGCTATCAGTTACGGCCATCAGCGGCGGCGCAGAGGCGGCCACTCGTGAGGCGGAGCGCTAGCAGGGCACGGCGAGCGGATAGCGCACAGCGCAGCGCACAGTGAAAGCTGACAGCTGAAAGCTGATAGCTGATAGCTGAAAGCTGATAGCTGATAGCTGATAGCTGATAGCTGATAGCTGATAGCTGACAGCCAGTCGGTACACGAAGACGCCCACGCGTTCGCGTGGGCGCTTCCGATCGATCGTCCCGCGGTGGCCGACTAGGACGGGCGGATGTACTTCGTCAGCGTGATCATGTTGCCGACGTCGTTGTACTCGAGCTTGTCGGCGCACTTCATCATGAGCATGATCCCGAGGCCGCCGACGCGACCCTGGTGGTGACGCTCACGGGCCGCGCTGACCGCGTCCTTCGTCTCGCCGCGCAGGGTGTAGGTCGAGTGCTCGAAGCCCGGGCCCTCGTCGCTGACGACGACGGTGAGCTTCTCGCGGTCGAGGAGGTAGAGCGCCTTGATGAGCTTGCTCGGGTTGTCCTTGTTTCCGTGCTGGCCGGCGTTGCCGCACGCCTCGCGGAACGCGGCGCTCATCGCGACCTGAGCCTCCTCGTCGAGCGGGCTCGCCCGGAAGAGACGCTGGCCGAGCTGGTTCGCCCGCTCGAGGTTCTCCTCGGTCGTGCCGAACTGGAAGCTCACCTGCTGCTCGAAGATCACCTCCTCCTCGCTGCTTCGCGCGAGCTCGCTCTCCGCGAGCATGAGGAGGGTGTAGACCTCGAACGGCTCGACGAGGTGCTCGTCGCCGAGGATCACGAAGTCGGTCGACTTCTCGGGATCCTTGTCGGAGGGGTAGAGCGTGATCAGCGGGATCATGCTCGTGCCCTTGGAGCACTTGATCTCCTCGATGAGGCGCTGGCTGTCCTTCAGACCGTGGTCGACGATCGTGAGGTAGGCGCCGCTCTTCTTCAGCGTCTGGAGGCACTCGTCGACGCCGTTCACGACGACGACCTTCCAGCCGACGCGCGAGAAGTGGAACTCGATCACCCGCGCGAACGGATCGTTGTGCGGGAGCGCCATGATGATCGAGGAGAGCTTGGCGCTCTCGATCTGCTTCTGGAAGTTGTCGATCGGGACGCACGAGAGGACGTTCTCGGCAGGCGAGATGTACTGATGTCCCGTCTCGGGGTCCTTGACGATGTGCGCCTTCTTCTCGACGATCTTGAGATTGGCGAAGTCCTTCAGGGTGACCGTGTTGCCCCGAAGCAGCTGCGCCTTCACGTATTCGACGACGGTGTCGACGACGGTCTCGGCCTTGTCGGCCGAGAGCTCGCACTTCGTCTCGAGCTCGTCCGCGATTTCCTTCTTCGCGAGCGCTTCCGTCATCCGGCGCTCCTTCCATCTAGGCCGACGTAGCCGTCACGTGGCCCTGGCCGCTGGGGCGTTCCCGACTCGAGGGGCGACCGCTTCCGCGGAGGCCCGGCGGGACCGCTCACTCCACTTTCTTGAGTCTACCAATCACCTCGTCGCTCGAGACGACTCCCTTGTCGACGAGGGTCAGGAGGCACGCCCGCACGAGCACCTCGACCGAGGCGTTCCGGAGCGCACCGATCAGGTCGTCCTCGGTCGACTCGATGAAGTCGTCCGACTCGAGACCGGCCTGGCGCTGAACGTAACGATTGATCGCCTTCCGGATCGCCGACTTGGGGGCGACCTTGGGCTCGACCACCCGACTCGTGAGGAACTGCACCTCTTCGATCGCGGCGACGTCGTTGGGATCGGCCATCGCCACCGGGAGGTTCGGACCGGCTCCCTTGAGGATCAGGATCTGATACTGCTCGACCCTCTCCACCGGGATCTTCTTCATCAGGTCGTCGTCGATGTCGGAGTCGTGAATCTCGACGGCCTTGACGTGCTGCTGCGTCGCCACGACGGTCGAGAGGACCGACTCCTTCACGAAGCCGAGCTTCACGATGACATCGCGAAGATCGCCTCCGAGCGATTCCTGGAAGTCGATCGCCTTCTTGAGCTGCTGCGAGGAGATGAGGTTCTCGCGAACCAGCAGCTCACCGAGCGCATCGTCGTCGGCCATGGCGGCTCCGTCAGCTCGCTGTAACTTCCCAACCTGAGTGCACTAATGGTGTGTGGGGCTTCGCGGCGCACGATAGCAGAGGGATCGGACCTTGTCAACAGATCCCAACGGCGCTGGAGCTTGGCTCCAATCCGGCGCGGTCGGGAGCCGACCGAGTGCGCGAGCGACGGTCTGTTCGCCATGTGTTCGTAGGCAGCTCATCTAGTCGCCCGGCGGCGGGATCAGCCCGTGATGACGCCCGAGCCAGTAGGCGAGGACGTAGTCGACGCCCGAGTAGGCGAGCGTGTCGGGCGGCATCCCGATGTCGTCGTAGAGGGCGAACGGGCAGCTTCGCCAGGCGAAGGTGCTCGGCGTCCGGAGATCCATCGGCAGCGCGACGGCCGAGCGAGGGACGCCCTTGCGGCTCCGGAACCAGCGGCGCGGGATGTCGGACCGCCTTCGGAGATCGACGGGGCGGGCGACGAGGCGCTCGGGGTAACGACGGAGCTGCTCGACGGCGGCGGCGACCGCCTCGTCGTCGTCCTCGACGAGCGAGACGTGGATGAAGGTCCAGAACGGGTTGTCGTGCGCGCGGAGGTCGTCGATCCAGGCCCGCCGCAGCCCCGCCCGGAGCTCGGCGATCACCTCGGGGTCGCGCTCGAGCGTCATCGTCGCGTAGAAGCCGAGGTAGGCCATGTTGTCGTTGTTGTGGTTCTCGAGGCCGAGCGACGGGAGCGCGGCCCGGGCCCAGTACGCGATCTCGTCGTAGCCACCGTCGACGATCATCCGCCGGTAGGCGCGGACGTGCCGAGGATCGCCCGTCGCGTCGTGGGCGAGCCGGAAGGCGCCGAGCGCGATCAGCGCGTTCACGCCGATCGGCGCTCCGAGGATCCGGCCGCGGACGTTGCCGAAGCGGGTCGGCTCGCCGCGCTCGGTCAGGATCATCCGGTCGCGGAGCAGGCGATCGACGATCGCGCCGGCGTGGTGCCGGATGCGCGCCGCGACCTCGGGCTCGTGCGGGGCGAGGTGACGCCACGCGACGGCCAGGCCGAAGACGAGCCCGGCGTACTGGTCCTTGCTCACGTTCCCGCGGTAGACGAAGCGCTCCCACGGCGGCGCCGCGGGCTCCCACTTCGCGGTCGGATCGGGCTCGGGGTGCGCGGCGATCGCGGCGGCCGGCGCGACGGACCGGACCGCGAGCCCCGGCTCGCCGCTGACGCTGAGGATGAGGTCGATCCCGCCGAACGCCTTCACCGCGGCGGCCCGCGCCTCGTCGCTCCCCGTCACCGCGAACCGGAAGCACTCCGCCGCGAGGAGACACCCGCCCCAGATCGCCTGGTCGGCGTAGTCCTCGTAGTAGGGCTGCCCGGCGAGAAACGCCGGGTCCTTCAGGCGAACGCGGTAGAGGAGCAGCCCGTCGGGGCTGACGTGGCGCTCCTCGAGGAGGCGCTCGAACCGGTCGGCCTTCTCGTGAATGGACAGCGCCGTCGGTCCGCCGGCGCCCGGGTCGTTCTCGGCCCGGTAGGGCGGGTCGGAGCGACAGCCGGACGCGGCAAGGGCCATGGCCGAGCTGACGACGAGGAGGACGACGGCGGGCGTGCGCATCACTCGTCGACGTTCGCCGCCGCGGCGAGCGCGGTCAAGCGGCCGGCCTTCGCCTCAGCGCCAGCTCACGGTCTCGGCGACCACGATCGCCGTCGCGACCGGAACCCTGAGCCGGCGATCGACGAACGCGCCGACCCCGATCGGCTCGCCGTTCCCGTCGAGGAGGCGCAGCTCGGCGATCAGGGTGACGCGCCCCAGGGGGACGTCCGCGGGCATGGTCAGCTCGATGACGTCGTGGTCGCGCAGCTCATCCCCCTCGACGACGAACGCCGGCGCGAGCGCGCGGCCCTCGTCGAGGACGAGACGCACCTCGACGGCGCGCACGGGATCGACCTCGAGCAAGCGGAGATCGAGGGCGAACGGCTGCGTCCAGCCACGAGCGAACGCGCCCACATCCGGGAGCCCATCGACCCTCGCCTGGATCGGCCACCTCCCGAACGGGCCGGCGAACGCGAGCGAGACGCGGTCGCGAAGCGCCTCGGCGACGAGCTCGAGCCGCTCGGACGCCGACACGACCGCGGCGAGCGCCTCGAGGATCGCGTCCTCGTCGGGGTGGGCAGCCCGGGCCGCGCGCAGTCGCGATCGGGCGAGCTCCGAGGCGCGGCCGACCCCCGCGACCGCCCGGGCGGCCGCCGCCCGACGGGCGGGATCGGGATCGTCGAGGCCGCGGGCGTGCCAGACGATCACCGCGGGGCGAGCGCCGAGAACGACGGCGAGCGAGGCGACCGCCAGGGCGGCGATGCCGGCGGCGATCCTGGAACGGGTCATGGCCGATCTCCCTTCCGAAAGAGCCAGCACAGCTTACGCGAGCGATCGCCTCCGCGAGGTAACGCCCGCGTCACGCGCCCGAGACCGCCTGATCTCTTTGGCACGACGCTTGTTGTACAGCATGATGACGCTTCGCGCCCCGCATCATCGCTATACTGATGGAGATGCGTACTCAGGATGAGACCATCTGCGACCTCGCCGTCCGCGAGGGCCTCGTCACCGCCGAAGACGTCGAGCGGTGTCGGAAGGTCATCGCGGCCGAGTCGGGATCGGGGCGCGGGTACTTCCTCTCGCAGATGCTCATCCGCGAGCGCCTTCTCTCGCCCCAGGAGCTGATCGAGCTCCGCGCCCAGCTCGAGCACCAGATCTACGAGTGCCCCGGCTGCAAGACGCGCGTCGGGCCGAAGGAGCTCGACGGCGCGACCTCGATCGCGTGCCCCGGCTGCGGCAAGAAGGTCGGCCGCCCGCGCGACCACGGCCTGAGCCAGGTCGAGGTGCTCGCGAGCCGCGACCTCGACGACCTCACCTTCGAGCTCGAGCCGGTCGAGGGCGACGGCGCCGGCGGATCGGGGAGCGGCGGCATCACCTCGCTCCGCGAGGCGGCCGCGGAGGAGGCCGAGGAGCAGACGCGCCAGGCGATCTCATCGCTCGACAAGTTCGAGGTGACCGAGGAGCTCGCCCGCGGCGGCATGGGCATCGTCTTCAAGGCGCGTCAGCCCGACCTCGACCGGGTCGTCGCCCTGAAGGTGATCAAGGCCGGCCCCCACGCAAGCGAGGTCCAGATCGGACGCTTCGTCCGCGAGGCGCAGGCCTCCGCCCGGCTCGAGCATCCCGGGATCGTGCGAATCTACGACGTCGGCAAGGCGCGCGACGTCTTCTACATGGTGATGGAGTTCATCGACGGCCGCCCCCTGTCGAAGGTGCTCCGCCGCAAGAAGCAGCCGCCGCTCGGCCCGATCCTCGAGGTCGCCCAGGGGATGCTCGACGCGGCCGCCTACGCCCACGCCGAGGGGTTCGTCCACCGCGACCTCAAGCCGAGCAACGTCCTCGTCGAGAAGAAGACGGGCAAGCCGCGGCTCATCGACTTCGGCCTCGCGAAGGACCTCGGCGCCGACTCGAGCCTCACCCGGACGGGCGCGGTCATCGGGACGACGATGTATCTCTCGCCCGAGCAGTGCCGCGGAAAGAGCCGCGAGGTCGACGCGCGCAGCGACGTGTTCGCCCTCGGGATCATCCTCTACGAGATGATCGCCGGGGAGCGTCCGTTCGCCGGCAAGACGCAGGTCGAGGTCACCGCGGGGATCATGAAGGAGGACCCGATCCCGATCCACGAGCGCTGCCCCGAGCGGTCGGACGCGGGGCTGTGGGCGATCCTCGGCAAGGCGCTCGCCAAGAGCCGGCGCGACCGCTGGAAGGACGCCGGCCAGCTCCACGACGCGCTGCTGGATTGGCGGCGGGCGACCTCGATCAAGGGAGCGCGCCCGAAGGACGACGACGTGGGGCTCGCCCACAGCGCCAGCACGGCCGTCGACGCCGTCGTCCTCGTCGACGGGTCGACCGGCGAGACCGGTGGAGGAGGCGAGCCCGGCGACGACCCGGCGTCGAAGACCAAGACCTCGACCGAGACGATGCGCGAGCCCGAGACGTCGACCAGGGGCTCGGCGCAGCTTCGCCGTCGAAAGAAGGGCGCCGGACGACGCCCGGCCACGCCCGCGCCGAGCGGCGGCATCCCGCCGGCGGTGCCGGCGATCGCGGTCGCCGTGATCGCGCTCCTGCTGCTCCTCGTGATCGCGCGGGGCGGCGGCGAGACGGCGAGCACCCCCGGCGCGGACGCGGGGAACGAGACGACGCGGACGACGCGGACGCCGCCCCCGACGCGAAACCTCCTCGACGACGCGGGCGAGGAGCCCGACCCGCTCGGCGAGGATCCCGGCGACGGCGGCGCGGAGAGCCTCGTCCCGGACGGCGGCGGCGGAGAGGGCGAGCCGCCCGCCGCCGCCCCGACGGACGACGATGACGACGAGCCGCGCGTCGGAGGCGACGACGCCGATGCGAGCGCCGGCGCCCAGGGTGACACGTCCGCAGGCGGCGGCGAGGTCTCCCCCGAGCCGGCCGTCGACGGCGGCGAGGGCGCGGGCGGCGGCGTGTCTCCCGCCCCCGCAGTCGCCGAGGAGCCCCCCGCGGGCGAGACGAGCCGCGACGTCGCCGTCCGCCTCGACGCCGCGCGCGCGAAGACGCGCGGCGCCCGCGTGCTCGCCGCGATCGCGCTCGCCCGCATGACGGGCGGCGTCGCCGTGCCCGTCCTCCGCGAGATGCTCGCGAAGGCGCACGACGACGCGTGGGTGCGCGCCTTCATCCTCCGCGGCCTGACCGGGATGCCCGATGCCGAGCTCCGCGACGCCGGCGGCCGGCCGCTCGCCGACCTCCTCGTCGAGCTCGTCGGCAAGCGGGCCCGCAAGCGCGACCGGGCGACCGATCGATCGCGCGAGCTGGCCGAGAAGCTCCTCGAGCGGCTGCTCGGCGAGGAGCTCGCCCTGCGCCCCAAGCGGCGTGAGCTCGAGGATGCCGTCGAGGCCGCCCGTCTCCCCGCCGGCGTCGGCGTGCGCTGGGTCGACGAGGACGACGGCGTCGAGGCGGTCTCGCTGCCCGCCGACGCGAAGGCGGCCGCCCGCTTCGGCGAGCGGCTCCAGGCGCCGCGCGGGCTCGACGCGGTGATCGCGTTCGACGCGACGAGCTCGATGGTCAAGAACCTCGAGCGCTTCCAGACCCGCGCCCTCGAGGTCGCGGCGATCGTGAAGCTGCTCGTCGAGGACACCCGCCTCGGCTTCGCCACCTACGGGAACCGGATCCTCGAGGCGCACGACCTCGACGACCCGATCCAGACCGGAGCGTTCGCCACCCGCGTCGTCCGCGAGAACGACCCGAGCAACGACACCGTCGCCGAGGGCGTCTACCCCGCGCTCGAGTGGGCGATCCACGCCCGCCGCGGCTGGAAGCGTGGCCGCGATCGGATCGTCGTGATCATCGGCGACGCGCCCGCCCACGCCTTCGACCGGGCGAACCTCTACGCCCGGGTGGGCGCCGCCGCGAAGGCGGGCTACGTCACCCACGCCCTGATGGTGCCGCGCCCCGAGAAGTACTCGCAGAACCCCGCCCACGACCCGTTCGAGGACTTCCGCCAGATCGCGCTCGTCGGCGGAGGCAGCCACGTCGTCGCCGACCGGGCCGACAAGGCGCCGGTGAACGGCCACGTCGTCGCCGACCGGCTCCTCGAGATACTCCTCGGCGAGCGCTCGACCGAGGGCGGCCAGCACGTCGGACCGGCCGACATGGATGTGGTGCGGCGGGTGATCGAGGCCTACCGCGAGATCGCGGGCTCGGGCGCCGGCGGCGACTGAATCTCACGCAAAGGCGCAAAGGCGCAAAGGACGCCTGCTCGGGCGCGAGATCTCGACCTGGCAGAGCCCCTTTGCGCCTTGGCGCCTTTGCGTGAGTTTCATTCAGTCGGTCGGCTTCCACCGGAGCTGGAGCTCGAGCTCCTCGGTGTCCCCCTCGCGCTCGTGCTCGATCGAGAGCTCCGCGCTCCCCGGCACGGTGAAGCGCTCGTTCGCGACCTGGATCCGGAACGACCCGTCCTCCTCGATCGCGTCCGCGAGGCGGCGGAGCGTCTCGACGAAGCGGTCCTTGGGGCAGTCTCTCTCGACATCGCGGTCGGCCATCGGCGGACTCCTTCCTTCTCGAGGGTGAAGAGAAGGCGGCGATTCTACCCGCGTCAGCTTCCACCCGCCTGCGCCCGGATCCGCTCGATGTTGGTCCGGACCGTCGGCGCGGACGGGTGGTCGGGCGCGATCTCGAGGAAGTGCTCGAGGTCCGCGAGCGACGCGGTCTTGTCGCCGATCATGTCGAGGGCGATCCCCCGCTCGAGCCACGCGTCGGCGAGCGCCGGGTCGCGCTCGATCGCGCCGGATGCATCGACGACCACCTCGGGGAAGCGCTTCGCCGCCCGGAGGGCGCGCGCGCGCGCGAGCCAGATCGTGGCCGGCTGCTTCGGATCGATCGCGAGCGCTCGTCCCCAGTCGTCGATCGCCGAGGGGTGGTCCTTCAGGCGGAGGCTCAATCGGGCCCTCGCCAGGAGCGCCCGGACGTCGCGCGGATCCACCCGGATGACGGTGCCGAGGTCGTCGATCGCGCCGGCGAGGTCGCCCTGCTCCTCGCGGGCGATGAAGCGGTTCCACGCGGCGGCGCGGTCGTCGGGGTTCAGCTCGAGGGCGCGGCCCTGGTCCTCGAGGCCGGCCTCGACCTCGCCCAGGCGGTAACGGACCGTCCCCCGGAGGCTGTAGGCGTAGGAGTAACTGGGATCCAGGGCGATCGCCCGGTCGAGGTCGCCGAGGGCGCCCTCGAGGTCGCCGAGCTGAACGCGCACGCCCGCGCGCTCGGCTCGAGGTGACGGGTCCCTGGGGTCGAGCTCGATCGCGCGGCCGTAGTCGTCGAGCGCCCCGGCGAAGTCCTTGGCATCGCGCTTGGTCTTCGCGCGGTTGAGCCAGGCCATCTGGAGCCCGGGGTCGATCTCGATCGCCCGGTCGAGGTCGGCGATCGCCCGGTCGAGGTCGCCTCGGTCGGCGTGGGCGTTCGCGCGGTTCAGGTAGGCGGCGAAGTTGTCGGGCGCGAGCTCGAGGGCGCGGCCGCAGTCGGCGATGGCGCCATCGAGGTCGCCGCTTCGAACGCGGGCGACCCCGCGGTTGGTGTAGGCGTGGGCATCGTTCGGGTCGATCTCGATCGCCCGGGTGTAGTCGGCGATCGCGAGCTCGAGCTGTCCGAGCTGCTCGAGGACGAGGGCGCGGTTGTTGTAGTAGGACTGCTCGTCGGGCTTCAGCTCGATCGCCCGGTCGTAGGCCTTCCGGGCGTCGGCGAGCTCTCGACGGTCCTCGTGCACGCCTCCCTTGGCCCCCCACGCCTTCGCGTCCTCGGGCGCGAGCTCGATCGCCCGGGCGAGGTCGGCCAGCGCCCCGTCCAGATCGCCGAGGGCGCGGCGATCGTAGGCGCGTCGCCGGTAGCCGCGCGCGGTCTCGTCCTCGAGGGTGGGGACGACGCCGAGCCGCGGCGCCCATCGCTCGACCTGCTCGGTGAACGCGATCGACCGGTTGAACCGCCCCCGGCCCCGGCTGACCAGGCGCGCGGCCTCCTCGCCGCCGAGGAGGCAGAGGGCGATCCCGGCGCGCGAGGCCCGCACGCCGCTCTCCTCGGCGAAGAGGTAGCGCCCGAGCGCGGGGACGGCGTCGTCGCGGATCCCGATCCGCCCGAGCGCGTCGCAGCAGAGACGCGCGAGGAGGAGCCTGCCCTGCCCGATCTCGCGCTCCTGCCGCGTGGCCAGGAGCGCCCGCCCCGTCGGCAGGCGCGAGTCCGACCGCGACGAACGCCGCCGGCGCTCCCGCTCCACGATCCGCTTCCGGGCCACATCGAGCACGTCGGACGTCTCGTCCTCGAGGCGCGCTCCCGGCGTGAGCCAGAGCTCGACCGCCGCCTCGAGGCCCTCGATCGGCGCCTCGCCGGCATCGACCTCGTGGGCGTCCGGCTCGAGGACGCCGAGGAGCGACCGGCCGGCGACCGCGGCGAGCTCCTCGGAGATCTCGTCGAGCGCCTCGGCGACGAGGCGGACCGTCAGCGGCTCCGGATAGCGGACGATCGTGAAGAGGGCGTCGTCGTAGGCGCCCGCGCGCTCGTCGAGCTCGCCCGAGCGGGCGGTGGCGAGCGCCTCGCCGATCGCCGCGCGGCGCTCATCGAGGAGGGCCGCCCGGCGGGCCTCGACCTGGGCGAGGGCGGCGCTCGCCTCGGCATCGGCGACGCCGAGCTCGGCCGCCTTCCCGAACGCGCTCGCCGCGACGCTCCACTGCTCGGTCTCCTGCGCGACGAGGCCGAGCTCCATCGCCGCCTTGTAGAGGCTCGCGTGGGCGGCCGGATCCTCGGGCGCCGTGCCGACGAGGCGATGGGCGGCGCCGAACGCCTCGAGCGCCGCGGCGAGGACGCCATCGAGGCGCCGGCGTCGCATCGAGAGCGACTCGCCCGCCGGAGCGTCGGCGCCGGCGAGACGCTGGAAGGCGACCCAGGCCGACTCCGCGTCGTCGCGGGCGCGCTCGACCGCGGCGCGACGCTCGGCGGCGACGGCGAGGGCGCCCGAGGTGAGGAGTGAGACCGGCAGTCCGATCGCCACCGCGGCGACGACCGCGCAGGCGGCCACCCGCGCCGGGTGGCGGCGCGCCCAGCGGCGGGCGCGCCCGAGCGCCCCGGGCGGCCGCGCGCGGATCGCCTCGCCGTCGAGGAACCGCCGCAGCTCCTCGGCGAGCTCGCCGGCGTCGAGGCGCCGGGCCGGGTCCTTCTCGAGGCACCGGAGGGTGAGCGTCTCGAGGTCGGGGTGAACGCTCGGCACGAGGTCGCGGGGCGGCGTCGGGTCGAGCCGGATGACCTTCGCCACGATCTCGACGAGCGAGTCGCCGTCGAACGGGGGATGTCCGACGAGCGCCCAGTAGAGGATCGCGCCGACCGCGTGGACGTCGGAGCGCGGCCCGACGAGGCTCCGCTCGCCCTTCACCTGCTCGGGGGCGACCCAGTTCGGCGTTCCGACGAGCTGACCGGACTGGGTCAGGTCCGAGCTCGCGTCGATGTCCCGGGCGAGGCCGAAGTCGACGAGCTTCGCGCGGCCGTCGGTGTCGAGGAGGACGTTCTGCGGCTTGATGTCGCGATGGACGATCCCCTGGCCGTGGGCGTGCTCGAGGGCGAGGCAGAGCTCGCGGAGGATCACGGCGATCCGGTGCGGCGAGAGGCGCTCGCGCCCGTGGACCGTCTCGAGGGTCTCCCCCTCGACCCAGTCCATCACGAGGTAGGGCAGCGGAAGGCTCGCCCGCGGCGAGACGTGCTCGCCGACCTCGTGGACGACGACCACGCCCGGGTGGCGGAGACGCGCCGCCGCCCGCGCCTCGCGGGTGAACCGCTCGCGCTCGCGCGCGGTGCCGCCGCGCGGATCGAGGATCATCTTGATCGCGACCGACCGCCCGAGCGCCGGGTCGAGGCCGCGGTAGACGACGCCCATGCCGCCCCGACCGATCTCGGCGATGACCTCGTAGCGGCCCACCCGGCGGGGCGCGTCGGGCGGGAGATCCGGACGATCGACGTCCGCGTCGGACGGCGGGGTCGCCCCGGGCGACCCGCTCCGCACTCGTCCCGAGCCCCGCGCCGGCGCCGGCGCGAGCGCCGGCGTGAGCCCGCCGAACGGCGCGGGCGTCATCTCCCCGCCGAGCGGACGTGGCGTGGGGCCGCCGACGACCGGGGTCGCGCCGCCGGGGCGCCGCGAGGGCAGCGCCGCCCCGAGGCCGAGCTCCGCGAGGACCTGCTCGATCGGCGCGCCCCGCTCCCGATGCGTCGCCACACAGCGGCGCGCCTGGTCCGGCGTGAGCCGGCCCGCCGCGACGAGCGCGCGAACGAGCTCCTCCCCCGTGGGGGGCCTCGCGAAGTGCTCTGCCATCGTCCGGACGTGGATCCCCCGTGGCCAACTGCCCATCGTTCCCGACGAGGCGCTTCGCTTCAAACCGGAGGACTCGAGGAAGGTCGTTTCGAACGCGGGCGGATCGGCCGGACGACCCGGCGGACCGCTCGCTCTTCAAGACCCCGACCGGAGGGGTTCACCGGATACGCGAACCCGTCGGGGATCTATCACTCGACCGTTCGAGCATCGTCACCCAACCGACCGGGCGAAGTCAGCGCAAGGAGTTACACCTCCGGTCCGAGGTTTGCACTTCGAGGACGCGCGACGTCGAACCTCAGGAGGTCGTGTCGATGATCGGACGGGACAGCCCACGCCGACTGCTGGCCCTCGGCGTCGCGCTCGCCGCCACCCTCGGCGGCAGTGGGTGCGCCAGCGCCCATGGCTCGGCCCTCGACCGCGCAGGCGACGATGGGGTCTACCTCGGAATCGCCCTCGGAGCGCCCGTCGCGGTCGCCGCGCTCCCGATCACCGGGCCGCTCGCGCTGGCGATGGACGGCCTCGACGACAAGCTCGTCGTCCTCCTCGCTCCCGCGATCCCGACGGGGCTCCTCGGCCTGGGCCTGGGCACCGCCCTGGCTCTGCCCGTCGAGGCGCTCCGCCCGAGGGAGCGCTGGCCGAAGGAGCCGCCGGAGCTCCCCCCCGAGCTCGCCGGGCCGCTCGCGACCCTCGAGCCGCTTCCGGCCCCCGAGGCGCGGGCCCCCCCGGTGAACGGCGACGACGCGGCGCCGACCGGGCCGGAGCTTCCAGCGCCGCTTCCCCACCCCGAGGAGGGTCCGTGCCCGCTCTGCGGCCGGCCCGAGTGGCATCTCCCTCCGGTCGAGGAGGAAGCCCGATGACGGAAGACCTCCGGACGGGGCGGACGGGGCGGACGGGGCGGACGGCGCCCGCCTGGCAACGGGGAGCCGCCGTCGTCGTCGTCATCGCCAGCGCGCTCGTGGGCGGCGCCGGCTGCGTCACGACGCGCACCTCGATCCCGCGGCGCGCGGCGCTCGACGGGTTGGTCGGCGGTGTGATCCTGGGCGCGCCGGTCGTCCTGGCGTGCCTCCCGGTCACCGGACCGATCGCGCTCGCGATGGGTAACGACGCGGGCCTGGTCGTGATGTTCGCGCCGGGCGTGCCGACCGGGATCGTCGGCTGGGGGCTCGGCACGGCGCTCGCCCTCCCGGTCGAGGCGCTTCGCGGCCATGACGACCAGCCGCACCCGACCGACGACTACGAACCGCCCGATGACGAGCCATGCGAAGGAGAGTCGATCGATCCGGCCGAGGGTCCCCCGCTCGAGCGGGCGCCGCCGGCGCCGGAGCCGACGCGGGAGCCGGTGCTCGACGAACCGCCCGAGCATCCGGAGGACGGGCCGTGCCCGCTCTGCGGGCGACCGGGCTGGCACCTCCGGTCGGGCTTCGACCACGCGCGCCCGATCGAGCCGGGCCCGGCCTCCCCGCCCGCCCCGCGATGAGGAAGAACGATCAGACGTTGAAGCGGAACTCGGTGACGTCGCCGTCCTGCATCACGTAGTCCTTGCCCTCGAGGCGGGCCTTGCCCTCCTTACGGGCGGCGGCGAACGAGCCGAGCCGGTCGAAGTCCTCGTAGGCGACGATCTCGGCCCGGATGAAGCCGCGCTCGATGTCGGAGTGGATCGTGCCGGCCGCGCGGACCGCGGGCGTCCCCCGCCGGATCGGCCAGGCGCGAACCTCCTTGTCTCCGCCGGTCAGGAACGAGATCTGATCGAGGAGGGCGTAGGAGAGCCGGATCACCCGCTCGCCCGAGAGCTCGGTGACGCCGAGCTCGTTCATGAACTCGGCCCGGTCGGCCTCGTCGAGGCCGCAGATCTCCTGCTCGAGGCGAGCGCGGAACGCGATCTCGACGATGCCCGAGGTCGGGTCGAGACTCGCCTCGTCGATCGGAGGCGGCTCGGCGTCGTCGCCGAGGTTCCGGACGACGAGCCACGGCTTCTGGGTGAGGAAACCGAAGCTCTTGATCGCCTTCCGCTCCTCCTCCTCGAGCTCGAGGCCGCGGAGCTGCTCGGCCGCCTCGAGCGGAGCGCGGCACTTCGTCAGGACGGCCAGCTCGCGCTCGTCCTGATCACGGTCCTTCTGGTTCGCCTTCTTGAGCTGCTTCTCGAGCTTCTCGATCCGCTTCTCGACCGGGACGAGGTCCGAAAGGGCGAGATCGGTCTTGAGCTTCTCGAGGTCGCGGTCGGCATCGACGTGGCCGTCGGGGTGCGGGACCGACTCGTCGGCGAACGCGCGGACGACGAGGATCAGCGCATCGACCTCGCGGAGCGAGGCGAAGAACGCGTCGCCGCCCTCGCCGAAGCCGGGCAGGTCGACGTACTCGACCGTCGCCTGGGTGTACTTCTTCGGGCTGAAGATCTCGGCCAGCCGGTCGAGGCGCGGGTCGGGCACCAGCACGACCCGCTGGTTGGCGGTGCGGCGGCCGCCGCCCCCGCCCTCGCTCTCGCGGCTGAAGGCGAGGGCGTTGAACACGGTCGACTTGCCGGAGTAGGGGAGGCCGGCGATTCCGATCTTCACGGTGATCTCGTCTCGGTTCTCGGTTGAATCGGTGGAGTGGGCAGGTCAGTAAGGCTCGCCGCTGATGTCTTCCTCGGCCTCGCGGCGACGACGACGCGCGACCGTGATCCTCGCCGCGATGATGCCGATCTCGTAGAGGAACATGATCGGGACCCCGAGCATCACCTGGGTGATGACGTCGGGCGGCGTGATGAAGGCGGCGACGAAGAGGGCGCCCAGGATGAACCAGCGGCGATAGGCCGAGTAGTCCTCGGGGCGGAGGATGTCGACGAGCGAGAGGAACGACATCACCAGCGGCAGCTCGAAGATGATCCCGGTCACCAGGGTGAGGATGATGAACAGGCTCAGGTAGTCGGACAGGCGGATCCCGACCGTGACGACGTCGGGCGATGCGTAGCTCGCGAGGTACTCGAGCCCGACCGGGATGAGGAGCGTGTAGCCGAAGACGACGCCGATCACGAAGGGAGCGAGCGAGAGCGGCGCGAAGACGGTCACCCACTTGCGCTCGTGCGGGTAGAGGCCGGCCTTGACGAACTTCCAGATCTCCCAGCCCATGAACGGCGTGCCGATGAGCGCCGAGCAGATCAGCGCCACCTTGATGTAGTTGATGAAGCCCTCCTGATAGCTCAGCACCTGGAGGGTCTCGGCGCCCGCCTTCTTCCGGGCGACCGGAGGAGGAGGGACGGCCTCGTCGATCCGGTCGACCGCCTCGGTCAGCCGAACGTCGAGGTTCTCGAGGCGCGCGAGAAGACCCACCCGCTTCGCGACGACCTCGGGGTCCTCGCCGCCCGCCTCCGGGAGAGGCTTCCCCTCGGGGAACGCGGCGAGCTCCGCGAGCAGCTCGTCCTTCTCGACGATCAGCGCCTTCGTCTCGGCGACCAGCTCCTCGAACCTCTTCTCGGTGAGCGCGCCGTTCACCCGCGAGCGCTGCGTCCGGAGCAGCCGCCGACCGTCCGAGACCTCCTCCCGAAGGTTGAACAGCTCGTCGGCCGACTCGGCCGGAGGGTAGGGGACGGTGTCCTCGAAGTGGCTCAGCAGCCTGTCGTGCGCGAGCGCGCCGGCCGCCTGCTGATGCGGGTAGGTGACGATCTTGACGAGCCGCTCCTGGATGAGGAGGCAGCCGATGAAGACGACGCCGAGCCAGATCACCGCGTTCCGGACGGCGAGCCGAAGCTCCTCGAGGTGGTCCCCGAGGGTCATCGTCGCTTCGGTGAGCGGCTCGAGATCGTCGTAGAAGGAGGGCTCGGACATCGGATCGGGAGGCATCTAACGAAACTGGGGGGCGAAAGGGAATGTTGGAAGCGCCGGCCGGGGCTCAGGACCGTGTCCGGGACCGTGACCGTGACCGTGCCCGTGACCGTGACCGTGACCGTGACCGTGACCGTGACCGTGACCGTGACCGTGCCCGTGACCGTGGCCGTGGCCGTGCCCGTGCCCGTGCCCGTGCCCGTGCCCGTGCCCGTGCCCGTGCCCGTGCCCGTGGCCGTGGCCGTGGCCGTGGCCGTGGCCGTGCCCGTGCCCGTGGCCGTGGCCGTGGCCGTGGCCGTGACCGTGGCCGTGGCCGTGGCCGTGGCCGTGGCCGTGACCGTGACCGTGGCCGTGGCCGTGGCCGTGGCCGTGACCGTGACCGTGGCCGTGGCCGGGGCCGTGCCCGTGGCCGTGGCCGTGGCCGTGGCCGTGGCCGTGGCCGTGGCCGTGGCCGTGACCGTGACCGTGGCCGTGCCCGTGACCGTGCCCGTGGCCGTGGCCGTGGCCGTGCCCGTGCCCGTGCCCGTGCCCGCGACCGTGCCCGTGCCCGTGACCGTGCCCGCGACCGTGCCCGCGACCGTGCCCGCCGACATCACCGGCTCTCGATCCCAGCCTCCTCTCTGGGGGCCACCCCACGCGGCCCTTTCCCCGTGTAGGTGAGACCGCCGCGCCAATCCGCGCGACTTGCGGGGCCGATTGCCGATGCATACCCCTCGTCGCGCGGATCGTCACGGCGCTCTCACCTCAGTGGGGTGAAGGGCCACGTGGGGTGGCCCCCAGAGAGGAGATGATGATGGGATTCGAAGCTCGGTCAGTGCTGGCGGAGATGGCTCGGACGTGCCGCGAAGTCGCGGACGGAATCGCCCGGCGAGATCGGGGGCTGGCCGACCAGCTCCGACGAGCGGCGACCTCCGGGTTCCTCAACCTCGTCGAAGGCGCCGGCCGCTCCGGCGCGGACCGCCGCCGCTGCTACACGATCGCCTACGGCTCCGTCCTCGAGACCCAGGCCGCCCTCGAGCTCGCCTCCGGACTCGCTCCCGAACGAGACCTCCTGCCGGCCCGCGAGCTCGCGGACCGGGCGGGGGCCCTCCTCTGGCGGCTCCGCGGCTCCTCCCCCTGACGGGGGGAGCGAGGGCCGACTAGCTCGACGCGGCAGAGTAGATCTCCAGCACCTTGCCGTCGACCTCGCACGCGGACAACGCCGTCCATACGAGAGGTCCGTCTTGGCTCGAGGGAGAGCGCGCAGTCAACGAGCCCTTCGCACGGGAGGGGGCTCTTGGCGCCTCTTGGCGCTTCCCTTGGAACCTTGGCGGCTTGGCGTGAGAAACGGGTGTCCGGGAACGACGGACGACGAACGAACGACAGCCCACAATGCCAGAAGGGCCGAGCGTCTTTCGACTCTCGGCCCTTCGAGGCTTCGTGCTGCTTACTTCGCTGGTCGCTTAGCGGCCGACGAAGTCGAGGAGCTCTTCCTCGCGCAGGAAGATCACGCCGAACTGGACCGCGTTGCGGAACTCGTCGGGGTTCTCTTCCTCGGCGCCCTCGAGGGCGACGACGAAGTCGGTGTCGATCGTGACGTTGCGGTCGACGTTTCCGCCGAACTCCTCGATCTTGCGCTGCAGCTCGGGCAGGTCGTAGAGCTTGCCGCTCAGCTTGCTGCCGAGGAACACGAAGGTCGGGACCTCTTCGGCGTCGAAGAGCGGGCTGCGGATGAGGTCGCCCTTGACGATCGGGTCGAACGGATCGGGCTGCACGAGGTAGGTCTCTTCGGTCGCGGGGTTGGTGACCTTGACCGGGATGTCGAGGATCGCCACCTGGCTGATCTCTTCCTCGACCGTCTTGACCTCGACCATGCCCTTGAGCTTCTGCCGGCCACCCTTGATGAACTGGAACGTCTCGAAGCGGGTGCCGCGGCGAAGGCCGTGCTTCTTGCCGATGTCGATCCAGGCGTAGCCGGTGCGCTCCTCGGTGAAGAGGATCTCGCCGTCGGCGGTCGACGCCTCGGCGAAGCTCTTCTTCTCCTTCTTGATGATCTCCTCGATCCGCTGCTGCAGACGGGTGATCTCGGAGTCGAGCCGCGCCTCGCGGATCTTGAAGTCCTGGATGACCTTGTTCTTCTCGGCCTGGAGGCGGGCGATCTCGTCGGTGAGCCGCTTCTTTTCGGCGTCGAACTGGCGCGCCTGCTCGAGCGCCTTGTCCTGCTCACGCGTCAGCTCGTTGCGGAGCTTCCGGATCTCCTCGTCCTTCTTCGTCCGGATCTGATCCTTCTCTTTCCGGATGTTCTCGGCTTCCTTGCGGGCCTTCTCGCGCTCGCGCTGGAGGCGCGGGATCACGTGAATCACCGCCTGGAGCTCGTTGAGGAGATCCTTGTGGAGCTCCCCGATCGAGTCGTACTTGCCCTTCTTCTTGATGTTGAGGCGCTGGATGTCCTCGCTGAACTGAGCGTCCTGCACCCAGTTCGGCTTGAGGATCTCCTCCAGCTTGGCCGCCGCCTCGTCCATCACGTTCGTGTAGTTGTTCGGGTCGAGCGGCTGCGGGCTGCCGGAGATGAGGCGACGCCACTCGTCGCGCTCACGGATGGCATCCTTGGTCTTGTCGCGCTCGTCCTCGTACTTCTTCTGAGCCGACACGTGCTTCTTGGTGATCTCCTCCACTTCCTGTGAGAAGTGGTAGATCAGACCCATCAGACCACAGATCACGATGATCGCGAAGATCAGCGCGATCATGTAAATCTGGCCGCCGCCACCAGCACCCTTAGCCATGAGACCGTTCCTCTCGGCTTCTTCGGACAGCATCCCGCGGTTGCCGACCGGGCTCACGCTCATGCGCGCATCCCGAGGCGGCTCGCGGGGAGACTCCGAAGAGCATCAAGAATAGAGACTTCGGGATTATATAAGGGCCTCACCCGAAGTCAAACTGTTGTCTCTCCCTTTCAGGGATCCCTCGGACGACCGTTCGAGGCCGTCCTGAGCCGCCGCTGGGCGGCGGAAGCAGTCGGCACACCCCGGCCCCGGCGCGCCCGGACCGCTTCCGATGGATACACGCTGTCGGGCAGGCCGGTGTTCCCAACTGTGAGACGCCGGATCCCGGGTCATTCCCGAGATTTGCGGTTGACACGTCCTCGAAGCCCGTGCTACGCTCGATTTCGAACACGGTCGCGCCGAGTCTCCTCCTGGCGCGGACTCCAAGCCGTTACCGATCAACGAATTCCATCCGATACACGCTGGCGGCTCCCGGAGGATCGGGAACCCCAGAGCGATGATGTCCATTGTGGATGTCATCCACCGGTACCTCGGCCCCCGGCCGACACCTTCTCAACCCCTCTCGTACCCCCGCCTTCCTGCATGCAGCACCCCGCCTCATCCTCGCCCGATCAGCGCGCGAACACCCGCGGCCCCTCGGCCAGCGGCGGCTACGTCCTCGTCCTGAGCGGCTCGATCGCCGCCGGCAAGTCGACGGTCGGCCGCGCCCTGGGCAAGCTCGGCGCCTTCGTCGTGGATGCCGACCGGGTCGCGCATGGCGTTCTCGACGCGCCCGCGACACGTGAACGGGTTCGCGAGGCGTTCGGAGACGACGTCGTGGGCGAAGACGGACGGATCGACCGGACCGCGGTCGGGAAGATCGTGTTCGCCGACCCCGACGCGCTCGAACGCCTCGAGGCGCTCCTCCATCCGCCGACGTTCGCGGCGATCGCCGCCGAGCGCGATCGGGCGCGCGCGTCGGGCCGGGTGCTCGTCATCGACGTGCCTCATCTGACGGAGACGGCGTTCTTCGGAGAGGGCGCCGACCTCATCGTCTTCGTCGACGCGCCGCTCGAGGAGCGGCGCCGGCGGACGATCGAGGACCGGGGCTGGGACCCCGACGAGCTCGCGCGCCGCGAGGGACGCCAGCGTCCCGTGGCGGACGGACGCGCGAGCGCCGACGTCGTGATCGACAACGACGGCGACCCCGGGCGGGTCACCGAACGGGCGGCCGAGATCTGGCGCGAGAGGATCGCGCCGAAGCTCGCGGCCGACCGGAGCGCGACCGCCGAGGTCGCCACCATCGGGGGCGCATCCGCGCCCCAGGCCGACGAGGCCGCCACCCAGTAGGACCTATGCGAAGGACGCCGGAGACGGTCACCGACCGGCACCGGCGCGACGAAACGATCGCTGGAAACGAGGAAACGGTGTCCGAGACCAAAGCGAGCAGCCGAGAGGGCGAGACCACGGCGGGCGAGTCGGAGAAGTCCGGCAGCCGGTCCGAGAGTCGAACCCGCGACCGCGAGCCGCGTGAGGGCCGGGAGCCCCGCGAGAGCCGGGAGCCCCGCGAAGGACGCGAGCCTCGCGAAGGCCGGGAGCGCGAACGCGACGCTGGTGAGCGCCGGCCGGCCGGCGGCCCGCGACGCGGCTCCCGCACCGGCGGCGGCGGCGGCGGCGGCGGCGGCAACCGCGGACGATCGCGCCGCGGTGGCGGTGGCGGCGGCGGCGGCGGCGGCAGCCGTGAGGACGGCGGCGAGGCGCGCCGGCAGCCGCGGCGGACCGAGCCGCGACCCGAGCCTCGACCCGAGGTGCGCGGCGAGCGGTCGATGGTCGAGTCCGAGTCCGACGACGACTACCAGGAGGAGCGCCCGTCGCGCCCGCGCGGCCCGGCCGAGCTCGAGATCACGAACCTCCAGCTCATGGACGTCCCCCAGCTCTACGACCTCGCGCGCGAGGTCGGGCTGAAGGACTGCGCCGGGCTCAAGCGCCAGGACCTCATCACGCGCATCCTCCGCGAGCACCTCCACAACGGCGGCATGCTCGTCGGCGAGGGCGTCCTCGAGGTGCTGCCCGACGGCTTCGGCTTCCTCCGCTCGACGGCCTACAACTACCTGCCGTCCCCCGAGGACATCTACATCTCGCCGAGCCAGATCCGGCGCTTCGGGATGCAGACCGGCAGCCACGTCCGCGGCCAGATCCGCCCGCCGAAGGAGAACGAGCGCTACTTCGCGCTGCTCCGCGTCGAGTCGATCAACGCCGAGGAGCCCGACAAGGTCCACAGCATCGTCCACTTCGACGACCTGACGCCGCTCTACCCGAACGAGCGGCTCATCCTCGAGGTCGCCTCCGAGCGTCTCGAGATGCGGATCATGGACCTGGTCACCCCGGTCGGGAAGGGTCAGCGCGGCTTGCTCGTCGCGCCGCCCCGGACCGGCAAGACGATGCTGATGCAGATGATGGCGAACAGCATCGCGAGCAACAACAAGAACGTCGACCTCATCGTCCTGCTCATCGACGAGCGGCCCGAGGAGGTCACGGACATGGAGCGGACCGTCAACGGCGAGGTCGTCAGCTCGACCTTCGACGAGCCGGCCAGCCGCCACGTCCAGGTCGCCGACATGGTGATCGAGAAGGCGAAGCGGATGGTCGAGTACGGCCGCGACGTCGTCATCCTCCTCGACTCGATCACCCGCCTCGGCCGGGCGTGGAACACCGAGTGCCCCCACTCGGGCAAGCTCCTCTCCGGCGGTATCGACGCGAACGCCCTCAAGGGGCCGAAGCGCTTCTTCGGCGCGGCCCGCAACATCGAGGGCGGCGGCAGCCTCACCATCATCGCGACCGCGCTGATCGACACCGGCAGCCGGATGGACGAGGTCATCTTCGAGGAGTTCAAGGGCACCGGCAACATGGAGCTCCACCTCGACCGGCGGATCGCCGACAAGCGCATCTGGCCGGCGATCGACGTGACCCGAAGCGGCACGCGGAAGGAGGAGGAGCTGATGGACCCCGAGGAGCTCAAGCGCATCTGGACGCTCCGCCGGGTCCTCAACGACATGAACCCGGTCGAGGCGATGGAGCTGCTCAAGAACCGGATCAAGCAGTTCAAGACGAACGCCGAGTTCCTGATGCACATCGACCCGTCGCGGACCCAGATCTAGGGACCGCGCCGAGATCGCGAACGACGCGGCGAGCCCCGAGGGGCTCGCCGCTCTCGTTTCCGGAGATGGACGCGGGCGCCCGCATCGTGCATCACGATGGTGGAGGTGAGCGCGACGATGGAGCGCCCGGACCCCGAGACCTACCCGAAGCGCCCGTGCGTGCGGTGCGGTGAGCTCGCGCCGCTCTTCGTGAGGCAGCCGCTCGGTGGATCCCGGCCTCCAGGCTGGTGCAAGCGGTGTTTCCACGCCCGCATCGCCCGCACCCTCGGCTACGCGGGTCTCGTCCTCCTCGCCCTCGGCGTGTCGGCGTTCGCGTTCGAGCGCTACCCCCACGCCGTCGCCCTCCCCGTCCACCTCGGCGCTGGGCTCTTCGCGATCCTGTCCGCCGCCTACCTCGTCACGCCGACCCGGAGCGTCTCGCTCCAGACCCTCTGGTTCGTCTGCGTCGTCCTCGCCCTGATCGGAGGCGGCGTCGTCCGCTCCGAGCTGCTCCCCGTCTCGATCGAGGCCGAGGTCCGCGCCCTCACGCGGCGCCGGCTCGGACCGATCGGCGGGCCCGGGCCGCTCTCGGCCGAGATCGAGCGCGCCCTCGCCGGGGACGCGGTCGACGTCGCCCGCCTGCTCGCGCGGATCGAGGCGCGCGAGGAGGGCTGGGCGCACGCCGTCGACGCGCTCGCCTCACGGAAGGAGATCCCCGTGCCCGCCGGGTTGCTGGTCCGCGACCCCCTGAGAGGCTCGGAGAGCTGGGGCCGGCGGGTCAGGCACCTCGAGCGGATCCTCGACGAGGAGCGCGAACGCACCGCCCGCGCGAGCCGGGTCGCCGACGAGGTGCTCGCCGCCTACCGGGCCGCGGAGCCCGATGCGCTCGTCGGCGCGGCGCTGCCCGACAGCCGATAGGCGGCCGCGACGATCCGCCGATCGAGCGCCTCGCCGGCCTCGAGGCCCAGCGTCATCCCGACGGCGAGAAGACCGAAGAGCGGAACCCGGAAGGCGTAGAGGCCGGAGAAGGCGGAGACGATCGCCAGCGCCACCGTCGCGCCGAGGCTCGCGTAGGCGAGCTGGACCGGAAGCGTCAGCGACCCGTCGCTCCGGCGCGGGCCGGGCAACGCCCCCGTCCGGGCCCCGCCGAACGCCGCGGCGAGGACCGCGGCGATGACGCAGCCCGAGACGGCATGCCCGAGACCGACCTCGTCGCGAACGAAGCGCGCGAGCGACGACAGCCACGCCGCGCTCCAAGGCGCGTTGCCGTGCCAGACCGCCGCCGCCCAGAAGCCCGCCATCGCGATCACCATCGGCGCCCCCGTCGCGAGGCCGGCGATCACGAGCGCCCGGGGCAGGCGCGACCTCGGCCGCGCGATCTCCTCGACGATCACCAGCCAGGCGAGCCCGGCGGCCACGCATCCCGCGAACAGGCCGATCATGTCGGCCTCGCCCCTTCGCACGACGGAGACGGGCGTCAGCCAGAGATCGACCGGGAGGAGCCCCACGCTCGCGAACGCGGCGCCCACAAGAGCGAGGACGATCGCCCGGAGCGCGATCCGGTGGGCCGGGCGACGCGCGAGCGCGCCGCCGCTCCCGGCCGTCATCCCTGGAGCGGCTCGGTCGCCTTCGCCAGCCACTCGCGGTCCTTCGCATCGGCGAGGAGCGGCGTCAGCGTCTCGCGGACCGTCGCGTGGTACGCGTCGAGCCAGCGGCGCTCCGCCGAGCGGAGGAGGTCCGGCGCGATGAGGCGCTGATCGATCGGGCACATGGTGATCGTCTCGAGCTCGTAGAAGGTCCGGTCGGCCTCGCCGAAGCCCTCCTTCTCGACGACGAGGACGAGGCTCTCGGTCCGGATCCCCCACGCGTCGGCCCGGTAGTAGCCGGGCTCGTTGCTGATGATCATCCCCAGCTCGAGGGGGACGTCGCGCGCCTTCGGGCTGATGCCCTGCGGCCCCTCGTGGACGTTGAGGAAGCAGCCGACGCCGTGGCCGGTGCCGTGGCCGTAGTCGAGGCCGGCGTTCCAGAGGCTCTGCCGGGCGAGGATGTCGAGGTGCTTGCCGGTCGTCCCCTTCGGGAAGACGGCCATGCCGAGGGCGATGTGCCCGGCGAGGACGTGGGTGAAGCACGCCCGCTGCTCGTCGGTCGGCTCGCCGAGCGCGATCGTCCGGGTGATGTCGGTCGTCCCGTCGAGGTACTGCCCGCCGCTGTCGACGAGGTAGATCGCGCCGGGCCCCGGCACGATCGGCGTCACGCCGTGGGGGCGATAGTGAACGATGGCGCCGTTCGGCCCGAACGCGCTGATCGTCTCGAAGCTCAGCCCTCGGAACCGCTCGCCCTCGGCCCGGAACGCCTCGAGCCGATCGGCCGCGCCGACCTCGGTCACCGCCTCGCCCGCGCCGAGCGTCTCCTCGAGCCAGCGGAGGAACCGAACGACCGCCACGCCGTCGCGGACGTGGCTCGCGCGCATGCCGGCGATCTCGGTCTCGTTCTTCTTCGCCTTCGGGAGCTGGATCGGGCTCCGCTTCTCGACCGTCTTCGCGCCGGCGGCGACGAGCCGGTCCTTGACCCACTGACTGACCGAATCGGGCTCGATCCAGACGCGCGCGCCGGCCGCGCCGAGCCGGTCGAGCGTCTCGCCGAGGGCGTCGTAGGGGAGGCACTCGAAGGCGCCGCGACGATGCGCCTCGAGCTCGGCCCGCGGCTCGCTTCCTCCGGGACTCGCCAGCTTGCGGCGGTCGACGTAGAGGGTCGCCCGGTCGTGCTCGACGACCGCGAACGAGACCGCGACCGGGTTGTAGTCGACGTCGCTCCCGCGGATGTTGAAGAGCCAGGCGATCTGATCGAGCGCCGTCACGACCGTCGCGCTCGCCCGCTCCTTCGCGAGCTCGGCGCGGAGCTCCGCGAGCTTGTCGGAGACGCTCCGGCCGGCGACCTCCTCGGGGTGGATCGTCAGCGGCTTCGCGGGCAGCTCGGGCTGATCGTCCCAGACCGCGTCGATCGGATTCGTCTCGAGCCAGCGAACCTCGAAGCCGCTCCGCTCGGCGACGCTCTCGAGGTCCTTCGCCGCCGCGAGCGAGAGGACGCGCGGGTCGACGCCGACGACCTGGCCGGGCCCGAGCTCCTCGCCGAGCCACCTCGTCGGCGAGAGGACGTCGGGCTTGCCCATCCGGAAGAGCTCGTACGTCTCGGGGTCGAGCTCGGTCTCGCCCTGGATCCAGTAGCGGCTGTCGGCCCAGAGGCCGGCCTTCTCGGTCGTCACGACGGCCGTGCCGGCCGACCCGGTGAAGCCGCTGATCCACTCGCGCCGTCGCCAGCAGAGCGGGACGTACTCGCTCTGGTGCGGGTCGGCCGTCGGGATGATGGTCGCGTGGACGCCCTCGCCCTGAAGATGCGCGCGCAGGGCATCGACGCGCGCGCGGACTTTCTCTCGGTCGCTCATGGCGGGCAGTTTAGCCCGCCGCTCCGGCCGCGCAAGACGTCACCCGGCCCTCCGGGGGCGAGGGCGCCCGGATCAGGCGTTCGCGCGCGCCTTCTCCCGCTTCTCGGCGCAGCCGATGCACGTGATCGCGTAGGGGAGGGCGTCGATCCGGGCGCGCCCGATCTTGCCGCCGCAGTCCTCGCACTCGCCGTAGGATCCGAGGTCCATCCGGGAGAGGGCGTCGCGGATCAGGTCGATCTGCTCGAGCCCCTCCTCCTCGAGGCCGTCGAGCACCTCGTCGTTCTCGCGGGTGACCGCCTGCTCGGCGAAGTCGGGCGAGAGCGGGCCATCCTCGCGGCGGCGATGCCGGTCGACCTTCTCGACCCGCCGCTCGAGCGCGACGAGGAGCGCCTCGAGCTTCTCACGGTTCTTCTTCCAGGGCATCGCTACTCTCCTTCGATCGGTGTGGTGATGGCTCCGCTCTCGACGAGACGGAGGAGGTCCAGACTGCTCACGATCCCGCAGACCGTCCGACCCTCGATCACGATGACGTGGTGGATCCCGTGACGGCGCATGAGCCGCGCCGCGTGGTCCGGTCCGTCATCGCGCGCGACGGTGTAGATTCCGGCGGTCATGAGCCGAGCGATGGGCACGTCATCCTGATCCGCGGCCAGGAGGTCGGTCTTCGTGACGATCCCGAGGGGATGGCCATCCTCGTCCTCGACCGGCAGCGCCGAGATGGGATGCTCCTTCATCACCTCCCGGGCCCGCCCGACGGTGTCGTTTCGCGACAGGGCTATCGGGTTGGCGACCATGACGTCGTCGATCGTCGGCTTCACCGCGAGATCCTCCTCGGGGCCTCTCGGCCCGGACGCTCGATATCGCGGAGAACCCCGCGGTTTGGCGCCTCGCCCCACGGGAGGCGCAAACCCCGAGCCAGCGTCGCCCGGGCGGTCAGAGACCGAGGAAGGTCGAGACCCCGTCGAACACGCTCCCCGCCACGCCCAGGTCCTTCCCGGCGGCGGTCAGGATACGGCGCCCGTTGATCGGTCGATCGAAGTGCCGCTCGAGGCCGTCGAGGGCCGCGACGAGCTCGGCCTCGTCGATCCGCTCGCCGCCGATCTCGCGGTTGACCAGGTCGAGGACGCCGGTCGCCCGCTCGAAGCCGCCGCGCGCGTGCTCGACGATCTGGCTGAACGCCTCGATCGCCACGTTCGGCGTCGGGAACGCGGGGCCGAGCAAGCTGGCTGCCGCCTCGAGGGCGTCGCGAGGATCGGCGCCGCGCTTCAGGTCACGGGCGAAGCGGCCGAGCTGGAGGACCGCGTCGGTGCGCGCGGCCAGCTCGCCAGCGGCGCTGACCGCGTCCGCCGCGCCGGCTCCGATGAGCTCGGGCGCGGACTGAAGGAGCTCGTCCGCGCCGCCGGTCAGACCGGACGCGAGGGCGGCGGTGTTGCGGACGGCCGTGAGGGTGTCGAGCGAGACCGGCGTCCCCGAGTCGAGCAGCGCGAGCTGCGCGGCGGCGAGCTCATCCGCCGCCGCCAGGAGCATGGCACGGTCGGGCGGCGAGGTGGCCAGGCCCTCCCGCACGAGCTCGAGCGCCGCGCGAGCGCGGACCTCGGCGCGGACGCCCCCGCTCGCGGCGTCGAGCAGCCGGCGGGCGGCGTCGAGGTCGGGATCGTCGAGGCCGCTCCCATCGATCGCCGCGAGCGCCTCGTCGACGGCCGCGAGCGCCTCCTCCGGCGTCGCCGCGTCCTCGAGCCCCGCGAGGGCGCGGTCGACCCGCCGCTGCAGCTCGCTCCGGGCGAGGCGACGCGCGAGGGCGTCGTCCTCGACGAAGAGGGAGAGCTCGCGCTCGGCGACGTTGTCGTCCTCGGAGACCTCCTCGAGCGCGTCCTCGGCGTCGAGGGTCGCCCGGATCGTGATCGAGGTGCCGCGACCGCGCGGGAACGGGAGGTAGTCGTTCAGGAAGAGGTCCCCCGAGAACGACGGCGCGACCGAGAACGAGCGCTCCTCACCCGGCGCCCACCCGGCCGCCGAGAAGCGCACCTCGCCGAGCGGCGCGACCGCGTCGCGCTGCGGGCTGTCGAGCTCGAAGCGCGCGAGGAGCGAGGCGCCGCTGTCGATCCGCCGCCCGTGGGCGACCGCCGAGACGCTCACCACGGCGACCTCGCCCGGGGCGGGCAGGGGTGGCGACACGGTGACGTCGAGCGCCTCGATGTCGGGTCGCTCGGTCGGCCCGTCGCCGAACGCCACGACCGGGAAGGCGACCGAGCCCGGCACGCCGAAGAAGTCGAGCGGGACGACGCAGCGCCCCCGCAGGACGTCGCCGACCTCGACGTCGTCGGGCACGACGAACGACAGGGTCGCCTCGCGCGCGCCCTCCATCGCGTAGGCGCTCGGCACCGAGAGGCTCGCGGCGATCGGGCTCGCCTCGCGCCCGTCGAGATGAACGCGCACCGCGTCCTGGATGATGCCGTCACCGAGGAGCGCGAGGTCGACGAGCTCCTGGGCGAAGAGCTGTCCGGCGAGGCCGGCGCCGCGGGCCTCGACGACGTGGCCGACCGTCACCGGGACGCGGACGACGCGCCCGGCCGAGCCGCTCGCATCGACGGCGCCCGTCCTCGCGGCGGCCAGGAAGACGAAGACGGCCTCCCCCTCGTCGGCGACCACGGGGAGGACGCAGATCCCCGGCGGGCCGACCCGACGCGATCGACGGGCGGCCGCGGCGCGCGATGCCTCGCGAACCGTCGCGGCGACGGCGGCGGCGCCCTCGCGCGGGAGGGCGTCGAGGACCGCGTCGCCGACCGGGCTGCCGAGCTCGGCCGCGGCGAACGCGAAGATCGGGGTGAGCTCTCCCTCGAGACGCGCCCGACGCGCAGCCGGCGCCGCCCCGAAGAGCCGGCCTCGCCCGCGGATCGGGACGGCGAACGCGAGGGGGACGGCGTCGCGCTCGGTGCGGGCGAGCGCACCGACGCGCGGGTCGCCGCGGAGCGTCCGGGCGCGGGCGGCCATCGCGCGGGCCCATCGGTTCGCCGCGCCCCTCGACGTCATCGCGAGGAGGTCGTCGCCGAAGCCGCGCGGGGTCCGCGCGAGGACGCGCATGGCGTAGGTCTCGTCCGGGCCACCGATCGCGCGATCGATCGTCGCGAGCGGACTGGCGAAGCCGAGCGCCCCGAGGGCCGCCGCGGCGGCGACGCGCAGGCCGGACGCGTCCGCCTCGAGGTGGGTCTCGTGGAGGCGACCGACGGCTGCGGCCCGTTCGGGCGCCGGCGCGTGCCGGGCGAGAGCCGCGTCGAGCCAGATCCCGGCGACGTGAAGCGGCGCCTGGCGGCGCGCGCCGGCGACGGCGTCGACGTCGTCGGAGGTGGCCACCCGGAACACGGCCGCCGCGGCGGCGTCGGCGATATCCGGGACATCCGAGACGGCCAGCTCGAGGAGGCGCGGCAGGTGGCGCCGCGTCGCGAGCGACTCGAGGCCGTGGAGGTGATGGAACGCGTTGCCCTCAGTCGGGAGGGTCTCGGCGATCGCCGGCCAGGCATCCGTGCGGCCGGCGCGCTCGACGATCGCGAGGGCGACGAACGACTCGGGCCAACCCTTCGCGATCGCCGCGCGAAGCGTCGCGTCGAGCGCCGCTGTCTCCTCCGGCGTCGGGTCGCAGACGGCGGGCGGACCGCCGGCGAGCGCCTCGACGAGGGCGTCGACGCGCGCCCGGTCGGCGCCGGCGCACCGACCGGCGAAAGCTCGGAGCTCGGCGACGAGGGGAGCGACGTCGGCCTTCGGGTGGGCGAGGGCGGCGTGGGCGCGGCGCTCGAGGGCGTCGAGCTGGGCGCGGTCGAGGCGCGCGGCGGCGGCCTGCAGCCGGGCGCGGGTCGAGGCCGACGCGGCGACGGACGCGAGGAACGAGGCCGCGTCCGACTCGATCGCGGGGCGGCGCGCCCGGCGCGCATCGGCGACGGCGAGGGACGCGAGCGAGCGCGCATCGGCGTCGCGAAGCGAGAGCGACGCCACCCGGGCGAGGGCGAGCCGGACGCGCCCGGCGGCGGCGTCGTCGCCGCGGCGCGCGTGGCGAGCGAGGGCGAGGCGCAGATGCTCGTCGGCCTCGACGAGCAGCCCGACGGCGAGGTCGCGGTCGCCGAGACGGGCGGCGACCCCGACGAGATGCGCGGCCAGGCGCTCGCGGCCCGCCGCCTCGCTCCGCCCCAGGTCGGCGCGGGCCGCCGCCTGGACGAAGCGACCGATCCCCGCGCGGCGCTCCTCCGACATCGTGTCGGCGAGCTCCGCCTCGGCGAGGAAGTCGAGCATCGCCACCGCAACCTTGGGCCAGGCCTCGCCGCGGTCCAGGATGTTCAGGAAGGAGAGGTCACGGCGGGCGCACGCGACGTCGAGCGCCGCCCGGTCCGCCCGATCGGCGAGCTCGTCGAGCCCGCGACGCTCCGCCGACGCCGCGAGCCGGACGAGCAACCGCTGCTCGAGAGCGCCATCCCCCGCCCGCGCCGCGGCGGCCGCCGCCCGATCGAGGAGACCCGGAACGAGCTCGGGCTTCGCCGCACTCCAGCCGCGAACGTCATGGATGAAGGCGAGCCGCTCGAAGGCCCGGGCCTCGGCCGCGGGAGCCCGGACGGCGCGCGCGAACCGGAGAGCGTCGCGAAGGGCCGGCTCCGCATGCGGCCACATCTTGTCGGCGACCCGGCTCTCGGCGAGCGCGAGCATCCGCTCGAGCTCCGCCTCGACCGGTCCGTCGGCGAAGGCGGGCGTGGAGCCGAAGGCGAGGAGGGGAACGGCGACGGCGAGGAAGGCGAACGTCGATCGAATCGAGAGGCGGCGCATTGCAAGGTCTCCTTTGGGTGCCTGCGTCGCCGTCCTCCTTCTCAATCACAGTGCCAAGACCTCACACTACTGCCGTTACTACACTTACACCCCACGCCATCGTGACGCGATGACGACCGATCATCACGAACCGTGACACCGCGACTCACGCAACGCGCGAGCTGCACGCCAAGCCAGACACGAAGGGGTCAGGTGGCGGGGGGTTGCCATAAAAAAGGGTATTGGAAAAAAACCCGCCCAGACCCCCCAGGCCCATAGCG
>JAJDCQ010000127.1 GCA_029260755.1 Planctomycetota bacterium | reverse complement strand
ACTGCGCGCCGGCAACTCGCAATCCGCGTAGTCCGCGTAATCCGCGGTTCCTACTGGGTTCAACGCCTAAAGAGACCGAACCGCGGATTTCGCGGATTACTCGGATTGATTCGGGCGTCGCCGAGCCATTGCCGACACGTCGCGGCGCCCGCCCGAGACTCCTGTTCCTGGAACGGGAGCGCAGGCGTCGGCAATGAACTGCGCGCCGGCAACTCGCAATCCGCGTAGTCCGCGTAATCCGCGGTTCCTACTGGGTTCAACGCCTAAAGAGACCGAACCGCGGATTTCGCGGATTACTCGGATTGATTCGGGCGTCGCCGAGCCATTGCCGACGCGTCCCCGTCCTGGTGCTCCGCCCGAGACTCCTGTTCCTGGAACACGCGCACGCGATTGCCGTCGCGAGAAACGATCCACAGATTTCACAGATTACACAGATCGCCGCGGGCGGCTCGCGGGTCTTGCCGAACGCGGACGGGCCTCCGCTGGCGGCGAGGATGACCGTCTTCGCAACTCCCAATCTGTGAAATCGGTGAAATCTGTGGATCGTTCCCCGTTCGTGCAAGAAGACCCGTGTTCCTGGAACAGCCTGCTCTTGCACTGCGAGAGGTCGTCGGTGCAGACCGGTCAGGCCAGAGATCTCACGGATTCGAGGACCGCGAGCGCGACGACGACGGCGGCGCCGATCCAGGCGCTCGCGCGGCCGCCGGTCACTTCCCGCCTCCGAGGAACTCGCGGTCCTTCGCGATGCACGCCTGGAAGCTCGGCCGCGCGTGGACGCGCTCGACGTAGGCGGCGAGCTTCGGGAACGTCCCGGCATCGACCTTCTCGCCGGCGTGGACGAAGTTCACGAACGGGCTCGCGGTGGCGAGGTCGGCCAGGCCGAAGCGGTCGCCGACGAGCCACTCGCGGTCGCCGATCTGCCCCTCGAGGTACTTGAACGTCTTCGGGATCGTCTCGCCGAGCGCCTCGTCGACGGCCGCCTGGTCAGTCTCCTGCCCGATGAGCTTCTTCACGACCCGCTCGAAGAACACCGGCTGGATCGACTCGCGGAAGACCCACGTGTCGGCGTACTCCTCGAACCAGAGGGCGCGGCCGAGCTCCTTCGGATCGCTCGGGCAGAGGCTCGGCTCGGGGTGACTCCGCTCGAGCATCCCGATGATGCAGGACGAGTCGGGCAGGGTGAAGTCGCCGTCCTCCCAGCAGGGGATCCGGCCGAGCGGGCTCATCTTCCGGTAGCCCGGCGGCGTCGTGAACGGCGTGATCGGGTTCTGGTCGTAGGCGACGCCCTTCTCGGCGAGGGCGACCATCACCTTGCGAACGTACGGCGAGACGCTGACTCCGTGGAGGGTCGGCATCGAGCTCTCCTCTTCCATCCGGGCTAACGAACGGTGTATCCCGCGTCGCGGAGCGCGTCGCGGAGCTTTTCGGCGTGGCGGCCCTGCACCTCGATGGCGTCGCCGTCGGCCTTGCCGCCGGCGCCGCAGACCGCCTTGAGGCGCTTCGCGAGCGCCTTCAAGTCGTCGTCGGTCAGGAGGAACCCGCGGGCGACGGTGACGACCTTGCCCTTCGCGCGCTTCTCCTCCTGGACGCGGATCTTCTGATCGCCGGGCGCGGCGCTCTCGCGGAGGCCGCCGCCCGCGTCGGATCCGCCCCCGCCGAGGCCGTCGCGACCGCTCCTTCCGCCGGCGCGGATGAGCTCCCAGCCGTCGCCACTCGTCGGTCGCTTCGCCATGAATGCGTCGTCTCTAGGACTCGAAGAGGACGGGCTTCTTCGCCTCGTACCACTCGTCGAGCTTCTCGCCGTAGGCGTCCTCGATCTTGGCGCGCTTGAGCTTCATCGTCGGCGTCAGGAAGCCGTTCTCGACCGCCCACGCGTCCTTCGCCACCGAGAGGAACCCGAGGTGCTCGTGGTGGTCGAGCTGCCTGTTCACGACGGCGAGGTGCTCGCCGAGCGCCCTGGCGATCTCTTCGCGCCCGGCGTCGGTCTTCGCCCTCTCGGTCGCCTCCTCGCTCAGCATCACGACGCCGTGCGGCTGCGGGAAGCCGTTGCCTCCGACGCAGGCGAGCTCGATCATCGGGTGGACGAGCAGCTTGTTCTCGATCGGCGCCGGCGCGACGTACTTGCCCTTGCTCGTCTTGAAGAGCTCCTTCACCCGCCCGGTGATCTTGAGGCGGCCGTCCTGATCGATCTCGCCTCGATCGCCCGTCTTGAGGAAGGCGTCGTCGGTCAGCACCTCGGCCGTCATCTCGGGCTCCTTGAAGTAGCCCATCATCATGCCGGGGCTCTTGACGAGGATCTCGCCCTCCTCGCTGATCCGGTGCTGGACGTCGGGGTAGGGATGCCCGACGTAGCCGGCGCGCGTCCGTCCGGGCTTGCTGCAGTGGCTGTAGGCGAAGTTCTCCGTCATCCCGTAGCCCTCGAGCAGCTCGAGGCCGAGGTCCCGATACCACTGGATCACGTCCGCGGGGATCGGGGCGGAGCCGCTGCCGGCGAACCGGGCGGCCTCGAGGCCGAGCCCGGAGAGGATCTTCCTGCGGACGATCCCGCCGAGGATCGGGATCTTGAGGTAGAAGGCGAGCTTGCCGGGCGGCATCTTCTTGAAGATTCCGAGCTGGAACTTCAGCCAGAGCCGCGGCACCGAGACGAACATCGTCGGCTTGGCCCGCTTGAGGTCCTTCACGAACGTGTCGAGGCTCTCGGCGAAGAACAGGCTGAAGCCCGCGTTCAGCGAGGCCGACTCGACGCACCACCGCTCCATCGAGTGGGCGAGGGGGAGGTAGCTGAGGCAGCGGTCCTGATCGGTGATGTCGAGGTAGTCCTTCAGGCCGACGGCGGACTCGTACATCGCCTTGAAGCTGAGCATCACCCCCTTGGGCACGCCGGTGCTGCCCGAGGTGTAGATCAGGGTCGCCAGCGTCTCCGGGTCACGCGTCGGGCTGTCGGCGATCGGCTCGTGCTCGGCGATCACGTCGTCCCACTTGGGGTCGTCGAGCGGCGGCGAGAGCGGCAGCGCGATCCGCGGCAGGTCGGCCGGGATGCCGGCCTTCATCCCGTCGTAGCCGTCGAGCTTGCCGACGAAGATCAGCTTCGACTCGCTGTGCTCGAGGATCTGGCCGATCGTCTCGGGGGTCAGCGTCGGGTAGAGCGGCACCGAGACGTGCCCGGCCATCCAGATCGCGAGGTCGGCGATGATGAACCAGGCGGTGTTCTTGGTGAAGATGGCGATCTGGCTCGGCTCGCCGAGCTTCAGGGACCGCAGATGGGCCGCCATCTGGCGGGCCTGCTCGAGCGCCTGCTTCCAGGTGATCTCGCGGACCTCGCCGCCGCCCACGGGCTGCGTCAGATAGACCCGGCCCGGGGTCGTCTTCTCCCAGTGGTAGGCTCGATCGAGCAGCGTCGTCATGCCAGCGTCCTCCGGTCTCGCGGCCGCTCGCCGAGGGGCCGCGATCTCGCGTTCGAAGACAAGAGGATACCCTCCCGGGCGGGCTTTCGCCCCTCCCTCGGAGGCCGCCCCGATGCCTCGCGCGGGGGCTCCTCAGAGGACGGCGCCGCCCAGGTCGGGGAAGACTCTCGACACCTTGCCGAGAAGGTATTCGCCGTAGGTCCCCGAGAGCTCGTGGACGTTCGCGCCGTCCCATCGCGCGGCGCCGGCGTCGCCCTCGGCGGGCGGCTCGATGGGGAGGATCTCGGCGTCCCACGCCGGATCGAAGAAGAACGGGAACGAGAGGCGGGAGCGACCGCTCGGGCTCCGCACCCGGTGCGGCGTCGACCGGAAGTGACCTCCGGTGAGGCGATCGAGCATGTCGCCGAGGTTGCACACGAACGCGCCCGGGACCGGCGACGCCTCGAGCCAGTCGCCGCCCGAGCGGACCTGGAGGCCGCCGGTCTCGTCCTGCTTGAGGATCGTCAGCAGCCCGTAGTCGGTGTGCTCGCCGACCCCGAGCGAGGGGCCCTCGGCCGCGGCGACCGGCGAGGTCCCGTCCGGCGCCGCCGGGTAGTGGAAGATCCGGAACAGGATCGTCGGGTCGGCCGTGTAGCGGCGGGCGAAGTAGTCCGCCGGGAGCCCGAGGGCGAGCCCGATCCCGCGAACGAGGATGTGCCCGAGCTCGGTCATCGCGTCGAGCCACGCGAGGATCGTCTCGCGGAAGCCGGCGAGCTCGGGGAAGAGGTTCGCGCCGTGGAGCGGGACGCCGGCTCGGACCCGGGGGTGCTCGGGCGGGAGCTCGGCGCCGAAGTAGAGGCCCTCCTTCCGATCGGGTCGGCCGCTCGTCAGCTCGGCGCCGACCGGAAAGAAGCCGCGCCACGCCCGTCCGCCGAGCTCCATCCGGATCGCGAGCTTGTCCGCCTCGGGCAGGGCGAAGAAGGCCCGCGCCGCCGCCTCGAGCCGCGCCTCGAGGGCGGGGTCGACGCCGTGACCGGCCGCGTAGAAGAAGCCCGAGTCGCGGCATGCCCGCCCGATCGCGGCCGCGGGACCCGCGGGGTCCGCGCCGGTCCGGAGCGGACCGACGTCGACGATCGGCAGCTCGCGATCGGGGCCGGGCATCGTCAGTCGGCGCGCCTCTTCGCCTCGAGGATCTCGATGTCGTAGCCGTTGGGGTCCTTCACGAAGATGTAGCGGGTCGACCGTCCCGGCTTCGACTCGCGGAACCACCAGTCGTTCTCCTTCACCTTCGCGATGACTCCGTCGAGGTCGTCGACGGTGAAGGCGAGGTGCCCGAACTGGTCGCCGAGGGCGTAGTCGCGCCCGTCGTGGTTGTGGGTGAGCTCGAGGTGGTAGGCGCCGGCGTCATCGGTCAGGAAGACCAGGGTCGCCTCGTCGCCGATCTGGCCCCGCCGGACCTCGGTCAGCCCGAGGAATTCGGTGTAGAAGGCGAGCGTCTCGTCGAGGTCCTTCACGCGGATCATCGTGTGGGCGAGCTTCATCGGGGCCTCTCCTCCTCGTCGATCGACCTGTCGCGGACCGCGATTCTATCCCCGGCGCGCACGGGAGGCGCGCGCCGACCGAGGGCCCGGCCGCGGAGGGTGACGGTCGTTTCTCGTGGACGGTCGAGCGCCGACCCCTTAGACTGCGGCTTCGATGAGTCAGACCGCCGCAGTCGGTCCCCCGGCGGCCTCCCCGCCCCGCCGCCGCCTCGGACCGTATCTCCTCGAGCGACCGCTCGGCCAGGGCGCGCAGGGCGTCGTGTGGTTCGCCCGGCACGAAGGCCTCGGCCGGCCCGCGGCCGTCAAGATCCTCACCAGCGAGAACGCGGCCGACGCCGACTTCGCGCGACGCTTCCACCAGGAGGCGCGCCTCGCGGCGCGGCTCGACCACCGGCACGCCGTCCGCGTCTACGACTCGGGCACCGACCGGGGGATCTACTGGCTCGCGATGGAGCTGATCGACGGTCCCTCGGTCGGCGAGGTCGTGCGGCGCGACGGGCCGATGGTGATCGCCGACGCCCTCGAGATCACCCGCGGCATCGCCTCCGCCCTCGTCGCCGCCTCCGAGGCGGGGATCCTCCACCGCGACGTGAAGCCGCAGAACATCCTCCTCGAGCGGGACGGCGTCGCGAAGCTCGCCGACCTCGGCCTCGCCCGCGAGGACGGCCACAAGGCGCCCCACCTCACCGCGAGCGGGATCGTGGTGGGGACGCCGTTCTACATGGCTCCCGAGCAGGCGATGGGCCGGCGCGACCTCGACGTACGGGTCGACATCTACGCCCTCGGCATCAGCCTGTTCGAGATGCTCACGGGCACGATTCCGCTGACCGGCGAGAGCACGGTCGCGACGGTGCTCCGCCACAACGAGGAGGACGTCCCGCCGCCCTCGTCCGTCCGGGCGGACATCCCCCCCTCGGTCGACGCGCTCGTCTGCCGGATGGCGGCGCGGGATCGGGAGCGACGCTTCCGGGACGCGCGGGCGCTCGAGGCGGAGATCGGCGCGCTCCTCGCGGGACCGACCCTCGCGCCGCCGACCCGGACGACGGAGCGGCGGGAGAGCCCGGCCCGCGACGCCGAGTCCGATGTCGGGTGGGGGGCGGAGCGCGCTCCGGCCCCGGCCCCGCGCTCGCGCGCACCGATGGTGGCCGCCGTCGCGATCGCGTTCGTCGTCGCGACCGCGGCTGGCATCCTCATCGGCAACCTCGGCGATGGCGTCTCCGACGCGGCCCCCATCGCGGCGCGTCCCCTTCCGGCGGCCACGTCGGCCGCCGAGCGCCTGCGGGCGCGCGAGGACCTCGAGCGGCGGTCGTCGCCGCCGGCCGAGGGAGACCCAGAGCGCCCGGCGGCGACGATCCCCTCGCCGGTCATCCCTGCCGAGGACCGGCGCGACCCGTTCGAGCGCAGCGCGCTCGCCGTGATCGACGCCTACGAGACCGGCGGAGCGGTCGCCGCGCTCGCCCGCTACCGGGAGCTCGAGATCGGGGCGGACCTGGACCGCCTCGCCCGGTCGTCCGAGGGGCTCCGGGTCGGCGCGCTCCTCACCCTGTGGGCCTGGTGTCGGATCGACCGCGCCCTCGCCGGCGACCTCGACAATGCGAACGCGGCGGTGAGCGTCCTCGTGCAGTACCGCCGGGACGCGCCCCCCGAGCTCGGCGTCATGATGGCGGCGACGGACGCGATCGCGTTCGACGCCGTCGATGCGACCCGCGTCATCATGGGCGCCCGCGACCCGCGCTTCAGCCTGCACTACCCGCCGCTCCAGCCCGCGAAGATCGAGCGGGCCGCGCCGCTCCTCGGTCCCGCCGCGAGCGACGCCCTCGTCGCGCTCGGCCGGGCGCGGCTGTTCCTGCCGGGGCTCGTCGCGATCGAGGCGGAGCCATCGCCCCTCTTCGACCCCGACGAGCTCGCCGAGCGCTTCGACGACGTCGTCGCGCCGGTGCGCGCGGGCCTGCCGGCGCTCGAGCGGGAGCTCCGGGCTTCGGTCGCGGCGGTTCTCGCGCGCGTCGAGCGAGAGGTCAATGACGTGCGCGTGTCCCGCGTCGTGAGGATGCGCCTGACCGACGCGGCGAACGAGCTCGGGCTCCACACCGAGCCGACCGACTACTACTTCCCCGGTCATGTCCGGGGGCTCGTCTACATAGGTCCCGAGGAGGCTCTCCGCTCGATCGGCGACGAGATCCGGCTCGAGCTCCGCGGCCTGGCGCGCTATCGGAGGATCGAGATCGATCTCTACGGGCTGCGGCCGCCGCTCGGCTTCTCGTTCCGGCGGGCGCACCGTCCCGTCGCGGCCGCGCTCGTCGATCCGACCGGCGGAGGCGTCGTGACGCTCGACCCGGAGTCGTCGGTCACCCACCGCCTCCTCGAGCGGATCGCCGCCGGCGGCATCGACGAGGGAACGACGCGGGTGTCGATCGAGCTGCGCGCCGACGGAGCCCGCCCCGTCGTGACGGTGAACGGCGCGTCATCGACGCTCGAGCTCGGCGCGGCGACCGCGGACGCGGGCCGATCGCTTCGGCTCCATCTCGCGCCCGGTGCGGTGATCGAGGAGGTGCGGCTCCACCTCGCCGAGCGGTAACCGGGCTGGCCGACCGGTCAGCGGTCGCGGCTCGTCGCGGCCGGCCAGAGCTCCCAGACCGAGGTGTTCCCGCCGCTGTCGGACGCGGCCACTCGCTTGCCGTCCGGCGCCCACTCGACGTGCACGACCATGTTCTCCATCGGCAGGGAGGCGACGGTCGGGAGCTCGGGGTCGGCGAGGTCGACGATCCGGATGGCGTCGCCGCCGCTGTCGAAGCCGACGGCGAGGTACCGCTCGTCGGGGCTGAGCGCGGCGCGGGTCGCGCCGGCCTTGGTCGGCGACCCGATCGTGATCTTCCGCTCGAACGCGCCGGTGTCGGCGCGGTTCACCGTGAGGACCTGTCCGCTCGCGACGAGGAGGCGGTTACTCCGCGTGAAGATCATCACCTCGGGGTCGTGGTGCTTCACCGTGACGAGCGGCCGGAGCTCGGGGAGGGAGACGATCGTCACGTCCTCGTCGGCGTCGCCCACCGCGAGACGCTTCCCGTCCGGCGAGACGGCCACCGACTGCACCCCGTTCGCGCTCGTGATCGGCGTCTTGCTCCCGTCCTCGAGGGAGAGGAGTGACGCCGTCTTGTCGAAGCTGAGGGCGACGAGCCTCCGTCCCCCATCGGCGAAGCGCAGGTCCCAGCTCCGATCGCCGAGCTCCTCCCAGCGACGAACCGGCGGCGCTCCGTCCGGGGTCCGCAGCTCGACCGAGCCCTGGATCCGGCCGAAGGCGAAGAAGCGCCCGTCGGCGCTCCAGACGATGCGCTGGACGCCCTTCGCGCCGGACTCGAGGTTGATCGTCGCGAGGTCCGCGCCGCTCCGGTCGTCCTTGATGAGGGCGCGGACGCTCCAGCCTCCGGTCGCGGTGCGGCGCCCGTCGGGGCTCCACGCCAGGGTCAGGTAGTTGCCGCCCTCGCGCCTGGTCACGATCGTCGGCGCGATGGAGGCGGGCGGCCCCGACCGCGGCGGAGCGTCGGGATCCTCGCGCGGCGGCCTCCCCGTGAACCGCAGGGTGAGGGTGCGCGTCGCGACGTTGCCGGCGTCGTCCTCCGCGACGATCTCGATCTCGTTGCGCCCGCGGCGCAGCCTGACCGACGCCGTGAACCCGAGGCGGTCCACGGCGCTCTGGACGGGCTTCCCGCCGACGGTGACGGTCGCGGGCTCGTCGGTCGTCCCGGTGAGCTCGAGCACCCGGTCGGTCCGCTCGATGACATCGGGCGGCTCGGGATCGAGCGTGACGACCGGCGCCGTCGCATCACGGACGAGACGGCGCTCGCGACGCGCGGTGTTGCCGGCGGCGTCGGTCGCGACGACGGCGATCGTCGTCTCGCCCACGGCGAGCGGGACGGTCGTCGCGAACGTGCCATCGAGGGCGATCGGGACGCGCCGGCCGGCGACGGTGACCGCGTCGGGAGGATGGGCGTCGGCGACCCGGCCGGACACCTCGACCGTCTCCTCCGCGGTCGGGCGCTCGGCCTCGCCGGGGCGGTCGAGGGTGATGGTCGGGGGCGTCGCGTCCCGGACGACGTCCACCGTCTCCGGCGCCGACCGATTGCCCGCCCGATCGACGGCGTGGAGCTCGAGCCGATGCTCGCCGTCGGTCTCGAGCGGGAGCGTCAGCTCGAAGGCTCCATCGGCCTCGCAGGCGACCGTCCGTTCGCCGAGCACGACCGAGGCGGGGTGGACGTCCCGAACCCGCCCACGGACCGCGATCCGGTCGGTCGCGACGGGGCCCGCCGCGAGCGGCTCGACCTCGACGGCCGGCGCCGTCCGATCGACGATGACCTCGATCCGCGCCTCGACCGCCTGCGAGGACGGGTCGGTCGCGGTGACGATCACCGTCGCGGGTCCATCGGTCTCGGGGAGGGGGGCCGAGAGGGAGAACGTTCCGTCGGACGCCGTCGCGACGGGTGCGGCGCCGGCGCGAACGGTGACGGACGCATCGGCACCGTCGACCCGTCCGCGCACCTCGAAGTTCGCCTCGCGCGTGACCGCCGGATCGCCGTCGGGCGTGAACGAGTCGAGGACGACCGCGAAGCCCGGGGCCGCCTGAGGCGTGACCCCATCCTCGGCCTGACGCGTCGGAGCGCTCTCGTCAGCGGCAGCGCCTCTCGCGGAGTCGACGACCTCGCCCGGCTCGCGACCCCGGGCAAGCCCCGCATCTCCGGGGCCCGGCTCGGAGCCGCCAGGAAGCAACACGATGGCGAGCGCCGCGATGACGCCGACGCCGACGATCACGGCCGGGATCGCGAGGCCGCCGCCGCGTGCGCCGGACGCCGGCTCGCCGGCCACGGTCCGGCCCGAGACCGTCCGCACCCGTCGGGTCGAGGGTCCCCCGGTCCGTCGGCTCGAGCGGCGGGACGCCTTGAGAGCCCGACCGCTCGGTCGCGCCGCGGGCGGACGATCGACCACCGCCGCGACCGTCGTCGTGACCGCCTCCCCGTCGCCGCGCAGCGCCGCCGCGACGGCGGTCGCGCCGGCGGGGCGGTCGCCCGGCTCGCGGGCGAGGAGCGCGTCGATCACGGCGGCGTCCGAGGCCGGGATGCCGGGCGCGCGCTCGGCGACCGGCGCCGGGCGCTCGCGGATGATCAGCGTCGCGATCTCCATCGGCGCGCCCACGCCGAACGGCGGCTCCCCCACGACCAGCTCGTGGTAGAGGGCGCCGAGCGCCCAGAGGTCGGCCGGCGGACCGACCTCGCGTCCGCTCACCTGCTCGGGCGCCATGTAGGCCATCGTGCCGATCGAGGTGCCGGTCTTGGTGAGGCTGCCGCCGTCGCCGTCGACCGCGCGGACCAGATCGAAGTCGGTCAGGAGCGGCTGGCCCTCCCGGGTGAGGAGGACGTTGCTCGGCTTGATGTCGCGATGGATGACGCCGCGGTCGTGGAGATAGGCGAGCGTCTCGGCGACGGTCGCGACGATCGCGCGCGCCTCGTCGAAGGGGATGCTCCCCCCGAGGCGTTGCTGGCGATCGGCGAGCGACTCGCCGTCGACGAGCGCCATCGCAATGAAGGAGTCCTCGCCGTCGATGCCGCCGTCGAGGACGCGGACGAGGCCGGGGTGGTGGAGCTGCGCCGCCTCGCGGAGGCTCCGGGCGAAGCGCTCGCGCATCGCCGGGTCGGCCGTGACGGAGAGCACCTTGACGGCGGCCTCGAGGCCGGACTGGAGGTGGCGGGCGCGGTAGACGGTGCCGATCCCGCCCTGGCCGATCGGCGCCTCGAGACGCCAGACCCCTGCGAGGGTGCGGCCGACGGGGGAGTCGGCGGCCGGCACGTTCAGTGCGCTCTTGAGCTGGTCGAGTCCCCGTTCCTCGGTCAATCCGGTCGCGTCGCTCCGCTGCAGCGTACGCGATCCCGGCCGGACGGCGCAAACGCGGACAGGACAGGGGCTATCGAGCTGGCTCGGGTGACCGCGGGCGCCCACCGGCTTCGCCATCGGCGAAGAGGATGAAACCACGGAGACACGGAGGGCACGGAGGAGCCTCGGAGGGGATCCGGGTCATCGACCGCTCGGCGCGTCCTCCATGAATTCTCCGTGTTCTCCGTGTCTCCGTGGTGACATCCCGCTCGCCGAAGGCGAGCCCATCGGCACCTCTACTTCGGGGCCTTGGCCGCTCCCTGCCGGATCGAGATCGTGCCGTCGCCCCGCACCGTCACCGTCGTCCGGAGCCGCGCCGTCGGACCGTCGTGGACGACGCTCACCCGGTGGTCGCCGCCAGCGGCGACCACCTCGAGGTCCTCGTCGGCGAAGCGGTAGGCGCCCCAGCAGGCGAGGGCGAAGCGGGCGTAGGCGGCGACGTCGTCGGGCCCGATCGTGAGCCCCTCCGCCTTGGCGCAGCGGTTGAACGCCGCCACCGCGTCCCATCCCTCCTCCGGGATCACGGTGTCGCCGACAGCCTTGAGGACGAGCACCTCACCGTCCGGCGTGACGGCGACCCGGCAGTCGGGGATGTGGGGGCGGGTGTAGTTCACGAGCTGGAAGATCGCGGTCTTCTTCCACCAGCGGTTCGGTCGAAGGATCGCATCGTTGTGCTCGGTCGCGCGCCCGAGGCACCGCTGCCGGACCGCCTGGCTCTGCCGCTCCGTCTCGGCCCACCAGGCGTCCCACTCCGACCGATCGACGCTGAACGGCCGGCCCGTGATCGCGACGAGCGCGTTCGCGGCGTGGCCGCCGACCCAGTTGTCCGAGCCGCTCAGCCCCGCCGTGTCGTCGATGTGCTCGATGAGCAGCTCGATCGCCCACGGATCGCCGAGCTCGCCGAGCTCGTCGATCGCCTCCGCCCGGACGGCCGGGTCGGGGTCCTCGAGTCGGGCGAGGAGCTCGCCCATCCGTTTCCCGTGGTAGCGGGTGACGCGCTCGCGCTTCGCCACGCGTCGAGCATCGTCCTCGTCCGTCTCGGCATCGGCAGGCTCGTCGTCATCCGAGCGCGCCTCGAGCGAGGCGAAGCCCGACCCGGTCGCGATGGCGAGGATCGCGGCCACCGTGATCGTCGGGGTGAGCGAGCGGCTGGTTCGGGTCATGACGGGGACTCCTCCTGATGCGGGCTCGGTCCTCCCTTCGACTCGGGCTGGCCGCTGGCAGTTCCGCCCCGGCTGGTGCCACCATGAGGTGGCCCTGGGGAGGGAATCCGCGATGAACCGTACCAGCCGCTCATCATTGCACGGGCTGACGCTCCTGTTGGCCGCCATCGCCGCCGTCGCCGTCGCCGTCGTCGCCGGCGCGGATCGCGCGCTCGCCGACGAGCTCCCCGGCATCATCTCTCCCGCCGAGCACGAGGCGCTCCAGGTGGAGGCCGCCGAGCAGGAGCGGGCCGCGCGCGAGGCCTTCATCTCGCGGGCGCGCACCCTCGGCTTCGGCGAGGCCGAGATCCAGCGCGCGCTCACCCCGACGATGGATCGCCGCGGCCACTTCGATCAGACCCTCGCCGACGGGACCGTCGTCCGCTTCCCCTGGTTCCGGATCGGCTTCGCCGAGAACGCGATCTCGAACACCGAGCGCGCGATCGCCCGGGCGGCCGGCGGCGAGGCGGCGAACGCCGAGACGAACAAGGGCGGCGTGCGGCTCCACAAGGGCGTGTTCGCCTCCGAGGTCTGGGCGCTCGCCCTCAAGATGGACGCGAAGCTCGCGATCACCGGCGATGCGGCGAACGGTCAGGCCTTCCGCGGGGCGAAGGGCGGGATCGGCAGCGGCACCGTCATCAAGGTGGGCAGCCGGTTCAATGTGAAGGTCGGCGATCTCGTCGATCCGGCGAGCGAGGCGTTCGACCGGACCAAGATCATGGAGGGCTTCGCCGGGAACTTCCGCGCCGGCGGCGGGCGGGTCGGCCTCGGCTTCGACATCCAGGCCGGCGACGTCAACACCAAGGCCGAGGAGATGCGGGCGCTCTCGCGCGCGTTCGCCGGCGCCGCCGAGCACAGCCCCGGCGTCAGCGGCAAGCCGGTGATCCGACTGCCCGACGGGTCGATCGACCCGCGCGGCGGGATCGCCTTCCGCGCCGTCTCGACCGGCGAGGGCGTCTGGATGGCGGCCCGCCTCGCGGCCGCCTCCGAGGGCCTCCGGCTCGATCGCGCGACGGTCGGGGCGCAGGGCTGGGGCGAGGTCGGACGCGGCTTCGGAATGGCGGCCGCCCGGGAGGGGGCGCGCCTCATCGCGATCGAGGAGCTCTGGAACGTCGGGGGCGAGCGGGTCGCGGGGACGCTGGTTCATCCCAAGGGCGAGCGGGCGACCGCCGCCGAGGTGACCGAGTGGCTCGGCCAGATCGAGGAGGCGCGCCGCACCGGCGCGGACCTCCGCGAGTTCCGCGGCGGCTCGCTCCTCGGGCAGCTCCGGCGCGGCGTCGGCCTGAGCACGGTCAAGCTCGACATCGTCGGGTTCAACGCGCTCGGCGGGGTGCTGAACGAGCGGAGCGTCCCCGAGCTCGTCGAGTCGGGGACCCACCAGGGCCGGCGCAAGATCATCGTCGAGGGGGCGAACCTCGCCCAGACGGTCGAGGGGGCGGCGGCCCTCGATCGGCTTCGGGGTCGGCTGCTCTCCGTGCCGGGCGAGCTCGCGAACCTCGGCGGCGTCCACGTCAGCAACCTCGAGGCGATCCAGAACCGCACCGGCCGGGTGATCACCGACGAGGAGGCGCGCCGCAGCCTCCAGGAGACGATGCGCTCGGGCTGGGACCGGGCCAACGCGCTCGCGACCGAGCACGGGATCTCGGTTCGGCAGGCCGTCGAGCTCCTCGCCGTCGAGGAGGTGATGCGCCGCTCCCTCCAGCGGGCGGACGCGACCCGGACGAGCCTCGAGACGCGCTTCGGGGTCGAGATCCGGCGAGCCGGGCCCGGGATGGCCGATGTGGTCGTCCGGGAGCTGACGGGATCCGAGGGCGAGCGCGAGGGGACGACGCGGACGGTGCGCGGCACCACCTCGAGCGTCACGACTCCCGCGGGCGGCTCGACCGCCCTCGCCCCGCTCGAGACGGCCGCGATCGCCGAGACCGTCCGGAGCGCGTTCCCGCGGGCGCATCCGCTCCATGGCGAGGACCGGGTGAAGCTCCGGGTCGAGGCGGGCGGACCGGGCGTCGATGCGCGCATCATCGACGGCGCGGTCCAGCTCCGCGTCTCGCCGGAGACCCTCGAACGGATCGCCACGGCGAGCGCGGGAATGCCCGAGGCCGAGGCGACCGCCTTCCGCCGGCGCGCCCTCGCGCTGCTCTCGCTCGACGCGGTCGATCGCGCGACGAGCGCCGAGCTCGCCCTCGATCGGGCGGGGCGCGGCGCCCACGCGTTCGGCGAGGCCGGCCTGACCGCGGCGGAGCTCGGCGCCCTGACGGCGCGCCTCCGTCAGGTCGGCCTGGAGGTCCGGTCGAGCACGGCCGAGCGGGTGGTCGCGCGCGGGCCGAGCGTCGGGCGCGGACGCGGGCTCCTCGGCGAGCGTGCCTCGAACACGACGCTTCGCCGGCTCCGCGATCGCCTCCGGACGCGGCGCCGCCGAGCCCGCTGACCGCGCCGCGCCCGATGGATCGAATCGGTCGCTACGACATCGCCGCCGAGATCGGCCGCGGCGGGATGGGGATCGTCTACCGGGCGCACGACCCGCGGATGGGCCGCGACGTCGCGGTCAAGCTCATGCGCGAGCCGGGCGACGATCCCGACGGCAGCCTCGTCGAGCGCTTCGTTCGCGAGGCGCACGTCGCGGCGAGGATCTCCCACCCCGGCGTCGTCGCCGTCCTCGACGCCGGGCTCCACGGCGGCCACCCGTTCGTCGCGATGGACTTCATCGAGGGGGCGTCGCTGAAGGCGACGGCCGGCGCCGGACGACTCCCGCCGCGCCGCCTCGCCGAGATCGTCCGCCAGGTCGCCGAGGCGGTCCATCACGGTCACGAGCGCGGCGTCATCCACCGCGACCTCAAGCCCGCGAACATCATGATCACGTCGGACGGGCGCGCGCTCGTCGCCGACTTCGGCCTCGCCTACGACGTCGCCGCCCAGGAGAGCCTCACGCGGACCGGACAGATCCTCGGCACCCCCGAGTTCATGTCGCCCGAGCAAGCGTCCGGCGAGAGCGCGCGAGGCGCCGGCACCGACGTCTGGTCGCTCGGCGCCGTCCTCTACTGGGGCCTCACCGGACGCGCACCGTTTCAGGGCAACGGTCCGTTCGAGATCATCAAGCGGCTGCTCCTCGAGGAGCCGCCCGCGCCGCGCTCGCTCGACCCGACCGCGCCGGAGGAGCTCGAGCGGATCGCCCTCCGATGCCTCTGCAAGCCGATCGAGAGCCGTCCGGCGTCGGCGAAGGCCGTGGCCATCGGTCTGGAGCGGTTCCTCGAGGGGCGACCGCTCGGCGACTGGGCGTGCACGACGTCCTCGGTCCGGGCGGAGGGATCCGAGCGAGCGCGGGCCGCGGGCTCGTCGCGGGGGCCCGCCGTCGGCCTCGCCGCCGTGGCCGTCGTCGCGATGGTCGGCGTCGCCGCGGTGGTGCTCGCGGGCGCCCTCGGATCGGAAAGCGGCTCCGAGGCCGCCGGCGGTCCGATCGACGTCGGCGCCGAGGAGGGCGCCGAGCTCGAGCGGGAACCGCCGCCCACCGACCCCGTTCCGAACCCCGACCCCGACCCCGACCCGATCCCGCCCGAGCCCGACGCGGACGAGTGGCTCGAGCGGGCTCGCGCGGCCGTCCGCGACGATCCTCCGACCGCGATCGAGGCGGCCGACCGGGCGATCGAGCTCGACGAGGGCAACGCCGTCGCCTGGGCGCTTCGCGGTCGGGCGAAGGCGAGCGCCGGCGACCTCGACGCGGCGATCGCGGACGCGACGCGGTCGATCGAGCTCGACCCGAGCCTCGCGATCGGCTGGGGGACCCGCGCGATCGCGGGCTCGGGGCAGTCGCTGGACGGGCTGGTGGTTCCCCTCTGGAAGAACTCGAAGCGGGTCGACCCTGGCCGCCTCCTTCCGGACCTCGACGCGGCGATCGAGCGGGGATCGGACGACCCCGACGTCTGGCTCGTCCGGGCGTCCGTCCGGAACGCTCGCGGGCAGCGCGTGGCAGCGGCCGCGGACGCGACCCGGGCGATCGAGCTCGACGGGAGCTACGCCGCCGCGTGGATCACGCGCGCCGAGTCGCGCCTCGAGCTCCGCGACCTGGATGGAGCGAACGCGGACCTCGATCGGGCGATCGAGCTCGACGCCGGCATCGCGCGCGCGTGGGCGTTCCGGGGCATCGCCGCGCGCCGCGCGGGCGACCTCGAGGGCGCCCTCGGCGCCCTCGACCGCGCGGTGCAGCTCCCTCCCGAGGACCCGAGCTGGCTGTACCAGCGGGGGCGCACGCGCTGGGAGGCGGGCGACCCCGAGGGAGCGATCGCGGACCTCGACCGATCGCTCGCGATCCAACCCTACTGGGCGTGGACGTGGGTGATCCGAGGGCTCGCGAAGCAGGACAAGGGGGATCTGGCCGGCGCGTTCTTCGACGCCAGCCGTGCGGTCGACCTCGGGCGAAAGATCCCGTGGGCGTGGGCGCTCCGGGCCGAGGTGCGGCTCGCCCGCGGGGACCGGGAGGGGGCGAGGTCGGATCTGCGGCGCGCCCTCGACCTCCCCGCTTCCCGGGACCCGCGCGTCCAGGTGCGGATCGATCGGCTGCGGGCCGCCCTCGGCGAGGACTGACCCGCGGCATTTGGCGGTGATGATCGCCTCTCGGGCGGGTAAGCTCCTCGGCGAGATGAAGCGACTCTTCGAGCCGGTCGACGCCCACCCGCTGGCGCTCTTCCGGATCGTGTTCGGCCTCTGCCTCTGCCTCGAGTCCTGGGGCGCCGTCGCGACCGGATGGGTCCGCGAGGTCTACCTCGAGCCGCAGCTCCACTTCCCGTTCATCGAGGGGCTCGCGCCGCTGCCCGGGCAGGGGATGACGATCCTGTACCTGGTCGTCGGGGCGGCGTCACTGATGCTCGCGCTCGGCCTGTTCTTCCGGGTCGTCACGCCAATCGCTGCCGTCGGCATCACCTACGGCTTCCTCCTCGAGAAGACCGCCTACATCAACCACCACTATCTCTGCGCGATGCTCGCGTGGATGCTGCTGGTGATCCCCGCCCACCGGGTCTTCTCGCTCGACGCGCGGCGGGCCCGCGCGGCGGGGACGCCCCTGCCGGTGACCGCGCCGGCGTGGACGCTCTGGCTGCTGCGCTTCCAGATCGGCGTCGTCTACTTCTTCGGCGGGATCGCCAAGTGCAACCCCGACTGGATCGCGGGCCAGCCGCCGGGGATGTGGATGGCGGTGCGGGCGGACTGGCCGATCGTCGGCTCGATCTTCGCGACGGCGGCGGCGCCGTGGGTGATGGTCTGGGGCGGGCTTGTCTTCGACCTGCTCGTCGTGCCGGCGCTCCTCTGGCGGCGGACGCGGGTGGCGGCCCTGGTCGCCGCCTGCGTGTTCCACGCGTTCAACCAGGTGATCTTCCAGGTCGGGATCTTCTCGTTCATCTCGATCGCCATGACGCTGCTCTTCTTTCCGCCGGAGACGATCGCCCGGGTGATCTTCCGCAGGCGAACCGAGGAGCCGTCGAGCGAACCGACGCCCGCGGAGCCGGCGCCGGCCCCGGTCGCGGGGACCGAGGGGCCGGGCCGCGGGCGACGCCTCGCGATCACGGCGGCCCTCGCCGCGTGGGGGATCCTCCACGTCTTCCTGCCGCTCCGGCACCACCTGATCGACGGGCGGGTCGACTGGACCGAGGAGGGCCACCGCTTCGCCTGGCGGATGATGCTCCGGCAGAAGGTCGGAAAGGCCCGGTTCTTCGTCACCGACCCGGCGACCCACCAGGTCTGGGGCGTCGATCCTGCGGACCTGCTGACCAAGCGCCAGCTCGACGTCGGCATCACTCAGCCGGACGTGATCGTCCAGCTCGCCCGCCACATCGAGGCCCGCTTCGCCGCCGAGCACGGGATCGACGACCCCGAGGTGCGCGCGCGCGTCCGGGTGAGCCTGAACGGCCGCGAGCCGCAGCTCATCGTCGACCAGTGGGTCGACCTGACCGAGGTCGAGCACCCCTGGCTCGGCCACGGCGAGTGGATCAAGCCGGTGACCCGGCCGCTCCGGAAGAACCCCCCGCTCGTCCTGGGCCAGTGAGCTCGGCCGGCGGGGTGCTCGCGGCGGCCCGCGGTGCCATCGTGGCGTCATGCGTCGGATCGGCCCCTACGAGCTTCGCGACGAGATCGGCCGCGGCGGGATGGGCGTCGTCTACCGCGCGCGCGACACCCGGCTCGGTCGGGACGTCGCCATCAAGCTGATGCTCGATCCCGAGCGAGTGGCCGGGGCGGCCCGCGAGCGGTTCGTTCGCGAGGCGCTCGGCGCAGCTCGGATCTCCCACCCGGGAGTCGTGCCGATCTTCGACGCGGGACTGGACGGCGGTCAGCCGTTCGTCGTGATGGCCTTCGTTCCCGGCGTGACCCTCAAGGCGGCCTCGCGGAGCGAGCGACTGCCGGCGAGGCGGGTCGCCGAGATCGTCCGGCAGGTCGCCGAGGCGGTTCATCACGGTCACCGCAACGGCATCATCCATCGAGATCTCAAGCCCGAGAACGTGCTGATCGACGACGTCGGTCGGCCGCTCGTGATGGACTTCGGTCTCGCCTACGACGTCGGGGATCAGCGGAGTCTCACCGAGTCGGGCGAGATCATCGGCACGCCTTCCTATATGTCCCCCGAGCAGGCGTCGGGGGAGCCCGCGCGCGACCCGTCGACCGACGTGTGGGCGCTCGGGGCCATCCTCTACTGGGGCCTCACGGGGCGAGCGCCGTTCGTCGGTCAGGGGCCGCTCGAGATCATCAAGCGAGTCCTCTTCGACGATCCGCCAGCGCCGCGTTCGATTGATCCGGAGGTCCCGATCGAGCTGGAGGCAATCGCGCTTCGATGCCTCGAGAAGGAGCCCGACCGGCGACCGCGGTCGGCGGCGACCGTGGCCGACGCGCTCGGACGGTTCGTTCGGGGCGAGCCGGTCGGGCACCCGTTCGCGGTCCGGGGCGGCGGGTCATCCGCGGTGTCGTCCCAGGGCGGGCGGGACACGCGGCCGCGACGCCGCCGCGTGTCCGCGGCGATCGTCCTCGGCGTCGTCGTCGTCGGGTCGGCGGTGACCGGGCTGATCGTGGTCGCGGGGTCGTCGCCTCCCGCGACGGACCCTCCGTCCGCCGCGGCCGCGCGCGGCGCCATCGACGTGCCGCGGAGTGGCCCACCCTCGCCGCGCATTGCCGAGGCGGATGCCCCGGCGATCGCGGAGGAGCCGGACGATCGGACGCGGGCCGCCGCGTTCTTCGCGAGCGGCGTCGCGCGGATGCGCGAAGGCGATTTCCCGGCCGCAGCTGCCGTCTATCAGCAGGCCCTCGAGCTCGACCCGGGCATCGTCGGCGCCTGGATCGACCTCGGCGCGATCCGGTTCGAGGAGGGCGATCTCGCGGCGGCGGGCGCCGCGTTCGACCGCGCGGTCGAGCTCGATCCTCAGCTCGCCAAGGCGTGGCATCACCGTGCCGTGTTCCGGTTTCAGGGCGGCGACCATCGAGGCGCCATCGCGGATGCGAGCGCCGCGATCGAGCTCGACCCGGCGAGCTACGAGTCGCTCATCGTCCGCGCCGCCGCTCGAGCCCGGCTCGGCGACCACGTGGGCTCGGCCATCGACGCCGGCGCGGCGATCGACCTGGACGTCTATCGCGTCGAGGGCTGGCTGCTCCGCGCGAAGGCGCGTGCGTCCGCGACGGAGTGGTCGGGGGCGGTCGCCGACTGCAGCGAGGTGATCGCGCGCGACGCATCGCGGGCGAGCGTCTGGCTCCTGCGCGCGCGAGCTCGAGGCGCGCTCGGCGATCATGAGGGGGCCGCCGCGGATGCGCGTCGGGCGATCGAGCTCGATCCGAGCGACCCTGGAGGCTTGCTCGTCCGCTCGGTCGCCCGGCTACGCCTCGGGCGTCGCGATGGCGCGATCGCCGACGCGCGCCGCGCGGTGGAGCTCGCTCCCGAGAGTCCGAAGACCTGGGTCGGTCTCGGTCTCGCTCTCCTCGAGACCTCACCCGAGGAGGCGGCGGCCAATCTTCGACGGGCTCTCGAGCTCGATCCCGATCCGCAGCTCGAGACGGTGGCTCGAGGGGCGCTGGCGCGGGCCTCGGTGGTCACCGGGAAGTGAGCCGGGTCGGGGGCTCCGACTCCCCGTCCTCGACCTGTTCCTCCCGCTCGACCGTCTCCTGGACGGCGCGGGCTCCGGGCTCGACGAACGCCTGCATCGCGAGCATGGCGTTGCCGGTGGCGGAGCCGCCGCCCGGCTTACGGCGTCGCCAGTAGACGAGGCCGCGCGCTTCGAGGGCGAGGAGCAGGCGGTCGGCGGCGAGGATCCCGACGGCGGTCACGGCGAGCACGAGCAGCAGTCCCATGCCCGAAGAGACGCCCGCCCGCGCCGGGCCTCACGTTGCAAACCCGCAACGGGCCAGCTCTCTCGATCTTCCGTCGAGATCAGGCTCTGAGCGCGGGCAGGGGCTATCAAGCTCGTTCAGGTCCGATGGGCTCGCCTTCGGCGAGCAGATGTCACCACGGAGGCACGGAGACACGGAGGAGCGACTGCGTGCGCCGCATCCCGGCTCGCACGAGCCGACCGGCTCCAGGGATGGCTCCCTCTCGGTTTCGGTCACGCGAGGCGACTGGAACCAAGAAGGAGCGGACGGATCGGTCCGCGACCGGCGCTATCCGAAGCTGCTCCGTGCCTCCGTGCCTCCGTGGTTCCATCTCTTCATCGACCTGAGCGAAGTTGATACCCCTATGCGGGCTAGCCGACGCCCACGGGGCGACACTTCTTGCGCTGGGCGCGGCGCTCGTGGCGGGCGGCCTCCTTCGCGCGGAGCTTGCGGAGCCCTTCGAGCACCTTGGCGGCGTCCTCGACCTGGTCGAGGCGGGGTGCGGCGGTGCCGGCGAGCGGCGGGAACCAGAGGCCGGTTCCGGCTCGCCACTCGTGGAAGAGCCAGCCGAAGAAGCCGGGCCTCCGGAGGCGAACCGTGCCGTGGCCGTCGGCGCGTTGCTCGATGAGGCGGAGGTCCGCCTCGGGCAGGGCGAGCAGCCCGAACGACTCGACGTGGTCGCCGAGCATGCCGGAGACGACGATCAGCCGCTGCGGGGTGAGGCCGTAGATCGTGGAGCGGCGCCGGAACGCGTCGACCACGAACCGGCCGAGGAGATAGTAGGCGGCGATGAGGCCGAGCGCGGCGAGCGGCGCCCAGAGGACGATCGCGCGCTGGACGGTGGGCATCGGGTCGACGCCGAACCGCGCGTGGAGCTCGAGGCCGGCGAAGACCGCCCCGGCGGTGACGGCGAGGCTGACTGGAATGGCCAGCGCGTCGCGTCCTCGCAGCACGAGCCCGCGACGAGGACGTCCGGACCAGACGAGCGGCTCGTCTTCCTCGGTGTGGCGCATGATGACGCGCGCCCACTTCCGATGTGCGACCTGCATGGTTGCCCCTCCTCTCGGCCCTGACCCCGTCGGAGGAACCAACTCTCTCTGGCGCCCATTTCACCAGATCGCCCTGGCCGCGGGCAAGCCCAATACCGGCTCTATCGCCGCGGGACGGCGACGACCCGGATCCCGGCCTCGCGCGATCCCTCACCCGCTTCGCGGCGCCGGGCGAGCCGGGCGTCGGTCCAGGGGAGGTCCCAGGCGCCGCCTCGGATCACCCGGTGGTCGCCGTCGTTCACCTCGGACCCGGCGGGGTCGATCACCGGCCCGGCCGGGTAGACGCCGTAGCGATCGGAGCACCATTCGAGGAGGTTGCCCGAGACGTCGAAGAGCCCCCACGGGTTCGGCTCGAGGCTCGCGACGGCTCGCGGCCCGTCGCTCTCGACGTTCGCGCGGCTGTCGCCGCCGGCGGTGTCGTCGCCCCAGAAGTAGCGGTGGGCGCTCGCCGCGCGCGCCGCGTGCTCCCACTCGGCCTCGGTCGGCAGGCGGTAGCGCCAGCGGTCCTCGAGCGCGTTCAGCGAGTCGACGAGCGCGCTCGCCTCGTGGAACGTGACGATCGACGGGAACGCGTCGGGCTCGTTCGCCCAGTGGGTCGGGACGAGGTGGCGACGCTGCTCGTGGGTCAGCTCGGTCGCCGCGATGTGGAACGGGCGGCTGATCCTCACCCGGTGGGCGGTCTCGTCGGGGAGGTGATCGGGGTCGGCGTCGGGGTCGCTTCCGACGACGAGGTCGCCGGCGGGGATGAGGACGAATCGCATCCCGGCCTCGTTGTCGAAGACGACCGGGAGGGAGGCCGCCTCGGCGGCCTCCCGCTGCTCGGGCGCTGGCTCGATCTCCGGCGGCGGCGTCGGCGGGGGCGGGCGGCGGACGCCGTCGCTCGGCTCGGTCGCGATCAGCCGGAAGCCGACGTCGGGGTCGTGGGCGCCCGCGTTCACCGTCGGCCGCGCGGCGAGGCGGTTCTGATGCGCCCACGAGCGGTACGATCCTCCGCGGACCGGGTGGTGGGAGCCGCCGGGGACGGCGTCGCGGGTCCACTCGGCGACGTTGCCGATGACGTCGTACAGCCCGAATCGATTGGGCTCGAAGCGGCCGACCGGCGCCGTCACCCGCCACCCGTCGTCGCGCGCGCCGGCGAACTCGGGCCGGAGGTCGGCGCCCTCGTCGCTCTCGAAGAAGTCGATCGACGCCTCGTCCCGGACGTTCGCGTGGCGGGTGACCGCGGCGCGGTCCTCCCCCCACGGCCAGCGACCGTCTCGTCCGGCGCGGGCGGCGCGCTCCCACTCGGCCTCGGTGGGGAGGCGGTAGCGGGCGCCGGCCCCCTCCTCGCGGCCGAGCCACCGGGCGAACGAGCGGGCGACGATGAGGTTCACCCGCGCGGCCGGCTGCTCGTCGCCGTCGAGCGAGCGCGTCTCGAGCCCGCCGAAGGCGCCCGAATCGTGATCGCCGCGCCAGCGGCGGAGCTGACCGTTGGTCACCTCGGTCGCGCTCGCGTAAAACGCCTCGAGGGTGACCTCGTGCGGGGGCAGCTCCCCCTCCTCGCGTTCCTCCTCGTCGAGCGGGCTGCCGGCGATGAACGTGCCGGGCGGGATCAGGACGAAGCGGATGCCGACCGAGCTCTCGAACCAGAGCGGCCAGCCGCGCTCCTCGGCGAAGGCGAGCTGCTCGGGCGCAGGCTCCCACCAGGTTCTCGCCGGGACGAGGTCGACCGCGGCGTCGGCCGCGCGATCGAGCGGGGGCGGGGTGGGATCGGGCTCTCCGGCGCGGTTCGCCGAGCCTCCGCCGGTCCCGATCACCGCGGCGAGGCCGAGGGCTGCCGACGCCGCGAGGAGAACGGCCGCCGCGAGCGGACCGGCTCGCGCCCTCAGTCCCGAGCCGAGGCGCGACGCGGCGCCCGGCGAGCTCGCCGTGATCGGGTCGCCGTGCAGCCAGCGATCGAGGTCGGCGGCGAACGCCTCGGCGCTCGGGTAGCGGTCGCCGGGGTCCTTCGCCATCGCGCGGAGGCAGACCGCGTCGAGCGCCGCGTCGGCCTCTCCGTCGCGGCGAGAGCGGCTCGGCGGGTCGGGCATCTTCGAGATGATCGCGGCAAAGAGGTTGTAGTCCGCGCCGGCGCCCGAGAACGGCGGCCGCTCCGCGATGGCGTGGTAGAGCGTGCCGCCGAGGGCGTAGACGTCGCTGCGGGCGTCTACCGAGCGCTCCTCGCCTCCGCCGAGCTGCTCGGGCGGCATGTAGTACGGCGTGCCCATCATCGCGCCGGTCTTCGTGAGCCGCGTGCGGGCGTCGAGGACGCGCGCGATCCCGAAGTCCATGACGAGCGCGCGGCCGCCGACCCGCTCGAGCATCACGTTCGCCGGCTTGAGGTCGCGGTGGATGATCCCCTGGCCGTGGGCGTGGTGAACGGCTCGGGCGGCGTCGCGGACGACGGCGACGGCGGCGTCGAGCGAGATCGCGCCGAGGGCGTCCTCGAGGGTCTGCCCGTCGACGAGGTCCATCGCGAGATACGGCCGCCCGCCCGCCTCGCCCCACTCGTGGACGCCGAGGATCCCGGGATGCCGGAGCCGGGCGATCGTCTCGGCCTCGCGGCGGAAGCGAGCGCGGGCCGTCCCCGTCGGGTCGTTCTCGGCGAGCAGCATCTTGACCGCGACCGGTCGTCCGAGCGCGTCGTCGACCGCGCGGTAGACGACGCCCATGCCGCCGCGGCCGAGCTCACCGACGATCCGGTAGCGGCCGATCCGCGGGGCGTTCTCGGAGGCGGGAGCGGTCATCGGAGTCAGGGTCGCACGCGGGGTCGGGCGCTCGCAACCGTCTCGCGAATCGGAGATTCGGCCGCAGAGATCGAGGTGTAAACATCTGGAACAAAGGCAGTTGAGCCAAGCAGCAAAAACATGCAGGCTTGACTGTATGTTGAGCGATCGCTATCCTCCCTCCCATGAACGCGATCAAGAAGCGCCGGACCCAGAAGGAGCGCCGCGACGAGACGCGGGGACGGCTGCTCGACGCGACCGTCGACTGCCTCGTCCGCTACGGCTACGCCGGGACGACGACGACCCTGATCGCCGATCGCGCCGGCGTCAGCCGCGGCGCGCAGGTGCATCACTTCCCGACGAAGGGGGCGCTCGTCCGGGCGGCCGTCGAGCACTTCACCAAGCAGCGGGTCACCGACTTCCGCGCAGCAATGGCCGAGGTGCCGCCGGGCGCCGATCGCATCGGCGCGGCGATCGATCTCCTCTGGCAGACCGTCGGCGTCGGCGAGCGGATCGCGCCGTGGCTCGAGCTCGTCGTCGCCGCCCGGACCGACCCCGAGCTCGCCGACTCGGTCGAGGACATGCACCGACGCTTCCGGGACGAGGTCTCGCGCACGTTCGCGGATCTCTTCCCCGACGAGGTCGCGGCGAACCCGTTCGGGGCGGTCGCGCCGATCTTCGCGTCGGTCGTCGTGGACGGGCTCGCCCTTCAGTCGCTCGGTCGTCGAGACGAGCTCCGCGAGCGACTCGTCATCGAGACCCTCAAACAGGTCGCGACCCTGGCCCAGCTCTCATCGCCGGGGGGCATGGCGACACCACCGAGAGACGAGATCGAGATTGAGAAGGACGAGGAGGACGCATCATGACGAGCGCTCTCGCCGTGGCCGAGCCGGTCTACATCGACGCCGTGCAGTCGCTTTGCGAGCGGTCGGTCAGCAAGCACTTCGACGCCTACGAGGATGTCGCCTGGGACGCTCCCGAGATGCGGATCGACCCGACCGACGCCCGCTTCGAGCTCTCGAGCATCGACACCCTCGGCATGACCGACTGGTACCGATCGCTCCCGGCGCCGACCCGCGCGCGTCTCGGGCTCGCCATGATCGTGAGCAAGATGAAGGTCGGCCTCGAGTTCGAGGGCGTCCTCAAGCGCGGCCTCCTCGAGTTCGCGACCACCCTGCCTCAGGGCGCGCCCGAGTTCCGCTACGCCTACCACGAGGTCATCGAGGAGGCGCAGCACTCGCTCATGTTCAACGAGTTCATCAACCGGACCGGCTTCCCGGCGCCCGGCATGCCGGCGTGGCTTCGCCGCCAGACTCGGACGGTCGTCGCGCTCGGGCGACGCTTCCCCGAGCTGTTCTTCATCTTCGTGCTCGGCGGCGAGGCGCCGATCGACCACGAGCAGCGTCGGGTGCTCGGCGGCGGCAAGGAGCTCCACCCGCTCGTGCGCCGGATCATGCAGATCCACGTCACCGAGGAGGCGCGCCACCTCAGCTTCGCCCACCACTTCCTGCGCCGGAGCGTCGCCCGGCTCGGCCGGTTCCGGCGCCTCCGCCTCGCGATCCAGACGCCGCTGATCCTCTCGCAGATGGCGCGCACGATGCTCCGGCCGCCCGCGCAGGTCGTGCGCGACTTCGAGATCCCGCGGTCGGTCGTTCGGGAGGCCTACACCGGAAACGCCGAGTATCACCGCGCCACGATCGATGGGCTCGGCAGCGTCCGCGAGCTCTGCGTCGAGCTCGGCCTCGTCGGGCCGGCGACGCGGCGGCTGTGGAGGCTGCTCGGGATCTGGCCAGACGTCGTGGCTCCGCCGTCGAGGCCCCTCGCGTAGGGGTCGCTCAGTCACCCTCGCCGGGCGGCGGAGAGACCGGGGGGAGCGGTTCCTGCTTTCGGGGGACGTAGAGCCGGTGGACGGCCTGGAGGGCGTCGAACCCATCGACCCGGTAGGCGGTCGTCGCCTCCACGCGGTCGGCCAGCTCGACCGCGGGCGTCTGCAGGCCGGTCGCCGACAGGTCGCGGATCACCACGCTGCCGTCGTCGTCCAGGGTGGCGATCCGCCGCCCGTCGGGGGAGACGTCGATCGCGCGGATCCCGGCGAAGTGGTCCCGAAGCACGGCGACCAGACGCGGTCGTCTCTCGACCAGGCTCCAGATCCGGACGGCGCCGTCGTCGCCGCCGACGAGCAGGTGACGACCGTCGCGGAGCCACCCGAGGGTGACCCCTGTTCCGACGCCGGGGACGGTCGCGACCTCTGCCAGGCCGTCGGCCTCCAGGACGGAGACCCGGTCGGTCGTCGCGGCCGCGATCCGGGTCCCGTCGGGCGTGAACGCGACGGCGCGGCCGGAGTCCCGCGGCACGGGGATGCGCTCGAGGGCGCCGGTGGCCACGTCGATCACGAGGAACGCGCCCAGCATGCCGACGGCGATCCTGGTCCCGTCCGGGCTCCAGACCGGCGCGGAAGCGTAGGGCGCCTCCATCGAGATCCGGTCGGCGCCGAGGTCGGCATCCGTGACGATGAGACGGGCGTCGCGTCCGGCGGACGTCGCGGCGACGAGCCCGCCGTCGGGACTCGGCGCGACTCGAACCGCTCCGCCACGCTCGTCGAGCCGGCGTGATCCGAGCACTCCTCCCTTGTCATCGACGACCTCGACCGACCCGGCGACGCCGACGATCAGCCGCTTCGGAGCGAGGACGTCCGCTGCCGTGACGGCGCGGGATCCGGTGACGGTGATCGCGCCGAGCGCGCGCCCGCTCCGGGGATCGTGGATGCGGATCGCGCCATCCTTGGCGGGGATGAAGAGTCGCTTGCCCCTGGGCCCGAACCGGACGGAGCCCGCCTCGGGTCCGGCCACCCGGCGGTTGACGAGGCCACCGGCCGTCTCGAGAGACCAGACGCGCGCGACCGCAGCCTCGTCGATCGCGGCGACCCGCTGGCCGTCCGGCGAGATGGCGACGTCGACGAACCGGGTCGGCTCGCCGTCGAGGGTCACGACCCGCCGGCCGGTGCGATGGTCCCAGACGGGGACGACGCCTCCGGCGGCGGCGGCGACGAGCCCGCGCGGTCCGGCCGCCACTGCCTCGACCTCGTCGGTGAGCTGAGCGAGGATCTGACCGGCGCCGCCGGCCCCCCGGAAGATCCGGACGGTGCCGTCGCGTGAGCCGGAGATGACGGCCAGCCGGCGGTCCGCCGTGACGGCCACGCTCGTGACCGCTCCGGCGTGACCGCGGAGGGCGCGGACCTGCTCGCCCGACGCGGCGTCGAACCAGCGGACGAGGCTGTCCTCCCCCGCGGTGGCGACGTGGCCGCCATCGGCGGAGAAGGCGACGTCGTTGACTGGGCCGCGATGCCCCGCGAGCGAGACGACCGGCTCGCCCGACGCGGCGTCCCAGATGGGCACCGCTCCGCTCTCGAGGGCGGCGGCGATCCGGCCGTCCCTGGACCAGGCGAGGGCCAGGACGGTCGACTCGGCCTTCGCCACGGTCCGCACCACATCGCCGGTCGAGGGATCGAAGAGCTCGATCAGGGTCGCGCCCGTCAACCGGTGCCCCGAGGGGCCGCCCGCGGTCTCGGCTTTCGCCTGAGCGAGCAACGCGCCGTCCGGGCTCCAGGCGATGGCCCGGTCTGCTCCGAACCCGATCGTGACCTTCCGGAGCCTTCGTCCGCTCTCGGCGTGCCACAGGGCGCGGCGCTGATCGCCGCAAGAGGCGAGGACGAGTCCGTCGGGTCGGAACTCGACGGCGGCGCCGCCCCACTCGGAGCGACGCTCCGTGGCCGCGTCGAGCCAGCTCCGGTAGTGACGACGACCGGGACGAGCCGGCACGTCGCAAAACGCCGCGCCGAAGATCGGGTTCCAGATCGCGAGGCGACGGCCGGCGGCGTCGAGCGCCATCGGGTTCGACGCGCCGGGGCCGACCGCCCGCATCACCCGCGCGGGAGAGTCCGGGCCGGCATCCACCTCGCGCACGTCGACGTCGCCCGAGGTCGTCGCCGCCGCGATGAGCCGCCCGTCGCCCGAGAGGGCGACCTCGCCTCCGGTCGGGCGTCCGAAGGCGACGAGCTCGGCCCGTCGTGCGCCGATCTCGAGGGTCACGACGGTGCCATCCGCCGCGGCCGCGACGAGCCGAGAACCCTCGTCGTCGAAGGCGATCGAGCGGACCGGAGAGATGCTCGGGATCAGGATCGACGCGACGGGTCGGCCGTCGGGAATGGTCGACAGGGCGACCCGCCCGTCGACGCCGGCCGCACCGAGGATCCGACCGTCCCGCGCGATCGCGACGGCCGTCGCGCCGCCCGCGTGGGCCCCCACGACGCGGGCCGTCCCACCGAACGCGACCGGCCACAGAAGGACCGTGCCGTCGGTGAGCGCGGCGACGACGTGGCCGTCCCCGGCGTCGTCGCGCTCGCTCTCGATCGCGATCGCCTCGACCGCGACCCCGTCCGGGGTGCGAAACGCGGCGATCTCCTCGGCCGTCACGCGGGTCCGGACACGGACGAGGCCGGCCTCGTCGCCCGATGCGACCCGCCGGCCGTCGGGGGACCAGGCGAGCGCTCGGACGGGGTCGGGGCCATGGGCCCACGCGGCGACCTCGCGGTCCTTCTCGAGGTCGAAGAAGCGGATCGCTCCGTCGCGATCGCCGACGGCCGCGAGCGGCTCCGATGGATGGAGAGCGATGCTGCGGAGGGTGATCGACGGCCCCACCCAGAGCGTCCGGGCGGCCCTGGGAAGGGTGGCGAGGATGCCCGAGCGAGCCGCGTCGTTCTCGCCGAGGACGAGGCTCGCCGCGTGGAAGGCCGCGGCCATCGCGTCGCGCCCCTGAGACGCGAGGACGCTGCCCTTGTCGGCCAGCGCCCGGGCGAGCAGCTCCGCCCGGGCCTCGCTCATCTGGGACGCTCGTCGGCCCTCGGTGGATGCGCGCTCGCGCGCCGCGTCCGACTCGAGGCGGGCGGCCTCGGCCTCGGCGCGCGCCGTCTCGGCCCGGGCTCGCTCACTGGCCTCGCGCGCCGCCGCCGCTCGGGCGTCGGTCTCGGCGGTCTGGGCGCGGAGGCTCTCCTCCTCGGCCGTCGTCTTCGCCGCCTCGGCGGCGTCACGCTCGGCCCGGATCCTGCGAACGGCCACGACCGTGCCGGCCACGCCCGCGATGAGGAGGGCCGTCACCGCCAGGAGGCCCGCGCTCGCCGTCGCCGCGAGGGCCCGGTTGCGGCGCGCCCAGCGGACGAGCCGCTCGCGTCGGCCCGCGGGGCGGGCGGCGATCGCCTCGCCGTCGAGGAAGCGGCCGAGGTCGTCCGCGAGCGCGGTCGCCGAGGGGTAGCGGCGCTCGGGCTCCTTCTCGAGGCACTTGAGGGTGATCGTCTCGAGGTCGGGGTGAATCGTCGGGTCCTGGTCGCGGAGGCGCTCGGGCTCGTCGAGCAGGACGCGCTTGATCAGCTCGAACTGGCTCGCGCCGGTGAACGGGACGCGCCCGACGAGAGCTCGGTAGAGGATCCCGCCGACCGCGTAGACGTCGGTGGCCGGCGAGATCTCGAAGCGCGACGCGCCGGCCTGCTCGGGGGCCATGTAGGACGGCGTCCCGAGGAGTTGCCCCGAGACGGTGAGCTCGGAGCCGGAATCGATCTCGCGGGCGAGACCGAAGTCGGTCAGATGGCATCGCCCGGCGGCATCGATCAGGATGTTCTGCGGCTTCACGTCGCGATGGATGACCCCCTCGTCGTGAGCGTGGGCGAGGGCGAGCGCGATCTCGCGGGCGAGCTCGGCGACGCGGCGGGGAGCGAGGCGCTCGGCGTGCAGGACGGCGTCGAGGTCGCGACCCTCGACGAAGTCCATCACGAGGAACGGGTTGCCCTCGTGGCTTCCGACCTCGTGGATCGCGACGATTCCCGGGTGCCGGAGCCTGGCCGTGGCGCGCGCCTCGCGGGCGAACCGTTCGATCGCCCCGGGCCCGGAGCGCTGCGCCAGCTGCGCGAGAATCATCTTGATCGCGACGGTTCGCCCGAGCGACGCGTCGCGGGCGCGGTAGACGACGCCCATGCCGCCGCGTCCGAGCTCCCCGAGCACCTCGTACCGTCCGATCCGCTGCTGCGTGCCGCCGGGATCGTGCCCGCCCGCTCGCCCGTGACCGGGCACGGACGCCCGACCCGAGGGAGCTCGCGACGGCGGCGCGGGCGGCATCGGCCGCGGGGTCGCACCCTGGACGGGCGGCGAGGCGCTCCCGACGACGGTGGCGCCGACCTCGGACGGGTCGATCAGGCCCCGTTCGATCAGCAGGTCGACGAGGCTGGCGCGGCCGGTCCGCCGGCTCTCCTCGACCAGGTTGGCGAGCGCCGTCTGGTCGAGCCGTCCAGAACGGAGGAGGCTCTCCGCGACGGCGCGGTCGTGCTGGCTCACTGCCGCGGGCTTCGGACCGCTCACGCGCTCTCCCCGATCCTCCACGCCGAGTGTGTCAGGTCGGGGAGGTCCGGTTCAAACCGGGCGGTGCGCTGATCCCGGGAGCGCCGATCAGAGCACGAGGAGGGCCGTCACGACCCCGAAGACGACCAGGCCGACGCCGACGACGATCAGGCCGGCGCGGCGCCGCTTCGGCAGCGTCGTCCAGAGGACGATCCCGCTGATCGACACGAACAGGAGCAGCCCGGCCGTCAGGTCGATCAGGAGCGCGCCGAGGTTTCCGGTGTCGTCGCCCTTGTGGATCGCCGCGAGGATCGCGACCGTGCCGCTCGTCTCGCGGTAGCCCGACAGCTCGCCCGTGCCCGGGTCGATGAAGACGTCGGTCGTGCTGCCGGGCTTCTGGAACAGGACCCGGATCTCGGTCTCGCCCGCGTCGAGCTCGACGACCGGGCCGGTCGCGCCGTGCTCGGCCCGGAGGTGCTCGACGAGGGGGAGGTGGTCCTCGGTCGCGAGCATCGCGCTCGGGACGGTGCCGGTGAGCTCGACCTCGGTCTTCTCGCCGACCCCGAACCAGTCGCCGTGGTTCATCAGAAACCCCGTGACCGCGAAGAACAGGAGCGCCACGAACGCGGCGAGGGAGACGTAGATGTGGAGGGTCCGCGTCCAGGTGAGGAACCGGATGCGCGCGGTGGAGGGGGCGCCCATGGGGGAGCTCGGGCCGGTCGGAGCCCGGCTCAGTCCGACTTCTTCTTGTAGTAGCGGATCTCGACGCCGGTGAGCTCGGGCTGGTCGGGCAGCTTCCCGCCCTTCTTGGAGCTGCCGCACTTGAGCTTCACGGCCGTGTGGGTGTGGCGCTCGTTGCCCGGCCCGTGCTCCCGGTTGATGTCGATGTGGATCGTGTAGGTGCCCTGCGGCACGGGATCGCCGAAGTGGGTCGTCCCGTCCCAGATGACCGAGTACTCGCCGGGTCGCCGGGTCGCCTTGGAGAGGGTCCCCAGCGCGTTCGCCTCGTTCTGATCGATGACGCTCCCGTTCCACGACTTCCAGAAGTCGTTGAGCTTCTTCACGTAGTCGAGCTCGCCCTGCTTCGCCCAGAGGGCGACGACCTTGATGACGCGTCCGCGCTTGTCCTCGACCCACACGGCCACGTAGTGACGCTTGAAGCCGCCCTGGCCGCTGGTGCCCGAGTCGACGAGGGTGAACTTCGCCTCGACGATGAAGTCCTTCTTCCACTTCGCGAACGGCGCCGCGGCGACCTCGTCGAATCCGAACGGATCGGGCGGCGGCGTGATCGGCCGCTCCATCGCGGCCCAGCGCTCGCTCCGGTGGAGCGTCCCGTCGCGGGTGACGACGAGGCCCGCGCCCCCGGCGGTCGCCTCGACGAGGGCGAGTCCTTCCTCGACCGGCAGGACGGTCAGGATCGTCGCCAGGACGTCGGCCGTCTCCGCCGTCTCGGCCGAGACCGTCGCGCTCCGAACGTGATCGACCGGGCGGCCGGTGCGCGGATCGAGGAGGTGGCTGTAGCGGACCCCGTCGATCGTCCGGTAGCGGGCGTAGCCGCCGCTCGTCGCGACCGCGCGGCCCGCGCCGACGATGACCCGGGCGAGCGCCGGCGCGTTGTCGGCCGGGTTGGCCGGGTCGGCGATCGCGACCTCCCAGGGAGCGCCGTCGGGGCGCGCGCCCCAGGTTCCGATGTCGCCGCCAATGTTGAGGACGAGTCCAGCCACCTCCGGCGCGCCCGACCGGGCGGCGGCGAGGGCGAGGTCGATGATCGTGCCCTTGCCGATGGCGTTCAGGTCGAAGCGAACGAGACCATCGCCGGCGACGCGGTAGGTCGAGCCAGGCGACGCCGAGACGCGCTCGATGGCGAATCGGGGCTCGGCGGCGAGGAGGGGCGCGAGCTCCGCGTCGGTCGGCGCGCTCCCGCGCCGCTCTGCCTCCTGCCACCGCGCGATCAACGGGGCAATGCACGGGTCGAAGGCGCCGCCGGACCGAACCTGCCAGGCGCGGGTCCGCCGAAGGAGCGCGCCGAGGAGCGGGCTGAGCGCAGCCTCGCCCTGACCGGCCGCGTCGAGGCGATGGAACCGGCTGATCTCGCTCTCGGGGTCGTAGGTGCTGAAGATCCGGCACGCCTCGTCGATGACGAGGAGCGCCCGGTCGAGGCAGCGCTCCGCCGCCGCGGGGTCGCGCGTCACGACGGTCAGGTCGAGCGAGGTGCCGAGGACGTTCTCGCGGGCGAGGCGGTGCTCGCGGAGCGGCGCGGGCTCCGCGGCGTTCACGCCGTCGGGCGCGCGATCGGGCTCGCCGGCCCACGCGCTTCCGGAGACCGCGACGACCGTGATGGCGCCGAGGATGCCGGCGCGAACGAAGGACAGGGTGCGCATGAGTGCTCCCGAGGGCCAGGGCGTGGGCCACGACAACCTATCCCAAACACGGACCGCGATGTCAGAGAAGAGTCATCAATGAGGCGCGCACCCGTCGGCCCGACCTGGCAGACTGAGCCGGGCTCCGAGGAGGGGCCGACCATGATGATCAAGTGGATCGTCTGCGCCGCGTCGAACCGCGACGCCTTCGACGCCGCCCAGCGGATCTGGGAGCGGCTGCGGTACTGCGACGGTCTGGTCGGTCAGATCGGCGGCTGGGACGAGGCCGACGCGAACCGAGCCTGCATCCTCGGGATCTGGCGCGACGCGGCCGCCTACGAGCGCTTCTTCGCCCACGTCCACGACGCCGTCACCCTGGCGAATGGACAGGCCGCGTCCTACGAGTCGATCTCCGTCACCGTCGCCGATGCGGTGGTGCGGATGCCCGGCGCCGCCGCGTCGCTCCGCGACGCGATCGCGGCGGCCGGCGTGCTCCGCGTCGCCGACTGCAAGGTGGGCCCCGGACGGCGCGATCACTTCGTCGGGGCGCAACTCGAGACGTGGACACCCGAGATGGCCGAGGCGGACGGGATGCTCGGCGGCATCTTCTCCGTGGCGCACGGCGATCCGTCGCGTTACCTCGTCACGACGCTCTGGCGCGATCAGGCCGCGCACGCCACCTACGTGCGCGATCGGCTGCCCGATCTGCGCTCGCGGGCCGCGGTCGACGGCGACCTCGTCCGGCTCGACGGGACGATCGTGCCCCTCGAGCCCGGGTGGCGCGTCGTCAGCGCGTAGCGATGCCGTCGAGCGCGGCGACCCAGCGTGCGATCCGCTCCGCGAGCGGCTCGACGACGCGCTTCGCCCAGCCGAAGTGGCCGATCGGTCCGTCGACGCCGAGCTCGGCCGGCGTGAGGCGCTGAAGCTCGGCCGGTCCGCCGGCCAATTCGACGAGGCGCTCGGCGTACCGCGGCGGCCACCACGCGTCGTCCTCGAACCCGAGCGAGAGGGCGGGCGTCCGGGCCTCGGCGAGGCGGGTCGGATAGTCGATCGTCGACCCGGCGAAGTCGGTTCGCTCCGCGATCTGCAGCCGCGCCCACTCGCGGACGAGGCGGCGCGCCTCGCGCCCGCCGAACCCGACTCGAGCGCCCGGGAAGTGGCCGACGAGGGCGGAGAGCGCGCGCATCACCGCGACCGAGGCGCGGAAGCCGACCCGCTTCCGGATGCCGAGGGCGCGATCGTACGACGCGCCCGATGCGATCAGCGCCAGCCCCTCGGCCCGCGGCGTCACCACCGCGGTCGCGAGCGTCGCCACGATCCCGCCGAGGCTGTGCCCGCCCATGAGAAGTGGGCCCGCGGGGTGCCGCGCGCGGGTCGCGGCGACGGCCGCGGGCAGGTCGAGCTCGACTAGCTCGCGGAAGCCGAAGTCGCTGCTCCGCGACGCGCGGACGCTGCTCTCGCCGATTCCGCGCAGGTCGGGCACGAGCGTCGTGATGCCCGCCGCCGCCAGGGCGCAGGCGAACGGCTCGTAGAAGCTCGCGCGGACGCCCATCGCCGGGACGAAGACGAGGACGCCCGGGGATGCGACGCCCGCGGCGGGGCGCTCGATCAGCGAGGTCGCGTGGCCATCGAACGCGGTGACCGGCACCCGGGGACGGGCGGGGGCGGCGGCGTCCGTCACCGGGGCGGCGCTCAGAGGTGCTTGTCGAAGAAGCCGAGCGTCAGGTCGAGGAGGGCGTGGCGGTGGGTGTCCTCGCCCGAGATCGGGTCGTGGAGCGCGCCGTCGAGCTCGGCGAGGCGGGCGTTCTGCGCTCCCTCGACGACGATCTCCTGCCCGTCGCCGTTGACGACGCGGTCGCCGGTCCCCCGGATCACCAGGACGGGATCGGCGAGTCGACTCGCGTTGTCGCGCATCTCCTGGGTGGCCTTCCGCGCGGCGCGGATCCAGCCGACCGTCGGGCCGCCGATCCGGACCTCGGGATAGCGGGTGAAGACGGCGTCGGCGAGCTCGCGGCGCCGACCGCTCGTCGTGCAGAGGCCGCGTCCCTGGCCGGGCTGCCACGCGCCGTAGAGCCACTCGCTCGCGTAGCGGGTCGGATCACCGCGAAGGAAGAGCGGGAGATACCACGGCTCGTTGAGCTGGTGGAGCGGCGCCGAGAGCGCGATCGCGTCGAACTGACCCGGGTTTCGCTGGGCGTGGAGCGTCAGGATCCCGCCGCCCATCGAGTGGCCGAGGGCGAACGTGCGGGCGTGGCCGCAGGGACGGACGACGCGCTCGAGGAACGTCTCGAAGTCGGCGACGTAGTGATCGAAGCACTCGACGTGCCCGCGCTGGTAGCCGGCGCTCGTCGCCGGCGCGTCCGCGTCGAGGATGCGCTGGCTGTGGCCCTGGCCACGGTGGTCGAGCAGGTGAATGGTGAGCCCGGAGTGGCGCAGGTCGTAGACCATCTCCGCGTAGGTCCGGTAGGTCTGGCTCCGGCCGTTCGAGATCACGAGCGCTCCGAGCTCGTTCCTCGCCCGGAAGGTGACGTGGCTGATCTGCACCCCGTCGGCCCCGAGGAACGAGCCGAACTCGCCGCGGGCGAAGTAGCGGTCGATCTCGTCGACCTTCGGGCCGGTGAGGGCGTCCTCGCTCGTCCACTCGCATCGGAGGTGGCCGTCGGCCTCGGTGTGCTTGCGCTCGGAGCAACGCAGGACGCTCTGGACGAAGCCGGCGCGGACCGGGTCATCGCCTTCGCGACGCAGCCGGCGCTCGAGCCGGACGATCGAGCCCATCCGGAGCCGCCCCCGCGGCCCGCGGATCTCGGTCTCGCGCCCGCGCGCCTCGATCCCGTCGCGCCCGACCTCGCCGCGGCCTTCGAACTCGCGGACCCGGCCGTCCTCGAACCTCAGCGTCTTGCGGACGGCGACCTCGGCGCGGTGCTCGAGGCTGTTGCCGTCGACCTGGACGAAGCCGTCGAAGGGGACGCCGTTCTGGGTGCCGTCGATGGCGTAGCGGCGGATGATCGGAGTTTCAGCCACGGGTCTGTCTTTCATTTGGAATCTCGGAGGCCAACGCTACTCAATCCGCGTGCCAACGACCACCGAGCTCGATAAGTCCTGGCCTCTCGGGAGACCGAGGCCGGTGACGACGGAAGGCGACACCTCCTTCGTCGCCCAGATACCGGCACGTATTCGATCGTGGCACGAAAGTGAAAAGCGATCGCGGGGTGCGCGCCGGGATCCTGGACGATCCGATCGCGTCGCCGAGTCGGCCGGCGCGGCGGGTCTTGCCGCGCTGCGTCCTGCTGCTAGCCTGCATATGGGCTATCAACTTCGCTCAGGTCCGATGGGCTCGCCTTCGGCGAACAGATGTCACCACGGAGGCTCGGAGACACGGAGAAGCGACTGTGGGCGCCGTATCCCGGCTCGCGCGAGCCGAGCGGCTCCAGGGATGGCTCCCTATCGGTCTCGGTCACGCGAGGCGACGGGAGCCAAGAGAAGGAGCGCCGGGATCGGTCCGCGACGGGGCATCATCCGAAGCTGCTCCGTGTCTCCGTGCCTCCGTGGTTCCATCTCTTCATCGACCTGAGCGAAGTTGATATGCCCCATGCGGGCTAGTAGTCGAGCCGGAGCCCGCCACCACGTCAAACCGTCCGTGGCCGGGCGACGAGCCGCGACGGCGCTGCTAGAATGCCGCGGTCATGCGATCGATCGTGATCTGGGTCATCGACGACCTCGACGAGAACCACGCCCTCGTCGAGCGCAGCCTCCCCGAAGGCTGGGAGGAGCGGGCCACCTTCCACGGCTGGCTCCGCGCCGAGAACGCCCTGGCGGCCGCCGACGCCGCCCTCGGGATGAAGGACGACGTCGCCCTCCCGGACCTCGTCTTCATGGACTTCTTCATCACGAGCATGCACGGCGACGAGGCGACCCGCGACCTCCTCGCCCTCTACGCGAAGCACGAGCGCGCCGCGGTGAGGCCGTTCATCGTCGGGCACAGCAGCCTGCCCGCGGCGAGCGCTGCGATCGTGCGGGCCGGCGGCGACGTGGTGATCCAGAAGCCGCGGACGTCCGGGCGGAGCAAGCCGATCCTGGAGCTGTTGCCGGATCTGGATGCTCTGGAGGGGTATCGGCGGGTCGGGGCCTGAGCGTCGCGCGGTGCGGGCCCCGGAACGGGGGCCCGCTTCGGCAACGTCTCGGCGACCTGACCTCTAGCCAATCCGCGCAATCCGCGTCATCCGCGGTTCACTCTCTCGGCGTCGAACGGGTGGGAACCGCGGATTTCGCGGACTTGCGCGGATTGGGGGCTGCCGGCTCAGAGTTCATTGCCGACGTCGGTGATCCCGGTACCGTCCCCGATCTGCAGGGACGCCGTCCTACTTCTTCACCGCCCCGTGCACATCCACCTCGACCGGAGCCGGCAACCCGCCGAGCTCCGCGATCTCCTTCTCGATCAGCGCCTTGTCTCCGACCAGGACCAGGATCCCCCGCTCGAGCGGGATCGCGTCCTTCACGACCGCGTTCAGGTCGGCGTCGGTCACCGCCTCCATCGCCTTCATGTCGGCCGCGAGCGTCTCGAACGGCATCCCGTTCGCCAGGAGCTCGCCGGCCGCGCCGAGGACGCCCGAGATCCCGGCGAACGTCTCGATCTGCTCGGTCCGGAGCGTCTCGCGCGCCTTCTCGACCTCGCCGGCGGTGATGCTCGAGCCGCTGCGGACTCCCTTCAGCTCGTTCAGGAACTCGCCGATGCTCTCGCCGGTCACATCCGCGCGGACGTTCGATGCGGCGATGAAGTAGCCGATCCGCGGCTGCATCACGAAGGCGCTCCCGGCCCCGTAGCTGTAGCCGTGCTTCTCGCGCAGGTTCTGGTTGAGCCGGCTGGTGAAGCTGCCGCCCAGCAGCGTGTTGATCAGCTCGAGCTCGATCCGATGCTCGTCCCGGAACGTCGTCCCCGGGAGGATGAACCGGACGACCGTCTGCACCGCGTCGGGGCGGTCGACGACGAAGATCCGGAGGGCGTCGCCGGCGCTCGGCTCGGGCGCCGCGTCGATCTTCACGATGTCGGACGCGCCGTCCGCCGCCTTCCAGTCGCCGAACAGCTCCTCGACGAGCGGCTTCGCCTCGGCGATCGACAGGTCGCCCGCGATGAGCAGGGTCGCCCGGTCGGGCCGGAGCAGCCGCCGGTGGTTGCTCTTCACCGCATCGAGGGTGAGCGCCTCGACCGTCCCGCTCGTCCCCGAGACCGGCCAGCCGTAGGGGGTCGCGTCGCCGTACATCTGGCGGAGGGTCACGTTGCGGGCGATCGTCCGCGGGTTGTCCTGGCTCTGCTTGAGGTCCTCGAGGTGGAGGCGCCTCACCCGCTTCCAGTCCTCGTCCTGGAGGCGCGGCCGCCGGATCGCATCGGCGTAGAGCCGGCTCGCCTGGTCGAGGTTGCGCTTGAGGCCGAAGAAGCTGACGGCGAGGGTCTCGTGGTCGACCGTCGCGCTGACGCGCGATCCGAGCAGCTGGAGCGCGTCGCCGAACGCGAGGGCGTCGAGGTCGCCGGCGCCCTCGTCGAGCATGTCGGCCGTCAGGTGCGCCAGGCCGGCGTTGGCCGCCGTGTGGTCGAGCGATCCGCCCGGCTTGGCGTGGAGCGACATGGCGACGAGCGGCAGCTCGCCCTTCTCCCAGAGCATGACCTTCAGGCCGTTTTCGAGCTCGAACGTCGCCGGCGACGACGGGGCGAACGCCGACTGCGCCCCGAGGGTCGGCTTGGCATCGCGGCCCGTCTCGGCGCGCTGCGGCTCCTGGGGCAGGACGCGCATCACGACGCGCTCCTCGACGAAGATCTTCTTCGCCCAGCCCTTGACGCTCGCCGCCGACGCGTCGCGGTAGCGGGCGAGGTCCCAGGCGAAGCTGTTCGGCTCGCCCCGGTAGAACTCGTAGGAGTTGAGGCGGTCCGCCTTGGCGTCGACGCTCTGGAGGCGGCTCAGCATCTGGAGCTCGATCGACGCCTGGTGCCGCTCGAGCTCCTCCTTGGTCGGGCCGTCCGCGATGAGGCGCTTCACCTCCTCCCAGACGATCTCCTCGACCCGGTCGAGGTCGGCGCCGGGGACGGCCGTCACGTCGATCCGGAACGTGCTGCCGAGGACCGAGCTGTCCTGGTAGGCGCCCACCTCGGCGGCGAGCTGCTCGTCGATCACCAGCCGCTTGTAGAGGCGGCTCGTCTTGCCCTCGGTCAGCACCGCGGCGATGAGGTCGCACTCGGCGTCGCCATCGGCGTAGAGGGCCGGGCTGTGCCACGACTGGGCCACGAGCGGGAGCTGCACCTTGTCGACGACCGTCGAGCGCTTCACCTCGTCGAGCTTCACCGGCTCGGCGTCCGCGTTCGGCGCCTCGGCGCCGCGCGGGAGCGAGCCGAAGAGGCTCTCGATCAGCTTCTTCGTCTCGGCGACATCGAAGTCGCCCGCGACGCAGAGGTTGACGTTGTTGGGCACGTAGTAGGTCGCGAAGAAGTTCTTCACGTCGTTGACGGTCGCCGCCTCGAGGTCGGCGTGCGTCCCAATGACTGGGATGTTGTACGGATGGCCGACCGGATACATCATCCCCTGGATCTCGAGCTCGGCCTTCCCGTAGGGACGGTTCTCGTAGCTCTGGCGCCGCTCGTTCCGGACGACCTCGCGCTGCGTGTCGAGCTTCTCCTGGGTCATCGTCCGGGCGAGGTCCTCGAGGCGGTCGGCCTCGAGCCACAGCAGCGTCGGCAGGAGGCGCGCCGGCCCGCTGCTGAAGTAGTTCGTCCGATCGGAGCTGGTCGTGGCGTTGTTGCTCCCGCCGCCGGACTCCATCACGAGGTCGAACTGGTTGTCGGGGACGCGCTCGGTCCCCATGAACATCAGGTGCTCGAAGAGGTGGGCGAAGCCGCTCCGGCCCCGCTTCTCGTCCTTGCTGCCCACGCGGTACCACAGGTTCACGCAGACGACCGGCAGCGCGCGATCCTGGTGGAGGATCACGGTCATGCCGTTCTCCAGCTGGTACTTCTCGTACTTGATGTCCATGGCGTGCACCGGGGGCGAGAACCCGAGGGTCGCGACCGTGAGGAGCGCCAAGACGAGTCCCGTGCGGATGACTCCCGCACGAGGCGAGCCGCTGGAGACGAGGAAGCGCTGCATGGCCGACTCTCCGCTCGAGGAATGACGGAAGGGTCCGCGGCGAGGGTCGCCGCGGCGACCGGAGAGACTAACGCGGGGTCGGCCCGAAGAAAAGACCGCCTGCGGTGGACGGGATCGCCTCGCGGGGCGATGATGGCCTTGGGGATGGCCGGCGGAGCCCCGGAGCGACCATGGCCGACGGGGTCGGAGACAGCGGACGGGCGAAGGCGCCCGCGTCGGCGATCGTCGAGGCGGCGATCGGGGCGGGGATGCTCGATCGGGCGCGCGCGCCCGAGGTCGCCGCCCGCGTCTCGCCCGATCGACGCGACGACCCGCTCGCCTGGGCGCAGGCGCTGGTCGCCTCGAGGCTGATCTCGGCCGCGCAGCTCGTCGAGCTCGAGCTCGCCCGGGGGGCGAAGCTCTTCGCCTGCAGCGAGTGCGGGGCGCGCCTGGCGCGGGCCGACATCGCCGACGGTCGATGCCCGCGCTGCCGGAGCTCGCTCGAGATCGAGGCGGTCGACCTCGAGGCGTCGGTCAGCGACGTCGAGGTGCTGAGCACCCGCAACCCGCTCGATCTCAGCATCCCCCTTTCGCGCCCGGTCGGCGGGTCGTCGTCGGCCGTCGTCGCGGCGGCGCGCCGCGACGTCCAGGCAGCGCCGGGCCGTCTCCGCCGATACGTCGTTCGCGGACGGCTCGGCCGCGGCGGCGTCGGCGTCGTCCTCGAGGCGGAGGACACCGAGCTCCGGCGCACCGTCGCGATCAAGATCGTCCGGCCCGGCCCGAGCGTCAACGAGACGACGATCGCGCGGTTCGTCCGGGAGGGACGGTCGGCCGCCCGGCTGATCCACCCGGGGATCGTCCGGGTGCACGAGCTCGGGCAGGTGAAGGACTTCCTCTACATGGTGATGGAGCGGGTCGAGGGGCGGTCGCTCGCGAGCCTCCTCGTCGACGACGAGCCGCTCCCGGTGGAGCGCGCGACGCGCGTCATCGACGAGGTGCTCGACGCGGTCGGCTACGCCCACGGCGAGGGCGTGATCCACCGCGACCTCAAGCCGGGCAACGTCATCATCCGCGACGAGGACGGCGCCGCCCTCCTGATCGACTTCGGCCTCGCCCGGGACACGACCGGCGGGACCGGCACGATCACCGGCTCGGGGCAGTTCCTTGGCACGCCCGCCTACGCATCGCCCGAGCACATCCAGGGCGCCCACGACGCCGACCCGCGGAGCGACATCTTCAGCATCGGGGTGATGCTCTACGAGTGCCTCACCGGAAGGACGCCGTTCTCGGGCGAGAGCGCCGCCGAGCTGATGGCGCGGATCCTCCACGCGCCGATCACGCCGCCGACCGAGATCGTGCGGTCGCTGCCGCCGGGCTACGACGACGTGATCGAAGGGGCGCTCGCGCGCGACCCCGCGAATCGGTTCCCATCGGCGGACGCGTTCCGGAGGGCGCTCGCCGCCGCCGCCCGCGGCGAGCGGATCGATGAGGGCGCGGGCGGGTCCGGCTCGCGGCGCGGCTCGCGGTCCGGCGCTGGGCCCGCATCGACGACGGCGATCGAGGAGGTCGACGAGCTCGAGGAGGGTCCGTCGCGGGTGATCGTCGGGGCGGTGGCCGCGATCGCGACGGCCGCGATCGTGATCGTCGTCGTCGCGATCGGGATGCAGGGCCGACCGGGCGGCGGGGGCGGGGGCGGGCCGCGGGCCGGGTCCGATGGGTCCGGCGGCGGCGACGCCGGCGCCGACGCCGGGGGAGTCGCCGCGAGGATCGTCGCCGAGCGGGTGCGCGAGGTGCGCGAGGCGCTGATGCGCGGGAGGCTAGACCGGGCGCGCGAGCTGCTCGCCGCGACCCTCGGCGAGGAGGGCGGCGGACCGGCCGCCCTCCGCGCGCTCCAGGCCGCGGTCGCCCTCGAGGACGGCGACCCGGCCCGCGCCCTGCAGCTCGCCGAGCAGGCGGCGACCGACGACGGAGCCGACCCCGACGCGCGCCTCGCCCGCGCGTTCGCGCGCGCCGCGACCGGCGCGGCCGACGACGCCCTCGGTGATGTCGAGGCGGTGATCGCCGCCGACGTGGCGCCGCACGTTCACCTCGCGCGTCGCCTCCGCGCGCTGCTGCTCGCCGAGCGGGGAGAGGTCGAGGCGGCCGAGGCCGAACTCGTCCTGGTGCGGGGCGCGGCGCCCGACGACGGGATCACCGCGTGGCTCTCGGCGGCCGTCGCGCTCCGGCGCCGCGAGCTCGCCGTGGCGGTCGAGACGGCCGAGCGAGCTGCCGCGCTCGAGGGAGCCGACGAGGCGAGCCTGCTCGAGCTCACGACGGTCGCCCACCTCGCCGCGCGCGAGGTCGACGCCGGCGAGGCGAGCGCGACCCGGCTCATCGAAGACCACCCCGACGAGGCGGGCGGCTGGGCGTTGCGAGGCGTCATCCGGTGGGCGGGCAAGCGGCGCGCCGACGGGCTGGCCGACCTCGAGCGGGCGCTCCCGCTGGACCGCGAGGGATGGGCCTCGGCGTGCCTCGGCGCCGCGCGCCTCCGATCGGGCGACGCGATCGGGGCGCTCGCCGCCTACGACCGGGCGCTCGAGCTCGCCCCGGAGCTCGGCGGCGCGATCCAGGGACGCGGGCTCGCGCGGGTGCGCCTCCGGCAGTTCGACGACGCGCTCATCGACCTGCAGACGTTCGTCGAGCGGGTGCCCCACCACGCCGTCGCGAAGGACGTGCACACCCTGATCGCATCGCTGCAGGCCGGCGAGACGATCGACGCCACCGTCCAGCCCGAGGGCGCCGCATCGCGGAGCCCGCAGCAGTCGGTCCTCTTCGAGAACGCCGAGCTGAAGCCGGCCGACGGGGCGGGCGAGGAAGGCGGCCTCAACCTGACCTTCACGGTGATCGGCTACCGCGAGGCGGGGGCGAACCTCGTCCAGATCATGCTGGTGAGCGACGACCGCGTCCTCCAGTGCATGACCTCACAGGTTCTCCCCGGTCCCGGAGAGCCGCCATGGCAGCGGCCGGTGCGGCTCCACCTGGCCCTCGACCAGCTCGAGAAGATCCGCGACCGCCGGTTCGGGATCGCCTACGCGACCCAGCTCAACGAAGAGGACGCGACCCGCCTCTACGTCGAGCGCGCGAAGGAGGCCGGCGGGTTCGCGGGAGTCGAGATCCTGCGGCTCCGCGAGCTGGGGTGGAACGTGTCGGCGACCGATCCGATGCCCGACTCGGTCGCGCGGGCGGCGGCGGCGGTGCGGTCGTTCCGGTTCGTGCGGTAGGGCTCGTGTTGCTGGCGTCGGAGCCCGCATTGCGGGCGGGTGTCGCCGTTTCCCGATCGGATCCCGCGAAATGTGACGGCATGCGGGGTCAGGCCTCTGCTTGCTGCTTGGTCGGAACGTGGTTGCGATGCGTGCTCCCCTCCCAAGCCAGCAAGACAGAGGCCTGACCCCGGTGGCCAGCCCGGGTCCGCGGCCCGGTCCACATATCCGTCGACGCGCCTCGCAGCGCGAGCCCCGACTCCGAGATGCGCATCCCTCGATATGGATTGCACAGTCAGCCCCGGGCCCCGCATTGGGGTCAGGCCTGAATGCCAGAGGGTTAAGCCTAACACCTAACCACGGTGGAACTCAGGACGCGACGAGGTCCCACCCCACTACGACCGGCGAACGGTCGGCGCACCGAGGTGATCCTGCGCCGCCCCCCTCCGACGTCACGCGGCTCGCTCTCTCCGGGCGGTCATCGGTTCGCTCATGGAGGGGGGCAGGGCAACTTCGCGCTCGGCGCCTGCTGCTGAATGTCCAACGTCTCGCCGCGCGCCAGCCCGCGGCGTCGCAAGAGTACAGGGGGATCGTGCGGGCGTGACCATCCGGTCGCCCGGTTCATCCGGCCGCCCGCAG
>JAJDCQ010000126.1 GCA_029260755.1 Planctomycetota bacterium | reverse complement strand
TCGAGGGAGACTCGTCCCTTGCACTCGGGGAGGCCGGACCGAGCCGCGGGCGTCCAGCTTCGGACGAGCCTCCGCAGGCGGGGTCCCCCCCACCCTCCATGCCCTGCGATGTCCGCCCGGAGGGGAGTGCCGAACGTCGGTAGCGCTCGCAGGGAACGACGATTCGGGCAGACGCCCGTCCCCGAGGTGAGATCGGAGGGGGCGCGCTCGCGCTAAGTGCCATTGCTGCGATGCCCTGGAGCTTAACCTCCAGGCATTAATGCTAGCCTGACTCAGCGACCTTGTCGCACCACGTCATCGACAGCCGCCGTCGCCTCAATCCCTTGTTCACGCTGTCGACCCCCGGCGCAAACTCGAGGACGAGGCGACCGGCTCCCGCGCTGATTTCGAGCCACGCCCTGCCGCTTCGGGGCTCGCTTGGCGGGGTGGCGCTGGGGGCTGCTACTCTCCGGTATGAAGTCGGGCGATCGGATCGGTCCCTACTGCGTCGTCGAGACCCTCGGTCGGGGCGGGATGGGGATCGTCCTTCGCGCCCGGCACGAGGCGACCGGCGCCGAGCACGCGGTCAAGCTGATCCTCCACGCGGCCAAGGGCACCCACGCCGATCGGCGGGTCGCCCGCTTTCGCCGCGAGGCGCAGGTGCTCGCCAAGGTCGCGCCCGCCCACCGCGCGATCGTGAGGATTCACGGCTTCGGCGCCGACGCGGCGGGGCGGCCCTGGTTCTCGATGGACCTCGTCGAGGGCGAGTCGCTCGCCGACCGCCTCCGGCGCGGGCCGCTGCCCTTCCGCGATGCCGCGACGCTGATCGCCGAGCTCGCCGACGCGGTCGACGCCGTCCACCGGCTCGGGGTGGTTCACCGGGACATCAAGCCGAGCAATGTCCTCGTCGACGCCGACGGCCGACCCCGCCTCGTCGACTTCGGCACCTGCTGGGCCGACGACGCGCAGCGCCTCACCCAGACGGGGCAGACGATCGGCACGCTCGCCTCCATGGCGCCCGAGCAGATCCGCCCCGACCCGGCGACCCCGGTCGGGCCGGCCGCCGACGTCTACGCCCTCGGCGCCACCCTGTTCGAGGCGATCTCGGGGGCGCCGCCGTTCGCGGGCGACACCGCCCGGCTCGTCATGGCGATCCTGGCTGACCCCGTCCCGACCGCGCGCGCACGCGACCCGTCGGTCCCCGAGGCGCTCGACGCGATCTGCCGCCGCGCCCTCGCGAAGCGCCCCTCGGAGCGGCCGGCCAGCGCAGCGCAGCTCGCGGACGAGCTGCGCGCCTGGCGCGAGAGCGGACCCTCCGGGCCGCTCGCCGGTGCGCGCTCCCGGACGCCGACCGTCGCGGCGGGCCTGCTCCTCGCCGCCGCCCTCGGCGTCGGAGGTGTCGCGCTCGCGACGACCCTCGGCGCGCGCGGCGAGCGGGCCGTCTCGCCGGCGGCGCGGATCGCCGAGCTCGACCAGCTCCAGGACCGGCTCGCTCGCTCGTCGCTGACGCCGAGCTCCACGACGCGGCTCCGCGAGCTGGCCGAGGGTTCCGAGCTCGCGCGTCCGGATGCTCTCCGCGCACGCATCCTCCACCGGACGGTGAGCCTCTGCCTCTCGCGCGACGACGCCGCCGCGGCGCTCGAGGAGGAGCTCGCCGAGCTCCTCCGCCAGGCGGCGGCCGACGAGGCGCTCCTCGAGGCGGCCGGCGTCGCGCTGGCGCGATCCCGGCGTCCGGGCAGCGTTCACGCCGTCTTCCTGGGGCCGGCGCCCGCCCTCCCGGTCGCGCACCCCGAGATGATCGCCGCGGTCGCGACGACCCTCGGCGCCGACCCGGCCCTCCCGACGCCGTCGGACGAGGCCCTCCTCGCCGCGCTCTGGTCGGCGCCCATGCCCGAGGAGGCGGCGCGGGCGACGCTCATCGCACGCCTCGGCGAGGTCTTCGACGGCGACGACGCCGCGGAGACGGCCGTCTCCGTCATCAGCGACGCCCTCGCCGACGACATCTTCCCGGACGCGTCACGGATGGCCGCACCGCTCGCCGACGCGCTCCAGGCCGCGTGCGTGGCCGACATCCTCGGCGAGCGCGACCGGCAAGCCCGGGCGCTGCTGCGCGTCCTCCTCCGCGTCCCGGAGCGCCACCTCGCGCCGCCCGGGTTCGAGGACGCCGTGAAGCTCCGCCGGGCGCTCGAGGTCGCGCAGAACGGGGACCGTCCCGGGTCGGTCGCGCGCGCCCTCCTGATCGCCTCGCTCCTCGAGCGGCACGCCCTGTCCCCCCTCGACCGCGCTCAGATCCGCCGCGACTGGCGGGAGCTGCACCGCGACCAGCTGATCGACGCCGGCGACGCCGAGGCGCGGGTCCCGCCGGACCGCCGCGACCCGCTCGTCCTCATCGTCGTCGCCCGGGTGATCTCCGGCCCCAACGCCGCCCTCCGGGCCGCGCAGGCCGATCGCTGCGAGCGCTACGCGGATGCCGCCCTCGCGACCGAGGTCGAGGGACGCTGGGTCGATCTGCCGATCGCCTTCGAGCTCGACACGAAGCGGCTCTACCGAGCCGACCAACGCGACGCCGCCCGCCTGCGACGCCTCCGCCGCGCCTACGAGGCGGACCGGGCGCGGCCGATCGAGGAGCGATGGCCCGCGGTCGCCGAGCGCTACGCCGACGCGATCAACGACCTCTGGCCTGGAGACCCCGACGAGGCGCTCGCGGAGGTCACCCGGGTCGTCCTCGACGCCGCCGACGTGCAGCTCGCCGCGGCGGATCGCGTTCAGGCCTATCTCGCGCTCGACCTCGAGCCGCCCTGGCCGCTCGACCGGGTCGAGCCGCTCCTCGACGAGTTCGAGGACACCGCCACGCGCTTCCTCGCCCTCGGTGCACCGGCCTGCTGCGAGCGGGCCGCCGCCCTCGGCACGGCGGCGCCGGACACCCTCCTCGAACGCGGGATCGAGCTGGCGCATCGCTTCTCGGTGTTCGACAGCGACGCGCAGACCCTCTGGGATCTCCTCGGCAACCACCACCACGCGCACGGCCGGATCGAGGCGGCGCTCCGGGCGCGGCTCGCGGGGGTCCGCGATCAGCAGACCTCCGCCCGCCGAGCGGGGAAGGCAAAGCGGGCCGACCGGCTCTGGACCGTCGTGGAGCGGCTCTCGCGCCACGCCGAGCGGTTCGAGGAGGTCGCCTTGCCGGGCGATGCCCTCACGATCGCCGACGACGCGATCGCCCTCGCCGAGAGGGTCCTCGGGTGGACCGAACGGCCCGATCCGGCGCGCGGCCTCGAGATCGCGCGGATCGAGCTCCAGCGCGCGCGGACCCTGCGCTCGCTCGAGCGAACCGCCGACGCCGACGCCGCCCGCGCCCAGGCTCTCGAGACGGCCGCCTCGCTCGGCGGGGGCGTCCGCGCGCCGGTCCGGCAGGCCATCGACCGGGCCCGGGCCGGCGACCTCCTCGAGGCCCGGAAGCTCCTCGACGCGCTGCCCGAGACGCCCCCCGAGACACCGCAGGAAGACGAGTCACCGGAGGCCGGGAGGATCGAGGGGCTCACCGCGCGGGCGTTCATCGCCGCCCTCGAAGGCGACTTCGAGACGGGGGAACGCGTCCTGAAGGAGGCGCGCGCGCTCCGCGCGGCGGCCACGGCCGCCAAGGAGCACGACCGGTGAGCCGCAGGGGAACGGCGCGGCGGCCGTGTCGGTGCCATCCTCCGAGAGTGATCTCCGCGACGACGATCGGCCCCTACCAGCTCCGCGACGTGCTCGGACGAGGCGGCATGGGTGTCGTCTACCGGGCGCACGACCCTCGCATGAACCGCGACGTGGCAATCAAGGTGATTCGCGGCGTCGAGCCGGGGGCCGGTCGCGACCGCTTCCTCCGCGAGGCGCGATCGGTCGGGCGGCTCCGGCACTCGGGCATCGTGCCCGTCTACGGAGTCGGGTCGCTCGACGACGGCCAGCCGTACGTCGTGATGGAGTGCGTCGAGGGTCGAACCCTCGCGGCGGCGGCCGACATCCGCGCCGCGATCGTGACCCTTCGCCGACGGCTGGACGACTCGCGATAGTCGTCGGGCCTGAGCGCTCTCCGTCCTCGGGGATCGGTCTTGGCCACCGATCGGCGCGGCTTGCTACTCTCCATTCACCGATGACCTCGATCTTCGACGCCGACTACTTCGCTCGCCTCGAACGGCTCCAGCGCCTCGGGCGGCGGGCGGTCGTCCAGGCGAGGCGCCGCCAGCCGCCGGGGCGGGCGAGCGCGCTCTCGGGCATCGTGTTCGCCGGCCATCGCGAGCACGCCGACGGCGACGACGTCCGCGCGATCGACTGGAACGCCTACGCGCGCCTCGAGCGGTTGTTCGTCCTCCTTCGCGAGCCCGACCGCGAGATGCGGCTCTGGCTCGCCCTCGACGCGAGCGCGTCGCTCGGCACCGGCGAGGCGCCGCGCCGCCCGTTCGATGACCTCCGCCGCGCCGTCCTCGCCCTCGGCGTCCTCGCTCTTCGCCGCGGCGGCCTCGTCGGCGCGTTCCTCGCGGGCGGCGACTCCGGCGGCCCCGGTGATGACGCGTGGCTCCCCGCCCGCCGCGGCGGCGGCCAGGCGGGGCGGCTCCGCGCGTTCCTCGAGCGCGCCGCGCCGTCGGGGACGCTCGAGCCCGGCGACGCGCTCGCGCCGCTCGTCCGGGCGGTCCCGCCGCAGCGCCGCGGCGTCTGCGTCGTCGCCTCGGACTTCCTCGATGCCGGCGCGCCCGAGCGCCTCCTCGGCCCGGTCCGCGCCGCCGGGTTCGACGTCGTCGCCCTCGAGCTGTGCGACCTCCCCGGCTTCGGACGACCGCGCCCGCCGCGCGCGCGCGGCGAGTCGGTTCCGTTCCGGCTGACCGACGCGGAGACCGGCGAGCGCCTCGGCCTCGTCCTCGACGACGGGCTCGCCGACGCGCACGCCCGGAGCCGGGCGGCCCGCGCCGCGGAGCTCGACGCGTTCTGCCGGCGTCACGGCGTTCGCCACATCACCCTCGCCCCGGGCGCCCCGTTCGAGGAGCCGATCCTCGAGGCGATCGCGCTCGGGGTACTCGAAGCGTGAGCGGGACCGACGCGGCTCAGTAGCCGATCTCGCGTTCGACCGTCTCGCCCGCGGCGACATCGATCTCGAGGTCGAGCATGCGGCCGACGTTCGAGTCGTAGATCCGGACGACGTGGCGGCCCGGCCGGAGCGGCCCGAGGAGCAGGCGCTTCACCTTGGTGTGGTGGTGGAGGGAGGCGGCCTCCGGCCCGAAGCGAGGGCCGCCGCCATCGAACAGGTCCAGGCCCGCCCCGCCGCCCGGGCGGGCCTCGCGAAGAACCTCGCGCGCCCAGAGGACGTGGAATCCGATCTGGCGCGCCGTCACGCTCTCGGGGACGACGTGCAGGATGATGAACCCCTCGTCCGCCGGTCGCGGGCGCAGCTCCCCGCCGGCGGCCCACCACGCCGCGAGGGCGGCGTTGCGGGCATCCCACGCCTCGGTGCTCCAGTCCTCGCCGACGCGAAGGTCGGCCTCGTCGAGCCCGATCGCATCCGAGCCGATGAGCTGCTCGATCACGCTCCCGGCCTCGTCGGCGACGCGCAGGGTGTGGCCTCCCTCGGGGCCAATGATCGCGCTCCACCCGAACTCCCGCTCGTCGGCGAGGAGGCGCACCGCCGCCCCGACGAGGCGGCGCCGTCCCTGCTTCCGGGCGAGCCACGCGATGGCGCCCCCGTTCATGAGCCCCGCGTGCTTCTCGGGCGCGGCCTCGAGCGCGGCGACCGTTCGCTCGAAGCCGGGGTCGTGGACGACGAGATGCTCGAGGACGAGGTCGCGCGGCCACGGCGGAGCCGTCGGCATCCCGCGGTTGTCGAGCAGCGTTCCCTCATCGCGAAGAGCCGCGACCATCGCGGGCGTCGCGCGCGACCCGAGCCGCGCCAGCGACGCGATCTCGTCGTGGCGGAGGTACGGCGCCTCGAGCCGGGCGATCGCCGGCACGATCCGCTCGATCGCGGCGAGGTCGTCGCCGGCGAGGAGCTCGGCGATCACCGCGCGGTCGCCAGCGTCCGCCGCCCGGAAGCGGCGCTCGCGCTCCCAGGAGCGCCACGCCCGGCGACCGAGAGGGATCGCGCCCGCCGCGGCGACCGCGACGAGGACGCTCAGGACGAGGATCGAGCGCCTCTTTGCCATCGCGTCGAGGGTAGCACGGAGGGGCGAGCGTCGGCCGCGGGGCTTGGCGGCTCATCCCTGCGATGCGCTATACTCGCCGCGCCCATGAGCACCCCGCCGGCCGGCGCCAACCCTTTGCGCTTTGGAGACTTCGAGGTCGTCCGCGAGCTCGCGCGGACGCCGCCGCTCGGCGTCTACGAGGCGCGCGACGGCGACAAGACCTGCGTCCTGCGCGCGCTCCGGATGGGCGAGGACGCGACGACCGAGCAGCGGGTCGCGTTCCGGCGCGCCGCGACCGCCGCGGCGTCGGTCCGACATCACGGATTCGGCCGCGTCCTCGGCGTTCACGACGGCGCCGACCCCGAAGGCGCTGCGGAGGTCACCTACGCGGTCGTCGAGCACATCGACGGGCCGCTCCTCGCCGAGTGGGTGGGCGACCGCCCGCCGTCGATCCGTCGCGTGCTGCGGTTGATGAGCCGGGTGATCCGCGCGGTCGAGGCTGCCCACGCCGTCGACGTCGTCCACGGCGCGCTCGCGCCGGACCGGATCCGCGTCCCGAGCAGCCGGGGGCCGCGCATCCTCGGCCTCGAGCTCCGGCGCGGGAGCGTCCCCCAGCTCCCGACCTCGCCGTGGCCGGCGGACGCGTTCGCGGCGCCGGAGGTCTCCGCAGCGCGCGACCGCGCCCCGAGCAGCTCGGCCGACATCTACTCGCTCGGCGCGCTCCTCTTCTTCACGCTCGCCGCGCGCCTCCCGGGCGAAGGGTCCTCGCTGATCGAGCTGCGGCCCGAGGTGCACCCGGACCTCGCCGCGATCGCGGCGAAGGCGAGCCATCCCGACCCGCAGCGGCGCTACCCGAGCGCGGCCGCGCTCCACGAGGACCTCCAGCACTTCCGCGAGGGGATCGCGACGACGACCGCGAGCGGCGCGACGCGGCGCCCGTCGACGCGCACCGGCGGGACGGATCGGTCCGCGCCGGCGGCGACGACGGCTCCGGCGCCCGCGACGCCGGCTGAAGCCGGGGCGATCCCGTCTCGCGGTCGCGGGCGAGGCGTCGGGCTCGGCGCGGTGACCTTCGTCCTCGGGCTGGCCGTGGGCGCGATCGCCGTGTCGATCGGCACCGCGCGCCCGAAGACGGACGCGCCCGGCGGAACGACCGCGACGACGAGCGGAGCTGGCGATGGCGGGACGACCGCGACGCCGCCCGACCCGGCCGTCCTCGCGGCCGAGCGGCGCCAGCTCGCGGAGGCAGCCGAACGGGCGGCGAGCGACCCGCGCGGGGCGGCCGACGCGATCGCCGGCATCGCCGATCGCCCCGAGACGGGCGCCGCCCGCGCCGCCGCGCTCCTCGCCATCGGACGGGCGCGGCTCGACGCGGCCCGCGCCGCCGAGGATCTGCCTCCCGCCGAGGAGAGCCTCGGCCTCGCGTTCGCGCTCGACCCCGGCGGCGACGCGGGCGACCGAGCCCTCCTCCTCCTCGCCCGGGCGCGGCTCCGGGCCGGGGATCCGACCGGCGCGGGGCAGCTCCTCGCACGCGTCGGCGCCCCGCCCGGGAGCGTGGCCGGCCGGGCGCGGCGCCGCCTCGCCGCCACGGTCGCGCTCGCCCGCGGCCAGCTCGCCGAGGCGTCCCGGCTCCTCGGGCCGACCGAGCCGGCCGGCGACGGCTCGGACGAGATCGCCGATCTCGTCGGCGCCGAGGGCGCGCGGCCGCGGCCGGTCGGCGCCTGGGCGAACGTCCTCGCGGCCCTCGGACCGGGCTCGACGATCGAGGGGCCACCCGCCCCGGTCTCGGGCATCGCGCTCGTCCCGACCGATCCGCCCGCGCTCGCGATCGCGCACGGCGACGTGCTGGTGACGCGTCGGTTCGGCGGGCCCGACGGCGCGGTCCGGATCGAGCGGGTCGCGAGCGCGGGCGGCACGATCGAAGCGCTCGCCGCCGGCGACGTCGGCGGCGACGGCCGCGTCGAGGTCGCCTTCATCGAGCGAGCCGCCGACGGGCGGCGGCGCCTGGTCGTCGCCGACGCCGGCGATCCCTCGAGCACACCGGCCCTGCTCCGCGTGCTCGGCCGTCAGGAGCAGCCGGCGTCGGTCACGATCGGAGATCTCGACGGCGACCGTCGCGCGGACGTCCTCGTCGGCCTCGGCGCCCCGACCGGCGGGGCGCGCGCGTTCCTCGTCGCGGGCGGCGGGCCGGACGACGGAGCGGACGCGACGACGACCGAGAAGGCGATCTCCGAGGAGGGGCCGGCGCGCGCGGTCGCGATCATCCTCGCCGAGAGCGGCGCGGGGACGGCGGTCATCTCGGTCGGCCCGACCCCGGCGGTCACGCGCGCCTACGCCCTCGAGCCGACGACCGGCCTGTTCGCGGCCCGGGCGCTCGATCCCGCGCCGCCGCCCGGCGCGGTGGCGATCCTCAGGACCGACGCTGGCGCCCGGGTGCTCGTCGCCGCCGGCCCCGCCGACGCGGCTCCGCCGCCCGGCGACGATGGCGATGGCGACGCCGCTCCCGCGCGGCGCGAGCCGGTCCTCGAGATTCATGCCCCGCAGCCGACCGGCCCGGGCAAGGGCGCCTGGCGGCGCGAGCGGAGGCTGGTCCTCCCCGCGTCGGTCGAGGCGGTCGAGTCGCTCGCCGTCGGTCGGCCCGCCGGCGAGGCCGGACCGCTCGTGGCCGCGGTCGGGGCGCGCGACGCCGCCGGCGCCCGGTTCGTTCTCCTCGTCCTCCTCGAGCCGGCCCTCGAGGGCTCCGGCGAGGCGGCGTCGACCGTGTCGATCGCGGGCCGCGCTCCCTGTCTGTTCGCCGACGTCGATGGCGACGGTCGGGACGAGCTCGTCCTCGGCGGAGACGTGGCGACGGTTCACGGCGTCTCTTCATCCTCGGACGCGGGTGGAGGGGCCGGCGAGGTCGAGACCGACGGACCCGTCTCCGCGCTCGCCGAGGACCCCGCCCGCCGGCGGCTCGCGGCGGCCGAGGCGCTCCTCGCCTGCGGTCTGCCCCTCGCCGCCCGGCGCGTCGCGACCTCGTTCGGGCCGGTCGAGCACCGCGAGCCCGACCTCCGAGCAGCGATCGCCCTCCTCGAGCTCCGGGCGCTCGCCGCCGCCGGCGACCGGGCCGCCCTCCGCTCGGCCGCCGAGGCCCGCTCCCGCGAGCTTCCCGCGATCGCGGGCGATGCCGCCCTGTTCGTCGCGCTCGCCGAGGCGGCCGCCGGCGAACGCTCCGCGCGCGCCTGGTCGACGGTCGGGCGCCTGGGCGCGTCGATCGCGCCGCCCCCCTCGCGGGTCCCCGCTCCGATCGTCGATCGGACCGTCATCCTCGAGGCCGCCGGAGCCGCCGGCGCCGTGCCCTGGGAGGCGAACGTTCCACTCCGGTTCCGGCGCGACCGCGGGGCCGCCCTCTCGGTCCGGCATCCGGTGCTCGATCCCGCGACCGGCGCCGCCCCCGCCGCGCTCGCCACGCGCGTTCACGGAGCGGGCGAGCCCTTCGCCATCCGGGTCGGGTTCCGGGGCGCCGACCCTGGCGCCGTGCCGAGAACGCTCATCGGATTCGTCGATGCGCCCTCGGTCGCGGCCGCCGTCGCCGCCGCCGCGCCGGGCGACCTTCCCGAGCCGCTCGTCGGCCTCGAGCTCCGGCCCTCGGGCGGCCGCCGCCTCCTCGTGATCGCCCGTCTCGCCGGCGGGGAGCAGCGCGCCCTCGGACCGCTCCCGATGGACCGGGCGTTCGAGGCGACGCTGACGGCGGACCCGCGCCGGGGGACCGCATCGCTCCGGGTCGAGCCCGAGGGAGCCCGACCGCTGCGCACCGCTCTCCCGGCGGTCGCCGTTCACGACGCGGTCTTCGGCGTGTTCTCGGCGACGAGCGATCCGGCCCCACCTCCGTTCGTCCCCCCCGTCCCCGAGGCGGCCGGCGGGATCCGGCTCGATCGGATCGAGCTCGCGACGTCGCGGGGCTCTCGCGCCCGCGTCGCCGCCGGCGCCGAGACCGACGCGTCCCTCGGCGCGCGCGGCCTCGCAGCCCTCGGGCTCGAGAGCGACACCGAGCGCACCCTGCGCCTGGTGGAGCGCGCCCTCGCCGAGAACCCGCTCGACCCGCTCGCCCGTCTCGCGCGCGCTCTCCGCCGCGACGCTGCGCCGGAGGAGGCGGGGCTCGACGCGGCGGCGGCGGTCGCCGGCGATCCCGAGAACGCCGTGCCGGCCCTCTACGCGGCCAGCCGGCTCGGTGGGCCCGATCTCGTCGAGGCCGCCCTCGGGCAGGCCGCCCGCGATCTGCCCGCCCATCCCGATCCCGTCGCCGCCGCCCGGACCGCGCTCCGCGCCGGAGAGCCGAGCTCGGCTCTCGTGAGGCTGGCCGCCGACGAGAGCGTCGCCGGCCTCATCGTGGCTGCCCGGGCCCTCTCGATCGTCGGCGCCACCCGCGAGGCGCTCCGCGTGGCCCAGGAGGCGGTCACCCGGGCGCCGGCGAACGCCGAGGCCCTCGCGGCGCGAGGGCTCATCCGCCTCCGCCTCGGGCGCTGTGCTGACGCAGCGCGTGATCTCGATACGGCGATCCGCCGCTCGGCCGCCGAAGAGCATCCCGACTGGGTGCTCGCCCGCGGACGGGCTTCGGCGGGAGCGGGCCGACCGGCCGCCGCCACCCGCGACCTCGAGATGGCCGTTCGGCTCCTCGGGCCTCGCCAGCCGGCCGACCTCGAGCGCTGGGTAGCCGAGTGGAAAAGGCGCCGGAAGTCGAGACGCAGCAATCGCTAGTCGCTCGGCCGGTTTTTCACCCTAGATGGGTCGGCGGCCCGGGAGCCCCAAGGATGGGCGCCGCCCCGGACTTCGGGAGCCGATCCCCCGAGGTCGGAGGACATCCGCCGGACCAGGGTGCCTTTATCTCCGCTTCATGTCCTCCTTTCTGGCGATGGGCGCGCGATCGGAGCACGAATCGTCCAGGGTCCCGGCGTCGGGGAGCGGGCTTCCAGACATCTCTATCTATTGTATTTCCATGCTCTTGCGTGCTTCGTTGACAGTGTTGAAAGCCTCTTGATATGATCCGCGCGCTGAAGACGGGAGCCTGACGGCGTAACCATCCTCCCACCGCGCCGACGACCGCTCCGCCCTCATCATCAACGATTCACTCGGCGCCGCACGACAACTCTTCTCTGGAAGAGTAGGGGGATGTTTCATGTACGACGCGGAGCCCTCTGCCGAGGACGCCTCCCGGTTCAGCGAAGCCCTCCGCCTGATCCGCGGCCACACCAACCAGCCGATCTTCGAGATGTGGTTCCAGGGGCTGAAGTTCGTTTCGCGGACCGACGAGACGATCACGATCGGGACGCCGAACACGTTCGTGTTCCAGTGGCTCGACGAGCCCGGATCGCGCGAGACGCTCCGGGACGGCATCCGGAAGGCCTTCGGGGCGACGCTCGAGCCCGTCCTCAAGGTGCTTCCCCGGGCGTCGAAGACCGCGGGGCCGGCCGAACGGGCGGACGGCTCCAAGGCGGTCGAGGCCAAGTCGCCTGACGCGCCCGTGGCCGCCGAGGACGACCCGACGGGCGAGCCCACCGAGACCTCGGACGCTCCGGCCCGTGCCCATCCGCCCGGCCGGGTCGACACCGCCGAGCTCCGGACGAGCACGCCGCGCGCGGCCTACACCGCCTCGTCGAGCACCGAGGTGGTCGCGCCGCGCGCCCTCGATCCGACCTCCAGCGTCTGCCTCAACCCGACCTACCGGTTCGACGACTTCGTCGTCGGTCCCTGCAACCAGATGTCACACGCCGCGTCGATCGCGGTCGCCGAGAGCCCCGGGCGCGCCTACAACCCGCTCTTCATCCACGGAGGCGTCGGCCTCGGCAAGACGCACCTCCTCCAGGCCGTCTGCTACCAGCTCCTCGACACGCCCGACGTGCAGCCTCGCATCCTGTATCTGTCGTGCGAGGACTTCGTGAACCAGTTCATCGAGGCGGTCGAGAAGCGCGAGCTCGACTCGTTCCGCTATCGCTACCGGCACGTCGACACGCTCGTCATTGATGACATCCACTTCCTGGCCGACAAGGAGCGAACGCAGGAGGAGTTCTTCCATACGTTCAATACGCTCTACAACAGCCAGAAGCAGATCGTCCTCTCGGCCGATTGCTCGCCCGCCGAGATCCCGACCCTCGAGGAGCGGCTCGTCAGCCGCTTCATGTGGGGTCTCGTCGCGCGGCTCGACCCGCCGGAGTACGAGACGCGGGCCGCGATCCTGCGGGCGAAGTCGCGCCAGAGGGGCGTCGAGCTGCCCGACGACGTCATCGACTTCATCGCGACGAACGTGCGCAGCAACATCCGCGAGATCGAGGGCGCCCTGACGCGCCTGATCGTCGTCGCGAACTACTCCGACCAGCGCAAGATCAAGCTCCCGTTCGCCGAGGCGGCGCTCCGCGACACCCTCTGCGGGCCGCAGCGCCAGGTCGCGATCCGCGACATCCTCGAGACGGTGTGCCACCACTTCGACGTGCGCCCGAGCGATCTCCAGTCGCGGAAGCGCACCCAGGCGATCAGCCGGCCGCGGCAGATCTGCGTCCTCCTGGCGCGTCGTCTCACCGATCTAACCCTCGTCGAGATCGGCGGTCATCTCGGCGGTCGCGATCATTCCACCATCTTGTATGCGTTTGAAAAGATGGATCGGGAAGTTCGTCGAAAGCCGGACACGCGAGCACTCATCGAGGGGCTCATCGAAAAGGTTCAGAAGAAAGCTGTGGAATGATGCTGGGGTTACCGACCCCTGGTTCCACACCACATCTCGCCGTTTCGAGAGGTGGATGCCCGGACCGTCTGGGTTGCACGCGGGTTTCCACAGGATGACGGTGCTGATGGGGATGATGAAGAACTAATTAATTCATACTACTCCTCCTCTTCTCCTGTGTTCTCGTGGGATCGGCTCTTCGAGCCTTCCCGCCGGATGGGTCGAGCCGAGGAGTGCCAGACGTTCCCATCGGCGCATGGGCACGTCCTAGTTGGAGGTCTTCGCCATGCGGTTCCGAGCGGGATGTCGTGAAATGGCCGAGGCGGTCGGCGTGATCGCTTCCACCGTCGCCACGCGCACCACCAAGCCGACCCTTCAGAACGTGTTCCTTCGAGCGGAGGACGGGATCCTCGAGCTCGTCGCGACCGACCTCGAGGTGTCGCTTCGCCTGAAGCTGGCCGAGGCCGAGGTCGACAAGGGCGGAGAGGTTCTCGTCAACGCGGCCCGCCTGTCGGCGGTCCTGCGCGCGGTCGAGGACATGGGTCACGTCGACTTCGAGGCGGACGGCGAGGGCAACGCGTCGGTCAAGGCCGGGAGCAACCAGTACCGCCTGCCGACCGAGGACCCCGAGGACTTCCCGGACGTTCCCGGGTTCGACGTGAAGAAGCCGTTCCGGCTGAGCTATCCCGACCTCACGGGGCTGTTCAAGAAGACGCGCTACGCGACCGCCCCCGACGCGGGACGCTACGCCATGAACGGCGTCCTCATGGAGATCGACGCGGAGCGTCTCCGGACGGTGGCGACCGACGGCAAGCGCCTGGCGCTCGCCGAGCGCCCGATGCCCGAGGACGCGGCCGAGTCGCTCAAGGGTGGAGAGCGGCTGCGGGTCGTCGTGCCGCCGAAGGCGATGCTCCTGCTCGAGCGCGTCGTCGACCGGGTGATCCGCGAGGAGAGCCCGGCGCTCGAGGCCGGCCTGTCGGCCGACGGGCGAATCCTCTCGTTCCGGACGGGTGAGGCGGTCCTCGGCGCGCTGCTCGTCGAGGGTGAGTTCCCGCCGTATCAGGACGTCCTGCCCGAGGGCTTCGAGGAGAAGCTCGAGGTGCCGCGGGAGTCGTTCCTCTCGGCGGTTCGTCGTGCGAACGTGCTCAATCAGGGGCGCGAGTCGCTCGCGATGGTGTTCACGTTCGGAGGCGACGACGTCGAGATCGCGTCGAGCGATCCGAACGCGGGCGACGCGCGGGTGGCCTTCCCCCTGCCGTGGTCGAAGAAGAAGCCGCTCGAGGTCGGCTTCAACCCGGCGCTCCTGATCGAGGGTCTCGTGGCGATGGACGCCGAGGAGTTCACCCTCGAGCTCAAGGACTCGAAGTCCGCGGCGCTTCTTCGCGAGGGCGACGAGTTCCTCTACGTGGTGATGCCGATCCAGATCGTCTGACGGCGCGGCGCAGCATCGGGGGCCGCGCCGGAGAGATCGCGCCGGCGGCGGCACCCGAATCCGGACCGAAGATCGATCGTTCGTCGGCAGGGGTGCTCGGTTCGCGGGGAGCCCCATTTCGAGCCGCTTCCAGCCGGCTCCGCTGTGGACGTAGAACGGGCACACCGCTATACTAGGGACGATGAATCAGGGCAGTCGACCGCCGCGGGTGAGACGGCTTCCCGAGGATCCGGAGACGCGAGAGCTGCCCCGGATCGGCGACCTGGTTCGGGACGCTCTTCGTCGCTCTGGTCTTCGTGGACGGCGGGCGACCCCGAGTCGGGAAAAGCAAACCCACCAGCACCCGGGAAACCCTGACAAGCCAACCGCTCAGCAACGGCGACGAGCCGCCCTCGAGGTGGCCTGGCGTGAGGCGGTCGGCGAGGACATGGCAGCCCAGACGAGTCTTGGGCAGCTCCGGAGGGGCGTTCTCACGGTCGAGGTGGCGAGCGCCCCGTTGCTCGCCGAGCTCGTCGGCTTTCGCCAGGACGAGCTCCTGACCGAGCTTCGAGAGCGCTGTCCCCGTGAGGCGATCGCCAGCCTTCGATTCCAGAGGCGGAGGGCCTAGCTTGGCATCCGAAACGGCTTCCGAGACCGCGAGCTCCGAGAGTATGACTGACGAGACCTTGCCCGCGACTCCCTCGGGCGAATACACCGCGGACAACATCAAGCTCCTCGACGGAATCGAGCACGTCCGGACGCGCCCCGACATGTACATCGGGAGCCGCGGGGAGAGCGGTCTCCACCACCTCCTGTGGGAAGTGGTGGACAACGCCGTCGATGAGGTCGCCAACGGCTTCGCCGACGAGATCCGCGTCGTCTTCGATGCCGAAGGCACCGCGTCCGTGGTCGACAACGGACGCGGCATCCCGATCGACGTCCATCAGGAGAGCGGCCGCCCCGCGGTCGAGATCGTGATGACGAAGCTCTACGCGGGCGGCAAGTTCGACAACGCGACGTACAAGTCGTCCGCCGGCCTCCACGGCGTCGGCGTCAGCGTCGTGAACGCGCTCTCGGAGTGGCTCGAGGTCGAGGTCTACCGCTCGGGCAAGGTCCACCACCAGCGCTACGAGAAGGGCGCCCCGGCGACCGACCTGGCCGTGACGGGAACGACCGATCTGAAGGGGACCAAGGTCCGGTTCTTCCCGGACGAGGGCGTCTTCGGCGACGGGATCTTCAACCGAGACATCGCCGCGAGGCGTCTCCGCGAGCTCGCCTACCTCAACCCGAAGGCCCGGATCACGCTGGTCGACGAGCGGATCGACGACGAGGAGGTCTTCCACTACCCGGCGGGCCTGGTCGACTACATCAAGAACGCGAACGCCAACAAGGAAGTCCTCCACGAGGTCATCCACGGTCAGACCGAGCACGGCGACGTCGTGGTCGAGTTCGCCCTCCAGTTCAACGACCGCTACGACGAGAACCTGCACAGCTTCGCGAACAACGTCTACACGCGGTACGGCGGGACGCACCTCTCGGGCTTCAAGGCGGCCCTGACCCGGTGCTTCAACACCTACGCCCGGACGCGAATGAACCTCAAGGACAAGGAGATGCCGTCCGGCGAGGACTATCGCGAGGGCATCTGCGGCGTGGTCAGCGTGAAGCTGCCCAACCCGCAGTTCGAGAGCCAGACGAAGATCAAGCTCGGCAACGCGGAGGTCGAGGGCCAGGTCAGCTCGGTCGTCTACGCGGCCCTCGAGACCTACCTCGAGGAGCACCCCAACGACATCAAGGCGATCATCGACAAGGCGAAGCGAGCCCGGTCGGCCCGCGAGGCGGCCCGGAAGGCGCGCGACCTCGCCCGCGAGCGGAAGAGCGCTCTCTCGGGCGGAAACCTGCCGACGAAGCTCTCCGACTGCACCTCGCGCAACGTCGACGAGACCGAGCTGTTCCTCGTCGAGGGTGACAGCGCCGGCGGCTCGGCCAAGCGCGGGCGGAACTCCGAGACGCAGGCGATCCTGCCGCTCAAGGGCAAGATCCTCAACGTCGAGAAGGCGTCGATCGACAAGGTGCTGGGCTTCGCCGAGATCAAGATGCTGATCCAGGCGATCGGCGCCGGCGTCCACGACGACTTCGACGCGAGCAAGTGCCGCTACGGCAAGATCATCATCATGTGCGACGCCGACGTCGACGGCAGCCACATCCGGACGCTCCTGCTGACCTTCTTCTTTCGCCAGATGCGCGAGCTCATCGAGCAGGGACGGGTCTACGCCGCCCAGCCGCCGCTCTACCAGCTCAAGAAGAAGAAGAAGATCGAGTACATCATCGACGATCGCGAGTTCAAGACCCGGATGCTCCGGGTCGGGATGGAGGGCGGCTCGTTCACCGACACCATCTCGGGGAAGGAGGCGACCGGCGACGAGCTGGGCGCCCTCGTGAAGAACCTCGTCAAGCTCGAGGACCACGCGCGCATCCTCGCCCGGAAGGGCGTCGCCCTCGACCGCTACGTGGCCGCGCGCCGCGAGGACGGGTCGCTCCCCCACGCGCGCCTCGTCGGGTCGGGCAAGGAAGACGCGTTCGTCTTCAGCGCCGACGAGCTCCGGGGAGAGATCGAGAGCCGGAGGGCCAAGAGCTCGGAGTACCTCGTGGCGGAGGCGAGCTCCCCGCTCGAGGAGCGAAGCAAGGCCGACGTGGTGACGACGACGTTCGGAAACAAGAAGCAGGTCGAGGGGCTCCTCGCCGAGATCGCGGAGCACGGCTTCGATCCGATGAACTACCTCGAGGCCGAGGTGAGCGTCGAGACCAAGGCTCGGGGCGAGGCGCCGAAGCCACGCTTCCTCCTGAAGAGCGGCTCCGACGAGATCGAGGTCGGCGCGCTCCGCGACCTGCCGGACGCCGTCCGACGGATGGGCCAGAAGGGCCTCGAGGTGAAGCGCTTCAAGGGTCTCGGCGAGATGAACTACGACGAGCTCTGGAAGACGACGATGGACCCCGAGAGCCGGACGCTCCTCCGGATCCGGCTCGAGGATGCCCTCAAGGCCGATCAGATCTTCACCGTCCTGATGGGCGAGAACGTCGAGAGCCGCCGTGACTTCATCGAGCGGCACGCCCTCGAGGTGAAGAACCTAGACATCTGAGCCCGGCGGGTCCGGCATGACCGACGACGCCTCCGATGCGTGGCTCGAGGCCTTTCGCGACGCGGTCGCCGACGATCGCGTCGACGACGCCCTCGGCCATCTCGAGGCCGCCCTCGCCGAGGACCCGGACCTCATCGCGGCGCTCGGCTGCAAGGGGTCGCTCCTCCTCGAGCTCGACCGGGCGGAGGAGGCGCTCGCCTGCTTCGAGCGGATCGCCGAGCTCGACCCCGAGTCCGCCCCCGCCCAGTACCATCGCGGCGTCGCCCTCCAGGGGCTCGACCGGCCCGAGGAGGCGCTCGACGCCTACGCCAGCGCGACCGATCTCGACTCCGAGGACGCGGACGCGTGGGTGAACCGAGGGCGGCTCCTCGACGATGACGGGCGCTACGAGGACGCCCTGATCTGCTACGACGAGGCGCTCCGGATCGAGCCGGGCGACGAGGTCGCCTGGGCGAACCGGGGCAACAGCCTCCTCCATCTCGAGCGGTTCGAGGACGCCCTCTACTGCTACGAGAAGGCGCTCGAGATCGAGCCGTCGAGCCCGCCGGCGCGCCTGGGGCGATGCAGCGCGCTCGCGAGCCTCGGACGGATCGACGACGCGAACGAGGCCCGCCCATCGGACACCGACCTCGACCGGGGGGAGCTGCGCGAGCTCCGGCACGCGATCGACGAGGAGCAGGACCTCGTCCTCCGCTACTGGCTCGGGCGGCACACCAACCCCGAGGCGCTCCACGAGATCGCGGCCGAGGTGCTCGAGTCGTGCGCGGGCTGCGCCGAGCGCCCGCCCGGGCTCGCCGATGGCGTTCGGATCGGCTACGGCTGGTCGATCATGACGGTGCGCGCGTTCGCGAGCCCCGGACGAGAGGGGGGGCTCGGCGACGAGCTCGTCCTCTGCGAGCCCGACTTCCAGCGCGACCCGTTCGAGGGGCTGACGACCGACATCTCGTTCACCCTGCAGACGATCTTCATGACCCGGATCCTCCACGAGGTCGTCGACGTCGAGCCCGTCGGCTGCTCGATGGTCGACGCGATCGCCGTGGCGCCGGGGATCCTCGAGGAGCGCCACGTCCTCCTCGAGCGCCGCAGCACGACCGACGCCGAGAGCGGCTTCTCGGGCTGGTTCGTCGGCCCGAGCGACTCCGACGCGTTCGAGACGCTCGACCTCGAGGGCTGCGAGCTGATCCCGACGGCCGAGCTCGCCAAGGCGCGGACGCACCTCATCAAGGTCTTGAGCCTCCCGGCAGGCTACCGGGTGGCGTTCGACGGGCATCAGGTCGTCAGCGTTCTCGACGCCCAGGGCGAGGAGCGGTGGTCCCTCGGCCGAGACGCCGACGACGAGGAGGCCGGCGATGGCGAGTGAGGACGACGCTCGCCTGCCGCGACTGCCCGCCGACCGGCGGGAGCTCCTGGAGCTCGTGGGGTACCAACCGGCCCTCGGCCTCGCCGGGCGGAGCTTCGAGGAGGTGCTCGCCGAGGTTCGCGCGGCCCATACCCGCAGGCTCGAGGAGCGAGCCGAGGCCCTGCGATCGTCGGGACACTCCGGAATCGGCGGCGTGCTGGCGTCGATGGCGAAGGGGACCGGTGGGCAGACGGAGAGCCTCGTGCCGTGGCTCCTCGCCCTCGAGGCCGCCGACCTGGAGGCGGTCTGGCGCGCCGCGATCGCCCTCGCCTGGGCGGTGTTGCCTGCTCGAGAGAAGCGGTCGCCGGACGAGGTCGAGGCTCGCCGAGCGATCGAGGCGGGTGAGCGCGCGCTCGTCCGGCCGGGCAAGGAACACGCCGTCGCCTCGGCGAAGGCCGCCCGCGCCGTTCGTGGTCTCGGGCCGATTCCGTCCGGTCCGATCCGGCCGCGCGCATTCCCTCTCGAGCTCGCCACCGGCTCGATCGTCCGGGCGGCGGCGAACCCGGCGAGCGACCGGATGATGCGCCTCGTCGGAGGACACTGGTTCGCGGGCTACCCGATCTCGCGCGAGCACCATCCCGAGGAGGCGGCCGAGTACCTCGATGACGAGGCGCTCGTCGCCGCGGTCCGGGCCGAGCTCGTGCCCTGGCTGCTCGGCGAGGCGGACCCGGTCGACGCCCGCGTGGCCGCGCGCTGACGAGAGGCGGGTGTAACGGTTCTCCACAATCGGGCGAGGGGCGATCCGTCCGAAGGAACGACGAAACCTCACGCAAAGGCGCAAAGGCGCAAAGGGCCTCTGCCAGGTCGAGATCTCGGATCAGAGCAACGATCCTTGGCGCCTTTGCGCCTTTGCGTGAGATGCCGTTCGCGTGTTCCAGGCCGCGCTTCTCGGGAATGGTGACGGAGGCGCCTTCTGGCATGGGGCGTGCGCTCACCGACGCGACCGCCCGACCGAGAGGAGCCTCGCTGTGAAGAGCCCGCGCCTTCGTCCCCGGACCGTCCAGGGTTGCCTGGTCGCCTCGATCCTCCTCGTCGTGAGCGGCTCGGTCGCCGAGGCGCGTCCTGACGAGGGGCCGGTCCGCATCGAGCTACGCACCGGGGAGACGGTGGAGGGCGAGCTCATCGAGCTGCGCGACGGCGTCTATCGGGTTCGCGTCGGCGACACCGTCCGCGATGTTCCCGAGGTCGACGTCGCGCGCGTCGATCTCCCCCTTCCGGCCGCGCCGGTCGCCCTCGCCGTCGCGAAGGGCGACGCCTTCCGGATCGAGCGCGACCTCACCATCACGACCTCCCTCGGGACGACGACCGGTCCCGAAGCTGGCGCGCTGACCGGACGCCACCACCTCGAGACGGCGGCCGAGCTGCGCATCACCGGTGGCACCGCCGGCCTCGTCGGCGAGCTCCGCCTCGTCGAGGGCGTGGTCACGGCGTCGCGAAGCGATCGTGAGGAGGCGCGCTGGCGAATCGTCGAGCCGATCGGCACCAGGGTAACGGTCGACGCGCGCGGGCGCGTCCAGGACCGCCGTCGCGAGGAGCTCGGCGAGGTGCGAGCGCTCCACCGGCAGCTCCCTCGAGAGGCGGGCGCGGCCCGGAAGGCGCTCGAGTCCTACTTCGACATCGACACCGGCCTCCGCTGCGCCGGCACCGTCCTGGCCGGACCGATCCTGCCCGGCGCGCCGGCCACCGCGTGGAGCGAAACGCGGTTGCGCTCCCACCACGAGCTCGACTTCGCCATCGAGGAGACCTGGGCCTGGCGGGTCGTCAGGACGGACGAGGAGCACCTCGTCGCGATCGGGCGCCTCACCGACGTGGCCTTCCGCGCCGAGCACGGCGAGGTCGCCTGGCGCGAGGTCGAAGGATCCGCGCGATCGCGAATCCACCGGACGACCGGGGTCGGTCGCTCCCTCGAGCTGGAGATGACCGCGGGCGGGGTCCTCGCCGTGGACGGTCGGACCTACGACCTGGAGGTCGGCCGGAAGGAGACGACGACCGCCCGGCCGCTCGCCGTCGAAGGCGACTGAGCGAGGCCGAGCTCGCCGGTCGGCCGTCAGAATCCGTGACGGTCGAGGATGCGCAGGGCGGTCACGAGGGCGGCCATCCGGGTCTCGAGGACGCGTCCGGCGAGGTCCGCCTCGTCCAGGTCCTCGTTCGCGAGCGGGCGCCAGAGGAGGCGCAGGTCGTCGAGGCGTCCTGTGGCCGCGAGATGCTCGAAGGCCCAGGGCTCCCGGGTCGGGACGAGCTCGCCCTCGAGGACGCGCCCGGCGCGGGCGGCGATGACGTCGAGGCGCGGCGGGTCGCGCTCGAGGGCGAGCCAGCGAAACAGCTCGCGATGGAAGAACTGGCCGTCCTCCAGCGGGTCGAGGGCCGCGAACGTCGCGACGACCTCGCGGGCGGCCGGGTCGCCGACCCGATCCAGCGCGATGGCCGCCTCGAGGCGCTGCGCGTTCCAGGGGGTGAGGCCGTCGACGTCGTCCAGCGCGACGCGTTCGAGGAGCGGCCGCCCCGTCTCGTCGCCGAGCCGGAGCAGGGCGGCGGCCAGGGTGACCCGGTCGCCGCTCCGGCGGGCGATGGTGAGCCGAGCTCGGAGATGCCGGGCCGCCGCGGGGCGCGCCGCCGCGCTTCGAGCTCCGAGAAGACCGATGGCCGCGTCCGTGAGGGGCCGCCGCCGGACCGCCGGAAGGGCGGGCGAGAGGGCGAGGATTCGCTCGAGGTCCGCCGCCTCGTCGCCGAGCTCGGCGATGGCCTCGAGGGCGGCCCGCTCGCGCCCGAACGTGGCGCCGTCGTCGGAGCCGCCAGGCGCCTGGACGACGGCGCGGGCCCAGCGGAGGGCGGCGGCGTCGCCGAGCTCGACGAGGTGGAACGAGACATCGATCGCCGACCTCTCGTCGGTCAGACGCTCGCGGAGCGCCTCGCGCCACTCGGTCCGGTGGCGGGCGAGCCCGGTCACGAGGTCGAGATCGCGAGGGAGGGGTGGCCCGGGGCCGGGCCAAACGAAGAGCGCCTCCTCGAACGCGTCGAGGAGGGGCCCGCCGGGGCGCTCGAGGGCAGCGAGCTCGCGAAGGAGCGGCGCGTCGACCGTCTCGAGCGCCGGATGCCCCTCGCGCAGGGCCGCCTCGACGACGGCGCCGACGACCTCGCGGAGCAGCGGCGGATCATCGCGACCACGACCTCGGGCGAGCGCGACGTAGCCCTCGAGGGCGTCGTCGTAGCGCTCCTCGGCGAGGGCGCGGCGGATGCGACGGGTCGCCAGCCACTGGGGGACGATGAGACCGGCGCCGACGCCGATCGCGACGAGGGCGGCGAGCGACGCGACCAGGCGGAGCGGCCGACGGCGCGCGACCGGAGCGCTCGGCGTGGCCGCAGGCGCAGACTCGGTCGCGACGTCGGTCACCGGGCGCCGGGGACTACGGCTTCGCCATCAGGCCGGCGACCCGCTCGTCCTTCTCGAGGGCGCCCTCGTTCGGCGGCGTCTCCTTCAGGAGGCGCTCGATCACCTTGTCGGCGTCGATGCCTTCGCTCTCGGCGGCGAACGTCGTCACGATCCGGTGCCGGAGGACGGGGAGGGCGACCGCGCGGACGTCGTCGGTGCTCGCGGCGAGGCGGCCGCCGAGGACGGCCTTCGCCTTGGCGCCGAGGGTGAGGTACTGGGCGGCGCGCGGGCCGGCGCCCCAGGCGATCCACTTCTTCACGAAGTCGGGGATCTCGCCCTCGTCGCCGCCGCGGACGCGGGTGCGGCGGACGATGTCGATCGCATGATCGATGACGGCCGGGGCGGCGGGGACGCGCCGGATGACCTTCTGGAGGTTCACGATCTCCTCGCCGCTCAGGACGGCGTCGAGGTTCGGCTCCTCCTCGGTCGTCGTCCGGTTGACGATCTCCCGCTCCTCGTCGCGGGTCGGGTACTTGACCAGCACCTTGAACATGAAGCGGTCCTGCTGCGCCTCGGGAAGGGGATAGGTCCCCTCCTGCTCGATCGGGTTCTGGGTCGCGAGGACGAAGAAGGGCTGCTGCAGCTCGTGCCGCTCGCCGGCGGCGCTGACCTGTCGCTCCTGCATCGCCTCGAGGAGCGCCGCCTGCGTCTTGGGCGGCGTGCGGTTGATCTCGTCGGCGAGGATCACGTTGGCGAAGATCGGCCCCTTCACGAAGCGGAACTCGCGCTCGCCGGTCGTCTTGTTCTCCTGGATCACCTCGGTGCCGGTGATGTCACTCGGCATGAGGTCGGGCGTGAACTGGATCCGGTGAAACGAGAGCGAGAGGCAGCGGGCGAGGGTCGAGATCAGGAGCGTCTTCGCGAGGCCGGGGACGCCTTCTAGGAGGATGTGGCCCCGGCTGAAGATCGCGAGGAGCAGCTCATCGACGACCTGGTCCTGGCCGACGATGACCTTCCCGATCTCGTTCTTGATCGCGTCGTAGGCCTTGCGGAGGCGCTCGACGGCTTCCTTGTCCGTCAGGGTCTTCTCGGTCATCGATTCCTCTTCGCTGCGATTGCGCGAGCTCTTCGAGAGTTGGACGTCGCCAGGGACGCGGAGTTTCTAGCAAGTCTGTTAGCGCTGGTAGATCGGCAGCGCCTCGTAGGGGAGCTGCAGGATCGTCAGGGCGAGCGCCGTGCCGTAGACGGTGCCGACGCCGTCGCCCTGCCAGCTCCCGTCGCGGGCCTGCATCTTGAGGAGGCGGTCGCGGATCGTCGGGAAGTACTCCTCCCAGTCCTTGCCGCCGCGCTGGTACATCGCCTGCGCCAGGTAGAGATGGGTGTAGAACCAGTGGCCCCAGACGGCCTGGGCGTCCTGGCCCCGGATCAGCCGGCGCTTGCAGTACTCGATCGCCTTCTCGACCATCGGGCTGTCGTACTGGCCGGCGTTGTAGAGGACGGCCACGGCCGCCGCGGTGATCGGCGGACGGCTGCCGCCCATGCCGCCGCCGCTGCCGGCCCGGTAGGCGATCCCGCCGTCGGGGCAGACCGACATCTCGATGTACTTGACCGCCTTCTTGATCGTCTCGCCCGGGACGTGGACGCCGGCGTCGCGGGCGCCGCGGAGCGCCTGGACCTGCGTGACGGTGACGCTGCCCTCGTCGCCGCCGGAGTCCGGCGTGTAGAGCCATCCGCCGAGGCGGCTCTGGCTCCGGGCGGTGAGCTTCGCTCCCTTGGCGAGGGCGTCGTGGATCTTGCGCTCGCGGGCCGGGTCCTCCTCGGTGCCGTAGACCTGGCTGAGGAAGAGCATCGAGAAGCCGTGGCCGTACATCGAGCGCCCCGCCGCTCCGGCGATCAGGCCGTTCCGCTGCTGGAGGCGGAGGAGGTAGTCGACCGCGGTGCGGAGGTTTCGCGAGTAGCGCCCGCGCGAGGTCGTGTCGCCGTGCATGGCGATCGCGGTGCCGGCGAGGCCGGTCATCGCGGCCGGGTAGGCGCCGTAGCCTCCGCCGCTCCCCCAGCTCCCGTCGCGCTGCTGGTTCCGCGCGAGCCACTCGACGCCGCGCTCGATGCCGCGCTCCGCTCGCTCGGTGATCAGCTCCGGGCGCGGGAGCACCTCGAGGTCGCGATCCCGGTCGCCGCCGGTTCCCTCCTCGTCGTCGCGGGCGAAGACGAAGCTCGGTCCGAGCAGCGACGCACCCGCGATGAGGGCGGCGAGGACGCCCGCGAGGGCGAGGCGAAGGAACACGCTGCGGTTGGTCGACATCGTCGTCTCGTTTCCGTCTGAGCTGAACGTCTAGAACGGCCCCGACCGGCGGGGCGTCCTGGGCTTCTCGTCTTCGGGATCGGGCTTCGGAGCGGGCGGCGGCGTCGGCGCGGGCGGCTCGCCGTGGTCGTGGCCGTCGTGCTCTCCGTGATCGTGACCGTCGTGGTCGTCGTGACCGGGATCCTCGCCGCCGCCGCCCGGCGGGGCCGGGAGCTGGGGACGGATCCCGTCCTCTGCGGGCCGCGGGGCGAGCTTCACCCGGACCTCCCAGGTGGCGTCGTCCGACGGCCGACGGATGCCGAGGGTGACCTCGTCGCCGGCGTCGCGGCTCGAGAGGGCCTGCTGGACCTGCTGCGGCTCGTCGACCGGCTCGCCATCGATGCTGACGATGATCTGGCCGGCCCGCAGGCCCGCCTCGGCGGCCGGGCTGCCGGGCACGACCTGCTGGAGGCGGACGCCCTCGCCCTCGTGGGCGGTGTCGAGCTGGACGCCGACCCAGCCGGGCAGGATCACCTCGCCGCCGGCCAGCTTGCCGACGATCCGGCGCAGGTCGTGCCACGGGATCGCGAACCCGATCCCGCTGCCGTAGAGCTGGAGGGCGCCCTGCTGATCCTGTCCGCCCTGGAGACCGAGCGGCACGATCACGCCGAGAGCGCGACCGCGCGCGTCGACGAGCGCCCCGCCGTAGTTCAGCGGCGAGGTCCGCGCGCTCGTCTGGAGCGCCCGACCGCCGAGGCGACCGTGGGCGCTCACCACGCCGAGATTCACGGTCGGGGCGGCGTCGGGCGCGCCGCCGAGGCCGCGGCCGAGGGCCAGAGCGAACGAGCCGACGGTCGGGCGGTCCGGGCCCGCCTCGGGGACCGGGAGGTCGGTGGCGTCGACCTTCAGGCAGACGATCCCGCGGCCCTCGTCGCGACCCTTCTCGACGGCGACGAAGCGACGGCCGTCGGCGAGGGTGACGAAGATGTGGCGCGGGCGGCGCGAGAGGGCGAACGTGCTCGTGACGATCAGACCGTCCTCGCGGACGATCACGCCCGAGACCGGTCCGCGGCTCCGCTTGAACTCCTTCGAGACGAGCGCCTGCTTCTGCTCGCCGCCGCCGCCGCCGCCGCGCCCGCCCGGCATGCCGGCGCCGGCCGGCTTCGGCCTGGGCGGCGCCTTGGGCAGGCCGCCGATCGTGTCGATCCGCACGACCCACGGGGAGGCCGCATCGATCGCGTCGTGGAGGGCGTTCTCGATGACCTTCGGGTCGGCGTCGTCGTCGGCGCGGGCGAGCCCGGCGGACGCGATGACGAGGGTCGCCGCGAGGAGAAGAGAGCCGGCGTGCTTCATCGTCCGCCTCCGTCGCCGTGATCGTGGCCGTCGTGATCGCCGTGGTCGTCGCCGCCTTCGTCGGGCTTCTTCTTCTCGTCCTCACCCGGCTTCTCGTCGCCGGGCGGCTCCTCCGCCTCGCCCGGTCGGACCGGCGGAGGAGCGGGCGGCTCGCCGAGCGTCACCTCGAGGGAGACGACCACCCGCCCGCGCTTCACGTGCAGGGTGATCGTGTCGCCGGCGGTCCGCGCGGCGAGCAGCTCGTCGAGGGCGCGGCAGCTCGAGACCGTCTCGTGGTCGAGCTGGAAGATCAGGTCATCGGGACGCAGGCCGGCCTTCGCCGCCGGCGTGCCCTTCGGGACGCGGTCGACGTAGGCGGGCGGGCTGCGATCGAGCGAGAGGTCGAGCAGCCGCACGCCGAGCCAGCCGCCGCGGGGGACCTCGTCGCCGCCCCGGGCGGGACGCGGCCGCACCGAGCGACCCGCGAGGAACGCGCGGATGTGAGCGGCCGGGACGGCCCAGGAGGTCTCCTCGTTCGAGTCGCGGTTCTCGACGACGCGGCCGTTGATCCCGATCCAGCGCCCCTCGCGGTCGAGGAGCGGACCGCCCTGGGTGCCGGGGTTGCCCTCGGCATCGACGATGATCACGGGTAACGCCGCCCCCTCGACCGCCCGTCGCGCCCGCCCCGAGACCCGCAGGTCGATCGGCGCGACCGCCATCACGACGCCGTGCCCGACGGCCGGCGGCTCGGCGCCGACTGCGTCGTTGAACGCGTTTCCGATCGCGAGGACGAGGTCGCCCGCCTCCACCGTCGCCCGGTGGGCGAGCGGCAGGGGCCGCAGCCCCTCGGCCTCCTCGACCTTCAGGAGCGCCAGGCCGAGCTCGGTGTCGCGCCGCTCGAGCTTCGCCGAGAGCCGCCGGCCGTCGGCCGTGACCACCTTGAGGCGATCGGTGTCGAGCATGACGCTCCACGCGGTGACGATCGTCCCGTCGGCGGAGGTGATCACGCCGGTGCCGTTGCCCGGGATCCCGCGGAAGCCGCCGGCGCCGTAGATCTTCACGACGCTCGGGTAGACCTTCGCGACCGTGTCGGCGAAGCCGGGGCCGACGGGCGCCGCGATCGGCGCCGGGCCGGCGGGCGCGGGCGTCGCCGCGACCCGCGCGATGACCGCCTCGTCCGGAGCCCCGATCGCCGGGAAGGCCGCCGCGGCGTCGCGGAGGGCGCCGGCCTCGGCCAGCGGGTCGACGGAGTCCCAGCGGATCGCGCCGATGGTCGACTCGCGGAAGCCGTCGACCTCGATGGTGATCCGGTGCGGCCTCTGCCGACCCCTCGCGAGCCGGAACTCCTCGAAGATCACGACGACCTCGCGGTCCTCGCGGGCGGGCGAGGAGTAGCGGTAGCCGCGGAGCGCGCCGTCCCCGGGGTCGAGGAGATAGGCGACGCGAACGCCCTCGTTGGACACCGCCTCGATCCGGTCGCAGCGGCGACCGCCGACGAGCTCGCCGCCGGTGAAGTCGAGCCCGGCGAAGTGGTCCTCGGGGTTGCTTGTCAGGAGGGCGTCGAACATCGCCTCGGCCGCGGCGAGCGTCTCCGCCTCGTCGGCGAGCGCGGTCGGTCCGGGCTCGTCGCCGGTGCGGGACCAGGCGGATGACCCGTCGAAGCCCGCGAGGCCGCCGGCGCTGCTGCGCATCACCAGGCGCGGCCCGTGCCGGCGGAGCTCGACCGCGTCCGGAGCGCGCGGCGCGGCGTCGGGCTCGCCGTCGGCGTCCGCGTCGTGCGCGTGGAAGACCCGGGTGCCGGTCATCCGAACCGGCGCGGCGGGGCGCATCTGATCCTCGGCCGTCACCCCGAGCCAGCTCCGGAGCTTCAAGAGCCGCGTCTGGAGCTCGGCCAGGACGAGGTCGGGGTCGCGCCGGAAGGCGCCCGGCTTGACGCTGCTCGGCAGCCCGGCGAGGCGGAAGCTCACCCGCTGCCGCGTCCAGACCCCGTCGCGGTCGCGCCGGGCGGAGAGCAGATGCACCCGCCGGTTGGCGGGGAGGCGCTGGAGTCGGGTGAGGAAGCCGTTCTGGGTCGCGATCGGCTCGCCGTCGAGCTCGAGGATCACGTCGCCGAGCCGGAGGCCCGCCTCGTAGGCGGGCGAGTCCTTGAAGAGCGCATCGACGACGACGCGCGTCCGCTGCGGGTCGTCGGGGTCGGTCCGGTCGGCGACCGTCGCGTCCATCGTGCCGTGCTCGCAGAGCAGACACGCGTAGAGATCGGAGAGGAAGTTCTTGATCTGGTCGATCGACGCCGCGTAGCCGACCCCGACGAAGACGCGGCCGCGGTCCTGGCGGAAGCCGCCGAGGCCGTTGATGCCGATCAGCCGTCCCTGGATGTCGAAGAGCGGGCCGCCCGAGTTGCCCGGGTTGATCGCCGCGTCGATCTGGATGCAGTCGCCGTAGACGAGGTCGGTCGGGCCGGCGCCCTGCTTGAAGCGGTGAATTCCGCTGACGACGCCTTCGGTGACGGTCGGCTGGTAGTCGGCGGCGAGGACGAACGGGTTGCCCATGGCGTAGACGAGGTCGCCCGGGCGCATGGCGTCGCTGCTGCCGAGCTCGACGAACGGGAACGGTCCGTCGCCCTGGAGCTTGATGAGGGCTATGTCGCCGGTCGCGTCGATCCCGAGCAGCTTCGCGTCGTAGACCTTGCCGTCCGGCAGCCCGACCTTCTGGTTCGGGTTGGTGTTGCTGACGTGGAAGTTCGTCAGGGCGTAGCCGGCCGGATCGATGATGACGCCCGACCCGCCGCTCGCGATCGCGCAGACGGCCGGAACGCACTTCGCGACGACGCGCTGCCGGGCGGCCTCGACCTCGTCGATCGTCGGGGCGTCATCGGCCCACGCGACCAGAGGAGCGATCAGGAGGGCGCCGAAGGCCGCGGCGTGAAGCGCGCGCATCCTGGGCGAGCGGACGTTCATGGGCGTTCTCGGTCGTTCGAGAGCGGGGGGGGGGAAAGCGCGGGCGGGCGGCTGGTCGCCGCCCGCCTCGTGCTCGCGGGTCGCTTTCGTCCGTCGGCGGGTGCTACTCGCCCGCCTTCGGGATCTCGCGCTGTTCGCCGGCGAGAGCGCGGAAATACTGCTCGACGAGCTCCTTGTAGCGGGCGGGGAACCGCTCGCTCAGCACCTGGAGGCTCTTGCTCCGCTCGCGCTCGCGAACGTCGCCCCAGTCCTCGCCCGTCTTCGCGGGATCGTCCTCGAGGCGCTTGGCGCTGCCGTCACCGCCGGCGAGGCCGGACTTGGTGGCGGGGCTGCTCGGCTGGGTGTTGCCCTGGGGGGGTCCATCGCAACGGCCGCACGGGCCGTCTCCACCCTGTCAGGTTCCGCCCGGGCTGTGCTCGGGCTTGCCTTCGCCCTCTCCCTGGCCCTGACCCTGCTGCTGCTTCTCCTTCAGCATCGCGATCATCTCGTCGAGGGTGTCGAGCACTTCACCCTGGCGCTTGCGCACCTTGGTGCCGCCCTCGCCGCCGTCGAGCCGACGCTCGATCCACTCCATCTTGCGGGCGATCTCGACGAGCGGGCCGCTGCCCTCTCCGAGGAGCTCACGCAGGATGAAGACGGCCGCCTCGCGGTAGCGCTCGGGCGTCTCGGGCCCGGAGCGGTCGAGGAGCTCCTTCAGCGTCGACTTGGCGGCATCGACGTTGGGGACCGACGCCTCGGCGAGCGCCAGGTGCAGCCGCGTGCGCGCGGGCCAGAGATGGTGCTTGTTCTTCTCGTGGAGGAGCGACTTGAGGACGAGCGCCGCCGTCCCCGGCTCGTCCCGGCGCAGGAGCGCCCGGCCGAGGTAGTAGCTCGCGTGCGCGCTCAGGAAGGGGTCGTCGCCCTTCGCGGCGGCGGGCGCCTCCCCATCCTTGGGGGTGAGCCCGAGGATGTCGGCGAAGTCCTCGGCGTTCGCGACGCCCGTCTCGAAGCGCTCGACCGCGTCGCGGTAGCGCTCCGAGCGGAGCAGGAGCACCGCGTGGATCAGGTCGCGCTTCGCCTCGGCGTCGTCGCCCTCGAGGACCGTCCGGAGAGGACCGACGTCCTCGCCCTGCTCCTCGAGGTAGCGGAGATAGCGGGAAGCTCCCGTCTCCTCCGCGTCGGCGGCCCACGCTGGGCTCGCCCCGAACAGCAACGCCACCACGAGGGCGGCTCCCAGGATCTTCGACTGCCGCTTCACGGTCAGTCCTCCTTGTTCAGGCGCTCGTGGAGGCTCCGGGTGAGGTCGGCGACGTCGCCCTGCTCGCGGGAGACCCGCTGCAGCGCCTCGGCGCCATCCTCGGGGGAGGCCTCGCCCTTGCGAACGGCCTTGTTGATCTCGACGGTCGAATCGTTCACGCGCGACTGGCGGGCGCGGATCATCTTGAGCTCGGCCGACGGCGGGAGGAGCGGCTGCTCCTGGTCGCCACCTCCACCACCGCCTCCGCCGCCGCCACCACCACCGCCACCCTCCTGGCTCTCGAGCTCGCGCTTGATCACCTCGATGAGGTCGGCGAGGAGCGCCTCGATCTCGCGCTGCTGGTTCTGGGTGATGGTGCCGGTGCTGCCCCGCTCGAGCAGTCGCTCGACGTAGAGCAGGTCGTCCTGGAGGACGCCGATGATCTGCGGCAGAACCGCGGTCGAGCCTTCCTCGCGGATGATCTCGAGGGCGAGGCCGGCCTCGCCGGCGAGGGTTCCCTCGCCGAGGGCGATCGCGTGCACGGCGACGCGCTCGGGTCGGGTGAGCCGGTCGCCGGTGCGGGCGGCGTGGAACTTCTTCGTCTCGCCGGTGAGGCGCTTCTGCTCCTTGAGCATCTTGAGGAAGCGCTCGGCGAGGCTTCGGAGGGTGTCCTCGCGCTCCTTCTTGCGGGCCTGGGCGAGCGCCTCGCGGATCGCGTCGCGCGCCTCCTCGAGGTTCTGGACCGCCTGGTCCTGCTGGGCGCCGGCCTCGGCGGGCTTCTTCTCGGTCAGGTCGAACGCGGCGTCGCGCATCTTCTCCGACGCCTGGTGGATCTTGTTCTGCGCGGGCGACTGCTGTCCGCCCTGCTGTCCGCCTTGCTGGCCGCCTTGCTGGCCGCCTTGCTGGCCGCCTTGCTGTCCGCCTTGCTGTCCGCCTTGCTGTCCGCCTTGCTGACCGCCTTGCTGACCGCCTTGCTGTCCGCCTTGCTGTCCGCCTTGCTGTCCGCCTTGCTGTCCGGGCTTCTTGCCCTGGGCCTTTTCGAGCATCCGGGCGACCTCATCGGTCGCGGCGCGGGTGCGCTCCTGCTCGCGGGCGAGCTTCTTGTAGTCGGGAGGAAGGCGCATGAGCTCACGCGCCTTCTCGTCGAGCTCGTCCTTGGCCTTCTCGAGCTTGGCGAGGGCGCGCTCCTGCTCGGGCACGGCGGCGTCGGGCTTCTCGTTTCCGAGATCCTTGCGGGCGCGCTCCATGGCACGGGAGGCGTCTTCGAGCGACTCGCCGGCGGGCGAGCTCTGCTGTCCGCCCTGTCCACCTTGCCCGCCTTCGCCGCCTTGGCCTTCGCCGCCTTGGCCTTCGCCACCTTGGCCTTCGCCGCCTTGGCCTTCGCCACCTTGGCCTTCGCCGCCTTGGCCTTCGCCACCTTGGCCTTCGCCACCCTGGCCTTCGCCACCTTGGCCTTCACCACCTTGGCCTTCACCACCCTGGCCTTCGCCACCGGCGCCCTCACCTTCGCCCATGGCGAACATGTCGCCGGACGGGGGAATGACGCCCGCTTCTTCCAGGGCGCGGCGAACGTGATCGGTGCCCTCGCGGATCGCGCGCTGCTCGTCGGTGAGGCCCGGCGCCTCGCGCGGCTCGGCCTTCTTCGTCGCCTCGATCTCCCGCTTCTGGCGGTCGATGAGCTGCTTGAGCTCCTTGCGCGCCTTCTCGATCGCCGCGCGCTTCTCGGCGTCGCGGCTGGTCTCGCGCTGGTTCTTCTCGCGCTCGATGAGGCGCTCGATCTCCTTCACCGCCTTCTCGAGCGTCTCGCGGTCGGTCGTCTCCTCTTCCTTCACGCCCGCGACGAGGAGCTTCAACATCTCCTTGAGCGCGATCTCGACCTCGCGCAGCTTCAGGAGCGCGAGGTCGTAGTCGCCCGCGTCGAGCAGCGCCGCGATCTCATCGGTCTTCTTGCGGAGGAGCGCCTCGTCCGCCTTGCGGAACGCTCCGGAGAGTCGCTCCGCGTCCTCCGGCGAGCTGCCGCGGAGCTGGTCGGAGAGGCGATAGATCGCCTCTTCGAGGCGCTTGTAACGCGCCGCCATCTCCTTCTGCTTGGCGACGAGGGCCGGTGGGGCGACGCCCCCGGCCTCCTCGTCGTCGGCGTGGAGGCTTCCGATGACGCCGAGGGAGATGGCGACGACCACCGTCGCGAGAGCTCCAAGGCGGAGAGCATGGCGGGCAGTGCGCATAGTACCTTTAAGGAAGTAGAAGGGGTGGCGCGGCGATGATAGCGCTCCACCGATCCATCCGCAACGTCGGTCCCCACAGGCAAGAGGGCATCCCGAGACACGACTGTCACCTACGACGGGTTCCGTCGCGAACGACGCGTCGCGTCAATGGAGATCTCCGACCCGACCTCCCGTTAGACGTCCTCCAGCCGTCCGAGTTCTCATCCGAAAGTCGTCGTGCGGCGAGCTTTCGGGGCCGGCTCTGCTACACTCGACGTCATGGCCGAGCAAGGCTGGAGCAAGTGGCTGCCGGAGCCCGGGGACACCCCGCCCGCTCCCCCCTACCCCGAGGGCTACCTCGAGGGGCTCGCCCTCTTCAACGGGCGCGCCTTCTGGGACTGCCACGAGGCGCTCGAGGAGATCTGGCTCGAGCTCGACGGCGGCCCCAAGCTCTTCTACCAGTCGATCATCCAGGGCGCGGCGGCCTACTTTCACGTCGAACGGACGGGACGCTGGCACGCCGCCCGGAAGCTCTTCGAGGCGGCCCGCGAGAAGGTCGCCCTCTTTCGACCCGCCTACATGGGCCTCGACACGACCGAGCTCCACGACCGCTTCGAGGGGCTCCGCGACCTCGCCGGTCGCGTCGAGCGCGGCGAGGCCGACGCGGACGCGTTCGACGAGAGCCGCTACTTCGAGCTCTGGCCGGGAGATGCGGGCGTGCCGCTCGCCCGCCTCGCCGGCCGGCCCGAGGGGAGCGGACACGACTAGCCCGGATATGGGCTATCAACTTCGCTCAGGTCCGATGGGCTCGCCTTCGGCGAGCAGATGTCACCACGGAGGCACGGAGACACGGAGGAGCGACTGAGGACGCCGTATCCCGGCTCGCACGAGCCGACCGGCACCAGGGATGGCTCCCTCTCGGTCTCGGGCACGCGAGGCGACGGGAGCCAAGAGAAGGAGCGCCGGGATCGGTCCGCGACGGGGCATCATCCGAAGCTGCTCCGTGCCTCCGTGCCTCCGTGGTTCCATCTCTTCATCGACCTGAGCGAAGTTGATATGCCCTGCCCGGATTATCTCACGAGCAGCACAGCGGGCTCGCAGCCGACCGCAGCCGAGGGTCGTGAATAACTCGGGCCAGGCGCCCTCGCCTGCGGGAGAGCGCGCCGAACGGAGGATCGATCGATGACCCCGCGCCCCGCGCCGTTCCTCACCCGCCGCCTCGCCGTCGGGCTCGCGCTCGCCATGGCTTTCGGGCTGGCCGCCCTCGCGTCCGCTGCCCCCGTCCTCGCCCGGTCCGGCGCGGGGGATCCGGTCCGGTGGGACTACCGGGTGGTGAGCGGCGCCGACGTCTTCGAGATGGTGGACGCGGCCACCCTCGAGCGGGCCGCGAAGGCGAGCGAGCACGTCCCCGACGGTCTCGAGGAGCACATGCCGCTTCGCAACTTCGCCCAGGATCGCCGCTTCGCGGTGATCGTCGAGGGCGCCCTCGACCGCCTCGGCGCGGAAGGATGGGAGCTCGTCACGATCCACGAGAGCCGCGGCACCCTCGTCCTTCGACGGCCCGCCGAATGACGCGAAGCTCGTCCGAGCGGTGACCGGCCCCCTTCCATCGGGCCGCGACCGGCGGATCGGCCCCTACCGGATCGTCGGGACGCTCGGGCAGGGGGGCATGGGCACCGTCGTGGAGGCGGAGGCGCCGTCCGGCGGTCGGGTGGCCGTCAAGATCGTCTCGGCCGAGCACGCCCGTCAGCCCCGGCGGCTCGCCCGGCTCGAGCGTGAGGCCGCCGCCGCCCGCGCCGTCGACCATCCCGGGATCGCGCGCCTGCTGGACGTCGGCGTCGATGCGGGCACGCCGTTCCTCGTCTTCGAGCTCGTCCGCGGCGGCACCCTCCGGGACGAGCTGCGGCGGGGGCCGCTCCCGTGGCGCGACGCCGCGCGGCTCGGCACGAAGCTCGCGAGCGCCCTCGCCGCGATCCACGACGCCGACCTCATCCATCGCGACGTGAAGCCCGACAACATCCTCCTCGACGCGGGAACGGGCGGCGGCCGACGCGAACCGAAGCTCGCCGACTTCGGCGTCGCCAAGGCGGCGACCGGATCGACCCCGCTCGGCTTCGTCGGCGACCTGACCGGGACGCGCGAGGTCGTCGGGACGATCGCCTACATGGCGCCCGAGCAGATCGCCGCGAGCCGGGACGTCGGGCCGCCGGCCGATCTCTACGCCCTCGGCGCGACGCTCCACGAGGCGATCGTGGGGACGTGTCCGTTCGAGGGATCGATGACCGAGATCGCCGCGACGAAGGTCGCCCGAGGCGCTCCGTCGCTCGCCGTGGCGGCGGCGGCCCGCGAGGTCCCCGCGACGCTGGTCGAGCTCGTCGATCGACTGCTCGACCGCGACGCGACCCGCCGCGGGACTGCCCGCGAGGCGGCCCAGGCGCTCGAGCGGATCGCGCGCGCGACCGCGCCGCGGCTGGCGTCGCGATCATCGGGGGGCCGGTCGCCTCGGGCCGTCGCCGCGGCGGTCGGCGTCGCCGTGCTCGCGGGCGCCGGCGGGTCGACGGCCGTGTTGCTTCTCGGTCGCGACGGACCGCCGCCGTCGGTCGCGAGCGGTGACGGCGCCCCCGACGCCGCGCTCGGCGCCTCGGCGACCGACGCCGAGCCGGTGATCGAGGCGCCGCCGGGCCATCGCCTGCACTGGTCGCTCGCGACCGGCCCCGCGCCCGAGCTCACCCCCGGCGCCGCGCTCTGGCCCGACGCCGCGACCGCCGATCCGTGGCCGGCGCTCTCGGGGACCGACCCGGAGGCGGTGCCGCTCGTGTTCGCCGGAGAGGCGCGCCCGGTCGGCGACGGTCGCGTGATGGTTCGCTACCCGGCTTCGGCCTTCGACGCGGCCATGCGAGGGCCGGGGACGTTCTTCCTCTACGGCGACGCCGAGGACCTGCGCCCTTCGCCCGTCGAGGGGCCGGGCGGTCGCCCGGCCGCGCGCTGGACGAGCGCCGATCAGGCCGGACCGGTGCTCATCTCGGTCGGCCGAGCCTTCTGGACCGAGGCCCGCCTCGTGATGGACCTCCGGGCCGAGACGATCGACGCGACCAACATGGCCCTGACCCGCCGGCCCGCGTCCGGCCCGAAGCTCGGGATGGAGGCGCGACGGGGCTGGCTCTACGCGGGCAGCGCCGCCTCAGCGGCCTCCCTCGCCCGCGCCTCGTTCGCGTTTCCGGGGCCGTGGCGACGCCTCGAGGTGGACACCTCGCGCGAGCGGGGGCGCGTGCTCGTCGACGGTCGCGAGATCGCGGGGCTCGGCGACGGGCTCGCGCCCGACGACCGACCGTCGGCGATCGTGCTCAACATCACCGAGATGGCGCTCTCGGTCGGGAGCTTCGAGGTGACCGGGCGCGCGCACCGAGGCGATCATGCCGCCCGCGCGCTCGTCCCGGGGCCGCTCGCGGGGGGCGCGCGGATCGAGGCCACGTTCCGGCGCGACGGCCCGGGCGTCGGCGGGCCTCTCCTCGCGCTCGTGAGCGCGGAGGGCGACGCCATCGAGCTCGAGGCGGACCGGTCCGACCTCGTCCTGCGTCACGGTCGGCGCGAGCTCGCCCGGGCGCGCCTCGGCGAGGAGCCCCCGAGGCGTGGCCGCCTCGTGCTCGAGCGGCGGGCGGACGCCCTGATCGGGCGGTTCGAGCCGGACCCCGAAGACGCCGACGAGGTCGCGGCGGTGCAGCTCGCCGCTGGCGATCCGTTCCCCCTGCGCGGCGGCGGCGTGCGGGCGGCCTACGGGTCGACGGCGCCCCGGATCCGCTTCGACGAGGTGACCGTCTTCGGGGCGATCGAGGCCGATCCCCTCCTCGCCGCGTTCGACGCGGCCGCCGACGGGGCGCTCCTCGACGCCGTCGGCGGGCCGTCCGCCCGGGCCCGCTGGCGGGCGGGCGCGGCGCGCCTCCGGACCGTGGTCGAGTCGGCCGCGGCTCCCGCGGGAGTCTTCGGAGAGCGCGGCGCGCCGAGGCGGCTCCAGGTCGGGCTCGCGGCGACGACCGATCTCCTCGCCGCCGCCGCGGGCCTCGAAGGGCCGGCGCGGACCGACGCGCTGGCGAGGGCGGTCCTCGCGGCGGTCGTCGCGGGCCAGCTCGAGCTCGCGCGGGAGGCCGCCCTCGCCGTCGCCACCGAGCCCGACGGGCGGCGCGTCCTGGACGAGCTCCACGTCTTCGGGGGCGACCCGATGCTCCTCACGGTGCTCGCCGAGGGCTGGATCGTGAGCCCGGCGGACGACGAGGCGAGCTACGAGACGGCCCTCGAGGCGGCCGACCTCGTCCTGGCCGACGGCGACCCGCGGCGAGGAGCGGTGCTTCACCGGAAGGCGCTCCTCTACGGTTTTCACCGCGGTCACGGGGAGGAGGCGCTCGAGCTGCTCGGTCGGGCGCGTCGCCACGGGATGGACCCCGTCGTTTGCGACGGGGACGCCGCCCGGCTCCTCGCCCGCCTCGGGCGGTACGACGAGGCGCTCGCGCGGTTCGAGGCGGCCCTGGCCGGCCGTCCCGACGTCTGGTTCTACTGGTGGTCGATGGGCGCGGTCCTGGCCGGCGAGGGACGCGGCGCCGAGGCGGTCGAGGCGTTCGTCGCGGCGCTGTCGTACGCGAACCGGCCGAACCTGGCGGTCGATCTGCGCCGGATCCTGCTCGAGGGCGCCGAGACGATCGCGCCGGGTCACCTCGCCGCCGGCTTCCTCGTCCTGCACCAGCTCGTCAGGCCCGAGTCGCTCCCCGAGGGGGCGCACGCTCAGCTCCGGGTCCGGGCGCTCGCGGCGGCCGCCCGGGCATCGGGCGACCCGATGACCTCGCGCGACGCGGCGCTGGCGACCCACGTGCGCGTCGTCCTGGGCGAGCGCCCGCGCCTCCCCGACGCGGGCGGACCGCCGGTGCTCGTCCTGACGCGGCTGCGCCTCCGGTCGGCGAGCTCGGCCGACGACGCGCGGCGCCGGATGACGGAGGCCAGCGCCCTCGACCGCTTCGTCGGCGCGCTCGCGCGGATCGACCCGGTGCTCGCGCCGTTCATCACCGACGGGGACTGACCGCGCTTCAGCGGCGGGGGCGGATCGCCGCGCCGATCACGACGTCGCCCGAGTGCGGCTGCACCCACGCGCCGGCGACGACGTGGCCGTCGGCGCTGGCCGCGATCGCGCGCGTCGGGAGGCGGGCGACCGACCGGTCGGTGAAGCGCGCGGCGGGGATGCTCAGCTCGGGCAGGTCGAGGCAGAGCAGCTCGGGCCCGCGCAGGGCGACGACGCGCGAGGGGGCGAGGGCGGCGAGCGGCCCCTCGGGGAGGTCGCCGACGGGGCCGACCTCCCGGACGCGGCCGTGCTCGATGCTCCAGCTCGCGACGACGAGGTGACCGGGCTGGCCCGAGTCGGGCGCGAACCGGAGGGCCGCCGTCACGCGGTCGCCCGCGTCGTCGACGCCGACGAGGAACGCCGGGCCGACGGGCGGAGCGACCGGCGGGCGGATCAGCTCGTCGGTCCAGGCGAGGACGCGGTCCTCGCCGTCGCCCTCGAGCGGGTGGACGCGGACGCCGTCGCGGACGTGGACCGCCGCGGTCGCGCCGTGGACGTCGGGCACCGCGTCCGCGCCGTCGATCCTCCAGATCTCGCGCGGGGTTTCGCCCGAGACGTCGATCACGTGGGCGATCCCGTCGTGGCCGAGGACGCAGACCGCGTCGCGGTCGCGCGCGAACGCGAGGCCGGCGACCTTCGCGCCGATCGCGAGCTCGAGCGGGGCCCTCGCCTCGGCGGCGTCGACGTCGACGACGAGGACGATCGACCCGTTCGCGAGCGCGACCCGCGCGCCGTCGGGCGAGATCGCGACGGGGCCGGCCTTGCCGAGCTCGATGTCGAGGCGGCGGGCCTCCGCCGAGCCCGCCTGCCAGATCCACGCCTCGCCGATGCCCGGGATGTCGTCGGTCGGGCAGCCCAGGACGAGCCGCCCGTTGTTGCTCGCGGCGAGGTGGAGGTCGCCGGGGCTGGCGGCGATCCGGATGGTCATGAGCGGCTTCGCGGGCGGCCCGGCTCCCGCGGGGCGGGTCGCCTCGAGCGGGGCGTGGAGCGCGACGAGCGGGGCGGCTGCCGCGATGACGCACGCGAGAACGGCGGCGGCCGGTCGGACGGTCGTGCCCGAGGGCGAGGGAGGCAGGAGCCGGGCGACGCCCGGAGGCGTCGACGGCGGCGGCGGAGCCGGCGCGCCCGAGGAGGCGGAGGGGGCGGCATCGTCCGCCTCGCCCGTCGTCCGTCGCTCGCGGTCGAGCGCCCACACCTGCTGGAGGAAGCCGAAGATCAGGCGCGCGGCGGCGGCGACGATTCCGATGGCGCCCAGCCAGGTCACCTCCCGGATCAGGAGCAGGCCGCCGACGCCGGCGGCGGCGACGCCGCCCGCGTAGGTCGGCGCCGCCGGCGTCGCCCCGCGGAGCGCGCGGACGACGTCGAAGACGAAGATCAGCCCCGCGGCGACGACGAGGCCGGTGGCGGCCCGCGCCGGATCGAGCGGCGGCTGCCAGAGGGCGGGGATGAGCCAGGCGACGGCCGGGCCCATCCCGATCGCGAAGCTCGCCACGCCGAGCAGGCCGGCGAGCCGGCTGCCCCGGGCGACCGTGAACAGGGCGAGGGCGGCCGTGCCGAGACCCCAGCCGACGACGAGGCGCCGGACGGCGTCGGGGTCGTCGACGATGCGGTCCGCCGCCGGGCCGCTCGCGCCGAGGGCGGCCGTCCACAGGATCGCGGTGAACGCGAGTGGCCAGCCGCGGGCCTCGAGGAGGGCGGCCACGATGCCGAAGAGGAGGATCGTCGCGGCGGCCACGATCGCCGCCGTCGGCGCCTCGAGGTAGCCGATCGGATGGCCGGGGAGACCGAGGCTCAGCCACCGACCCGGGACGAGCTGTCCGAGGATCGCGTCGAGGACGAGCCACGCCGGCAGGAGCGTCGCGGCGAGGACGAGGTAGCCGCCGAAGACCTCGACGATCGACCCGCCGTCATCGGCAGCACCGCTGCCCCTGGCGGCCGACCCGGTCGTCGGCGCCGGGGCGGCCGGTGGCGCGCCCGGGGCGCCCGGGGCGGGGGGCGGCTGCTCGTCGGCGTCGGGCTTCGGCTCGTCGCTCATCGTCAGATCTCGACGCCGAGGCGGGCGCCGAGGCCCTCGTCGAAGTAGTGCTTCTCCTTGCGGACCTCGACGACGCGGTCGGCGCGGTCGCGGAGCGCGTCCCAGAGCTGGTGCCCCGTCAGGACGAGGTCGAACGGCCGCCCCGCGCCTTCCCAGCGGTCGACGAGGTCGTCGATGTCGGACCGATCGAGCAGCTTGTAGGCGACGGCGGCGAGCGCCTCGTCGATGATGAGGACGTCGTGCGCGGCGCCCGCGACCCGATCGCGCGCGAGGTCCAGGCCGCGGCGCGCCTCGGCGAGGTCCTGCTCCTCGACGCCGAACCGAAAGCTGCCGTCGGGCTGGAGGCGCTCGCAGCCGGTCGGGAAGACCTCGACGCGCGGGGCGAGGCCGCGGAGGACGTGGCGCTCGGAGTAGTGCTCGACGCTCCCGTCGTAGCCCTTGTCGAAGTAGACGATCGCGACGCGGCGGCCGGCGGCGGCCGCCTCGAGGGCGAGGCCGGTCGCGGCGGTCGTCTTGCCCTTGCCGAAGCCGTAGATGATGCGGAGGGTGCCGCTCGCCGAGGTCTCGCTCATCGCTCGCCCGCTAGCAGGCTGCTGAAAAAAGAGCGTGAACGGGCGAATCCTCGCAAGCTCGGATCTCGACCGTTCACTCGCGGCACCTCGCCGGATCTCGTCGCGATGGGCTTCGTTCCTCGCCCTGCGCCAACTCCCGAGGGTTGCCTCGGGCGAGCGCCTCGCCCCTCACGACGATATCTCGACGAGGCGCTCGCGTCTTTTTCAGCAACCTGCTAGTTCTCCTCTTCGAGGGCGGCGACGATCTTCCCGGCCGGCGAGACGAAGATCTCGAGGCGGTCCGGGTTCGTGCCCGAGGCGTCGGCGATGATCACGCGGTGCCCCCCCTCGGGGAGCACGCGGGCGAGCTCGGGGACCTTCGCCGCCTCCTCCTTCGGGAACGGGGCGCTCGCGTCGACCTTGGTGAACGTCTTCACCTTGTGGTCGGACTTCGCGTCGCCGAACATCTCGGCGAGCACCTTCTCGTCCTCGATGACCTGCGCGACGACCCGGCCGCCGTCCTTCGGCCGCCGTTCGCCGGCGACGAACGGGCGGCCGGTCGCGGCGAGCGCCTCGTCGGTCCGGCCGCCGAGGAGATCGCCGAGCCACTCGAGGACGATCGCCTCGACCTCCTTGCGCGGGTCGTCGTCGGCGGCGACGCGCCCGGCCGGCAGCGCGGCGAACGCGACGAGGGCGACCGCCGCGATCGCGGCGCAGCTGGCGAGTCTCATGGGAGGGAGCCTCCTCGGCTCGATCGAGTCACTCGGGCGGCGGGACGACGTGGCGCTCGTCGTGGAGCTCGACGACGTCGCCCGGGGCGAGGCGGCGGGCGCGCCGCGTCTCGACCTCGCCGTTGACGGTGACCTCGCCCGACTGGATCCGGACCTTCGCCTCGCCGCCCGTCATCACGAGCCCGACCCACTTGAGGAAGCTGTCGAGCTTGAACGCGCGCGGCTCGGGCATGGCCCGAGCTTATCGGAGTACAAGGCGCCGCCGCCAGGCGTTCGCGACTGGCGGCGGCACCGAGGAGAGGAGAGGAGATTGTGTCTACTTCTTCGCCTGCTCGGTCGAGGCGACGGTGTCCTGCACGCCGTCTTCGACCGCGTCGGCGAAGCCGGAGCACGTGCGCGCCGGCGCCGCGGCGGGCGCGTCGGCGTCGACGCTCGGGGCGGCGCTGGCGTCGGCGTTCGCGGCGGTCTCGCTCGCGGGGGCCTGACGCTGCTGGGTGTCCTGCTCGCGGCTCTGCTGCGTTCCCTGACGCGCCTGGGCGAGGTCCCGGTCGGCGCTCGCGTTCGCGTCGTTCGCCTGGTTCTGACGGTTCTGGCTCACGGTCAGGTCGGGAAGCTCGATCGCCCGGCCGTTGCTGCTGAGCGCCACGGCGTTGGCGATCGCCTGCTCACGCTCGCTCAGCTCGTCGTTCGCCTCGGCGACCCGACCCTGCTCGAGGTTCTGCTGGAGGTCGATCCGGCTCTCGACGTCGCCGAGCGCGTCCCGGTCGAGGACGATCGGGTCGCCGAGCTCGATCCGCGGGAGCTCGTTCGCGTCGGCGTTTGCCGCGACCTCGACGGCCTGCGCCTGCTCGGGAGCCTGATGCTGCTGGCTGTCCTGCTCGCGGCTCTGGGTGTCCTGCTCGGGGAGGCGTGCCTGCGACGGCTGCGCGTCGACCGCCGGGAGCTCCTCGGAGGCGCTCGCCACGGCGACCGGGTCCTTACCCTGCTGCTGCTGCTGGGCGGCGTTCGCCCGATCGTCGGCGGCCCGCTCGTCGGCCGAACGCGCCGAGACGACGATCGGATCCGCGGAGGGAAGCTCGCTGGCCTGCTCGAAAGCCTGCTCGGGGGCCTGGCGCTGCTGGTGATCCCGCTCGGTGGCCTGCTCGGGAAGCTGCGCGATCTCGGAGCCCGTGTCCTGGTCATGCGCCGACTGCCGGAGCTCGGCGGCCGCCTGGGCAGCGCGGCTCGCGGCGAGGGGGAGGTTCGCCGGGATGAAGACGGAGCTGACGGCGAGGCCGGCTGCGGCCGCGAGGCCGGCGACGGCGCCGAGCGGAACTTCCTTCTTCTTCAGGTAGCGGTAGCCGAGGTAGGCGCCGCCGGCGGCGAGGAGGCCGATTCCGACGGGCGAGCCGGCGAATCCGGCGACGGTGGCGAGGGCGGTTCCGAGGAAGCCAAACATGTCTACTCTCCTGTTCTCTCTTCGATTCGTGCGACGTGGTTCGCCGGGACCAAGCGCAACACCCTTGCCACTTCCGTCGGGGGCCGAGAAATACGTGTCAATCGGGGGGAGTCCTGCCCCGGTGGCTGCTACTGGCACAAGGGATTACGCCTATTTCTAGCGACTTACGATCGGGCATCGATCGGGACGATTCGGTTCGAATTCGTCCCGGGACCGACCCGGCATCGCGCCCTTCCGGCTCGGCCCGAGCCGATCGGGTCTCGCGGGCGGCGAACGGGGGCTGCCGGCGCGTGTTCACGCCCGTCGGGGAAGACTTCGCGCAGGCGAGGACGTCTTCGCTCTCGAGCCCGGCCAGCCTCGATGCCAACCCCAGATTCTGAAAGATCTTACCGTCTCGTTCGGCCGGTCGTGGCTTTGCGAAGGGTCGCGCCAGAAGGAAGGAGGACGCCATGAAGCTCCGCATCCTCATCATCATCGTCGCGGTCGCCCTCGCGGCGCTCGCCATCTTCGCGGTCTCCGACAGCGCCGGCCCTCGCGGTCGACTCGAGATCGACGAGGCGTGGCCGGGTCTTCCCGGCTAGGAGGCTGTTGCAGAATGACGCGAGCGGCTCGTCGAGACAGCGTCGTGCAGGCCGAGGCGCGCGGCCGAGGGAACCCGTCTGGCGTTCGCG
>JAJDCQ010000125.1 GCA_029260755.1 Planctomycetota bacterium | reverse complement strand
ACGAATCTCACGCAAAGGCGCAAAGGCGCAAAGGGGCCTTGCCCGAGCCGGGATGCGGATCCGGCGAGGCTCCTTTGCGCCTTTGCGCCTTTGCGTGAGATCTCTTCCCCGTCGAACCCGACTCGAACGAGCGCGTTTGCGTGAGATTCTCCGTCGGGGGCGTCTGAATGGAGGAATCCCCCATTCGCTTGCGGCCCGCCGCCCCCCGATGTCAGGCTGACCCTCATGAGCCCCGCCACCGCGGCCGCACGACAGCCCGTCGCCGTTGCTGATCGCGAGGCTCCTCTCCTCGGCGCGCCCGAGCATGCCCAGCGCCAGGCGCTCTGGACCGATGCCATCATCCTCGTCGCGTGCGTCGTCGCGGTCACCCTCGCGGTGCTCCTGCGTCCGACGCCCGACCTCGATGGCCTCACCCTCTTCGGGAACCGGCTTCCCGAGGCCTGCGGGTTCGAGCGTCTCGGGGCGAAGTGTCCGGGCGCCGGGCTGACCCGGAGCTTCGTCCTGGGGATCCGGGCCGACCCGCGCGCGGTCTCGATGCATCCGGGCGGCGTGCTGCTGCTCCTGCTGGCGATCGCGCAGATTCCCTACCGCGCCTGGCGGATCCGTAGCACCCGACATCTCATGAGGGAAGGCCTCGTCGACATGGCCGAGCTCGAGCGCGAACGCGTCTGGAGCTGGGTGCGGCGTGGCTTCCTCTCCATCCTCTTCGTCGTCTGGCTCTCCCACTACCTCTTCGCGACGGGGGCCCCGTGAGCAAGATCGAAATCACCTGTCCCAACTGCGGCCGCGAGGGCCGTGTCCCCGAGTCGTTCGCCGGGCGGAAGACCAAGTGCCCGAGCTGCAACGCCGCGATCGACATCCCCGATCCGCACGCCGCCCTCGACCTCGCCGAGGAGGAGGAGGAGGAGGACGATGGTCGCGAGTGCCCCGACTGCGGCGCCGAGCTCCGCCGGAAGGCGCGGAAGTGCCGCGCGTGCGGGCTGCGGTTCGATCGGCGCGGGCGCCCGATCGACGACGATGAGAAGGAGTTCAAGGGCCCGCCCCCCGACAACCACATGGGGAAGGCGATCTTCTCGCTCGTCTGCTGCTGCTGGCCGCTCGGCATCGTCGCGGTCATCAACGCCGCGCAGGTCTCGAGCAAGTGGGCGGCGGGCGACTACCAGGGCGCGCGCCAGGCATCGGCGCAGGCCGACCAGTGGGCGACCTACGCGATCGTCCTCGGGATCGTCGGCAACGCGATCGGCGGCGGGCTCCAGGTGCTGATCGCGGCGGGCGGCTAGCCCGCATAGGGTGACGACGGGCTCGCCTTCGGCGAGCAGGATGTCACCACGGAGACACGGAGGCACGGAGAGCTCACGGAGGGCGCGATGTCCCGAGGATTTGGCCGACGCTCCCTCCTCGGATGTCACCACGGAGGCACGAGAGGCCTCGGACCGACCACGCCTCCCCTCGTTGTCGTCGCGTCTACCCGACGCAGATCACGCCAGGCAGAAGATCCTCCGTGTCTCCGTGCCTCCGTGGTTTCATCCTCTTCGCCGAAGGCGAAGCCGGTGGGTCCGGGCTAGGGAGCTGGAGTCCCGGGCCCCAGCTCCGGGCCCCGGTCAGCGTCCCTGGAACTCGGGCTCGCGCTTCTGGAGGAACGCTCCGACGCCCTCCATGAAGTCCGACGTCATCGAGGTCCGGACGATCGCCTGGCGCTCGCGCTCCATCTGGACCTCCATCCCCTCGCGGAGCGCCTCGTTGACGAGCTCCTTCGCGAGGCCGAAGGCGATGCCCGGTCCCTTCGCCAGCTTGCGCGCGAACGCGCGGGCCTCGTCGAGGAGCTTCTCGGTCTCGATGACCCGGCTGCAGAAGCCGAGCCGGAGCGCCTCTTCGGCGTCGACGATCTCGGCGCTGTAGTAGAGCTCGAGCGCCTTCTTCTCGCCGACGCACCGGGTGACCAGATACGTCGTCCCGCCGTCGGGGGCGAGGCCGATGTTGGTGTAGGCGAGGCGGAGGGTCGCGTCCTTCGCCGCCCAGACGACGTCGCACGCCAGGGCGTAGCCGACCCCCGCGCCGGCGGCCGGGCCGTTCCAGGCGCAGACGGTCGGCTTCGGCGTCCGCTTGATCGTCGAGATGCCGTCGTGGAGCGCCCCGGCGAGCGAGTGGAACATCACCGGGGGCGGCTCGCTCGGGCCGGACATGGCCCGCTCCATCATGAACTTCAGGTCGGCGCCGGCGCAGAAGCCGCGGCCCGCGCCGGTCAGGAGGATCGCCCGGACGGCGTCGTCGTGGGCCGCCCGCGCCATCGCCTTCGCGATCGCCGGGATGAGCACGTCGTTGAGCGCGTTCAGGCGGTCGGGGCGGTTGAGGGTGATCTCGGCGACGCCCTCGCTGACCTCGTAGAGCAGGCAGTCTTCCGACATCGATCTCTCCTCGTGCGGGGCTCTCGGCCCGGTTCTGGCTGGTTCTGGCCGGTGCTGGCTAGTTCTTCATGGCCTGGATCGGCCCGGGGATCCGGCCGCCGCGGCGGATGAACCCATAGGCGCCGACGCGCCGGATGGGCATCACCGGCGCGCCGCCGAGCAGCCCTCCGAAGTCGACCCGCTCGCCGGCGGAGCGGCCGATCGCGGGGATGATCCTCACCGCGGTGGTCTTGTTGTTCACGACGCCGATGGCCGCCTCGTCGGCGATGATCGCCGCGAGGGTCTCGATCGGCGTGTCGCCGGGGATGACGACCATGTCGAGGCCGACGCTGCAGACCGCCGTCATCGCCTCGAGCTTCTCGAGGGACAGCGCGCCGCTCTCGACCGCCCGGACCATCCCGTCGTCCTCGCTCACCGGGATGAAGGCGCCCGAGAGCCCGCCGACGTAGCTGCTCGCCATCGCGCCGCCCTTCTTGACGGCGTCGGTCAGGAGCATGAGGGCGGCCGTCGAGCCCGGCCCGCCGACCTGCTCGAGGCCGAGGGCGCAGAGCGCCTCGGCGACGCTGTCGCCGATGACCGGCGTGGGCGCCAGCGAGAGATCGACGATCCCGAACTCGATCCCGAGGCGGCGGGCGGCCTCGCGCCCGCAGAGCTCGCCGACCCGCGTGATCTTGAAGGCGACGCGCTTGATCGCGTCGGCCATCGTGCCGAGGTCGGCGTCGGGGCCCTGGGCCTCGATCGCCGCCCGGACGACGCCGGGACCGCTCACGCCGACGTTGATGACCGTCTCGGCCTCGCCGACGCCGTGGAGCGCGCCGGCCATGAACGGGTTGTCCTCGGGGATGTTCGCGAACGTGACGAGCTTCGCGCACCCGATGCTGTCCCGGTCCGCGGTCGCCTCGGCCGTGGCCCGGATCACCCGGCCCATGTCGAGGACGGCGTCCATGTTGATCCCGGCGCGGCTCGTTCCGATGTTCACGCTGCTGCAGACGCGCTCGGTGGTCGAGAGGGCGCTCGGGATCGCGTCGAGGAGCGCCCGATCGCCCGGCGTGATCCCCTTCTGGATGAGGGCGCTGAAGCCGCCGAGGAAATCCACCCCCGTCTCGACGGCGGCCGCGTCGAGGGCGGCGGCGATCGGAGTCACGTCGGCGCCGCCGAGGGCGTCGCAGAGCAGGCTGACCGGCGTGACGCTCACCCGTTTGTTCACGATCGGGACGCCGAGCTCCGCCTCGATGTCGGTGCAGACCTCGACGAGGCGGCGCGCGGCGCTGGTCACCCGGGCGTGGACCTTCTCGGCGACGGCCGCGACGCTCGTGTCGACGCAGCCGCGGAGCGAGATCCCGATCGTGACGGCCCGGATGTCGAGGTGCTCCATCTCGACCATGCGGACGGTCTCGAAGACCTCCTGGTCGGAGAAGCCGAGTCCCTGGAACGGTGCGGGCGCCATACCTACACGCGGTGCATCGCGCGGAAGACGGCCTCGTGCGCGACCGAGACGAAGTAGTCTCCCTCGCGACTGAGCGCCTCGAGGTCGGACTTGAACGTGCGGAAGTCGTCCGCGACCTCGGCCGTGTCGACGATCACGAGGAGCGAGAAGTAGTCCCGCACGATCCGCTGCGAGATGTCGAGGATGTTGCCGCCCTCGTGGGCGATCGCGCCGGCGATCTCCGCGAGGACGTGCGGCCGGTTCCGGCCGAAGACGCTGACGATCACGGCCGTGCCCCGCACCGCCTCGGGCGCGGTCACCGGCGGGGCGACCGCCGGCGGGGTCGGCGGCGCCTGAACGGCCGGCGCCGGCGCGGCCGGGCTGCCGTCGGACCGGACGATCCGGACGCCTCGCCGCGAGGCGGCCTCGTGGGCGCTCGGCGTGATGACGTCCTCGAGCCCGACCTGGAGCTCTCCGCCGGGGGCGTCCTCGACGTCGCGGCTCGTCACGACCTGGCGGATCACGAGCCGGCTCCGTCGAGGAGATGGGCGAGCAGCTCGGGCGCCGGCTTCGGGATGGCGACCGTGGTCTCGAGGGCGCTCCGCTCGCCGGCGGCGGTCGCGCCGGCGCCGAGCGCGGCCTCGACGTCGCTCACCTCGCCGGTGAGGGTGACGACCCCCTTGCCGCCGATGTGCATCGCGAGGCGGATCTCGAGGAGATCGATCTGGCCAGTCTTCGCCGCCCGGTCGGCCGCGTCGATGGCGCTCGCGACGGTGCGGGTCTCGAGGATCCCGACGGCATCGATCTGGTCGCGAAGCTCGGCGCGGGGCGCGGCGATCGCGGGGATGACGCCGCGATGGAGGCTGGGGATGAAGAGCTGGTCGATCACCGCATCCCCGGCGATCTCGAGGCCGCGGCGCAGCGCGCTCCGGACCGCCTCGACCTCGCCGGTGAAGAGGCACACGAACCGGCCGGGCGTCACGGTGCGCGCCCACAGGACGCGGACGGGCGCGGCCTTCAGGACGGCATCGGTCGCCTCGAAGCCGACCGCGATGCTCGCCGTCTCGAAGAGGCCGATGGCCGGCTCGAGATCGGACGCACGCGTCTTCTGACCCAGGCGCAACGATGGCATGGCCGGGAGGTTAGCATCTTCGGAAGGGCGAGGAAACGGCCGCGGGCGGGTCGATGACGCACGATCAGACGCTCGAACGGTGCGAGATCAGCCACAGACAGATTCGCTCCTATGATTCCCGGACCGGACCTCGCAGTGGGAACCGCGGATTACGCGGATTACGCGGAATGCGAGTTGCCGGCGCGCAGTTCATTGCCGACGCCTGCGCTCCCGTTCCAGGAACAGGAGTCTCGGGCGGAGCACCGCGACGCGTCGGCAATGCCTCGGCGACGCCCGAA
>JAJDCQ010000124.1 GCA_029260755.1 Planctomycetota bacterium | reverse complement strand
TCCCGGAGCCGTCCGTAGGCGGCGTCGCTCCCCGACCGGAACGCCTCGTCGCGCTCAAGGGGCCGCCCGCTCGACAGGCCGAGCCGGATCGCGATCCGGAGCGCCTCGAGGGCGGCGTCCGCCTCGCTCGCGGCCGCGTGGACGCGCGCCCGGAAGATCCACGGGAGCGGCTCGCCCGGCGCGAGCCGCGCGGCCGTCGCGAGGTCGCGATGGGCCGCGGCGAGGTTGCCGGTGCGCGCGTGGAGGACGCCGCGCAGGGTGAGAGCCGAGGCGGCCCGCGGGTCACGGGCGACGGCCGTGTCGAGCGCCTCGATCCCTCGGAACGCCGCCTCGAGGGCGCGCTCCGGATCGCCCGACGCCGACTCCGCCACGCGGAAGGCGATCAGCCCGTCGAGGAAGGGTCCGGTCGGAACGCTCTCGCTCCAGCTCCGGCGCTCGTCGAGGCTGCGCGGGGCGTCCTCGAAGCTCGCGTCGCCGAGGTCCGACCACGTCCGGCCGAAGACCTCGTCGACGAACGCGACCGAGAGCTCGGCGGCCGCGGCCAGGTCGAGGATCGCGATCGTCTTCTCGCGCCTCGTCCACTGGACCCGCCGGCGAACGCGAGCCCGGGCCGTGTGGAGGACGGCCCGCTCGCTCCGGTGCGGCGCGGGCGCGCGCGCGATCACGTCGTCGATCGATGCGAGCTGCGTCTTCGCGACGCGCTTCTCGTCGTGGGCCTTCGCCACCTCGACCGCGACCATCTCGGCCACCCGGAGCGGCGCGAGCCCGACGACGCGGTCGCCGGCGGCCGCGTCGCCGGCCCGGGCGAGGAGCACCCACGCCTGGCGGAGCCCCGGCCAGCTCCGGGTCAGCTCCCGGAGCTCGGCGAGCGCGGCGGCGCGATCGTCCTTGCCGAGGAGCGCCTCGGCCCGGAGGAGGCCCGCCTCGCGCGCGACCTCGGGGTCGAGCTCCTTGCCCCGCTCGCCCGCGAGCCGATCGAGGAGCGACAGGGCGTTCTCGAAGGCGCCCTGCCCGACCCGGTCGCGGGCCTGCTCGACGATCGCCGCCTCGGTCTCGGGGTTCCGCGCCAGCGCGGTCGCGATCTGACCGACGACCGCCTCGCGATCGGCGCGCCTCCGCGCGAGGTGAACGAGGTCGACGTGAGCGAGGGTGTAGTCGGGCGCGAGGCGTGTCGCCGCGGTCAGCAGCCTCGCGGCGCGGTCGAGCTCGGCCGGCTCGGCCAGCCCTCCGCGGGCGAGGATCTCGCGCCCCGCGCGGATGAACGCGCCCGCCTCGCCGGGGACGCTCCCGTCGATCCGCGCGCGCTGGGCGGCCGCCGCCTTGCGGTAGGTGCTCGCGATCTCTTCCCGCGGCGCGCCTGAGAGCTCGAGAAGGCGCGCGCGCGACGCGGCCACGGCTGGGTCGGAGCGCGCCTGGGTCGTGGCCGCGTCGATGGCCGTGCGCGCGACGGTGAGGGCCGCGCGGATCCGCCGGTCGGTCTCCGCCGCGGCGGCCGAGTCGTTGGGATTGCGGCTCGCCGCGAGCTCCCGGACCTCGTCCAGCTTCACCGCGGCGACGCCGACCTGCGCCCGCACCGGGTCGGCGCCGGCGCGAAGGGCGTCGTAGTCGGCGCGGGCATCGCCCCGCCGGTCCGGCTCGTCGCGACGCACCCGCGCCCGCTCGAACCGCGCCGCCTCGGAGGCGAAGGCGAGGTCGTCGACGATCGCCGCGGCGAGCTCGCGAGCTCGCGCCCCGTCGCCCTCCGCCCGCGCGATCCGGACGGCGAGGGCGAGCGCCTCACCCCGCGCCCGCGACGGCGAGACGACGAAGACGAGGTGGACGGCGCCCCCGGTGGGGCTCCCGTCGCCCGCCTCGGGGACGAACCCCGCCTCGTGGACGCGCCGTGGCGGCGTCTCGCGATCGAGGAGCGCGATCGCGGCGTCGACGTCGGCGCGCGCGCCGGCGGTCCGGGCCGCCTCGGGGAGGGTGACCGCGGCCGCCTTCGCCTGGTCCTCGGTGAGGATCCCGAGGCGGAAGAGGCCGCGCGCTCGCTCGATCCGGGCCTCGACGAGGTTCGCGTCGACATCGAGGGCGGCGCTCGCGGCCACGACGGCGTCCGAGCTCCGGAACCGCGCGTTCGCCCCGATCGCGCGGACGAGCTCGACGACCGCGACGGCGCGCTCGTGACCCGGCGCCGACGGCGCGCCGGTCCCGGGCTCCCGCTGAAGCGGCCACCGCGCCGCCTCGCGCCGGGCGGGCGCCAGCCCGATCGCGGCGGTCAGATCCGCCTCGGCGGCGCGCCTGGACGCAGCGCGGCGGGCGTGGGTCTCGCGCAGCGTGCCCGCGTCGAGCCGGCCGGGGCCGACGGGGACCGAGAGATGGAGCCAGGCCCGGTAGACCCGGGCGAGCCACTCGCCGTTGGGCTCTCCGTCGGGACCGGGGCGGGCGGAGGCGTCGACGGCGGCGTCGAGCAGCCGGATCGCCGTCGACGCGCGGCCCGAGAACGCGACGGCGACGCCGAGGAGACGGGCCAGGCGCGCGCGGAGCCGGGCGTCGAGCCCCTGGCTCCTCGAGAGATCGCGGACCGCCTCGATCGCCGGCGCCGGGTCCGCGCCGGCGCGGAGATCGCGGAGCAATCGCCGCGCGGCCGCCTCCGCGACCAGGTCGGGCTCGCGGTCGAGGTCGGCGTCGGGGAGCGGCGCGGCCAGCTCGAGCTCGCCTCCGGCGAGGCGGCAGGACCAGTCCAGCAGCTCGGCCTGGCGCGACGCGGCTCGCCGCTCGGGGCCGCCGCCGTCGCGCGGCGCATCGAGGAGCGCGCCCGCGTCCGCGTAGCCCGCCCGCGCCGCGGCGAGGTCGCCGCTCCACTCGTGCATGCGAGCCAGGGCGACCCGGGCCGCCTCCCGCGCCTCGGCCAGCTCCGCGGCCGCCGGCACCCCGGAACCGTCGAGGACGCGCGCCCGCTCGGCCGCCGCGAACCCGGCGAGCCGCTCCTGCAGCCCGGCCCACTCCCGGTCGGCCGCATCGAGGGCTGGCGCCGCGGCGACGACCTTGGCCCGGGCCGTCGCCCAGTCGCCCGTCTCGGCCGCGGCGAGACCGAGCCGAAGCTCGGTCGACGCGTCGACGAACGCCCGCCCGACGGCCGGCGCCGCCTCCTGCGTCTCGGCGACGGACGCCTCGTGCGCGGCCACGATCTGCCGCCACAGGACGATGCCGCCGATCGCCGCGATCGCGATGACGCCGACGGCGAGCCCGACCCCGACGATCGCCAGGCTGCCCTTGTTCTTCTTCACCTCGCGGACGATCCGGCGGTGGGTCGCCCCGCGGACCGGCGTCGTGACCGGCTCCCCGGCGAGCCAGCGCTTCAGGTCGTCGGCCATCTCGCCGATCGAGGCGAACCGGTCGGCCGGGTTCTTCTCCAGGGCGCGGAGGCAGATCGCCTCGATCGGAAGGTCGACGCCCGCGTCGGCGCCCGACCGACTGCTCGGCGGCTCGACCTCCTTCTCGAGGAGCTTGTGCTGGAGCTCCGAGAGCGACTTCGCGGTGAACGGGTAGTGCCCGCCCGAGAGGATCTGGTAGAGGATCACGCCGAGGCCGTAGACATCGACGCCGACGCCCACTTTCTCGTGCTCGCCCTTGATCTGCTCGGGCGCCATGTAGATCGGCGTGCCGATGATGTCGCCGCTCATCGTCAGCCGGCTGCGGTCCTCGATCCGGGCGAGGCCGAAGTCCGCCAGGATCGCCCGGCCGTCGCTCCGATCGACGAGGACGTTGTGCGGCTTGACGTCGCGGTGCAGGATCCCGGCCTCGTGGGCGCACTGGAGCGCCCGGGCGAGCTGCTCGATCAGCCGGACGCCGTCGTCGAGCGAGCCGACGCGTCCATCCTTGATGAGCTTGTCGAGGTCGTCGCCCTCGATCAGGTCCATCGCGAAGTACGGCCGCCCGTCGAGGTCGGCCAGGTCGTGGATGTCGATGATGTTGGGATGCTTCAGGCTCGCGATCGCGCTCGCCTCGCGGTTGAAGCGCTCGACGTGCTCCGGCTCGCTCGCGCGCGTGGCGCGGAGCACCTTGAGCGCGACGATCCGGCCCATGTCGACGTGCTTCGCGCGGAAGACGACGCCCATCGCGCCCTTCGCGATCACGCCGAGCAGCCGGTAGGGGCCGATCCGCTGCTTGAGGAGGTCCTTGCCCCGGACGCCGAGGTCGCTCGCGAGCGCCTGGAGAACCTCGGCCCGGCTCTCGGCGTTCTCGCCGCTGTGCCAGCTCGACGCCTTCTGGAGTTTAGGGTCGCTCCCGTCCGACCCGCCCCTGGCCGCGGCCATCTCGATCGTCGGGTCGGCCGGCCGGACGCCCTTGGCGCGCCGGCTCGCCCGATCCGCCCGCGGCTCGGGGGCCGGGCTCGCCGCGTCGAGGACGCTCTCGTCGATCGCCTCACGGACCGCGGCCTGCCGGCCCGACCGGGAGCCGCGGTCGAGCCGACCCGACGGCGACGGGCTCGCCCGATCGCTCGGGTCGGAGCGACGGCGGCGGTCGCTCGTCCGGGCGGTGCGGTCGCTCGGACGGCGGGCCCGGTCGCTCGGCCGCTGTCGAGGCGAGCGCGAGGAGCGGCGGCGATCCTGCTTCGTCGCCGCGATCACGCTCTCGGTCAGCGGCGGGATGTCGGTCGACTCGCCGCAGCGCCCGCACCGCGGACGTCGGGTCGTCGATCCCGGCAGGGCGACGAACTCGAGGTCGCATCCGCCGCAGCGCCGGAAGCAGGAGTCGACCTCCTCGGCCAGACGGACGAACGCCTCGGGCGAGATGATCTTGCGGCGGATGAGCTCCTGCCCGAAGCGGATGCGTCCACCGCCGACCCGCTCACGGGTGCGGAGCAGCGAACGCAGCGTCTGGCGGTCCGCGAGGCCCATCCGTCGGACGAGCCGCGCCAGGACGATGTCGCGGTCGGGAACCATCCCTCTCCGGATCCGGGGTCGCGCTCGGGTTCGGCGTCGCGGCGGACCCCGCCGGGATTATAGCGGTCGGGGTCGGAGGTTATCCAAGCGGCGCCGGACGGCCGGTCCGCGCCGCGTCGGCGCGACGTCGTTGCAGATTCATCGCGACGGGGAAAAACTGATGGCGGGGAGAGAGGGATCCGTTTGGCTCGCAGCGAGCTCATCTTCGGCGAGATCGCCGTCCAGCGCGGCTGGGTCCGGAGCGACCAGCTCGAGCGCGCCCTGCGCGCGCTCGAGGCGAGCGGCTCCACCTCCCGGATCGGGAACTACCTCGTCGAGGCGGGGCTGCTCACCGAGGCGCAGGTCGTCGAGATCCTGCGCGAGCAGCGGACCTACAGCCGCCGCGCCGCCAAGCACGAGACCGGCCGCCACGTCCGGCTCGGGGCGCCGGCCGCCCACCGCGACCCCCACGTAGGCCGCCAGGTCTCGGGCTTCAACCTGGTCGACGTCATCGAGCGCGACAGCCAGCTCGGCGTCACCTATCGCGCGTGGGACCGCGAGGCCGACCAGGCCGCGACCGTCCTCGTCGTCCCGATCCCGCCCGGCACGACCGATCGCCTCCTCGTCGACACGATCGAGGCGATCCGCCCGGCGGCCGCCGTCGAGCACCCGGGGCTCGAGAGCGTCCTCGAGGTCGGCGTCTGGGGGCCTCGCCTCTACCTCGCCTCCGCCAGCTCGAGCGGCGAGAGCACCGCCGAGCTCCTCGGACGGCGCGGCCAGATCGAGCCGCGCTTCGGCGCCTGGATGATCGGGCAGGTCGCCCTCGGCCTCGCCCACGCCCACGGCGGCGGGGTGATCCATGGCGCGATCGAGGCGCGCAGTCTGACCGTCGATCAGGGCGGGCAGCCGAAGCTCTGTGGCTTCGGCCGCGCCGCGCTCCGTGAGCTCCTCGATCACGGGACCTCGCTCCCGGACCGTCCGGCGGCCGCGACGCTTTCGCCCGAGCTCATGACCGGCAAGACGCCCGACGCCCGGGCGGACCTCTACGCCCTCGGGGTCGTCGCCTTCGAGCTGCTCACCGGCAGCCCGCCCTACCGCGAGCGGCGGCGGCGCGAGCTCGTCGCGAAGCTTCGCGAGCAGCGCGCGGTCCCCAGGATCGACGCCGTCGACGGGGTGCCCGAGCGCCTCGCGGAGATCGTGGCCCGCCTCATGGCCCCGCAGCCCGACGACCGATACCAGACCGCCGAGGAGCTCCTCGACGATTCCATGGCGTTCTTCGCGCGCGCGTTCCCGCGGACCGAGCGCAAGGGCACGGGCGAAGGCCCCGCGCCGGGCCCGGCGACGCCGGGGTTCGAGCCCGCCGGCGACCCCGCCCTCGACGGCTCCGCCGGCCCGACGATGCTCGCCGACGCGGCCGCCGTCGTCCGCGAGCTCCGGGCCGACCGGGAGCGCCGCCCCGAGCTCGACGGTGAGGAGGCGGAGACGCGGCGGCAGCTCGCGGTCGGTCTCTGCGTCCGGCGCAACCTCTCGGAGGAGGCGCCCGAGGCGATCCAGGACGTGATGGAGAGCATGGGGGACGAGGCGGTCGACGTGGTCGTCGCCTCGCTCCGGCGCCTCCGCGAGCAGGACCGCGCGGCCGAGATGGTCGCCCTCGGCTTCGAGGCGATCAGCTTCTTCCCCGGCCAGACCGCGCTCCACTACCTGACCGGCGTCGCCCTCTCGATCGAGGACGACCACCAGCGGGCGTGGAGTCAGTTCAAGCGCGTCCTCCACATCGATCCCGACCGCCCCCGGGCGTGGGTCCGGCTCGCCGAGGCCGAGGTGAAGCGCGGCAACCCGGCGGCGGCCGAGGCGGCGTTCTGCGAGGCGATCCGCCGGAGCCCGGAGATGGCCGACGGCCACGCCCGATACGGCAACTTCCTCCATCGGGTCCGGGCGGACCTGACCGGCGCGGTCCATCACCTCGGCCGGGCGACCGAGCTCGCGCCCGACCGCGGCGACCTCCGCACCCGCCTCGCCTGGGCGCTCTTCGAAAAGGGCGAGTCCGACCAGGCAGCGGCCGAGCTGCAGCGCGTCGTGGAGATCGCGCCGAGCGCCGAGGTCTGGGTGATGCTGGGGCGGATCAAGCTCGACCAGTCCGACGGCGACGCCGCCCGCGCGTGCTTCGAGACCGCCCTCGAGCTCGACGACGACTGCGACGAGGCGAAGGGCGGGCTGCTCATCCACGCCTACGACGGCGAGGACTGGGCCCGCGCCCTCGTCTACGCGCGGCCGCTCCTCGAGTGCCACCCGGCCGACACCGGCGTCCGGCTGATGCTCGCGGTCAGCCTCTACAAGCTCGGCAAGCTCGGCGCGAGCAAGCGACAGTTCCAGGCGATCCTCGACCTCGATCCGCACTCGGCCGACGCGCGCCACGGCCTGCGGACGGTCCGCGAGGCGATCGCCAGGGCCGGCGGCGCCCACGACTCGACCGACCGCGGCGGGACCGGCGCGACGCCGACCCGCGGCCTCGACAGCCCGCGCCCCGACCCCGCCGACCGCGTCGACCGCGTCGACGAAGACGATGACGAGGACTCGATCGACGAGGACGACACCGCGGTGCGCGAGGCGGCCGGGGACGACTTCGGCGTCCCGGCCTGACCCCCCGTGTCCGCCCCGACGACGCCGCCGAGCCCACCGAACCCCGGTCGCCCCCTCCCCGCGAGCGCCGCGAGCTGGACGTCCACTCCCCCGCCGCCCCCGCCCGTCGGGGGACGCATCGGGCGCTACGACCTCGTCCGGGAGCTCGGCCGCGGCGGCATGGGCGTCGTCCATCAGGGACGCGACGCGGCGCTGGGCCGCGACGTCGCGATCAAGATGCTCGGGGCGGGCGAGGCGTCGGTGCCGGCGGAGGAGCTCGAGCGGTTCGCCCGGGAGGCCCGCGCCGCCGCCCGGCTCGACCACCCCAACGTAGTCGGCCTCATCGAGGTCGGGCTCCATCAGGGCCGGCCGTTCATCGTGATGGACTACGTCGAGGGCGAGACGCTCGAGGCGGCGCTGCGGAGCGTCCGGATGGCGCCGCGTCGGATCGCCGACGTCCTCCGCCAGCTCGCCCTCGCCCTCGATCACGCGCACGACCAGGGGATCGTCCACCGCGACGTGAAGCCGCAGAACGTCCTCCTCGACGCGCGCGGCACGCCGAGGCTGGCCGACTTCGGGCTCGCCCGCGACCTCGAGGCCGGTGCGCAGCTCACCAAGACGGGGCAGGTGCTCGGCACGCCCGCTTACATGGCGCCCGAGCAGGCGAGCGCCGAGCTCGGCCAGCAGGGGCCGCGGACCGACGTCTACGCCCTCGGCGCCGTCCTCTACCGCGCCCTGACGGGCCGCCCGCCGTTCGAGGGACAGACGGCGGTGATGATCATCAAGCAGGTGCTCTTCGAGGACCCGACCCCGCCGCGGCGGATCGACCCGTCGGTCCCCCGCGACCTCGAGACGATCGCGCTTCGCTGTCTCGAGAAGGAGCCGGAGCGACGCTACCCGACCGCCGGCGAGGTCGCCCGCGAGCTCGGACGCTGGATCGACGGCGAGCCGATCGAGGCGAGACCGCGCGGGAGAATCGAGCGGGCGGCGCGATGGGTGCGCCGACACCGGGCGCTGGCCGCCATGGGGACGGTGCTCGTCGTCGTGATCGTGGCCGCGGCGGCGATCGGCGGACGGCTCTTTGTCGACGCGAGCGCCGCGGCCGAGGAGGTCGCCCGGCGCGAGGCAGCCCAGCGATTCGAGGACGACCGGCTCGCGGAAGAGAGCCGCGAACGTCGCCGGCGGACGATCGAGATCCTCGATCGCTGTCGCGCGGGGGACCTGGCCGACGATGCTCGATTCACGCGACGGGTCGTCGAGCTCTCGACCGTCCTCGCGGGCCCCGAGACCGTCGAGGCGCTCGTCGCCGAGCTCGACCGCGTCACGAAGCTCCTCGAGGCGAGGACGCGCGAGCTGTACCGCGCGGGCGCCGCGCCGACGCCCGACGAGGCGGCGTCGGGGCTCCAGCCGATCCCGGGCATCGACGCCGCCCTCGACGACCTCTTCGCCCGACGCCCCGGTGAGGCGCCTTCGGCGACGGCTGCCGCGCTGGAGCGGGTCGAGAACCGTCTCCTCGCGCGACGGGCCGCCAGCTGGCTCCGACGGTTCGAGACGCTGCTGCAGGGGTGGCACGGCGGGGATGACGGGATCGCCAGCGTCGACGCGCGCTGTGCCGAGCTGAGCATCGAGGCGCTCGGCGAGCTGGGACCGGCGGGGTCCGGCGGCATCGAGGCGCTCGACCGCTATCTGTGGAGAGACCCGCTCGAGCATCGCGCCGCGCGGGCCGCCCTGGCGCTGGGGCGGATCGGCTCGCCCGAGTCGATGGAGCGGGCGATCGCGAGCCTCGACCGATTCGGCGACGGTTACCGCCGCGACCTGCTCCGCCGCCTGCCGACCGAGTCGATCGCCGCGCTGGACGCCACCGACGCCGCGAGCCACGTGAAGCGCGGCTGGGTGCGGCACTACCGCGACGATCCCGAGGCCGCCCTCGACGACTTCGAACGGGCGATCGAGCTCGATCCCGGCCTGGCGGAGGCATACGTCGGCCGCGGCGCCGTCCGAGGAGCGCAGCGGAGACTCGAAGACGCGCGCGCCGACCTCGACCGCGCGATCGAGCTCGACCCGGGCGACGGCGGTGCCTACCGTCAGCGCGCCACGATTCGGGAACGCCAGGGCGACCGCCTCGGAGCGCTCTCCGATCTCGCCCAGGCCGCCCAGGCCGACCCGGGCGACCCGGCCATCCGGATCCAACGGGCCCGGCTGCTGGTCGACCTCGACCGACTCGCCGATGCGGAGGTCGAGCTCGGACACGTCTCCGCGGCCGGGCTCGAGGACGGTCACGCCCACTTCGTCCGCGGTCGGCTCCACCTCGCACAGGCCCAGCGTGACGGCGATCCGGCCTTGTACCGCGCGGCCATCGCGAGTTTCGACCGTTCCCTCGAGCTCGAGCCGAGGCAGGTGGGCACCCTCCTGGCCCGCGCAACCGCCTACGAGGCGATCGACCGGAGGGCGGAGGCGATCACGGACGTGACGAGCGCGATCGAGCTCGACCCGAACGACGCGAAGGCGCAGCTCCACCTCGGCGATCTGCGACGGAAGCTCGGCGACGCCGAGTCCGCCGTGCGCGACCTCGAGCGCGCGACCGCGCTCGACCCCGAGAACGCCGACGCGTGGGCGTCGCTCGGCGTCGCTCTCCTCGAGCAAGGCCGGCGCCCGCGGGACGGCGTCGCCGCGCTCGACCGCGCGGTGCAGCTCGCGCCGAGGAACCCGTTCCACCTCGGCATGCTCGGACTGGCCCGCTACCAGACCGGCGATCTTCCCGGCGCGCTCGCCGCGCTCGACGAGGCGCTCGAGCTCCGGCCGGACGAGGCCATGACGCTGAACCACCGCGGGCTCGTTCACGCGAAGATGGGCCGGCTCGACCTCGCCCGCGCCGACTTCGACGGCGCGATCGCCCGGGACGGGCTCCTCCACCTCGCCTGGATCAATCGGGCCAAGCTCCGCGCGCGTACCGGCGACGCTCGAGGCTCCCTCGCCGACGCCACCCGGGCGACCGAGCTCCGCCCGCGCGCCGCGCTCGGCTGGTCGACCCGCGCCAAGATCCGTCAGGGTCTCGGCGAGCTCGGCGCCGCCCTCGCCGACTTCGACCGCGCCGTCGAGGTGGCGCCGAACGACGCGATCGCCCGGATCGACCGGGCGGCCGCCCTGGGCCTGAGCGGCCGTCTCGAGGAGGCGGTCGCGGAGCTCGACCGGGCGATCGAGCACCGCCCGAGAAACGCGACCGCGTTCTTCAACCGCGCCGTGGCGAAGGTCCAGCTCGGCGACTCCGCCGGCGCGCTCGCCGACCTCGAGCGCGTCGTCGAGCTCACGCCGGGGACGCCGATGGCCCGCGCCGCCAGGGATCAGATCGCGGTGCTCCGGAAGAAGCTGGGACGGCGGTAGGCTCCACTCGATCCGTGCACGACCGCGGGTTCCGCGCTGTCATCGGAGGCACGGAAACGGTAGCTTCCCGCGCATGGAGCTTCGACGACTCGCGGCCGCGCTCGCCCTCGCGGCCCTCGCTGCGGGCTGCGGAGCCGGCCCCGAGGCCCGCGACCTCGATGCCGGCGCTCCCGGGCCGGCGCTCACTCGCGTCGCCCTCGGCTCGTGCGCGAAGCAGGACGACCCTCAACCGATCTGGGATCGCATCATCGCCTGGCGCCCCGAGCTGTTCCTCTTTCTCGGCGACACGGTCTACGCCGACACCGACGACGAGGCCGAGATGCTCGCGGCCTATGCGGCCCTGTCGGCGCAGCCGGGCTGGCAGCGAATGCGGACGACCTGCCCGATCGTCGCCACCTGGGACGATCACGAGTACGGCGAGAACGACGCGGATGGGACCTTCCCCTTCAAGGAGACGGCCGAGCGCCTCTTCCTCGACTTCTTCGAGGTGCCGCCCGACGACCCGCGGCGTGGTCGACCCGGGGTCTACGAGGCGTGGACCTTCGGCCCTCCGGGGCGGGCCGTCCAGGTGATCCTGCTCGACCTGCGGTTCTTCCGGAGCCCGTTCGGGCGCCGCGCCCGGACGGCCGCCGAGGAGGAGGCCGGCATCGGACCGTGGGGCGCGAGCGACGACCCCGCGGCGACGATGCTCGGCGACGCCCAATGGCGTTGGCTCGAGGACCGGCTCCGCGAGCCGGCCGACGTCCGGATCATCGGCTCCAGCGTCCAGGTGATCGCCTCGGAGCACGGCTGGGAGAGCTGGGGCCATCTCCCCACCGAGCGCCGTCGCCTGTTCGACCTGATCGGCGCGACCGGCGCCGACGGCGTGGTGCTGGTGAGCGGCGACACCCACTGGGGCGCGATCAGCCGCACCGATGAGGGGCCGTATCCGCTGTGGGAGCTCACCGCGAGCGCCCTCAACCAGAGCTGGCCGCAGGCGGTGAACATGCCGAACCCGCGCCGGCTGGACGGCCCCTACCCCGACGAGAACTTCGGAACGATCGAGGTCGACTGGGACGCGGCGACGGTGCGCCTCGGCCTGATCGACCTCGAGGGGCGCGAGGTGTTCGCGCGCACGATCGCGCTCGAGCAGCTCCGCGCGAAGGAGAAGCAGCGATGAGACGGTCCGCGGTCTCTGGCCGGTTCCGGATCCTGGGCGCGGCGCTCGCCGCCGGCGTGATCGGCGCCGCCGTGAGCGTGATCGGGGGCGGCGCCCCCGCGATCGCGGACGGGGAAGGCGATGGCGATGGCGATGGCGAGCGCCTCGCGTGGGCGATCGCGATCCACGGCGGCGCCGGCACGATCGGGAAGGACGTCCCCGACGAGACCCGCCGGCGCTACGTCGCCGGGCTGCGGCGGGCGCTCGAGCAGGGGCGCGATCTTCTGGTCGAGGGGACCCCGGCCCTCGACGTCGTCGAGCGGGTCGTCCGCGGGATGGAGGACGACCCGCTCTTCAACGCCGGCAAGGGCGCGGTCTACACGGCGGACGGGAGCCACGAGCTCGACGCGGCGATCATGGACGGCGAGACCCTCGCCGCCGGCGCGGTCGCGTCGGTCCGGACGGTGAAGAACCCGGTCTCGCTCGCCCGCCTCGTCATGGAGCGGACGCCGCACGTCCTCCTCGTCGGGCAGGGCGCCGACCGGTTCGCCGAGGAGATGGGCGTCGACCGGGTCGAGCAGGACTACTTCCACACCGAGCGCCGGCGGAAGGCCTACGAGAGGCGCAGGAGGGCGGCCGAGCGGGACGAGCGCCGGGAGAAGGCGCGCGAGGGCGGCAGCACCGTCGGCGCGGTCGTCCTCGACCAGGCCGGCCACCTCGCCGCCGCCACGTCGACCGGCGGGCTGACCCTCAAGAAGTTCGGCCGCGTCGGCGACGTCCCGATCATCGGCGCGGGCACCTACGCGAACGACCTCTTCTGCGCGGTGAGCTGCACCGGGAAGGGCGAGGAGTTCATCCGCCACGGCGTCGCCCGCGAGGTCGCCGCCCTGATGGAGCACCGCGGCCTCACCCTGGAGAAGGCCGCCTCGAGCGTGATCCACGAGACGCTCGCCGAGGGCGACGGCGGCTTGATCGCCGTCGGGCGCGACGGATCGATCGCCCTCTCGTTCAACACCTCCGGGATGTTTCGAGCGGCCGCCGATGCCGGCGGCCGCTTCGAGGTGAGCATCTGGAAGACGCCCGAGGCGCTGGAAGGCGACTGATCGCCCGCCGCGTGGCCGCCGGCCGCGTCGCGTTCTAGTCGACGGGGACGATCGGCGGCTCGATGAAGTCGTCCGGTCCCCGGAAGAGGTTCAGCTCGCGGAGCCGGTTCGCGATCGAGGCGTCCTGGAGCTCGCTCCCCGTGATCTCGAGCTCGCGAGGAATGAACTCGACCGCGCCGTCGAAGCGGAGCACGTTCCGGCCGGATCGATGGTTCGTGACGACGCCGATCAGGCCCTCGTTCGGGTCGCCGGGACCCTCGCGCTCGGTGACGGTCCGGTCGGCCGCAATGAAGGTGTTCGACGGCGTGCTCGTGTTGAGCCCGCGTCGCGTCCAGCCGTAGGAGAACGGCGCATCGGCGCGGCGGACGTCCGGCTCGTCGATCGAGTAGGTCGACTGTCCGCCCTGCGGCACCACCTGCGGCAGGTCGGTCGACTGCGGACAAATGAAGATCCGCGCGTCGTCGAGGTTTCCCGTCCGGATGAGCTGGCTGAAGACGATCCCGACCTCGTCGGCGCCGTCCTGCGTGCCCGGCCCGCCGGCGTGCGGAAGGAAGCCCGGGGTGGACGACGGGCCGAGGTTCGCCGTCATGTACGAGATCGCGGCGACGCCGATCTGGCGGAGGTTGTTGGCGCACTTGGCCCGGTTGGCCTTCGCCCGGACCTTGGTGATCGCCGGGAGGGTGAGCGTGATGAGGAGGCTCACGACGGTGATCACGACGAGCAGCTCGATCATGGTGAACCCGGAGTTTCTCGGCTTGCTGGTCACGACTTGGCTCCTCCCTCTTCGATGTCCTCGGACTCGTTCAGCGTGAACTTGCCCGTCGAGCGGCGATGGATCGTCGACCCGCCGGCGTCCTTGGGGTCGGAGAGCTTCGCGGCCGCCAGGAGCAGGCCGGTGAGGATCGCGAGCACCCCGGTCAGCGAGATCATCGACGAGGCGATTCCGTCGATGTAGTTCTCCCAGGCGAACTGCTGGAACCCATCGCTCCGGGTGAGCGCCAGCAGGCCGATCCCGGCCACGAACACGGCGCCGGGGATCACGAACCGGACCGGGCTCGGCGCGGCCGGCTCGTTCCGGCGACGGGCCTTCCCGACCGAGCCCGACGACCGGCGCGTCGCGGCCTGCGCCCGCCGGTGAGTGTCCGACGACTTCTGCTTCGCCCACTCCGCCGCCTTGCGGGCCTCGGCGAGGGGTCCACTCAACGCCTCGAACTTCGCGGATGATCCGTTCCCCGACACTGTGTCGCGCTCCTCTCGCCCCGCGGGCCCCCGCCCGATCGATCGGCCGATCGACTCGGCCTTCACTGACGAAGTGCGTCGCCGGACAGGAATCTCACACGACTTTCCGATTTTTCTTCGCGAGGCGGCGCCGAGGTACAAAGCAACTCCGCTGGTGGCAACACACCACCAGCGGAGTCGGCGAGAGAGAGGGGTTTTCGGGGGCCTCGTCGCGGGTCGCGTCCGCTGCCCTTCGCCTGTCTCTAGAACACATCGCGGACCAAACCGGCGCGCCAACCCGAGATGGAGCCGGGACATGGAGTTAGCGCCGGGCGGCCTCCTTCCGTCTCGCCGAGCCCGCATCTCGCTCGATGCAGGCTGAAACCGATCGACCCGTCCGGTTGCACGAATGCCCGAAGGGGTCAGGTCTCGGATGTTCGCATTAACCCCCCTAATCCGAACATCCGCGACCTGACCCCTTCGGGTGGCGAGAGCGCGTGTGCGTACAAAGCAACTCCGCCGGTGGCAACACACCACCGGCGGAGTCGGCGAGAGAGAGGGGTTTTCGGGGAGGCTCGGCTCGGGTCGCCTCGTCCTCCGTCGCCTCTCTCTAGAACAAACGCCGGGCCATTCCGGCCAGTCCGATCGAGGTCGTGGACGCGGCGGGCGTTACGTCGATCCGGCCGTCGTTGTCACGACCGATCGGCCGCAACCGCGGCGTTGCGACGGCGGCACCGACGTGCGCGGCTGCGTCGCGCGGTCGACTCACCGACCGCGCTCGATGGCCCGGATCGCGTCGGACGCGGCGAGCCGGACCTGCTCGTCGGGGTCCTCGAGGAGCGACTCGACGATCGGGATCGCTCGCCCGGCGAGCTTCCCCATCCCGCCGAGCGCCGTGACCGCGTTCTGGCGCGTCGCCGCGTCCTCGTCGCCGGCCCGCTCGATCAACCCCGGAATCGCCGGCGCGCCGATCCGGGCGAGGGCCGCCGCGGCGAAGCTGCCGACCGTCTTCGGCGCGCGGCGCTCGCCGGTCAGGGCCGGGCGCTGCTTGACCTTCGGCCCGGGATGATCGGCGAGCGCCTCGAGCAGGCGCTTCAGCGACGCCGCGGCCGCCGGCGCCGGCACGCGCGCGAGAACGCTCGCCGCCCGGCGCCGCACGCCCCGGTCATCGTGGTCGAGGAGCTTCGTCGCCGGGCCGACGACCCCGATCGCGATCGTGCCGAGCGCGTCGGCGGCCTCGTCGGCCGCGTGGGTGACGGTCGGCCCATCGAAGGCCAGGGTGCCGCCTCCGGCCGGCGGCTTCGGCGAGCTCGGAGGGTCATCACCACCTTCGTTCAGGGCGCCCTCACGCGGTGCGTCGTTCTCCAGGATCCCGAGCAGGGTCGGGACCGCGGGGGAGAGCTTTCCCCGGAGCACCCTCGCGGCGGCCGGATCGAGGTCCGCCGCGCCCTCGCCGATCCGGGCCAGGGCGAACGCCGCCTGGCCCCGGACGCCCGCCTCGTCGGCTCCGAGAGCGACGATCAGCGGCCCGATCGACGGCTCCCCGATCCGGGCGAGCGCCCAGGCGGCGCTCCGGGCGACGGCATCGTCGGCCCCGCCCCCGAACGTGACCGTCCCCGGCGCGCGCTTGGCGCCCGGCGGAGTCGCCGCGTCGAGGTCGTCGTCGCCGAGCGCGACGACGAGCGCGGGCACGGCCGCCTCGGCCTTCGAACCGAGCTTGGCGAGGGCATCGGCGGCGTCGGCTCGCTCCTTCCCGGTCTTGCCTTCCTCGAGGCGGGTGACGAGCGCCGCGACCTCGTCGTCGGCCCGGCTCGTCCGGATCGCGCCGACGGCGATGAGCGCGGCGGCCACCACCGCGGCGGCGACGCGGGTGAGGTTGGGCCCGTTTCTCATCATCATCACCATCAGATGAAGACCCGCTCGAGATACGCGAGCAGTCGGTCCCCGTCCGCCGGCTGCGACCGGAAGCCGATGTAGCCGTCGGGCCGGACCAGATAGAGGCACTCGGCCCTCGCTCCGTAGGCGAGCTCGGCGTCCCCTTCGGGGTCGAACAGAAGCGATCCGTCCCACCCCGCGAGCTCGGCGGGGACGTCGTCCCGCGGCACGACGATGTGGACGTCGACGAGCTCGCCGACCCGCTCGCGGACGCGCCGCCCGATCTCGGCGAGGTTGCGGTACCCGTCGGGCGTCGGCGCCTCGCCGTCGAACAGGAGCAGAGCGTGGCCCGTCGACGCGGCGAAGAGCTCGAACAGGCGGACCGAACGGTCCCGACCCCGCTGCCCGACCGTCCCGTCGGGGGCGCGCGTCCCGGCGGCCGGCGCCGCGTTGAAGGCGCGCCAGCCGGTCACGTTCGCCGACTCCGCAGTCCGCTCCGAGCCGATCCGCGCCCGGAGCAGACTGCTCTGATGCTGGGCGACGACCGGGCTCGTCGCGTAGCTGATCGCCAGGCCGGCCGCGCCCGCGCTGATCCGCTCCTGGACGATCTCCAGGCTGGTGAGGAAGCGGGCGACCTCGTCGCGGAGCTTACGGCCGATGGGGTTACGGAGCGTCGCGACCTGCGTCGCCCGCTCGGTGCTCTCGAGGACGCCTTCGGCGATCGCGCGGCGCTCGTGCTCGTAGGAGTCGAGGAGCTCGCTCCGCCCGACGCCGCCGTGGACGGCGGCGAGCTTCCAGGCGAGGTTGAACGCGTCCTGCAGCCCGGTGTTCATCCCCTGGCCGCCGGCGGGGCTGTGGATGTGGGCGGCGTCGCCGGCGAGGAAGACGCGGCCGACCCGGTAGTGCGGCACGAGGCGGTAGCTCACCCGGAACGTCGAGAGCCAGCTCGGGTCGTCGATCCGGAGGTCGGCCTCGGGGGCCCGCTCGGCGAGGAGTCGCTGGAGCTCCTCGAGCGTCGGCGGCGGCACGCGCCCGTCCCCGCCGAGCTCTGCGCCGCCCGCGACGGTCACGGCGGCGGCGTCGTCGGCGAGGGTCGCGACGAGGCGGGCCCGCCGCACCCCGGGCATCGGGATCAAGCCGACCGTTCCCTCCTCGGAGAAGAACGAGGTCAGGGCGTCGCCGTGGAAGTCCTCGCCATCGACGCGGACGTCGGCGAGGGCGAACACCTCGCTCGCGCGGTGCCCCTCGAACGGCTCGCCGAGCGCCTCGCGGACGGTGCTGTGGGCTCCGTCGCAGCCGACGAGCCAGGGAACGCGAAGCTCCTCGCGCCCGCCGTCCGGCCCGACCAGCGTGGCGCTCACCCCGCCGGGTCCGCGCTCGAGCGCGTCGAGGGCGGTCCCTCGCTCGACGGTCATCCCGCGCCGCGCGAGCTCATCGGCGAGGACGGCCTCGGTGTCGCTCTGGGGCAGCCCGAGGATGTAGCCGTAGCGGCTGTGGAGCTCGTCGAGGCGGAAGTGGACGATCGGCCGCCCGCGCGCGTGGACGGTGACCGAGGTGACCTCGATCCCGCGTCGGAGCAGCTCCTCGGTGACGCCGAGCCGCTCGAGCAGCTCGAGGCTGCGCGCGTGCACGGCGAGCGCCTTGCTCAGCGGCGAGGGCGCCGGCTCCTTCTCGACGATCCGCACCGCGAGCCCGTGACGATGCAGCTCGGCGGCGAGGCAGAGGCCGGTCGGACCGGCGCCGACGACGAGGACGTCGGGGGCCGCGTCGCTCACGAGGCCTCTCCCTCTCCGGCCGCGACCGCGGCCGCCGCGTGCGCGGCGAGGAGCGCCGTCCTATCGAAGAAGACCTCGTTCCGCGTGATGAGGCCGTCGGCGTCGACCTCCACGATGTCGAGGCCCTCCTCGTTCACCGTCTCGCCGCCGACCGGGATCGCCGCCGCCCACCTGAGGGTGAAGCCGCCGGCGGTCGGGATCACCTCGCGCGCGCTCCAGCTCCAGTCGGGGTTCGCCGCGAGCAGCCGCTCGAAGTAACGGCGCAGCTCGGCGTGGCCGCGGAGGCCGTCGGGGCGGCCCGGGTCACGGTAGCGAGTGTCCTCGTGATAGCAGGCGAGGAGCTCGTCGGGTCGGTTGCCGGTCCAGCGCGGGAGCCAGCGGTCGCAGACGGCGCGCGCTTCGGTCTCGGTCATGGCGCTTCCTCCCGAGAGGGGCCGACGAGCACGTTCGCACGCCGCCGACGCGGCCGTCAAGGCGACCGGCGATCGGGAACCCGCGGCGGCCCTCGCGGGTAGAGACGTCGGGGGCGCGGACCGGTCACGTCGCGTCGCGAACGCCCCCGAGGAGGAATCGATGCGGACCAACCGGACCGCCACGACCGCGCTCGCGGCCGTGGTCGCGGGTCTCATCTTCTTCGCCGGCTGCCCGGGAGGAGCCGGCGTCAACGAGAAGGTCGTCCTGGCGCGCGCGATGGCCGCCAAGAAGGCCGGACTCGAGGCGTTCCGCGAATGGCGCCGGTCGCCCGACGCTCTCTCAACCGAGGCCGCCACCGCCGCCGACCGCGCCCGCGAGCGCCTCGCCGCGGCCCAGGAAGACTTCGAGTGGCTCGCCGACCGGCACAGCCACCGCGACCCCGACGGGATGCTCGTCCTCGACGACGGCTACGAGTACCTCGAGGTGGAGCTCGGGCAGATCCAGCAGCACGTCTACGATCTCGGCAAGGACTCCGCCGTCGGCGACTAGCGTCAGCGAGAGTTGATCTGGCATCCTCGCGGCATGAAAGACGTCGTTCGACTCACCCTGGCAGCGGCCCTGCTCACCCTCAGCACGGGATGCAGGCTCACGTCCGAGGAGTCGGTTCGCTACGAGCCCTCCCGACAGATCGTCGGTGCCATCCCGCGGGCCGCCGCGATCGAGGCCCTCCGAGAGGAACTCGGAAGTCCCGTTCAGGAGCAGTTCGAGTTCGAGTTCGTGGTCACCGACGAAGCCCTCACGGCCACGTGGCGGATCGGGGGGTTCAGCTCCAACGCGGCCAAGGACAGGTCCGATGTCCCCTGGGCCGAGATCTCGTATGACGCAGTCGAGACCACATTGCTGGGACTCTCCTTCCGCGTCCTGAGGCTCTACGGGTCGAACGAGCGCCGGGCCTTCCTCCAGTGGGACAACGCCAGCGAGAGCTCCGTCTCGCAGGAAGAGCGGGTCGAGCGTCTCGAGACGTGCATGGAAGCGCTCGAGAGCATCAGCGTGCGGCGCAGACCGACGACCAGTGAGTAGCTCCCGACGGGCGCCTCAGCGCCTCGGGCGGATCAGGTCGTAGACGTCGAGGTCGTGCCCGTCCGCGGAGCTCGTCCGCGTCTACTTCGAGCGGTCGACGAAGACGCCGTCGTTGTCCTTCGCCAGCTCCGCCATGATGTCCTTCGCCCGATCGGTGCCGACGAAGACGGTGTTGATCTGGACGCGGCTCTCGCGGTTGCGCCGCTTGATCTCGCGGGTGATGTCGTCGGGGTGGGTGAAGCGGCCCGCGTTGGGAACGCCGTCGGACAGGAGGAAGATCGTGTCGACCTGGCTCTTCCAGTTCGGCCCCATCGCGTCCTCGAGCGAGTCGAAGATGTTCGTGGCGCCGAGCGGCTCGACCGCGTCAATGAACTTGAGCGCCTTCTTCACGTTGCCCGCGTTCGCCCGGGCGAGGCCGCTTCCGGGGAAGCGCCGGACGTCGCGGTTGTAGAACAGGATCGCGAACTCGGCGTCCTTCGGCAGGGCGACGATCACCTTCTTGAGCTCGTAGCGGCAGACGTCGATCTTGCGGTTGCCCTCGAGCTGGATCCCGCCCTCGCCCGTGACCGGCCGGCGGTCGTCCTGCCACGCCGCCCGTCCCGACATCGAGCCGGACCGGTCGAGGACGAACGCGAGGCGCTTGCTCGGCACCTCGATCCCGTAGAACGTCGCGCTCCCGCCGTTCACCGAGCGGGCGTCCTTGACCGCCTCGCGGCGCTTCTCGAGGGGCGGGCGGCTCTCGTCGAAGCCGTCCTTCGCGCCCTCCCACCAGTTGCGCCACAGCTCGACCTGGCCGTTCCGGTTCTGGCCGGTGAGCGCCACGAGGACGTCGTTGATCTCGCGCCGCGGGCGACCGTCGGCCTTCTCGAGGGCGTCGAGGAGCGGCGGGATCGCCTTGACGTCGTCGTAGCTCTCGAGGGTGAGCGCGGCCGCGATCTGGACCTGCCACTCCCGCCGTCCGAGCGCCGTGATGACGGCGTCGATCGACTTCGGATAGGCCCGGAGCCCCTCGAGCGCGGCGACGGCGACCTGGCCCTCGCGGTCGCCGGCGGCGTCCTCGTAGGCGAGGCGGACCGCGTCGGAGCGGACCTTCCGGAGGCCGCGGATCGTCCGGTAGCGCATCCGCACGTGCGCCGAGCCCTTCACCTGCTCGCACGCCGCGTCGATCGCCGCCGCGTCGGTGAGCCTCGTGAAGACGCCCTCGAACGAGGCGTAGAGCGACTCCTGCCAGAGGATCGCGTTCTCGATCCGCTGCGACTCCTCGTCGAGCGCCCGGCGCGCGGCGTAGCCCTCGCGGTTGATCAGCCGGCCCCGCTCGTCGACGAGGGCGTCCGCCGGCAGCTTCCGCATGTCGGCGATGTTCTTCTTCTTCTGCTTCTCGAGGTCGTCGATCGCCCGCTCGATCTTGCTCGCCGTCCGCGCGAGGACGGTGACGACCTCGGCCTCGTCGACGCCCGCGAGGGCGCGGATGGCCGATCGCTGCGCCTTGGCGTCGTCGCCGGCGGCCTTCCAGGCGTCGTCGAAGGTGTCCTTCCAGCCGTCGGAGAAGAAGAGGAGGAGCGGGAGGAGGACGGCGACACAGAGGGAGCGCATCGGCTGGAGCTCCTGTGGTGAGGCGGCTGAGCGACGGAGACCCTGATGGTTGCGAACCTTACCGCGCCAGCAGGGACGCGACAAGACATCATCCTAGTACTTCCTTATACGGGGCCCCGACCGCGAGGGTTTGCGCGGCGCCTGGGGTCGTTGTTAGGCTCGCCGCCGATCGAGGGGCCGACCACGGCCGCCTCCGGATCGAGAGAGCGCATCGCGCGAAGCGAGGAAGAGACATGGCCGAGTTCACCTATCAGGAGATGTTCCCCCTCGGTGAGGACAAGACGACGTACCGCCTCCTCACCAAGGACCACGTGAGCACCGTGTCGGTCGACGGCAACGAGTTCACCAAGGTCGCCCCCGAGGGGCTCGCCCTGCTCGCCAAGCAGGCGCTCCACGACGTCTCCTTCTTCCTCCGTGAGGCGCACAACGAGAACGTCGCCCGGATCCTGAAGGACCCCGAGGCGAGCGAGAACGACCGGTACGTCGCGACGACGATGCTCAAGAACGCCGTCATCGCGGCCGGCGGCCAGCTCCCGATCTGCCAGGACACGGGCACCGCGACGGTCGTCGGGAAGAAGGGCCAGTTCGTCCTGACCGACGGCAACGACGAGGAGTCGCTCAGCCGCGGGATCTGGAACACCTACCAGGACAACTGCCTCCGTTACTCCCAGGTCGCCCCGATCGACATGTACACCGAGAAGAACACCGGGAGCAACCTCCCCGCGCAGATCGACCTCTACGCGACCGGCGGGAACGCCTACAAGTTCCTCTTCCTCGCGAAGGGCGGCGGCAGCGCCAACAAGACCTACCTCTTCCAGAAGACGAAGGCGCTCCTCAACCCCGAGAGCCTCCTCGAGTTCCTCCTCGAAAAGATGAAGACGCTCGGCACGGCCGCCTGCCCGCCCTACCACCTCGCCTTCTGCATCGGCGGGACGAGCGCCGAGGGCTGCCTCAAGACGGTCAAGCTCGCCTCGGCGAAGTACCTCGACGAGCTGCCGACGACCGGCAACGAGCACGGCCGCGCGTTCCGCGACAAGGAGCTCGAGGACAAGCTGCTCGAGCTCGCCTGGAAGACCGGCATCGGCGCGCAGTTCGGCGGCAAGTACTTCGCCCACGACGTCCGGGTGATCCGGATGCCGCGCCACGGCGCGAGCTGCCCGGTCGGGATGGGCGTCTCCTGCTCGGCCGACCGCAACATCAAGGCGAAGATCACCAAGGAGGGGATCTTCCTCGAGCAGCTCGACACCAACCCGATGCGCTGGCTCGTCGACGCCACCGACGAGAGCGAGGGCACCGAGTCGGTCCGGATCGACCTCAACCGGCCGATGAAGGAGATCCTCGCCGAGCTCTCGAAGCATCCGGTCAAGACGCGCGTGTCGCTCAACGGCACGGTCGTGGTCGCCCGCGACATCGCCCACGCCCGCCTCAAGGAGCTCCTCGACAAGGGCGAGGCGCTGCCCGACTACATCAAGAACCACCCCGTCTACTACGCCGGCCCCGCCAAGACGCCCCAGGGGATGCCGAGCGGCAGCTTCGGACCGACGACGGCCGGACGGATGGACCCCTACGTCGATCCGTTCCAGGCGAACGGCGGCTCGATGGTGATGCTCGCGAAGGGCAACCGGAGCAAGCAGGTCACCGACGCGTGCAAGAAGCACGGCGGGTTCTACCTCGGCAGCATCGGCGGCCCGGCCGCGATCCTCGCCAAGGAGAGCATCCGCAAGGTCGAGGTGCTCGACTACGAGGAGCTCGGGATGGAGGCGGTCTGGCGGATCGAGGTCGAGGACTTCCCGGCCTTCATCCTCGTCGACGACAAGGGCAACGACTTCTTCCAGCAGCTCTAGGCCGCGATGACCGCCGAGCACAACTACCGCTACGCCGACAACGCCCCCGGGCCGTTCTACGTCGCGAAGTGCTGCATCAACTGCCGCGTCTGCGAATCGATCGCGGGGGAGCACTTCCGCGAGGCGAAGACGCGCGACCATCGGGTCGTCTACCGGCAGCCGGTCGACGAGATCGAGGCGCGCGAGGCTCGATCCGCGATGCTCTCGTGCCCGGTCGACGCGATCAAGGAGGACGGCCACGACCTCGACCGGCCGGCCGACATCGATCTCGCGAAGCTCTTCACGGGCCGCGACGAGATCTGGGAGCTCGCGGGGACCTCGGATCAGGACGTCAGCCGACGCCTCGCCGAGCTCGCCGCCGAGGTGCTCGACGCGGCCGGCCACGACCCGGCGAGCCTCGGCGACGCGACCTGGGAGGAGATCGGCTTCGTCTTCGGCCTGAGCTGCCTGGCCTCCATGTTCTGGCAGGAGACGGTCGAGGAGATGCTCGAGGCCCGCGCCGCTTCGGCCTGACCCTCGATCGCTGCTAGAATGGCGAGCATGACAGGGCGAGCATGATCCCGACGGCGAGCGACTGACCGCGGTGCCGGCCGACCCTGCCGCCGATGACCGGCGCCTCGCCGGCGCGCTGGTCGCCGAGGGGCTGATCGCGCCCGACGCGCTCGCCGGCGCGGTCGCCGAGCAGCGTCGGCTCGGGGGGCCGGAGCGGGTTCGGCTCGCCCGGATCCTCGTGCAGCGCCGCCTCGTCGCCCCCGCCGCCATCACGCGCCTCGCCGGGGCGCCGACGCCCGGCTCGCCGCCCTCTCCCCCTCCGCCGCCCACGCTGGCGGCCTCGCCGCCGGCCCCGTCCCGCGAGACGATCGACACGCCGCTCGACCTCCCCGCCGAGGTCGCCGCCGCGATGGCCGACCCGGCGGCGCGCCTCGGACGCTACGTCCTCCTCGGCGAGCTCGGGCGCGGCGGCATGGGCGTCGTCCACAAGGGCTGGGACCCGGGGCTCCGCCGCCACGTCGCGATCAAGGTCGTCCAGGGCGGCGCGCGCTCGCAGGTGAGCGGCGAGCGCTTCGTCCGCGAGGCCCGCGCCGCGGCGCGCCTCCGCCACCCGCGGATCGTCGCCGTCCACGAGGCGGGCGAGCACGACGGGCGGCCCTACATCGTGATGGACTTCATCGCCGGCGAGACGCTCGCCGACGCGATCGCCCGCGACGGACGCATCGAGCCGCGGCGCGCCGCGACGCTCGTCCGCGAGGTCGCCGAGGCGCTCGACCACGCCCACGCCCACGGGATCATCCACCGGGACGTGAAGCCGCAGAACGTCATCATCGACCGCGACGGCGGCAGCCACCTGACCGACTTCGGCGTCGCCCGCGACGTCACCGCCGGCGCCGACCTGACCGCGACCGGCCAGCTCCTCGGCACGCCCGCCTACGTCGCGCCCGAGCAGCTCCGCGGCGAGCGCGGCTCGGCCGGACCGCCGGCGGACGTCTACGCGGCCGGCGGCGTCCTCTACCACGCGCTCACCGGCCGGCCGCCGTTCCAGGCGTCCAGCGTGCCCGAGATCATGGTCGCGGCGCTCGGCCAGCCGCCCGATCCGCCCCGGTCGATCGTGCGCGAGGTGCCCGCCGACCTCGAGACGATCACCCTCCGGTGTCTCCGGAAGGACCCCGGCGCCCGCTACGCGTCGGCCGGCGCGCTCGCGGACGACCTCGCCGCGTTCCTCGAGGGGCGAGAGATCGCCGCCCGGCCTCAGGGCGCGCTCGCGCGCCTCGGCCGGTCGGCGCGGGGAAACCCGGTCGCCGCGCTCGGGGCGGTCGCCCTCGTCGCGGGGATCGCGGCGCTCGCGACCGCCGCCGCGATGCTGCGCGAACCGAGCGGACCGCCGCGGACGACCGCGACCGGCTCCGCGAGCGCGGCCCGCCCCGGGCCCGACGGCGCGGAACCCGGCTCGGGGAGCGCCGCGGACGTCGCGCCCCTCGCCATCCCCGACGCCGAGCTGCCCCTGCCCGACGGGGCGCGCCGGAGGATCGGCTCGCTCCAGCTTCGGCACGGCGGCGCGATCGACATCGTCGCCGTCTCGCCCGACGGCCGGCGGGCGGTCACGATCGGCGGACGGATCCTGCGCGAGTGGGATCTCGAGACGTTGCAGTCGATCCGCCGCGTCCGCATCACCCAGCGGATCTCGGAGGCGGTCTGGGGACGTGACCTCATCGGGATCCTCGAGGACGGTCGCGTCGAGCGCCTGACGACGACGGACGAGCGCCTGGTCCGTCAAGAGCTGGTGCGGGTCGCGGAGGGCCACGCCGTCGCTGCGGTCTCGCCCGACGGCGAGACGCTCTACCTCGGCCGCCGCGAGGACGGTCCGGTCGTGACCCGCGTCGCCGCGGCGACAGGCTCGATCGAGAACGTGCTCCGCGTCGCGCGCCCACGCGCGCTCCTCCGAGCGATCGTCTCGGCCCCGAGCGGCGAGCGGCTCGCCGTCGTCTCCGAGCTCGACGGGCGGACGAGCATCGACCTGTGGGATCTCACGACCAGCCCGGCCCGCTACGATCGGGCGATCGCCGCCGGGAGCGGATCCGGAGTGGCCTTCGCGCCCGGCGGCGACCGCCTCGTCACGACCGGGGCCGAGGGGACACGGGCCGTCGCCATCGCCGACTCTCGGATCGAGACGCTCGACGACGCGCCCGGCGTCTCTGTCCTCGCCCTTCCGGCGCTCGACCGCGTCGCCGTGCTCGGCGTCGACGGGCGGGTCGCCGTCATCGACCCGCTCGACGCAACGAAGATCCAACGCCTCGGCCCGATCCCGGCGAGCGATCTCGGCGCGCGCATGCTCGCCGTCCCGGTCGGGCGGATCCTGGTCGCCGGCCGGAGCGGCATCCTCCACGTCGTCGACCCCTCCGCGGGGACGATCGTTCCGGTGACCGGCCCGTCCGGGCACGCGGCCGCGGTGAAGGCGATCTCGGTCGACCTGGCCGGGGAGGCGGTCGTCACCGCGAGCGAGGATGGCACCGCGCGCGTCTGGCGAGCCGGTCGGGACGAGTCGCTTCCGCCAATCCAGCTCGGGGGTCCGGCCCGACACGGCGCGGTCGCCATCGACTCCGCCGGAGGTCGGGTCGCGGTCGTGACCGGCCGCGGCGACGTCGCCGTTCACACGGTCGGCGGGGGCGAGGTGCCCGCGACCATCCCGATGAAGGGAACGGCGCGAGAGGTCGCCATCTCGGCCGAGCCGCGCCTGGTGACCCGTCACCCCGACGGCGTCACCCGCCACGCCCTGGACGGGGCGCTCCTCCAGGCGCTCGAGCCGAAGCGAGACGGGGCGAAGGGTCGGTCGATCTCGGCCGGCCGACGCATCACCGCGGCGCTCTTCGGCGACCGGACGCTCGCGATCTGGGACCCGAGCGTCGAGAAGCCCGCGATTCTCCGACTCGGCGCCGACGCCTCGCGCGTCGTGATCTCGCCTGACGACGCCCTCGTCGCGGCGCTCCGACCATCGGGTGCGACCGTCCGCGACGCGAGGAGCGGGGCGATCCTGGGGCGCTTCGGCGTCGAGGGCGCCGGCCACGCGTCGATCGCCCTCGGACCGATGACGCCCGGTGGCGACCACGTCGTCGCCCTCGGGCTCGACGACGGCCGGATCGCCGTCTGGGACGTCCGCTCCGGCCAGCCGAGGCACCTCTTCGTCGGGCACGAGGGCTCCGTCGACGCCCTGGCCATCGCCGGGCGCGGCGGCGTCCTCGTCTCGGGGAGCGCCGACACGACCGTCATCGTCTGGGATCTCCGCGGCACTGCGGCGACCCGCGATGCCGCGGCGGCCGAGCTGTCCACCCTGACCCTCGAGCGGCCCCTCCCCGAGGGGGCGTTCCTCCGCCTCGGCACGCGGCGGATGCGCCACGGCGCTCCGATCCGCGCGCTCTCGGCGGCCCCCGATGGGCTCACCGCCGCGAGCGCCGGCGGAACCGCGATCCGGCTCTGGGACCTCGCCACGGGCGTGGAGCGGGCCGAGCTCGTGGGGCACCGCGCCGATGTGACGGCCCTGTTCCACTCGGGCTCGGCGAACGCGATCGTCAGCGCCGATCGGAGCGGGCGCGTCCTCGGGTGGTACGAGGGGCGGACCCGGCCGGTCCACGAGCTCTCCGCGGGGGGCGTCCCCGTGTCCAAGATGGCGATCTCGCCCGACAGCCGGTGGATCGCGTTCGCCGGCGGGAGCGGCGTCCGCATCTTCGACACGACGACGGCGAACGATGCGTGGCGCGAGCGGGAGCCCTCGCAGGTCAGGAAGATCGTCTTCACCCGCGACTCGACCCGCCTCGTCGTCGCCTACGGACGACACGACGAGCCGCGCGGCGTGGTCGTCCGGGACGCGGCGAGCGGCGTCGTCGCGACGCGTCGCGCGCTCGAGGCCGGCGCGCCCGTCCCGCTCTCGGTCGCGCTCACCGGCGACGACCGGGTCGTCGTGACCGGCCAGCGGAGCCTCATCCGCGCGTTCGCCCTGCCGGGGCTCACCGACGCCGCGCCGCCGTTCGACCCGGCCCTCCAGGGGCTTCGCCCGCACCTCGAGATCGCGCCCGGAGGCGACCTGGGCGTCCTCTGGGGACGAGTCGGTCAACTCGGGTTCGTCGGCACCCCCGGCCCGCGGATCGCCCACGGCGATGCGGCGGCCGGGACCACGGCCGTCGTCTTCACGCGCGAGGGGGAGCGGGTCGTGACCGGCGGGGTCGACGGCATCCTCCGGGTCTACGACCCGCGAACGGGCGAACGCCTCGACCCGGCCGAGGGCGTCGGCGGCCACGACGGCGCGGTGGTCGGGCTCGCGTTCGCCGCCGACGACCGGCTCGTCTCGCTCGGGCGTGACCGGACCCTTCGGCTCTGGTCGCTCGGGGAGGGGAAGCAGTCGATCCTCGAGGTCGACGTCGCCAAGGCGGGTCACCTCGACATCGCGCCCGCGGGGGATGAGGTTCGCCTCGTCACCGACGACGGAGGGCTCGCGGGCGCGAAGATCGAGGACGGCACGCTGCGAGGCCCCTTCGAGGTCGACACGACCGCGTCGCCGGCCACCGCCGCCGTCTACGCACCGCGCGAGCCAAGCCTGGCGATCGCCGCGGCCGACGGACGCGTCGTCGTCTTCGACCTCGACTCGGGCGAAGCGGTCACCCTCGCCGGGGGGCCGGGCTCGACGCCGCTCCGGCTCGCCTGGTCTCCGAACGGTGGCCGGATCGCGCTCGCCGCGGGCGAGTCGGGCGCGATCGAGGTGTTCGACCGACGCGACGGCCGACGCGTGCGCCGGATCGAGGGGGTCGGCCCGATTCACGACCTCGCCGGCCTGCCCGCGCGTCGCGTGGCCGTCGCCGGCGACGCGGGCCTCGTGATCCGGAGGACCGACTCCGACGAACCGATCCTCGATGCCCCGACGCCGAGCCCGATCCGGACGCTCGCGGTGAGCCGAGACGGGTCGCTCCTCGCCGCGGCCGGCGACGCGGGCACGATCGTGGTCGCGGCGGTCGAGGACGAGAGCGTGCGCCTCATCGCGACGCTGCCCGGCGACGGGCCTCGGGTGACCGCGCTCGCCTTCGCGCCGGGCGGCGCCCATCTGGCATCGGCCACGGCCGACGGCGTGATCACGCTGTGGCGCGCGAGCGCCTGGGGCCATTGACGTCCGGACCGGCGCGCGGTCGGCTCAGCGGTGGCGGAGCGCCTCGACGGGGTCCTTGAGCGCTGCGAGCGCCGCCGGGATGAGCCCGCCGACCAGGCCGAGGGCGCACGCGAAGATCACCGCGGTGCCCAGCACCGTCGGCGTCACCCGGAACGCGAACGCGACCTCGGTGAACGTGGCGAAGTTCGTCGTCCCCGTGTCGACCCCGTGGAGCGGCATCACCATCAGGCACCCGACGACGCCGCCGAGCAGCCCGAGGACGATCGCCTCGAAGACGAACGACAGGAAGATCGGGAACGGCCGGAAACCGATCGCGAGGAGGATCCCGATCTCGCGCCGCCGGGCGGCGATCGCGCTCATCATCGTGTTCGTCCCGGTGAAGACGGCCGCGACGCCCATGACCGAGCCGAGCAGGCCGCCGAGGATGTAGAGGAGGGCGGTCAGGATCTTCGTCTGCCCCGTGAGGTAGGCCCGCTCGCTCAGCACCTTCGCCGGCACCTGCTTGTCGTCCTCGAGCCGCTCCGCGAGCGCCTCGATGTCGGTGCCCGGCTTCACCCGCGCGAGGACGCGGTTCCAGATCGGACGCTTGAGCGCCTCGCTCATCCGATCGATGTCGCCCCAGACCTCGGACTGAAACGGCCCCTCGTAGTCGAACACGCCGACGACCGTGAACGGCGTCGTGTTGAAGACGATCTCCTGGCCGACCTGACAGTTCTGGATCCGGCGCGGGAGCGCGCGGCCGACGATCACCTCGTTCGAGCCCGGGGTGAAGTTCTCGCCCTCGACGATGCGGAACGCCTCGCCCGCGATCGCGAAGCTCGCCGGCTGGACGCCGCGGATCGGGACGTTGGTCTCGCCGCCATCGAGCTTCGCGCGCCGAACGGCCAGGTAGATCTCGCCCGACGCGAGCGGCTGCCCGTCTCCGTCGAGGGCGATCTCGGGCGTGCCCTTGATGAGGATCTCGGCCCGCTCGCGCTGGAACGCGCTCTCGCCCTCCGACGTCGCGCCCGGACGCAGGAAGATCGCGACGTCCTCGCGACCGGCGTCGGAGTAGAGCGAGGCGAACCCCTGCTGGAGCGCCAGGATTCCGGCGAGGACGGCGACGGTCGCGCCGATGCCGATGACGGTCAGGAGCGTCGAGCTCCAGCGGACGAAGAGCGAGCGGATGTTGTAGGACAGCGGTGGGAGGCTCAGCATCGGATTACGCCTCCGACCGAAGGGCGTCGACCGGCTTCAGGCCCGCGGCGCGCCACGCGGGCGCCAGGCCGGCGACGACGCCGATCCCGAGGGCGAGCCCCATTCCGAAGATCGCCGTCTCCGAGCCGATCACGTAGGTCGGCAGGATCATGCGAAGGCCCGAGCCGAGCGGCGCCTCGGTCAGCTTCGCGAGGCCGACGCCGAGCGCCCCGCCGATCGTGCAGATCAGCAGGCTCTCCAGGATGAGGAGGGTGAAGGCGACCGCGTTCCCGAAGCCGAGCGCCTTCAGGACGCCCAGATCGCGCGTCCGCTCGCGCCCCGCCATCAGCATCGTGTTGAGGACGGCGAGGAAGATCGCGAAGAGGACGCCGCCGCCGATCGACGACAGAAACGTCGGGACGCTCCCGAGCATCGACACGAACTGACGCTGGAACTCGGCCTCGGTCGTCGTCTGCACCCGCTGGCTGTCGTTCGCGAACCGCTCGTCGACCGTCCGGGCGACGGCCGTGCCGTCGGCGCCCGTGGCGAGCTTGATCACGTAGACGCCGACGCCGCGCGGGCCGTAGGCGCTGCCGGCCTCGAGCGTCTCGTCGAGGTAGTCCCAGCGGAAGAACATCGTGTTCTCGTCGACGTTCGGGCTCGTCGACTCGTAGATCGCCACGACGTCGAACACCCACGGCTCGTTCTCCGGCCTGGTGAAGATCGTGCCCTGGATCGGGATCGTGTCGCCGACCTGGAAGCCGAACGCGTCGGCCATCTTCGTGCCGATGATGCAGGCCGTCCGGCGCGCCTCGAGGTCCTTTGCGTCGCCGGCGATGACGTTCACCTCGGGGTAGGCCGAGAGGAACCGGTCGGCGTCGATCCCGAACTGGGCGAACTGCATCTGGTCGCGGTAGAGGCCGCCGAACCACTGGAACTTGCAGACCTCGTCGACGCCGTCGATCCCCTCGATCTTGGTCTGGTAGTTGAGGGGCAGGTCGACGAACAGGCTGACCGCGCTCTGGACGATCAGGCGGTTGCTGGCGCTGCTGTTCACGCCCGCCTGGAGGCTGACGAGGGCCGTCTTCAGGAAGCAGAGGAGGAACACCGCGACGATGAGCGACCCGATCGTCAGGAACGTCCGGAACGGGTGCGCGGCGATGTTCTTGACCAGGAGGATCCAGGGCATCGGATCAGTCCTCCCCGCCCGCGTCGGTCGCCGCCGTCGTGGCCGGCTCGGCCTTCGCGCCGTCATCTTCCTTCGCGCCGTCTGGCTTCTTCTCCTCGGTCGAGAGCTTGCCGGCCGGCCGGTTCTCCTCGATCCGCTCGAGCTCGCCCTTGTCGAGGTGGACGGTGCGCTGCGCTCGCTCGGCGGCGCGGGCGTCGTGGGTGACCATGACGATCGTCTTGTCGAACTCCTCGTTGAGACGCACGAGCAGGTCGAGGACCGCGTCGGCCGTGTTCCGGTCGAGGTCGCCCGTCGGCTCGTCGGCGAGGATCAGCTTGGGGTCGGTCGCGAGCGCGCGGGCGATCGCCACCCGCTGCTCCTGGCCGCCCGAGAGCTGGCTCGGCCGGTGATGGACGCGGTCCGAGAGACCGACGAGCTCGAGGGCGTAGAGGGCGTGCTTGCGGCGCTCGGCCCGCGAGAGCGGCGCGAGGAGGAGCGGCAGCTCCACGTTCTGCAGCGCCGTGAGCACCGGGAGCAGGTTGAAGCCCTGGAACACGAAGCCGACGTTGTCGGCCCGGTAGCGGGCGAGCTCGGCGTTGCCGAGGAGGCTGAGGTCGTCGCCGTCGACCATGACCCGCCCCGCGTTGGCGCGGTCGAGGCCGCCGAGAAGGTTGAGCATCGTCGACTTGCCCGAGCCCGACGGCCCCATCAGCGCGGTGAAGGTGGCCTTGGGGATCTCGAGGTCGACGCGGTCGAGGGCGTGGACGGTCTCGCCGCCGCGGGAGTAGCTCCGGGTGACCTCTTCGAGGCTGATGAACGCTTCGGGCATGACGGGCTCTCTGCTCAGGCTCGGGATCGCGGCCCGGCGACTAGGATGACTCGTTCTCGACCCGGACGCGGTCGCCATCCGACAGGGTCGAGGAGGGCGCGGCGATGATCCGCTCGCCCCCCGCGAGGCCCGACTCGATCGCGACGCGACCCCCGGTGGTCTTGCCGACCTGCACGGGGTGGAACCGGACGGCGTCTCGCTCGAGGAGGAACACGCCGCTCTTCCCATCGAGACGCACGACGGCCGTCTCCGGCACGAGGATGATCGGGGACGCCTCGGCGCCGGCCGCGGCCGGCGTCCCTCCGTCGGGGGACGCGCCGTTCGCGGGCGGCTCGTCGTCGGGCGTGAAGACGATCCGCACGCCCATCTCGGGGCGCAGGCGCTCGTCGCGGTCGACGAAGGAGACGCGCACCTCGACGGTCGCCTTCTGGCGGTTCGCCGTCGGCCAGATCCTGTCCACCCGGCCGCGGTAGGGCTCACCGGGCCAGGCGTCGAGGAAGATCCTGGCCGGGCCGCCGACCCGGACCGCCTTGAGGCTGGTCTCGGGGACGTCGGCCTGCACCTCGAGCGAGGCGAGGTCGACCATGGTCACGACCGAGCCGCGGGTGCTGCCGCTGTTCGGGCTGACGACCTCGCCGACCTCGGCGTCCTTCAGGACGACGATCCCGGTGAACGGGGCGCGGACCTCGGTCTTCTTGAGGGTCGCCTGGGCGAGCTGGCGGGCCGCGCGCGCGACCGCGATCGCGGCGCCGGCCTCGACGATCCTCGCCTCCGCCACCTCGACCTGGCTCTCGGCCGCGGCCACCGCCTCGGTGGCCGCGTTCTTCAGGGCGCGGGACCGCCGCAGGCTCGCGCGGCCCCGCTCGAGCGCCGCGCGGGCGCGGTCGAGGTCGCGGTCGCGCCCGACGCCGTCGCGCTCGAGGCCCTCCTCGCGACCGAGCTCGCGCTCGGCGAGGCCGACGTCGGACTGGTCGGCCGCGATCGCCTCCTCGGCGGCCACGACGGCGGCGGCGAGACGTCCGACCTCGGTCCGGGCCGCGTCGCGGCTCGCCTCGGCGCTCTTCTTCGACGCCTCCGCGCGCGCGATGTCGGCGTCGGCGCGCGCGACGCTCGCGGCGTACTCCTCGGAGAAGAGCCGGGCGACGAGGTCGCCCTCCTGGACCAGGCTTCCCTCCGTGACGTGCATCTCGACGATCCGGCCCGGCGTGTCTGCCGAGAGGGCCGCGCGGCGCGACGCGACGATATAGCCGTTCGACGCCATGCCGCGCACGGCGCCCGCGGCGGCGGGATGGCTCTCCTCCACCCGGACGACCTTGACGGTCGGGAGGCGGATCGCGTCGACGCGCCCCTTGATCGCAGGCCAGAAGACCCACGCGACCGCCGCGACCGCCGCGAGCGCGCCGAGCCCGAAGAGCTTCGGCGCGAGCGAGCCGGGACGAGCCCGCGGCGCGGCCTTGTTCCGGTCGATCTTGAGCGGAGTGAGGTCCATGGAGGCCGACACGACGGGAGCATTCCTCGTTTGCGGAGTGAGCGCGGGCGACGATCGTAACGGGATCCGAACCCGGGGGAAAGACCGTATTGCGCATCGCGGCACGAATCGGTCGCCCCGGTCGCCCCAACCTGGCAGGATCCGGCCGGTTGCGGGCATCGGGGCCACGTCCCACGATGGACGTTCGGCCGTCCCCGCCCCTGTCCTCTCCGGAGAGATTCGATGCCCAGAGACCACCGCCCGATCGCCCTGATCCCAGCCCTGATGGCGATGATGGTCCTGATGATGTGCCCCGTCGCGCCCCCCGCGACGGCCGACGACGAGCCGGGCGGAGCGAAGGACGCGGAGCCCTGGGTGCCGCCGCCGATCGAGCTCGACATCGAGGTGTCCCGCACCCGGATCGAGCACGCGGTCTTCTTCAAGGGGACCGTCCGCAACGTAGGCGAGGAGGCGCTCGACGACGTCCGGTTGCGGATCGATCTCCTCGAGGACGACGGCGGCGAGTGGAAGAAGTTCCGACGGATCCGGCGCGGCTGGTCGCGCAGGCGGATGGCCGCGGGGAGCAAGGGCAAGGTCGACATCGAGGAGAAGCAGGTCCCCGCGTTCCTCGCCTACCGGGTGACGGTGAGCGCGCGCCTCCCGAACGGCGAGGCGACCCGCTGGAAGTTCCTCACCGAGTCGATCGAGAAGAGCCCGACCCCCGAGGGCGCCCCGCCCGAGAGCGGATCCGGCGACAGCGACGGCGGCGCGCACCCGCCCGGGCCGCTCCTGATCGGCGCGGGCGAGTGGTCGGACGGCGACGAGCTCGAGGTCGCCAACATCCGGCTCGAGATGATGCCCGGCGACCTCCTCCGCGTGACCGGTCAGCTCCGCAACGGGACCGACTCGATCCTGAAGCGCCCGCTCGTGAAGCTCGGCCTGAGGACCGACGGAGACCCGATCGAGCTCGAGATCCAGCTCGAGGACGAGCTCGGGCCCGGCTGGATCACCGACTTCGAGACCTCGGTCGAGAGCCCGCCGCGCGTCTCGGGGTGGAAGGCCGGGATCTCGGGCGAGTTCATCGACGTCTCGCCCGACGGCCCCGAGCCGGGGCGGCGCCCCTACCTGCCGGACCCCGACGCGCCCGACGTGATGCCTCTCGAGCCGCTCCTCCAGATCCGCGGAGGGATCTGGCTGAGCGGTCCGATCGCCTCGCCGATCCCGCTCGAGGGTCCGCCGGGCGTCCCGGCGAACGGGATCTTCTACCTCCGGTTCAAGCTGCGCACGCCGAACGGCGCGTCGCCCAGGATGCCTTGCACCGTCGACATCAAGGGAGCGGGCGGCGTGAAGAACATGCGCCGGGGCGTCTCCCCGACCGTCTGGACGATCCCCCGCAAGAAGCAGCGCCCGACGCCGGTCGTCGAGCACAAGTGCTACTACGACTACGTCCGCGACGAGCTCCTCGTCCCGGTCACGACCGCAGCCGGCGGCGAGCCTAACCCCGCCTTCACCCAGGTCTCCTTCGCCACCGGCGACGGCAAGCGCTGGACGTGGAAGGAGCTCGAGGTGCCCTGGACGACCGACTCGATCCAGCCGACGAGCGGACGGAAGAAGCGGTAGGACTCGCCTGGCGGATGTTCACCACGGAGACACGGAGGACACGGAGGATCCTCTGTCTGGCACCGTCCTCGACGGGCTCGAGGCGACCACGATCCGACGATAGGGAGACGTGGTCGGACCGAAGCCTCTCCGTGCCTCCGTGCCTCCGTGGTTCCACCTCGTCGCGAAGCGACACCAATCCGGTAGGCGCCGCCCGCGCGTCTCCGTGAATCCTCCGTGTCCTCCGTGTCTCCGTGGTGACATCCTCTTCGCCGAAGGCGAAGCTGACGCAATCGCTCGACCCGCCGCCTCCGCCTACTGCACGCCGAGGTTACTCCGCAGCAACCGATGCGCCGCGCTCGTGAAGTCAATGTCGCGATCCGACAGCTCCCACGACGTCGACCAGCTGCTCATGATGTTGCTGCTGCGGTCGGAGTGGTCGAGGCCGACGCTGTGGCCGACCTCGTGGGCGAGGACGACGCCGACGGCGTGGCCCCAGTCGTCGAGCGCCTTGTGGACGGCGCGGAAGCGCGAGTCGTCGGTGCGGCTTCCGTCGCCGAGGCGATACGAGCCGTCGACGAACGGTCGGTCGGCGCTGCGGAGTCGCGTGCGCAGTCTGGAGTATCGCCCGTAGATCCCGCGGCTGAAGACGCCGAGGTCGGAGTCGCCGTTGTCCTCGCGCCAGCGATTCCCCTCATCGTAGTAGGCGACGCCGATCGTCTCGCCATCCAGGCTGCCGCCGACGGCCATCCGGCTGTAGCTCCAGCCGGGGCTGCCGCGCGAGGGTCGGGTCGGGCTGAACGAGATCGCGTAGGACCCGCTCCGTCTTCGTCCGTCGGCCGTGCGGCGGTACTTCAGCGAGGCGGTCTCGAGGATCTTGTGCATCACCCGCTGGTGGACGAGGCGGTCGGCGATCGTCCGCCCGCTCCGGCTCCGGAGCCCGTGGTAGTAGCGGTCGGTCGAGAACGCCCGGCTCCGGACCTCGAAGTCGACGTGCCAGCGGTCGGTGCCGCTTCGCTCGTAGGTGAACTCCTCGGGATCGGGGACACCGTCCCCGCTCGCCGCGGTCGCCGCCATCGTCCGCGGCGATGGCGCGGGCGGGTCGGTCGGCGCGGTGGAGCCGTGCGACGCGAGCGTCGTGCTCGGGCGCGCGATCGGGACGAACGCGCTCTCGAAGACGGCGCCCGAGAGGACGGCGCCAAGGCTCGCGGGCTGACTGACGGCACCCCGGACGAGACCCGCGTCGCCGGGCCGCGCACCCGCCGCGGCGAGCCGGCTCGAGAGAGCGATGAGGACCTCCCGCTCGGGGATGGGCGGCGCGTCGAGGGCGATCAGGATCGCGCGCCCATCCTCCTCGAGCGATGCGGTTCCCGGAAGCGCGACGAGCGGCCCGCCCGGGATGTCGTCGGCGTCCTGGAAGACCCCGATCGTCGCGTCGCGATGTCCGGGACCGCGCAGCGACGCCGGATCGACGGGACGGCTCAGGCGAACGCGGATCACGTCGGGGGAGGGGACGCGGGCGTGCAACGGCGGCTGGACGTCGACGACGGCGAACGCCCCGGTCGCGCCCCGCGGCGACGGCGCGCCCTCGGGCGACGCGTCGACCTCGGGAGCGGCGATGGTGAACCGTCCCTCGAACACCGCGTCGGGGATCGACGCCGCGAAGCTGATCGGCGCCGAGGCGTCGCTCGTGCGGAGCGGCACGCCGTCGACCCCGCGCACCGACCTCGTCAGGACGACGCGCACCTCGTGACCGGGGCGAAGAGGGCGGACGGGCGCGACGCGCACACTCCTCCCGCCGGCGCCGACCGCCACCTCGACGGCGACCGGGGCGAACGCGCCGCCGGGGTCGACGTCGCGATCCTCGAGCACGAGGACGCTCTCACCGGCGACGAGCGTCGCCGGCGCGACCGGCGCGCCGAGCTCGATCACGATCGGATCGTCGGCCGTCGGCGGCGGCGCGAGCGCCGTGACGATCAGACCGGCGGGGCCGTCGACGCCCGCGCCGGTCGTCGGGGTCGCCGCGCTCGAACGCGGTCCCGCCGAGGACGCGCGGCGGCACCCGCTCGCGGTCGGCACGATGATGATGGTGGCGGCGACGGTGATGATGCCCGTGCGGACGCACGAGCCGCGTAGGGTGCGACCCCCCATGCGACTCTCCCTCCCTGCTCGTTCCCGCCCGGGAGCCCGCAACCGACGGGCCGCGACGACCGATCGTCCGAAACCCGTGCACGGTGGGCGTCGGCGGCGATTGCCGCGGCGCGTCTTCGCTTTCCAGATCCGCAGGACGAGAACGCCGTTCCCGGTCCAGCGTTCTCACCGGGCCCGCGCACGTGAAGCGCGACGACCCGTTTGATAGCGTCGGCGCCATGACCACCGACGGCCCCGACGGACGCATCGATGCCTGGGCGGCGCCGCTCGAGGCGGACGGCATCGACGTTCAGTACCCCCGCCAGGCGGCCGCGCTCGCCCTGACCATCGCCAGCGACGACGCGGCGGCGCGCGATCGGCTCCTCGCCGCCATCGCCGAGCTCGTCCGGACGCTCGACGCCCGGGCGATGCAGCTCTGGAGCCCGCTCCACTTCTGCCTCCCGCTCTTCGGAACGGCCGCCGGCGGCGACGCCGCGCGCTTCGAAGGCTGGGTGCAACGCCTCGGCGTCCTCGCGGTGACGATGCACGACCACGACGTCGAGCCGATCGGCGTCTTCCAGCACGGCGTCCCGACCGCGACCCGGTGCGCCGGCACCCACGCCCACGTCGTCGACGCGGCCCTCGACCTGGCGATCGCCCTCGCCGAGCGCGGGATCAGCCCGCAGGAGACCCTCCGCCACGCCGTCGCCGCCCTCGGCGAGTGCTCGGTCGCCGACGACGCGGCGGCCGTCGCCCGGGTGCGCGAGGCGCTCCAGGCGACGATCGAGCTCATGGAGGAGCGAGGCGTCCCGCCGGTCTGGCCGATCGCGCGCGCCCTGGCCGAGCTCATCACCGCCTTCTCCGACGACCTCGACGCCGCCGAGACGGCGCTGGCCGAGCTCGCCGAGCTCGGCTGCGCCCTCTTCGCAGCGGGCGTCTCGCCCTACCCCGTCCTCGAGCACGGCGTCGCGAACGGCTACCAGCGCGCCGCCCCGTGGATCCGCGGGCGGCTCCTCGAGCCCGCCCTCGCCCTCGCCTCCCACGGGGTCGAGCCGACCTACCTGCTCTCGACCGGCCTCCCGAACGTCGGACAGCTCGACGAGGCGCGCGGCGCCCCGATCTTCGAGCGGGTCCGTGACCTGGCCGACCGGGGCATCGACGCGGCGCCGTTCCTCGACCGCGTCCTCTCGACGCTGGGCTGGGCGGCCGAGGGCGACGCGCGCTTCGATGACCTCGTCGCGCGTGGCTTCCGCCTCGTCGAGGAGATCGCCGAGCGCGGGATCCGGCCGATGATCGTCTTCGAGGACGGCCTCCCCGCCGTCCTCCACGGCGAGGTGAAGCCGGACGGCACCTGGGAGCGCGTCTTCGACCTCGCGATCGACCTCGCCCGGCACGGGATCGATCCCGGGCCCCCGATCAAGTTCGGCGTCGCCCCCGCCCTCGCCCAGCTCGCCGACCGACCGGCCGCGTCCAACGCGTTCCTCGATCGAGCGTGCGCCCTCGCCGCCAACGGCATCGATCCCTGGCGCCTCGGCGAGTCCGGCGTCGCCCCGATCCTGCGCCTCGCCGGCGCCGACGACGCCGCGTTCGCCCGGCTCCTCGACGGGCTCGACCGCCTCATCCGGCGCGTCGTCGCGATGGACGGGGACGCCGCCCATGTGATGACCTACGCGATCCGGCCGCTCGCCGAGCAGGTCGACGGCGATCAGGCCCTCTTCGAGCGGCTCCTCGACGCGATCGCCGCGCTGACCTCGACCCTGCAGTCCGAGTCGATCGACCCGTCCGAAACGGTCAGCCGCGGCCTGCCGGCCGTCGCGGGAGCGGCGCGGGGCGCCCCGTGGCTCGTCGAGCAGGCGATCGACCTGGCGTCGCGGACCGCGAGCCTCGGCGTCGACCCGTCGCTCGTGCTCGCCGAGGCCGTCCCCGCGATCGTGAGCCGCGGCGGCGCCGAGGACCGCGCCGCCGCCGCCCGCCTCGGCGAACGCCTCTTCGAGACGATCGCCGCGCTCGGCGCGGCGAAGCTCGAGACGGCCCTCGGCGTCGAGCAGGTCGTCATCGCCGCCGCCGACCTCGAGGGCGACCAACGGACTGGCGAGACGGGCGAGACGCCCGACGAGGCGTTCCTCGCGGCGACCCTCGACGCCCTCGCTCGCGGGGCCGCCGCCGGAATCGACACGACCACGCCGATGCGCGACGGCGTCCGGAGCTTCGCCCGCCGGCCCGCAGGCGACCGCCTCGCGCGACTCGACGCGCTCACGACGCGCCTCCTCGCCGCCGGCGCCGACGGGCGCGACCTCGCGGCGATCCATGGGACCATCCTCGACCGGGCGGGCCGGGTCGCGCCCGACGCCGCCGCCTACGCGAACCTCCTGGAGCGCCTCGACGCGCTCGACGCGCGGGCGGCCGCGAGCGACCTCGACGCGGCGGCCCTCCTCGTCGCGGCGGCGCCGCTGGCGGCGGAGGTGGCGGGGGAACGACCCGAGGAGTTCGCGCGCCTCCTCGAGGCGACCCTCGACCGCGGCATCGCGGTCGCGGCCGACGGCGTCGATCGCGCCGCGGCGATCGTGGCCGGAGGCCACACCGTCGCCCGGCTCGCGGGCGACGACGTCGAGGCGGCGATCGGCCTCCTCGAACCACTCGTGCGGCTGGCATCACTTCGCGACGATGACGACGGGAGCCTGAGCACCCTCTTCCTCGAGCACGCCCTGCCGGTCATCGGCACCGCCGCCGGCGAGGACCGGGCGCGGTTCGAGGACGCGGTCGCCGACCTCGTCCGGATCCACGAGGGGGGCGTGATCGCCGGCGTCGAGATCGACGTGATGCACCGCGTGAGCCACCTCGGAGAGCTCGTCCGGCGCCTGCCGGCCGCGTGGAAGGACCTCATCGTCCCGACCCTGTTCGGCCAGGGCGCGAGCTCCGCGGCGGCGCTCGGCTCGTTCGCCTACCTCGAGCGCGCGATCGACGGCGAGGACGCCCTCGCGACGCTTCGACACGTCGTCACCCAGGAGGGCGTCCGGGCGCCCGACATCCTCGCCGGCCTGCTCGTGCCGTGTGTCCGGAGCGGGACGATCCGATCGCTCGGCGAGGAGCGCGAGCGGCTCGAGGCGTTCCTCGCCGACGTCCCCTTCCCCGAGCCCGACTACTACCGCGAGTACTGCGCGATCGTGGCCGACGAGTCGCTCGGCGCCCCCGAGCGACGCGAGCGGATCGCCGCGCTCCACGCGAGCGTCGAGGAGCTCGCGGCAGCCATCGTCGCGGGCGAGCTCGACGAGGAGCAGCAGCGCCACGCCCTCCTCGGCCAGGTGCTGGCGTGGGTGTTCCCGCCCGCCTACGGCGCCGACCGGCGACGCTACCGGAGCCTCGTGCAGAGCTTTTCGGATCACCCCGAGCACGTCGCGGTGCTCCAGGAGGCGGGCGCCCTCGAGGGCGACGACCTGCAGGCGCGCCTCGCCGTGGGAGGCTACTGCGTCCGCGAGGGCTGCGAGATCGACACCGGACCCTGGGCGCCGCTGCTCGGGGCGATCGCGGCCGTCAACGCGCGGACCTCGAGCGGCGACGACGAGCCGCTCGACGCGCTCGGGCGGAGCCTCTTCGAGGCGTGGATCGACGGCACGATCGGGCGCGAGAAGCCGCGGGCCGCGCTCCTCCAACGCCTCTACGCCCGCCACGTTGCCGACGAGCAGCCGCTCCCCGACGACGTCGACGACCCGAGCACCCTCCTCAAGCTCCGCGAGTTCCTGGCCGACACCGCCCGCGAGATCATCCAGGACGCCCTCCGCGCCTTCCGCACGACCGACCCCGAGCGCTACGACCGCCAGGCGACGGCGAAGCTCGCCCCGCGCGGCCAGATCGGGCGCGGCCTCGCCAAGGCCGTCTGGCGAACGGTGGAGGCCCACGCGGCCGGCGAGGTCGACGCCGAGGCGGCCGCCAAGCGGCTCACGAGCCAGCTCCGCGGCTTCGACCTCGAGGGCGAAGGCCTCGCCTCGCTCCTCGGCGCCCGGAGTAAAGACCAGCTCGACGGCGCCCTCGCGGCGCTGGAGCCGCGCGAGGCCGACGTGACCCTCGGCGAGGAGCACCTCCGCGTCCTGGCGGACCTCATCGGGGGCGAGCTCGCGGCGATGCAGCGCGAGCTGTTCGGGAACGGCGCGAAGGGAAAGCTCGAGTACCGCCGGACGGCCGGCGGCGCGGCGATGGTCATCCGGTTCGAGCCGACCAAGCGCCGGGCCCACGCGCCGATCGGCATCTGCGAGGGCGTCTGCACGGCGACCGACGACCAGCTCTGGGAGCGGCCCGGGTTCATCCAGGTCGTCTTCTGGGGCCCCGACCGCCGCGCGCTCGGCGGGATGCACTTCCTGGTCGTCGAGGACGACGGCGCGCGCCACCTCGCCCTGCCCGGGATCAACCCGTCGCTCGGGCTGCTGAAGGAGGTCGGCGCCGACGCCCTCCTCGACGCTGCCTTCGCCTTCGCCCGGCGCGCCGCGGAGCGGTGGGGCCTCGGCGAGGTCTGGATCCCGACCGCGCGGGCGATCACGAGCAACCGGGGCCCGGTTCGCGACGCGATCGTCGCCCGGGAGCTGCCGACGCGCTCGATCTCGACCAAGGAGTTCAGCTACAGTCCCTATCGATACACCTTCGACGAGGTCTGGGTGCTCGCCTGACCCGTCCGTTCTTCGCTCACCCGAGAGGAGTCGTCCATGTCGATCCGTCGCTGCCGCGGGCTCGCCCTCGCCGCGCTGCTCGCCGCTCTCGCCACGCCGGCGGTCGCGCACGCCCAGGAGACCTACGAGCTCGAGCTCGAGTGGAAGGCGCCGAAGGTCGGGCACATCTCCGAGCACGTTCTGACCGACGCGAAGCGGAACGCGCTCCAGATCGTCGACGGGGTCGGGACGCTGATGCAGGAGGAGAACGAGAGCCGCGAGCTCTCGTTCAAGGCGACCACCGAGATCCTCGCGGTGGACGGCGCCAACGTCACCAGGGAGCGACGGACGTTCCACGAGGCGAAGGAGTACGGCGAGCCGCTCGCCTTCCAGGGCAAGACGATCGTCGCGACCCGCGGGCCGGACCGATGGAGCTTCGCCTACGAGGACGGCGCGGCGGTCGGCGAGGACCTCATCGAGGACGTCGCCGAGGGCTTCGGACGCGACGTCGACATCTCGGCCGGCGACCGGGAGGGCCTCTTCGAGAAGGCGATCCTGCCGAAGGGTCCGGTGAAGGTGGGCGAGAGCTGGAAGCCCGACCTCGGCGCCCTCGCCAAGGACATCGACCCGAGCCTCGACGCCTCGACCGCGAGCGGCGAGTGCACCCTCGTCTCGGCCGAGAGACGCGACGGCGCCGTCTACGGCAAGCTCACCTGCAAGATGAGCTTCGCGATGGCCCAGCTCGGCCCGATGCCGCTCGAGCAGGCGATCCCGATGACGTTCGAGCTCACGATCGAGGGCTGCCTCGACGGGAGCAGCCCCGACGGCACCGGAACGATGTCCTTCTCCTTCAAGGGCGAGTCGGCGATCAAGGCCCCCGGCGCCCCGAAGGTCATCGTCGACATCGGCGGCCGAGCAAAGCGGACCGCCAAGACCAAGGGCAAGGAGAAACCCCCGACGCGCAAGGCGTACTGAGGAGGTGATCTACTACCGAGCCCGCTACCTGGATCCGCAGCTGGGGCGTTTCGTCTCTCGCGACCCGATGGGTGCTTGGCATGACGCCGAGTCTGTGGGCAACGCCTTCACCCACGCGGGGGCGAACCCGTTCAACCGAGTCGACCCGCTCGGGCTGGACGCGGACTATCCCGTGGCTGCCGTGGAGCTCCTGGAGTCGATCGTTAGAGGCGTCACGAAGGAGATGACCCAGAGGGCGCTCTCCGCGCTGAAACTCGCCTACGAGCGCGGCGAGCTAAGCTTCTCCGACTACGGACACCTCCGGGCGGGGATGGAGCACTGCAAGCGGAGACTCGGAGATGAGAGCTACCTCGGAGAGGCCCTCGGCCCCCATTTCGGCCTAGGCCTTGAGACCGATGCCCCACGAGGCATCTACCACCCATTGGGAATGGTCTTCATAAACATCTTCCCCCGGCACATCAGCGTACTTCTCAACGCTCAGGCGGAGCTAGCTCGTGGGGACGTGGCAAAGGCCGAGGCAGCCCTTAGGAAGATAGCGTTCACATACTCGATTCTCTTGGTCCACGAGTTTTTCCACTCGTTTCACGATTCGCTTACCGAGGGCGAGGACGAGCCGAGCTGCTACAACCCGACGTACTTCCAGGACGAGACCCGTGCGTTTTGGGGCGCGAACTGGTACCTCCACTTGCTCACGGCCAGCGAAGATCCGGGAACTCGGGCGGGAAGAGCGGCGGACGCCTCAACTGCTGGCTGGACGCAATTCGAGTCAGGGAAGCGCTCCTTCGATCAATTCGCGGATGCGACTCGTGACGAGTTGAAGAAGCGGTATTCAAGTAACTTCGATGACGAAGGTCGCGAGTTGCCTTACCGTGGGGCAGGGGACATGATTCCCGCCTGGGATTGGCGGGAGCATTGGGTGCAATAGTGATGCCAAGAAGTCCGGTCCTCCTCTGCGTGCTATCACTCGCAATCGTCGCAGGGTGTCGTGGGCCCACATTCATAACTGACGATCCGGGCGAGCGGGACTACTTTTGCCGCATCCGTGACGCTGCGGAGGCGGGCAGCGCCCCTAGCATGGCGTTGCTGGCTTCTCTACTCGAACGAGGCGTTATCGTGGCTCGCGACGGGCAGGCCTCGGAATGGTGGCTCGAAAGAGCATCTGAGATCGACTACGTGCCCGCCATGGTTGCTCTCGCCCAGAAGCGAGAGGCCGCCGGCGACACTGAGGTAGCCATACGCTGGTACAAGCGCGCAATACGCACTCCATACATTACCGCCCTACCCGGCAGCGGATCTGTCCGGTATCGATTCCGCGGTAAGGAGAACGCGCTTGATCTCGACGAGCTGACCGAGTCCTTCTCGACAGAAGATCATGAACTTGCGAGGCGGCGCCTCAAGGCATTGGCAGACTAACGAGTCGCCAGGGGTCAGGCGGTGAGGCCAATGGTGGCTGCTCAGCCCACGCGACGCGAGTCGCCTGCTCGAAGCCCAAACGCAACCCTCCCCTCCCGATAGGCGATAGGAAGAGAGACGAGCCACGTTCGGCGACGGTAGCTCAGCGCCTCGTCCCCGGGGGAGGCGCGATCGGTGGTCCGCGACGAGCTCAGCTCTTCGCTCTCGAGTCGCCCCCGACATCGCCGCCCGACTCCGACCCCACGTCCGTGTCTCCGAAGAGGCTGTCGCCGCACCTACTCGCCCCGCCGCTGGTGCCAGCGATACTGCCTCGAACCCACCTGCGACCTTGAGGTTCGCCGCTGGCACGCGAGGGGTCGCCAGCGCCGCCGTCGACAGTGCGGCTCCGTCCTCGAGCGGCACCGCCTCGCCGAGCAAGAACGCCGCCGTCGTCATCGCGAAGCCGGAAAACCGCCGCGAGCGCCGCCGCGTGGTCACGCCCATGAATCCGTTCGGGGCGCCGAGCACTGCGCCCGACCTGGATGCGACGACGTGCCCCTTCCGTCGATCAGGAGCCCTGCTCGATACTGCGGAGGCGAGTGCCGCCGGTCGCTACGCCGGGTTGTCGATCGCGAACGCAAGTGGCGAGCCCGCCTGACCGTAGCCGGGCGCTTCAAGCGCCGGCTCGAGTACTCGCGGCGTCGCGTCCGATATCGGTCGCTCACGCCACACCACCTCCGTCCAGTTCGGGTCCCACCGGTCACCCCGCGCGAGTGAGCTCGACGCCTGCGGTCGCACGCTATCGGTGGCGACCCTCGACTCGTCTACGCTCGACCCTCCCCCGCCGAGGACCGAGACGTGGCCCGTCGCCGACCGAAGGAAGAGACCCGAGCACCGAGCGCGCGCCGATCGTCAAGGGCGGCGCCGGGACATGCGCGGGTCCCCGAGCCGACCGCCGCCCCGAGCACCGAGCTGGTCCTCGAGGAGGACGGTCTCGTCTACGTCCTCGACGAGCTGCCGCGAAAGGGCGCCGGGCGCGTCCTGATCACCGTACGTTCGACCCGAGGCGAGGGCACCGGAGCCGTCCGCGACCTCACGAGCCTCTACGCCCAGCGCGGCCGGGAGGCCCTGGGCCAGCTCATCGCGGAGACCTTCGGGCGCGAGATCGGCCAGATCCTCGGGCACCTCGATCTGTTCCTCGATCAGATCGACCGGGCCGCGGGTGCCGAGTCCCGCGTCGCGACCGTGACCCTCGACGCTCCCCGTCGCCGCGCCGCGGAGCGGCTCCTTCTCGCGCCAGACCTCCTCGACCGGGCCGCCACGACGATCGCCGAGCTCGGCTACGTCGGCGAGGAGCGGGTGAAGCGGCTCACGTACCTCGTCGCGACGAGCCGGCTCCTCGCCAAGCCCCTCTCGGCGATCCTCGTGGCGCCGCTGTCGTCGGGGAAGTCGGAGCTCCTCGAGCGCGTCGTGCAGATGCTGCCCGAGGAGTCGGTCGAGTTCCTCTCGCGACTGACGCCCCAGGCGCTCTTCTACGCGGGCGGCGACTACCTGGCCCACAAGGTAATCGTCGTCGACGAGCAGGCCGGTGCCGTCGGCGCCGAGTACCCGATCCGCACGCTGCAATCGCGCGGCGTCCTGCGCCTGACGGTGACGGTCAAGGGACGCATCGAGTCCCGCGAGGCGAAGGGGCCGATCGCGCTGCTCTCGAGCACGACCCGCCACGACCTTCACCCCGAGAACCTCTCCCGGTGCCTCGAGCTGCCCCTCGACGACGGACCGGAGCAGACCGAGCGGGTCTTCGAGGCGCAGCGGAACAGCTGGGCGGGCGGCGAGTCCCAGCCCGTGAACCTCCGGACCTGGCAGGACGCGCAGCGACTCCTCGAGCCGTCGTCCGTCGTAATCCCGTTCGCTCGCCAGCTCACCTACCGGGCGCGGACCTCGAAGGACCGCCGCGACCACGCGAAGCTCGGCAGCCTCATTGCGGCGCACGCCCTGCTCCACGGCCGGCAGCGAGAGCGCGACGACGAAGGCCGCATTGTCGCCCGAGTCGCCGACTACCGGGCGATCTACCAGCTGATCCGCCTGCTCGCCGACGAGGAGATCGACGGCCTCTCGCCGCGGGCCGCGCGCGCCTACCGCCACCTCTGCGAAGCCCCTCGCGGATCCTCGACGCGGCGACAGCTCGCGAACGCCCTGGGCTGGAGCTATGCGACGGCGGCACGGGCGGTCTGCGAGCTCGAGGCACACGAGCTCGTCGTGAGCACCGGCGCCCGGCCTCACGGAGTGCGCGTCCTGGATCGATCACTTCTCGGCGAGGGCGCCAGCCTGAAGCCACCGGGCGATATCGAAGGCGCCAAGTGATCACCAGTGTTCACGGAGTGATCAGGCCCATCTCCAGAGAGGGCAGTGGCTTGCAGATGAGGAATCACGAGTAATCACGCGGCGAATCACCCCGAACCGGCTGGCGGCCAAGGGGTTGCCGGCCTCGTCACGCAAAAATCGACTTCCTCGCGTAGATCGGAGGCCGCGATGGGCCGCTCACGGAACCTCGGCTGGAACGGCGCGCTTCAGCGCTTCACTGACCACCTGCGCGCGCGCAACCTCCGGCCGTCGACGATCGAGAGCTACCTCGCTCGCCTTCGTCGGTTTCGGGGATGGGTCGCGGGAAGGCGGGCACGGACCACGCCGACCCGAGTGAGCCTCGAGCTGCTTCGCGAGTACCAGGTCGGACTGCTCACCGGAACGGCGACCGCGAGCGGCCAACCGATGGGCGCCAACTCGGTCGGCACCACCACCACGATCATGTCGGTCTTTTTCCGCTTCCTCGCCGCCGAGGAGCTCATCCCACGCGACCCCTCGCTCCGCCTCGAGCAGCCCCGGACGCCCCCGCGGCCACCGGGGGGCGTCCTGACGGTCAAGGAGATCCGCGGCCTCCTCGACGCGGCGTCGATCGACACGCCGCTGGGGATTCGCGACCGGGCCGTGATCGAGGTCCTCTACGCCACGGGAGTCCGTCGCTCCGAGCTCCTCGAGCTCGAGCTCGGGGACGTCGACCACGCGGCCCGCGAGATCGTGGTCCGCGAGGGCAAGGGCGGGAAGACGCGGGTGCTGCCGATCACCCGCTCGGCGTACGGTCGTCTCCGCGACTATCTCGATCGGGCTCGACCGACGTTCATCCGGCCGCGCCGGGTCGCGGGGTCCCGAGTGTTCCTCGCGACGCACGGACGCGGGATGGGTGGAGTCGCCCTGCAGAAGACGCTCCAGCGCCTCGCGCGTCGCGCTGGCATCACAAAGCACCTCACGGCCCACACGCTCCGGCGGTCGTTCGCGACTCACCTGCTCCAGGCCGGCGCTTCGCTCCGTCACATCCAGATTCTGCTCGGGCACGCTTCGCTCGCGACGACCGAGCTCTACCTCTCTCTCGACACGAAGGAGCTTCGCCGAGCCGTGATCCTCAAGCACCCCCGCGAGCGACTCGGGGACTAGGCGATGCGGCGAGACCACCGGAGCGCGATCGCACTCTTCGAAACGGAGCTCGAGCGGCTCCAGCGAGCTCAGAAGCACCGTGCGTTGTTGCTCGAAACCGCGCGGGGACTCCTCGACCTCGTCCCGCGCCGGCCGCTCGCAGAGATCGTGCGCGGTGACGTCGAGCGCTACCTGGCCGCGTGCGTCGCGTCGGGGTGCAGGCCGAGCACGCCCGCGCGCAGAGGGTCAGCGCTGCGGGTGTTCTTCACGATGCTCGTGAAGCACGAGATGCTGGCCGGGTCGCCGCTCGAGGGGTTCCGGATCAGCGAGCCGAGCTCCGCGGCGCCCGTCGTCCTCTCCGAGGGCTCCGTTCGCAAGCTGCTGGACGCGACGCTGGAGGAGCCGCCGATCTCCCGCCAGCGGCGACCACGCTGGACGCGAGCCGTCGCCCTTCGCGACCGGGCCCTCCTCGAGCTGCTCTACGCCATCGGGCTCCGCGATGCCGAAGCGCGCCGTGCCCTCGTCGTCGATCTCGACGTCGACGACGCATCCATCCTCGTCCGCGCGGTCAAGCGAGGTCGGTGGAGACGGGTGCCGGTCCCCCCAAGGACGCTCGACGCCATCGGACACTACCTCGCCAAGTCCCGACCGCTCTTCGTCCGCGGTCGACCCGATCCGGGTCACCTGATCTTGACCATGCGTGGGCAGCCGCTCTCGCAGGGCTGCGCCTACCAGGCGGTGACGCGGGCGGCGCAACGAGCCGGGATACGAGCCCATCCCCACGCATTCCGGAGAGCCATCGCCACCCACCTGATGCGTGCGCAGGTGCCGGTCGTGGCGGTCCAGAACCTCCTCGGGCACCGAAGCATCGAGACGACGGCCACCTATCTCGAGGTCGACCGAGACGAGCTGCATCGGACGGTGGAGCTTCTCGAGCGGCCGCTCGTGTCGGGCGACGAGGGTAGACTGGAGGGGACTCACTTCGCCGCCCCATCGGAGGCGCCGAGCTCGGAAGCGAAGCCGACAGTAGTCCGCGAGCGACCCGTCGAATAGAGTGAGAAGCAGGAGCGAGAGTGCGAATCAGACGCAGCGCTAGGAACGGACGGCCCGTTGATCTTCCCGAGGGAACAGCGCTCGTCCTCACCGCCACCGATCGCCCCGGAGTCAAGAAGTCATGAGCATTGAGCAGCTCGTCGAGAAGCTCCGTGAGCTTCCCGAGGACAAACAGCGCGAAGTGCTCGAGCTCCTCGAGTCGCTCGTCGCGAACGCCAAGGACCCCAAGCCGCTCAAGAGCCTCGAGGGCCTGTGGGCTGGTAGGGGAATCGACCTCACGCGCGAGGACATCGACGAGGCGCGCCGCGAGATGTGGGGCAACTTCCCTCGCGAGGACATCTGACCGGTGACGGCCGTCGTCGCGGACACACACGCGATCGTCTGGTATCTCTCAGCCCCCGACCGCCTGTCTGAGCCTGCGCGAGACGCGATGCACGACGCCGCTCGGACGGGTTGCCGGATCTACGTGTCACCGATCACGACGATCGAGCTCGTCTACCTCGTCGAGAAGGGCCGACTCGAGAACGGCGATCTGGAGCAACTCCTCGAGGCGCTCCGCGACCCCGCGTCGGTCATTCGCCTCGCGCCCATGGATCTCGCATTGACCGAGGCGCTGCGGACCGTGCCGCGTGCCGTCGTATCCGACATGCCCGATCGGATCATCGCCGCGACCGCGAAGCGGCTCGACGTTCCCCTGATCTCACGAGACGCCAAGATCCGGCTCTCGGACGTGGACACGATCTGGTGAGCGGAGCGCCGTGCCTGAGATTCGCTCCTCCGAACGGTCGCCAGCGCGAGCCCGGCGCGGGAAGCTCGAGGGACGTAGTAGCCCGCTACCTCGATCCGCAGCTGGGGCGTTTCGTGTCCCGCGACCCGCTCGGGATCTGGGAGGACGAGCTCGGCAGCGGCTTCACGTACGCGAGCAGCAATCCCTTCAATAGACGCGATCCCTGGGGCCTCAAGGACTACTACGACGACGGGCTGTGGGGATGGGGGCAGGCGGCCTGGGAGGTGTTCGTCGATACGGCACCCGGCCTCTCGCCTGGGAACGTTGTCGATTCCGCAAGCCAGGCTGTCCACACCGCAACGCTTGGCTACGTAGACATCCGAACAAAGCGGGCGAGGGAGGTCGCGCATCTCGGCGGACCTGTGGTCGCGCACGCGACCGGCGTCTCATTCATTGTCGGAACCGTGGCCGGCTTGGCGGCGAGCATTCTCTATGCGGTAGAGACCGCCGTTGTGATGGCGGAAGCGCCTGGACTCGGCGCAACAGGAACCGGAGCGGTTCCCGCGGCTGCCGGGGCGAATCAGGCTGGCTCGATGGCAGGGGAGGCGACGGCGGAAGCTGTCGCCGCGGTCGGCGGCGCGCCACCAGTAGTCTTCCCAAATCAGTTACCAGATCAACTCGTCGAGGAACTGCAACTCGGGCGCGCACTCGGCGTTCAGCCGCTCCAAATCTGCCCCGAGAACCTCGATGATCTCGTCGAGCTCGGCGAGGCTGCAGGCGGAACTCTCAAGTGGGTATTGACGACTGACGGACAGCTGTGGGCGGTCCCGAGTCACGTTGGTGCGCAGGAGATTCCCCACACCATTGCCGCGGCGGGAGAGTCGGTTCTTGCCGCCGGTGAGTGCCAGATCACCGGAGGAGCAGCGGCGGGAGAGGTTCTTGGCATCAGTATCAGCAACGCCAGCGGTCACTACATGCCGTCGAACGCGTCGCTCGGGCAGGCCGTCGAAGCGTTTCTCCGGGCCGGAGTCGAGTTCGGCGAGCAGATCTTCAGCGGAAGGTGATGCAACTGGTGACGACCTCGGACATACTCGCGATGAATGCGCACGATGCTCTCGCATGGGCTCGTCGCGCTGCGCCAGGTACCAAGACCAGTTTCAACTGGCTTGGCCTGGCAGAATGCGTAAACAACCGAGCCCTCGCGGCCGAGGCCCCCGATTCTGCATTGGACTGGGCGCGTCTTGCGATCGTGTGCAACACACATCTCTCGCAGTCCGAAGGCGGCTCCGAGTCCGCGGACTTTCGAGTATGGGTGATTCGGTGCGCGATGCTCGGACGATTTGGCTCGAAGCCGAATCATGACGTTCTTGACGACACGGCAATAAGGGAGTGGTTCGTGGGCGAGTGCCCACTGGGATTTGAGGAGGCGCAGCGGATCGCCCCAAGCTGGCGATCCGAGCCCATCGCCACAATAGCCCGGGTCCTCAAAATCAAGCGGCGGCTCATCCACCTCGGCTACGCGATCGACGGCAATTACTCGATTCCACCTGATCTAGCGCGGTGGATGACTCTCCTCGAGACCCTGGAAAGCTCACACCACGGAGGTCAGATTCCAGACTCGTAGGTCAGATTCTATGAGCGTTGGTGTACGACTGGGGGTCAGGCCTCAGTTTCAGTTTTCAGTTTTCAGTTTAGCCCTCCGTCTCGGTGCCGATGTCGGCAGGCGGACGGCTCTCGCCTGACCGCATCTCCTAACGACAAACCGGAAGGTGCGCAGAGGTCGGGAGAGTCGCCGGGGGTCGGGGAGGTCCCCGAAGGGTCCTTCGGGCCGGCGAATGAGGGAAGCGGGAGTGCGTCACGCGGGGCCTCGCAAGCTCGGCCGCCGCGTGCCACCCTCCCGCGTCCCTCATTCGCCTTACCTCCCCGCCCCCCGGCGCCTCTCCCTCCCGTGCTGTGCAGCGATGATGTTTCGCGTCGCTACGCGACACGAAACCACGGCAG
>JAJDCQ010000123.1 GCA_029260755.1 Planctomycetota bacterium | reverse complement strand
AAGGGCTTACGCACACTGGGGTCAGGTCCAGTTTTTTTACCATTTGCGGCCGCAAATGGTAAAAATACTGGACCTGACCCCTTGGGGCTTAACCGCTTTTGCGTCAGATGCTTACGCCAGGCCTCTGTGTGAGCTTCTCCGGGGCTCCTCATCGAAACACGGGGAACCCGCTGGGCTCCCCGTGCTTCGTTCTCGTCGTCCGATCGCCTTCGCGGCGGTCGCTTCTCGTTTGGGTGTCTACCTACTCTACTGGCTGACGCGGACCAGGGTGTAGCGGAACGTCCGGTCGCCGCCCATGGCCGCCTCGAACCGGTCGAACTCGTAGGGCGACATCGTCTGGCACCCGACCGAGCTCGGGCGGCTCGCGCCGCCGCGGTGGAAGAGGATCCCGCGGGCACGGTCGTCGCGCTGGGCCGCCGCGGCGCGCTCGGCGTCGCTGATCCGGCCGTCGTGGCTGGTGTCGCGCACGACCGGGAGGGCGTCGTTGTTGCCATACGCGCTCTTGCCCTTGAACTGCCGGGCGTAGTAGTCGTAGGTGCCGGGCCGCAGGTGGGCTATGTCCTTGGTGCCGTCGCGGTCGACGTCGGGCGTGCCGTTGAAGTTGGTGCTCGCCTGACCGGGCGTCGTCGAGCCCTGGAACGCCTCGGCGAAGCGCCGGCCGGAGTCGTCGGTCCAGAGCACGACGAACGTGTCGCCGTAGCTGCGGATGTTGCGCGTCTCGGGCGGGTGGAGCATGCCGTCGGGCGTCACGCCGCGCAGACCGAGGACGGTCCGCTGACCCGGCGTCTGGTCGACGCTGCCGCCGCCCTGCTCGACCAGGTTGGCGAAGTGCTGGAAGCGCTCCTCGGACGTCGCGCTCGCGGGCGGGAACGCCGTCTGGCTCGGGACCGTGCCGCCGTCGAACGCGTCGGGGCGCCCGCCGCCGGGGAGACCGGCGCCGCCGCCGCCACCACCGCCGGCACCACTGCCGCCACCGGGAGCGCTCGCGCCGCCGCCGGAGCCGGGGAGGCCGGCGCCCCCGCCGCCCTCGCCGCCGGGGAGACCGCTGCCGCCGCCGGCCGAGCCGTCGGGGCACTTGCCGAACGCCTTCTCATCCTCGAGGGCGCCGCGGAAGCCGGGGCTCTTGTCTCGCTCGCCGAGGTCGTCGACGTCGCTCGCGTCGGGGGCGACCCAGTCGGCGTCGAAGAGGACGGTGTCCCCATCGGTGAGGGCGTCGAGCTCGGTCGGTCCGCCGACCTCGCCGATCTTGCCGATCACGCCGTCCTTGGTCTTCACCGTCCCGTCGGGGGCCACCTCGACGGCCGGCGCGTCGCCGATCGCGACCTGGAGGGTGCCGTCCTCGCCCTCGGTGATCTTGAGCTGCACCGGCTCCGACTCGGTCGGGACCGTCGCGACGAGGTTGCCGTTCTCGTCGAAGCCGAGCTCGCTGACGCCCCAGGTCTCGCTCGCGAACGCCTCGTTCGGCGAGACGCTGACGCCCTCGATGACCGGGCCGTCCGCGCCCGCGCCGACCTTGACCTCGATCCGGCTGCTGCTCGCGAGCGCATCGGCGGCGCGACCGCCAGCCGCGTCCCTGGAGGCGACCGCGAGGTCGACGGCGCGCACCGCGCGGGCGAGCTGGTTGATCGAGCCGGCCGTCGCGGGGAGCTTCGCGGGGGCGGCGACCGCGGGACCGCGGCGCGCGGACGTCGAGACGCGCGGCGGCGGCGGGTTCTGCATCAGGCCTTCCTGCGCCAGGGCGGGCGACGCCGCGCCGATGACGACGCTCGCGAACAGCCCCGCGACGAAGGCCCGGATCGATACGTTGAGGGGGTCGGTCTCCATGGTGAGCTCTTCTCTCTCTTCTCTCTGTCTCGGTCGCCGGCGATCGCGGAAGCGTCCCGCGGGCGTGTCGCCCGTCTCCTATCGCAAACCTCGCGCCCGACGCGGCGCGGCATGGCTGCCGTTGGACTTGCGCACGTCGGTCACCCTACGGATCACGAACCTGAGGTCCCCGTGAGACGGATCGTGAGTCGAGTGGGAACATTGGACCCACCGGTCGTTGCAGGGCCGTTACCGGCGAACGGGCGCCGAGGGAGTTCAATGAGATGGCTCGAGCACGAGGCCGAGTCGAACCAAGCGCGGGGAGATGATGAGATGGGATTCCTGCATCGACTGTTCGGCGCCAGGACCCCCGAGCGGTGGGCGGCCGAGAACCGCGTTCTGCACCGCCTCGGCTACGTCCCCCCGCCGACGGCCGTGCAGTGGATCAGCACACGGGCGTGCGACCTCCACTGCCCCCACTGCTACTCGCACGCGGGCCGCCGGAGCCACGACGAGCTGACGACCGACGAGGCGCGCCGGCTCATCGTCGACGAGCTCGTCACCCTCGAGCGGCCGACGTTCGTGATCGCCGGCGGCGAGACGCTGCTCCGGCACGACCTCTCCGAGGTCGTCGGCTACGCCGCCGAGCGGCGCGTCCCCTGGGCGATCCACACCCACGGCGGCCACGTCGAGCGCCTCATCGGCCTCTTCGAGAGGCACCCGCCGATCATGGCCGCGATCAGCCTCGACGGGCCGCGCGCCTACCACGACGCGTTCCGCGGCAAGGAGGGCAGCTTCGACGCCGCCCTCGCGGCGATGCGAGCGCTCAAGCGCGCCGGCTGCCCCGAGGTCGTCGCCGGGACGACGATCACCGCCCAGAACGCCGACCTCCTCCTCGACATGGTGCCGACGATCCTCGACAGCGGCGCCGACTCGTGGGGCTTCCACCTCGTCACCCCCGAGGGACGCGCCGACGAGAACCGCCACATCCTGCCGACCGCCCGCCAGCTCCGTCGCGTCGCGGCGCTGGGACGACGGCTCCGGAGCGTGCTGCACGTCGAGCTCGACAACGAGTGGGGGAGCGCGGGCGAGGACGACTGCTTCTACCGCGACGACCCGTTCGTCTGCGGCGCCGGCCGCTTCTCGTTCGTCGTCTCGGCGACCGGCGAGGTGATGGCCTGCACCACGACCGACCCCGCCGAGAGCCAGGGCAACGTCCGCGACCGCTCGCTCGCCGAGATCTGGGCGAACGGCTTCGAGGCCTTCCGCACGCCGGGCGACCCGCTCCGCTCCGACGCGCGCGACTGCTGGCTCCAGACGCGCAACGGCGTCTCCTGCCGCGGCGCCGCGTTCCTCGGCGCGCCCGACACCCTCGCCCCGCACGCCAGCCCCGCCGCCCCCGCGACGCCCGCCGCGGCGGCCGCGCGGCTCGTGGTCTAGGAAGGACGACGCCGATGAAGTGGATCACCGCACCGTTCGTCCTCGTCCTCGCGGGCGTTCTCGCCACGGTCGTTCTGTGGCGGATGACGACCGGCCGCCGCACCACGCTGCGCGGCCGATGGAGCCCGCGTGTCCTCCGCCTCGTCGCGACGCTCGTCGTGGTCGTCGTCGGGGTCGGCGCGACCGCGAGCGACGCCCGCGCCGGCGAGGGTGACCGCCGGGGCCGACGTGGCGACGACGACCCGAGCCCGGCGACCGACCCCGCGGCGACCGCCGACGACCGCCTCCCCGAGACGGTCACCGAGGCCGCCATCGCGGTCTGGCGCCAGCGAACCGGACGGATCCGGAGCGACCTGATCCCGACGATCGCCCGGCAGCTCGGCCGGCTCGAGAGCGGCGCCGCCCTCGAGGCGAAGGAGATCGAACGGCTCCGCGCCCTCGGCGGCGCCTGCGGCAAGGAGCTCGGCGCGCTCCTCCTCGGTCACATCGACGCCACCCTGGCCGGCGAGCCGCTCCCGGTCGTCTCCGAGGCGACGCTCCTCGGAGCGATCGCCGCGAGCGAGCTGCGCGGCCTGATCGACCCGTGGATGAGCGCCTATCTCTGGCGTCGCTGCGCCCGGCTCGAGGACGGCGCCGACGTGCCGAGGGTCCTCGCCCGCCTCGAGGTCAACGCCCGCGTCGCGGCCGTCCTCATCCGGGCGAACGCGAAGGTCGCCGTCCCCTACAACGCCCGCGCCTGGATGAGCAAGGCCGGCCCCCGGCGAGAGGACCGGATCCGCGAGGCCGAGGCGGGGGCCGCGATGCTCGTCGCCGCCCGCGAGCTCTTCGCCTCGACCGACGCCGGAACGCTCGCCCGCGAGGCGACCGTCTCCCTCAGGGTCGCCGACGCCGGCGCCGGGATCACGATCCGCCGCGGCGGACGCGTCATCACGCCCGCGGCCGGCGACGTCATCCGCCTCGGCCGCCTCGACGCGATCGAGGTCGCGCCCGGCGCGCCGGCTGCTGTCGAGCACATCTGGCTCGGCGACCTCATCCTGCCGACCGGCCGCACCCTCTCGGTGTTCGACCTGCCCGACGTCCTGCCCGATGCGACCGCCGCCCGGATCGACGACGCGGTCACGCGCGCGCTCGACGACGACATCGACGCGGCGGACCGCCTCGAGCTCGTCCTCCCCTTCGCCCACCGCGCGATCGAGGCCGGCCTCCGCGAGCGCCCCGACGCCCCGGGCGCGGCGCGCCTCCGGAGCGTCCTCGCCGTCTTCGATGAGCAGGTCGTGCGGGAGAGCGCGCCGCCGGGTCAGCGCCGCTGACGCTTGAAGCGGGCCGAGGCGGATGACTTCCGCCGCTTCGTCGACTTGCCGCGCTTCCTGGTCGTGCTCCCGGTCTTCGGACGGGGGAGCCTCGAGGACGGGACGACGCCGGCCGGGGTCGCGGTCGGCGCGGTCGGCGCGGTCGCCTCGGACTTGGTCTCACGCCTGGGCGCGGGCTCGGCCTCGGCCTCGGCCTCGGTCGCTGGCGGCGGCGGCGGCTCATCGGGCATCGCCCCGTCGTCGGAGGTCTCCCGGACGGCGCGGAGCCGGGCGTAGGCGGCGGCCGTCGCGCGGCTCGCCTTGATCGTCTGCTCGTCGACGTCGCCGACCTTGACGCCTCGCAGGCGATCGACGATGAGGTCGACGTTCCTTCCGACGTTCACGACCGGCTCGAAGAGCGGCGCGATCTCGCCGCTCTCGGAGTCGACGAGGCCGAGGACCGGGTCGTCGAGGTCGTCGCGCTGCAGCCCCATCGCCGCGCGGGCGATCCGCGCGTCGGCGACCTCCTCGAGGCCGAGGCCGGACGCCGCGCCCTGCTGGCGGCAGCGCTGCACGCTCTCCAGGACGTAGAGCGCCCGCTCGTTCCGGGGATCGAGCTCGCGCGCCCGGTAGAGCGCCCGCATCGCGGTGCCGAAGTTCTCCTCCTCGAACGCGGCGAACTTGGCCGCGCGGACGTACTCGCGGCTCGCGTCGACCGCCCGCCCCAGACCGTCGAGCGCCTCGGCGAGTCGCAGCCGCAGCTCGGCGTGGTCCGGCTGGCACTCGAGGGCGCGCCGGAACGCCTCGGCCGCGTCGGCCGCCCGGCCGATCGCCCGGTAGATCTCGCCGATCCGGGTGTACTCGAGGAGCGCCTCGGTCCGATCGCCGCGCGCGACGAGCTCGGACGCGAGCCGCATCCGGACCTCGAGCTCGAGCGGCGCGAGCTCGACCGCGCGGCGAAGCATCGTCGTCGCGAGCTCCCGCTCGCCGGCCCGGCTCGCCCGCTCGGCGCCCTCGCCGAGGGCGCGGGCCGCCTCGACCTTCCGGCCGATCTTCTCGAGGGTGCTCGCCAGCAGGTGGACGACGTCGAAGCGGTCCGGCGCGAGGTCGCGCATCGCCTCGAGGGTGCGGACCAGCCCCACCTCGTCGCCGCTCCGCTCCTGACGCTTGCGGAGCCGATCGTAGTGGGCGAACGCCTTCCCGAGCTCCTCCTCCTCGGCGTAGGCGCGGACGAGCCGCTCCCGGAGGTCGTCGCGGGCCGGGTCGAGCTCGAGGGCGCGCTCGAGCGTCTCGGCGAGGAGGGCCGCGTCGCCCTTCCCGTCGGTCGCGAGCGCCTCGAGGATGTCGATCAGGTCGTGGAGGACGATCGACGCCTCCTCCGCCTTCTCGGCATCGATGAGCACCCGCGCGAGCGCATCGAGCGACCCGACGCTCGCCTCGAGCTCGATCCGCCGGGTCATCGCGTCGATCGCGTCGTCGATCTCGCCGGCCGCGAGCTGCCGCCGGGCGAGCGCGTCGAGCTCGGCGACGGCCAGGTCGACCTCGCCCCGCCGCGCGTGGAGCTCGGCGAGCTGCCGGCTCGCCGCCGAGCGGCCGCGCACGATCTCGACCGCGCGGCGCAGCATCTCGGAGGCCGCCCCCTCGTCGCCGCGCGCCTCGAACTCGGCCGCGCGGCGACAGAGCATCTTCGAGGCCTCGTCGCGCCGCCCGGTCGCGACCAGCTCGCGCGCGTGGAGCTTGATCAGCTCCTCGCGGTCGGGCGCGAGCGAGAGCGCCCGTTCGATCGCCCCGAGCGCCTCGTCGTGCTCGTCCGCGCCGGCCTTGGCGTGGGCGTGGTCGACGAGCCGGCTCACCGCCCGCTCGGTCTCACCGAGAGCGACGTGCGCCATCGCGACGCGCTCGACGACATCGAGGCGCACTCCGCCGAGCTCGCACGCGCGGGTCGCCCGGGCCAGCGCCCGGCGATGGTCGCCCTCGAGCGCCAGGTCGTCGGCGAGCCCGACGAGCGCCTCGACGCCGAGCATCTCGACCTCGCCGCGGCTCTTGAGGGCGTGCAGCCCCTGGACGACCTCGATCTCGGGGAACCGACTCTCGCCGACGATGTCGGCGACGTCGCGGATCCCGTCGACGAACTCCTTCAAGGCGAAGCCGCCGTCCGCCACCTCGGCCAGCTCGTCGTTGCTGTCCTCGTCGAACTCGCCCTCGGTCGGCCGGTAGACGTCGTGGAGCGAGGGGAGGAGCTCGAGCGTCGAGGTCCAGTCCTCGCGCCGGCGGTCGAGCTCGGTCGCGAGGAGCGCCGGATCGAGGCCGAGGGCGACGTCGTCCTCGCCGTCGAAGAGGCCGTCGGGGGCGGCGCCGGGGACGTACTGACCGCGCACTCGCGGCCACTTGAGGAGCACGAGGACGTCCTCGACCGCCTGCACCGTCAGCGCCTCGAGGATGTCGCCCTCGGTCGCGAAGCCCTCCTCGCGGAGGACCTCGCCGAGCCGCACGGTCACGCCCGAGAGCTGCTGCGCCGCGACGGCGTGGCGGAGGTTGCTCGAGGTGAGCTTGCCCATCCGGAGGAGGATGTGGCCGAGCCGCGTCCCCATCCGCGGCGACTTCACGAAGTCGAGCGCGCCGTTGCGGAAGTGGAGCAGCTTCGTGTCGCCGACGTCGTCGCCGCAGCTCAACGTGCCGGTGACCCGCTCGATGGCGATCCGCCGGAACAGGGCGCCGATGTCCTTCGGGCGCAGCGCTCCCGCGCCCGCGATCTCCGGGGTCCACCCGTCGAGGAATCGGCCCTGGTCGTCCGCCAATCCGTGCTCGCTTCCTGCGCGGCCTTCACGCCGCTTCCGCGCCCGTCGCGTCTCGGCGGGATGCACCTTCAGACGGGTCGACCGGGATCGCTCGCTCATCGGGCGGCCCATTCTAAGCTCCTGTAAACCCGGCGACAACGGCGGGCACCCGGCGTCCCCCGATCGCCGGCTCAGCGTCCGCCCTCATCCCGAAGGGCCGCCTCGGCCTCGGCCAGGTCGGCGTCGGCGTCGGCCTCGCGACCGAGGGCCCGGAGCACGTCGGCCCTCGCCCGCAGGATCGTGGCGAGGTCCTCCCGGCGCCGGGCGTCCTCGTCGCGATCCACCGTGGCCCGCGACCGCTCGAGGCTGACGGCTCGGTCGAGGTCGGCGACCGCCTCGTCGGTCCGTCCGTGCGCCGCGTGGTGCCGGCCGCGGTAGCCGAGGACCAGTCCGGGCGTGACCGTCCACGCGCTCATCGCGTTCGCCGCGGCGAGGCGCGGATGCGCGATGAGGGCGAGCGCCTCCTCGATGACCTCATCAGCAGCGGGAACGCCCGAGGAGGCATCGCAGCAACGCGGGGGACCGGCCTCGACGAGCAGCCGGGCCGCGAACTGGAGCGCCCGCGCCACGTGGTTGGAGCGGTTCTGGCGCCACCCGGCGACGCCGCCCGCCTCGTTGATCGCGGCGAGGTCGGCCTCGGCCGCGAGCTGGACGCGGCTCGCCTCCATCGCGAGGCCGACGATCCGGCCGGCCCGCGCGTCGGGAGCGGTCGGCCCGGCGCCCTGCCGCACGAGCATGGCGACCCGCTCGGGGATCATCGGCCACCTCACCGAGTCCGGTCGCCGTCGATCCGCCGCGAGCGCCCGCTCCCATCGCTCCAGCGCCGGCTCGGGCTCCTTGCGACGCTCGAGATACCACGCGACCGAGGCGTCGAGCCACGGCGCGTCGAGCTCGATCCGATCGAGGGCGTCGACGAGGCGGTCCGCCTCCTCGGGGCGCGCATCGACGAGCAGCGTCGCGAGGAACAGCAGGCGCGCGGGGTCGCGCAGCCGCGGCGGTCGGCCCGCCTCCTCGCGGCCGAGCTCGACGAGGCGGGCGACGCCGACCTGACGCCTCAGCTCCTCCATGTCCTGCGGGTTGCGCACGCCGCGGCCGAAGCGGTCGAGCACCGCGTGGGCGACGATCTCGTGCTCCGCGTCGCGCGCCGACCGATCGCGCGCGCCGAAGAGGACGAGCGTCTGAAACGCAGCGACGACGCCGGGGTCGGGCACGAAGCCGTCCACCCGCGCGAGGAGGCGGGCGAGCGCGTCGGACCGCGCGTCGCGGTCCCGATGCAAACGCAGGAACGCGCCGAGGGCGTGCCGGCGAAACGGCCCCGGCCACGCCGAGGCGTCGGGGGCGAGGCCGTGCTCGGCGACCGACCGCTCGATCGCGGCGAGGGCGAGGTCGAAGCGCGCCTCGTCGGCGGCGAGGGCCGCCTCGCCGCGCCGGAGATGGAGCCGCGCCCGCGCCTCCGATGAGAGCATCGCCGCCGCGCCGAGGATCGCGCGGAACGCGGCCTCGTCGAGCGGCGGGGCGATCGCGTCCGGCTCCGGCTGCGCCATGGCGCGGGCGAGGTCGACCGCGACGAGCGTCTGGGCCGACGCGACCGGCTCGGCGCCGTGGAGCAGCCCGTCGACGGCGTCGAGGCGCCGCGCCCGATGGAGCGTCCGCTCCGCCCGCCGGAGCAGCGTCCGGTCGAGGCGCCCGCCGGGCCTCACGAGCCGGGCGACCGAGTCGATCTCCTCGGCGCCGCTGCCCGATCCAGCGCGGAGCACTGCATCGAGCGCGTCGACGAGCGCGCGGCGAGCGACGAGGTCGGGCGGGAGCGTCGCCGCCGCCTCCTCGAGGGCGAGCAGCTCCGCCCGCTCGTCCGGCTCGAGCCGGCCGCGCCGGTCGAGCGCCTCCTCGAGCCGCGCGATCCGCGCCGCCGGCGGGCGCGCACGCTCCCGGCGCCCGAACCCGAAGACGACGACCCCCGCCGCCACGACGGCGAGGAGCGCCGCGCCGATCGCCGTCGGCAGCCTCCCGCGACCGCGGAGCCAGGACAGGGTGCGCTCCGCCCGGCTCGCGCTCGAGGCGTGGACGAGCTCGCCCCGCTGCCACCGCTCGAGGTCGTCGGCGAACGCGGCGGCGGAGCCGTAGCGGTCGGCGGCGCTCTTCTCGAGCGCGCGGAGGCAGATCGCGTCGAGGTCGGCCGGCACGTCCGGGACGAGGCTCCGGAGCGAGGCGACCCGCTCGCGCATGACCGCGGCGAGCACCGCGACGAGCGACGGCGCCCGGAACGGCGCCTCCCCGGTCAGGGCGAAGTGAAGGACGGCGCCGAGGCCGTAGACGTCGGTCGCGACCGAGAGCTGGCGCGGGTCGTCGTCCGGCCCGCGGGCGTCGCCGTCGGCGCCGGCGTCGGCCGCGTCCGAGCTCTTGCCGACGACCTGCTCGGGCGCCATGAACGCGGGCGTCCCGAGGATCTCGCCGGTGCGCGTCAGGCGGTCGGCGAAGAGATCGTAGGCGAGGCCGAAGTCGACCAGGCGCGCCCGGCCGGTCGCCGCCTCGAGGAGGATGTTGTCGGGCTTGAGGTCCCGGTGGAGGACGCCGTGGCGGTGGACGTGCTCGACGGCGCGGGCGACCTCGGCGACGAGGCGGACCGCCCGCTCGGGCGGCAGCGGCCCCATCCGGAGCTCCTCCGAGAGCGGCCGCCCGTCGACGTAGTCCATCACGCACCAGGGAACACCGCCGTCGACGCCGGTCGTGTGGACGCGCGCGATCCCCGGGTGCGGCGCCATCTGCGCGAGGACGTGCGCCTCACGCCGGAACCGCGCGAACGACCGCTCGCGGTCCGACCCGAGCCGGCTCGCGTAGATCACCTTGAGGGCGTAGGGCGCGGCGGTCTCCTCGTGCCGGACGAGGGCGACCGCCCCCATCCCGCCGCGCCCGATGGGACGCTCGACGACGTAGGGCCCGAAGCGGGCGCCGGGCTTCAGCGCGAGGAGGCTCATCGACGCCAGTCTAGCAGGCCAGCGAGGTTGGCCCCGGGAGTCCGCGGGGGGTTGGCACGAGCATTGCTCTTGGTGAGGGCGTGAGGCATTTGCGGCCTCCAACCGTCTAGAGATTCGACACATCTCCGGTCGACCGTCGCGGGATTCGACGGTCCGTCCTCAGGAGCCCTGACGACATGACGAGCCTTCGACGGGGCCGGACGGCCCTCGGACTCGCCGTCCTGTGCCTCGGGCTCGGCTCCGGCTGCGCCGGGCTGACCCCGAACCAGGAGCGCGTCATCGAGGACTCGGTCGAGGCCGGCGCGCAGGCCGGGATCGTCCTGGGGATCCCCGCGTGCGTCGTCGCCGCGCCGATCACCCTCCCCATCGCCCTGTGGGCGACCGCCGGCGAGGACGGCGACGCCGCGCCGATGATGACGGGCATCCTCGAGATGCCGGCCGCTCCCCTGACCGTCCCGGCCGCCGGGATCGGGTGGATCGTCGGCGCCGCGCGGGTCCACCTGCTCGGGACCGCCTCCCCCGTCGAGGCCGAGGGGGTCGCCCGGCCTTCCGCGACCGTCGATCGGCGTCGCGTTCCCGCCGCCGGGACGACCGAGAAGACGTGGCCGATGCAGAGGCCGCCGTCGCGCGCTCCGGCGCTCTCGCCTCGCCCGGTCGCGGCGGCCCCGCGAGCCCGGGCTCAGCCCGAGCCGTCGCGCTCGACCAGCTCCCGGTAGAGCGCGCACGTCTCGAGGAGCTCATCGTGACTCCCGACCCCGGCGACCGCGCCGCGGTCGAGGACGACGACCGAGGCGCAGTCGCGGACGGCCGCCACGCGGTGGGTCGTCACCACGGTCGAGCGGCCCTCCATCAGCCGCTCGAGGCTCTCGCGCAGGTCGCGGTCCGAGATCGAGTCGAGATGCGCCGTCGCCTCGTCGAGGAGGAGCAGCCGCGGCGACCGCAGGATCGCGCGGGCGACGGCCAGCCGCTGGCGCTGGCCGAGGCTGAGACGCGCGCCCCGCTCGCCGAGGACCGTCTCGTAGCGCTCGGGGAGCTCGGCGACGAACTCGTGGGCGCAGGCGGCGCGGGCGGCCTCCTCGATGTCCTCGGCCGAGGCGCCGCGGCGGCCGCAGCCGATGTTCGCGGCGATCGTGTCGGCGAACAGGAGCGGCTCCTGCAAGACGAGGGCGCACCGCCGACGCCATCGCACCGGGTCGAGCTCGCGCAGGTCGATCCCGTCGACCCTGATCGTCCCCTCGGTCGGGTCGTGCAACCGGAGGAGCAGGTCGAGGAGGGTCGACTTGCCGCTGCCGCTCGGGCCGACCAGACCGACCCGCGCGCCGGCCGGGACATCGAAGCTCACCTCGGTCAGGGCAGGCGGGCGCTCCATCGGAGGGCCCGGACGACGCGCGGGTCCTCCCGCGAGTCCACGGGGCGGCGGCCCCGACGGCCCGTCGAGGTGCCAGCGGAAGCTCACGCCGCGGAGCTCGATCGCCCGCTCGGGCGCCGCTTCCGGAAGCGCCTTCGGCTCGGCGGGCGCCGTCACCTCGGGCTCGAGGTCGAGGACGTCGAGCACCCGGTCGACGCTCGCCCGCGCCCGGGCGAGGCGGGCCGGCAACCCGACGAAGCCGGACAGCGGACCGTAGACGCGCCCCTGATAGGCGGCGAACGCGATCAGGCTGCCGAGGGCGAGCTCGTCGCGAATCACGAGGATCCCGCCGATCAGCAGCACCACGCTCCCGCCGAGGGCGACGACGATGCCCGGCAGCCCGCCGGCCATCTGCGAGATCAGCTGGAGCTTGATGACCGCAGCGATGAAGACCTTCGACCGCCGGACGAACCGCCGCTCGGTCGGCTTCTCGAGCCCGTCGGCGACGATCGGCTTGTGGGCCGACAGCGTCTCGACGAGATGATCGGCGACCTCGGCGTTGCGCTCCCGGAGTGACCTGGCCGCGACCTCGACCTTCGGCGCGAGCCAGCGGGTGATCAGCAAGGCCGGCGGCACCACCACGAGCGACAGGAGGAACAGCCTCCAGCTCAGCCAGAGCTGGATCGCCGAGGCGACGACCAGCATCAGGACGTTCTGGCTGAGGCTGAGGATCGTCCCCGAGGCGACGCTCTGCATCTCGGCGATGTCGCCGTTGATCCGGCTGAGGAGGTCGCCGAGCCGGGCGCGCGTGAAGAAGCGCGGGGCGAGGACGTGGAGGTGCCGCAGCATCTCGAGGCGTGCGTCGAAGAGGATCCGCGCCGTCAGCCCGGTGTAGCGGAGCTGCTGGACGACCCCGATCCCGAACCGGACGAGCTCGAGCCCGATCGCGACCCCCATCACGATCAGGAGGACGTCGACGCGCTTCTCGGGGATCGCGACGTCGATGATCGCCTTCAGGAAGAGCGGGCTGGCGAGCCCCGCCGCGCTGCCGAGCAGGACGAGGAAGAAGACGATCGCCAGGCGCATCTTGTAGGGCGCGACGAGGGCGAGGACGCGGCGGACCGTCTCGCGAGTCGGGCGCTCGCGGGCCGGGATGGCGGACGGCGGCGGTCCGCGGCGCGGCCCGCCCGGGGAAGGCGGGGCAGGTGGTGACGGCGGCGCAGGCTCGCTCAAGGTCGAGGGATTACGAGCCGAGCGGCTCGAGCTCCTCGTCCACCTCGTCGATCACCGGCGTCTCGAGCTCGGCGCGGCGCTCCTCGAGCCGGGCGCGCCAGGCCTTGGAGAGATCCGGCAGCCGGAGGAAGTTGCAGACGAGGCCGTGGGCGTAGGAGCAGAAGCCGACCTCGGGGAGCGCCTGGAAGAGCTCGGCGAAGAGCTGAAGGACCTCGGCGCGCGCGTCGACATCCTCGAGCGCCACCTGGGTGAGCGCGATCAGGGCCGCCTCGACCGTCCAGTCCATCGGACCGTGGGCGAGGGCGAGGAGCGCCTCGCGCCGGGCCGACCGCTCCCAGCCGGTGTCGAGGCGCGCGATCACGAGGGCGGCGGCCACCTGGACCCGGTGGATCCACGTCCACGGCGGCATCCCGCCGATCGGCTGGGGCGGGTGAACCATCACCCCGAGGAGGCTCTCGTTCTGCCCGATCGCGAGGTCGCGCGCGACGCCCGCGGCGGCCTCCCACCACTGCTCGAGGCGGTAGGGCTGCGCGGCGACCGTCGCGACCGCGAACGCGACGTCCTCGAGCGGCCTCGCGACGGCGGGGGTCGGGTCGGTCCCCTCGTAGCGCCACAGGACGTAGGGCACCTTCACCCGCGGCTCGCGCGGATCGGGCGTCGGGACGCGCGCCACCTCGACCCTCGGATCCTCGCCGAGCATCTGCATCGCGAGCCGGACGCTCGGCGCCTCGAGGAAGCGGACCCGGATCGGGTCGGGGAGATGCGCGTCCGGGTCGTCCTCGCGCTCCTCCATGAGGCGCTCGAGGAGGTTGACGGTCGCGTCGCGCGGCTCGGGGAGGAAGCCGACGTACGGCGTCCGTCGACCGGCGAGGTAGACGGCGCGGCCGTTGTCGGGCGAGCGCCGGGCGAGCCGCTCGAGCTTCCCGTGCCACTTCGGGTCGTCGTCGACGAAGCAGTTCACGAAGTAGAAGCTCGGGAGCGCCCACGGGTGATCGGGCTCCCGATCGAGGACGCCCTCGTAGAGCGGCCGGCTCTCGCCGATCCGCCCCGCCTCGCAGAGCATGTCGGCCATGTCGAGGCGGGCGCTGATGTCCTCGGGGTCGCGGTCGATCGCGTCCTGGAACGCCGCGAGCGCTTCGTCGATCTGCCCGAGGGCGCGGTGGGCCGTCCCGAGGGCGACGGCCGTCTCCCAGCTCGCCTGACGGTCGTGCGCCTGCTGGGCGACGCAGAGCGCCTCCTCGAGCTCGCCGAGGTCGCGCAGGAGCCGGCCGTGCAGGAGCGAGAGGATCCCGTCGTCGGGGTGGAGCGCGCGCGTCTGCTCGATCACGGGGAGGACGGCGCCGAGCCGGGCGGGGTCCTCGACCGTGTCGCACCAGGTCGCCACGAAGCCGCTCACGATCGAAGGGTCGAGATCCTTCGCCGAGGGGCGCGGCAGCCACCAGGTCGCCCACGGGAGGTAGGGCGAGTCCGGCTGCGCGAGGAGCACCCGGAAGAGGAGGGCGAGGGCGTCGGCGACCCGCTCGCGCGAGGCGAGGACGAACGCGCGGCACGCGAGGGTGGCGTAGTCGGCGTCGGCGTCGTCGTCGAACAGATCGAGCGGATCGTCGGCCGCCTCGATGAGGGCGTCGAGCAGGTCGAGGCGATCCTCGTCCTTGGGATCGGCGTGCACCGCCCAGGCGACGTGGAAGGCGGCCTGGTCGAGCCGTCCCTGCTCGAGGGCGCGGCGCGCGAGCGCGACGTCGTCGGACCCTCCGATCTCGGCCTCGGCCTCCGCCTCGCCCGCCGCCTCGGTCTCGGGGGCGTCGGACGGGCCGCCGCGCTCGCCGGGCTCCTCGTCGTCGCTCGGGCCGACCGCGCGGAGCACCTGCGTCCCGCCCGGGCCCTGGAACCCCTCGAGGTCCTCGGCCGCCGGCGCCGGCGCCGGCTCGATCCGGACCGGCACCTTCTTCGGCTCGGGCAGGATCGCGCCGACGCCGCCGGGTCCCGTCGTGGCGAGGCGCTCGACGAGGTCGCGGATCGCATCGACCTCGCCCTCGTCGAGGTCGAGGTCGCGAACGATCTCGGCCTTCGCCTCGCGCCCGGTCGACCCCTCGGCGGCGGTGATCTCGATCCGTCCATCGCGGGTGTAGCGGTAGGTCACCGCCACGTTGCTGTCGTCGTCGCGCTCGCCGAGCCCCGAGATCACGCACGTCCCGATCTCGGTGCAGTCCTCGGGGTCGGGCTCCTCGCCCTGGAGGACGCTGATCTCGACGCTGTCCTGATCGGCCGGCAGCGGGAAGAGCTGGGTGTTCTCGGCCGGGAGGGTCGTCTGGGCCGGGATCATGATCATGTTCCGGAAGTCGTCGTCCTCGTCGACGGTGACGACCCCGAGCGCGTGCGCGCTCACCGTGCGGATCGACAGATCGGCGAGCTCCTCGGCGAGGCCGGCCGGCACGGCGCGCCTCGCCGCCGCCGGGTCGCTGTCGAGGAGCCGACGGGCCGCCCAGTAGGTCGCGCCGACCGCGACCGCCTCGTCGGGCAGCAGCCCCGCGTCGGGCACCCGCCCCGTGACGCGCTGGATGACGTTGCGGACATCGGGCAGCCGCGTCATCCCGCCGACGGTGAGGACGACCTCGACGCTGCGCCAGCCGATCCCCGCGTTGCCGACGAGGCGCCGCAGGCAGTCCTCGATGTCATCGAGGAGCGGCGCGGTGAGCTGGCGCAGGACCTCCCGGTTGAGGTCGAACCGGGCCGACCCGCTCGCGACGCGGCAGACGATCTGCGCGGACGGCCGGCGGGTCAGCGTGCGCTTCGCCTCGACCGCCCGGAGGACGAGGTCCTCGAGCGCGGTCGGGTCGTCGCGCGGGTCGACGCCGTGATCACGGATGAGCTTCGCCCGGACCCACTCGACGATCTTCGCGTCCCAGTCCTGCCCGCCGAGATGGCGGATGCCGTCGGTCGCGATCACCCGGACCGAGGCGTCGGCGATCTCGACGATCGATGCGTCGAGGGTGCCGCCGCCGAGGTCGAAGACGAGCGCCCGGACGCTCCGGTCGGGGTGCCGGATCCCCCAGGCGAACGCGGCGGCCGCGGGCTCGTCGACGATCCCGAGGACGTTGAGGCCCGCCGCCCGGCCGGCGGCGATCGTGGCGCGGCGCTCGGCGTCCATGAAGTAGGCCGGGCACGCGATCACCGCGTCGGTGATTTTCTCGCCCGTGGCGAGGTTCGCCTCCTCGACGAGCCGGCGCAGCAGCAGGGCCGAGACGGTGACGGCGTCGAGCGGCTCGCCGTCGACCTCGACCGGGAACGTCCACTCCGGATCGCCGAGGTGGCGCTTCACGGCGAGGGCGACCCGCTCGGGCTGGCTCAGGGCGGCCCGGCGGGCGATCGCCCCGGCGACGACCTCGTCGTCCGCGAAGAGCAGGGCGGACGGGGTCGTCCGGTCGCCGTCGAGGTTCGGGACGAGGGAGGGCCGCCCCCACGCGTCGAGGTGCGCGATCGCCGAGTGCGTCGTGCCGAGATCGATCCCGGCCACCTTGAGCGTCAACTGCGACATCGCACGCTGGGCCCGTTGGCCTGGCGACCGCGGCGGCGCGCCCGCCGCGGAGACCAGCCGGGACAGTATGCCGCCCGACGAGGCAAACGGCAACTCCGGGAGGGGTTGCGGCGTACAAAGGCGCGCCGACGTCGGGGCGGGAGCAAGATCATGACGACCTAGGGTCCGACGTCGGCGCAAGAGTTGTCCGCCCACTTCTACGACGGCGACGATCGATCGGATCTCGTCTTCTCGTCGACCCGTCGAGCAGGCGTGGCTCGCGCCGCGCGCCGACCCGGCCGTTTTCCGAACGTGCCCTCGGGGTCGCGCCCCGGCCGCCGTTCGATGTCTCATGACGGTCGAGTCGACGCTCGGAGGAGAGGCGATGCAGGACGCACTCACGTTCGGACGGATCGCCGTGGCGAAGGGCTTCATCGCGCCGGCGCCGCTGCGGCGCGCGTTCGGTGTGCTCGAGGCGAGCGGGGACACCGACCGGCTCGCACCCTTCCTGGTCGAGATCGGCCTCCTGAGCGAGGAGCAGGTCCTCGAGATCCGCAACACCGCCCGGACGCACGACCGCAAGGCGGCCGCCCAGACGACCTCGGGCACCGACGTGATGCAGTCGCCCGAGGCGCCCTCGGACCCGCTCGTGGGCCGAACCGTCAGCCACTTCAACCTCCTCGAGCTGATCGAGCGCGACGGGCTCGGCGCGACCTACCGCGCCCGCGACTGCAGCAGCGACGCGACCGCGAGCGTGCTCATCGCGGCGACGCCGGCCCACCTGCCCGAGTCGCACATCGTCGCCGCGATCGAGCGGATCCAGCGCGCGGCCGCGGTCGAGCACTCGGCCCTCGAGCAGGTCCTCGAGGTCGGCTTCTGGGGAACGCGCATCTACGTCGCCGAGGCGTCGAGCGGCGGCGAGCGCGTCGGCGCGACGCTCGGTCGCACCGGACGGCTCGAGCCGCGCTTCGCCGCCTTCCTGATCACCCGGATCGCCCCCGGACTCGCCCACCTCCACGCCCGCGGGCTGCTCCATCTCGCGATCGAGCCGCGCTCGCTGATCGTCGACCGCGACGGGCGGCCGAAGCTGCGCGACCTCGGCCGGGCCGCCCTGCGCGACCTCCTCGACGCCGGCACGAGTCCAGCCGACCGCCCCGGGACGCCGCGGATGGCGCCCGAGATCCTGGTCGGCGAGAGCGGCGACGCCCGGAGCGACCTCTACTCGCTCGGCGCCGTCCTCTTCGAGCTCCTCGCCGGGTCGCCGCCCTACCGCGAGACCGGGCGCCGGAACCTCGTCGCCCGGATCCGCCAGGGGCCGGCCCCCTCGCTCGCGGCCGTCGGCGGCGTTCCGGATGCGCTCGCCGACCTCGTCGCCCGCTGCCTCACGCCGAGCCCTCGCGGCCGGTTCGCCTCGGTGCAGGAGCTCCTCGGCGAGGCGGCGACGGTGTCGGCCGAGTCGTTCGAGCGCTCCGATCCCTCGATCGTCGGCGGTCCCGCGACCGCGCCGACGACGCCGGGCGCGCCCCGGCGACCGCCGTCGGACGACGCGTCCGACCCGGGCGACGCCTCGGGCGCCATCGCCGTCGGCCCCGGCCTCGTCCTGGACGCCGCCGCGATCGCGCGCGCCGTCGGCGACGCCGACGCCGCCGACCCCGCCCGCGCCCTCGAGGTGGCCGTCGGCGCCTGCCTCGCCCGGTCGCTCGCGAAGGAGGCGCCGACCGCGATCCACGAGGCCGAGCGGCTCGTCGGCGCCCGCGACCTCGCGGCGGTCGTCGTCGAGGTGCTCCGGCGTCTCACCGACGAGGAGCGCTGGCCCGAGGTCGTCGCCCTCGGCACCGAGGCGATCTCGTTCGTCCACGGCGACCCCGAGCTCCACTACCTGACCGGCGTCGCCCTCTCGGTCGAGGAGCAGCACGTCCGCGCCTGGTCGCAGTTCCGGCGCGTCCTCCAGATCGACCCGAGCGACACGAGCGCCTGGGCGCGCCTCGCCGACGCCGAGGTGCGCCTCGGCCACCCCGACCGCGCCGACGAGGCCTACCGGACCGTCCTGGAGCAGGCGCCCGAGCACGCCGACCTCCACGCCCGCTACGCCAAGTTCCTCCAGGACGTGCAGGACGACCCGATCAGCGCCGTCTACCACTTCGGCAGGGCGATCGCGCTCGCGCCCGAGCGCTGGGACCTGCGCACCCGCTACGCCTGGGCGCTCTTCGAGAAGGGCGAGACGACCCGCGCCGCCCTCGAGCTCGAGACCGTCGCCGAGAACTCGCCGTCGCCGGAGGCGTGGGTGATGCTCGGGCGGATCAAGCTCGACCAGGGCGACTCCGGCGCGGCCCAGCGATGCTTCGCCGCCGCCGTGGCGATCGACCCCGACTGCGACGAGGCGATCGGCGGACTGCTGATCCAGTCCTACGAGGCCCGCGACTTCGTCACGGCCATCAAGCACGCCCGCCCGCTCGTGCAGCGCCACCCCGCCGACACCTCGGTCCGACAGATGCTCGCGGTGAGCCTCTTCCGGGTCGGCCGGCTGAAGGAGGCCCGGCGCGAGTTCAACGCGATCCTCGAGTTCGAGCCCGGTTCGCGCGACGCGAAGCGCGGGATCACGGCCGTCGACGACGCGATCGCCGGCGGCACCGACTTCGGCACCGACTTCGGGAGCGGAACCGGATCGACGAGCTTCGGCGGCACCTCGGTCGGCGCGCGAACCTCGAGCCCGCAGCACACGATGGCCTACGGCCCCGGCGAGAAGCCGGACGTCGCGCCGACGCGGACGATGAACTACGAGCCGGGCGACCAGCCGGTGTCGCCGACGCGGACGATGCCCTACGGGCCCGGCGAGAACCCCGACGACGTCCCGCCCGAGGCCGACAAGACGATGGACGGGTTCGAGGATCCGTCGTCGACCTAGCCCGCCCAGGGGGCTATCAACTTCGTTCAAGTCGATGCACGGAGGCACCGAGGCAGGAGAATCCGATGCCTGGCGCAATCTCTCCGGGGCTCGAGCCGACCACGATCCGAGCCTGGGGAGACGCGGTCGGACCGAGGCCTCTCCGTGGCTCCGTGCCTCCGCGGTTCCATCCTCATCGCGCCGGCTGAAACGGAGACTCCGCTCTCCTCCGTCAATTCTCCGTGTTCTCCGTGCCTCCGTGGTGACATCTGCTCGCCGAAGGCGAGCCCGTACACGACGAAGCCGGGCCCCCGCCGCGGCGAGGAATCCCGGCTCCGTGCGTCTTCGGGCGGCCTAGTACCGGTAGTGATCCGGCTTGTAGGGCCCGTCGACGGGGACGCCGAGGTAGTCGGCCTGATCCTTGGTGAGCGTGGTCAGCTTCACGCCGAGCTGCCCGAGGTGGAGCCGCGCGACCTCCTCGTCGAGCTCCTTCGGCAGGCGGTAAACCTTCTTCTCGTACTTGTCGGAGCTCTGCCACAGCTCGAGCTGGGCGAGGACCTGGTTCGTGAACGAGGCGCTCATCACGAAGCTCGGGTGGCCGGTCGCGCAGCCGAGGTTCATGAGCCGACCCTCGGCGAGGATCAGGACGCTGTGCCCGTCGGCGAACTTCCACTCGTCGTACTGCGGCTTGATCTCATGCCGCTCGGTGCCGGGGATCTTCTTGAGGCCGGCCATGTCGATCTCGTTGTCGAAGTGGCCGATGTTGCTGACGATCGCCTTGTCCTTCATCTTCGCCATGTGGTCGGCGGTGATGATGTCCTTGTTGCCGGTCGTCGTGACGAAGATGTCGGCGGTCGTGACGACGTCCTCGAGGGTGGTGACCTCGTAGCCCTCCATCACCGCCTGCAGCGCGCAGATCGGGTCGATCTCGGTGACGATCACGCGCGCGCCCTGGCCGCGGAGCGCCTGGGCGCAGCCCTTGCCGACCTCGCCGAAGCCGCAGACGACGGCGATCTTGCCGCCGATCATCACGTCGGTCGCGCGGTTGAGGCCGTCGACGACCGAGTGCCGGCAGCCATAGACGTTGTCGAACTTGCTCTTGGTGACGCTGTCGTTGACGTTGATCGCGGGGAAGGCGAGGGTGCCGGCCTCGGCCATCTGGTAGAGGCGATGGACGCCCGTGGTCGTCTCCTCGCTCACGCCGCGGATCCCGGCGGCGACCGGCGTCCAGCGGCCGGGGTTGTTCTTCGCCTCGGTCCGGAGGAGATCGAGGATGACGCCCCACTCCTCGGGGTCGTTCTCGGCGTCGAAGGCCGGGATCTCGCCCTTGGCCTCGAACTCCGCGCCCTTGTGAACGAGCAGGGTCGCGTCGCCGCCGTCATCGACGATGAGGTCGGGGCCGCTGCCGTCGGGCCACATGAGCGCCTCGGCCGTGCACCACCAGTACTCCTCGAGCGTCTCGCCCTTCCAGGCGAAGACCGGGATCCCCTTGGGGTCGTCGGTGGTGCCGTCCGGCCCGACGACGGTCGCGGCCGCGGCCGAGTCCTGGGTCGAGAAGATGTTGCAGCTCACCCAGCGAACGCTGGCTCCGAGATCGACGAGCGTCTCCGCCAGGACGGCGGTCTGCACGGTCATGTGCAGGCTGCCCATGATCTTCGCGCCCTCGAGCGGCTTCTTGCCGGCGTAGCGCTCGCGGAGCGCCATGAGGCCGGGCATCTCCTGCTCGGCGAGACGGATCTCGCGGCGGCCGAGCTCGGCGAGGCCGAGGTCGGCGACCTTGAACGCGAGCCGTTCCTGGGTCGTAGGCATCTTCTTCTTCTCCATGAGTTCGGCTTTCGATAGGGAGCCCTTCCGGGCGTCGAGGCGCCCATGATCGCGACCGGCGCCCCGGTGTCAAGCGCCGATCTGACTTGCGACCCGCCGCGACGCGAGTGAGAATTTGCCGTTCCGATCCCGAGCGAGCCCCCCTCCCCGGAAAGAGCGTCCGATGCGAATCTCCTCCTCCCGCCGTCCCCGCGGCCTGCTCGCGATCGCCGCGGCGGTCGCGCTCGTCGGCCTCGCCGCGCCGACCGCCCCGATCGCGAGCGCGCGGCCGCCCGCCGCGACGATCGCGATCGTCGGCGTGACCGTCGTCGACGTCGTCGCGGGGAAGCCGCTCCCCGACCACACCATCATCATCGACGGAAAGATCATCGCGCAGGTCGGGCCGTCGGCGTCGACCGCCGTCCCCGAGGGCGCCCGCCGGATCGACGGTCGCGGCCTCCACGCGATCCCGGGGCTGATGGACGGCCACGTCCACGTCGCGGACGCGGCGAGCTACGGGCCGCTCTTCATCGCGAACGGGGTCACCTTCGTCCGCGAGCTCGGCTCCTACACCGAGACGATCGTCCCGCAGCGCGACCTCTGGAACACCGAGGCGCAGATCGGCCCGCGGATGATCGTCACCGGGGCGATCATCGACGGCGACCCGCCGGTCTGGCCGTTCTCGAAGGCGTGCACGACGCCCGAGCAGGGTCGCGCCGCGGTGAACGAGCTCGCCGACGCCGGCGTCGACCTCATCAAGGTCTACGCCCGACTGCCGAAGGACGTCTGGGAGGCGGTCCTCGACGAGGCGAGCAAGCGCGGCCTCGACGCGGTCGGCCACGTCCCCGACGCCGTCCCGTTCGCGGAGGCGGTCGCGAAGGGCCAGAGGACGTGCGAGCACCTGATCGGGTTCGAGGAGCTCGTCGCCGAGGTGGCCGGCGCGCCGAACGCCCCGGGGACGCCTCGGTTCAGCGGCATGCTCGCCTGGATGCGCTGGCCGACGCTCGACCGCGAGAAGCTCCGGGCCGCCCTCGCGCCGTACGCCAAGAGCGGCACCGCGTTCGTCCCGACGCTCGTCGTCCTCGACCGGATCTCGAGGCTCCACGAGCTGGAGAAGCTCGACGCGGACCCGCGCCTCGCCTACGTCCCGCCGCTCCTCCGCGCCTACTGGGGAAACGCGATCGACCGGCTGAAGGGCTTCAGCCGTCCGCTCGCCGGGATCACGCCGCACATGCGCGAGCTCGTCGCCGAGCTCGATCGCGCCGGCGCGACGATCGTCGCCGGCACCGACGTCAGCAATCCCTACCTCGTCGCGGGCTTCAGCCTCCACGACGAGCTCGCCCTGCTCCAGGAGGCCGGCCTCACGCCGGCCGCGGTCCTGCGCGCGGCGACGGTCACCCCGGCGAAGGTCTTCCACGTCGAGGACCGGCTCGGGACGATCGAGGCGGGCAAGCTCGCATCGATCGTGCTCGTGCGCGAGGATCCGCTCGCCGACGTGAGGAATGCGACGAAGATCGAGACCGTCATCCGCGAGGGCCGCGTCTTCGACCGCGCGTCGCTCGACGCCCTCCTCGCCGGCGTGAAGGAGCGAGTGACCGGCGCCCCGAGCGCGACGCCCGTCGCCCTCGAGCTGCCCGGACGCCTCGTCGCGCGCGGCCGCTACCGACTCACCTTTGCCGGGCAGGACGCCGGCACCGAGGAGTTCCTGATCACCCGGACGCCCGACGGCGCGTTTCGCCTCATGGCCATCAACCGCCCCGCCGCCGGCTGGATCCCGCCGAGCGTGACGACGATCACGACCGACCGAGGGCGACGCGTCCGATCGGGCGGCTGGCGCACGCTCGTCCCCGACGGCGTCGAGGCGCGCTACGAGCTCGGCAAGGGGCTCATCGAGGCGCGGGCGACCCGCGCCGGGTCCGACGAGCCGGCGCAGACGGCGACGCTCAAGGAGAGCGGCGTCTTCACCGGCCCGGTGGTGAGCCAGGAGGCGCTCACGCTCCTCGGGCTCGGGATCGCCCCCGGCGAGTCGCGCGACGTCGAGGCGGCCGGCTTCGGGTCGCCCGACTGGAAGGTCGCCACCGGGATGATCCGGTCGATCGTCCGTGACGGCGAACCCGTCGAGACGACGGGCCCGGACGGCGCGAAGGTGTCGGCGACCCGCTACGCCTCGACGCTGGTCACGCTCATCGGCGACTTCGAGAGCGAGGCGCTCCTCGACGAACGCGGGGTCGTCGTCCGGTGGAAGAACGCGAGCGCGTTCGGCGAGGTCACCGCGATGCTCGAGGAGGTCGAGGTCGGCCCCGCGATCGCGGAGCTGCTCGATCCGAGCCGGACGAGCCCGAGCCCGAGCCCGTCGAAGCGCCGCGGAAAGCTCTACTAGCAGTCGCAGGGGCTATATAGCTCGTTCAGGGCCGATGGGCTCGCCTTCGGCGAGCAGATGTCACCACGGAGGCACGGAGACACGGAGGAGCGACTGCGTGCGCCGTATCCCGGCTCGCACGAGCCGACCGGCTCCAGGAATGCCTCGCTGGGTCTTGGTCACGCAAGGCAACCGGAACCAAGAGAAGGAACGGCGGGATCGGTCCGCGACCTGGCTCAGTCCGAAGCTGCTCCGTGCCTCCGTGCCTCCGTGGTTCCATCGACCTGATTCGAAGTTGACAGCCGCTGCAGTCGCTAGAGCGCTGGCGACCGCTCGTCCCAGATCGCCAGGAGCCGCCGGCCGAGCCAGCCGACGGAGCCGACGAAGAGGACGAAGCTCGCCAGCCACAGGCCGCCCCAGCCGAAGACGAGCAGGACGGCGCCGCGCAGCGTCTCGGCGCCTTCGAGCGCGAAGCCGAGCACGATCGGGCCGACCAGGCCGAAGATCAGCGTGACGACGAAGACGAGGGAGAGCATCGCAATCCGGGCACTGTCGACGACGAGATCGCGGTCCCCGCGAGCGTCGGCGAGGATCTCCAGCGTCGTGCGGCTGGGGTGCCAGCTCGCCACCTCCGGAGGAGGCGGCTGCTCGGGGCGGGCTCGCCATCGGTCGCCGGCGCCGTCGATGAACCTCGCGACGCGAGCGGCACCCAGGTGGCGGCGACCGACCTCGGGTCCGCGCCGAGCGTCGAGGACCCGGCCTCCGACCTCGGTCGCCGCCGCGTGGAGGTCTCGCTCGAGGCGATGACGCCGAGCACGCTCGCGCATCCAGTCCGAGTAGCTCATCTAATGAGCCTCCCTCACCGTTATGACGGGAGCGGGCGGTCGGTGTCAAGCCGGCTCTCGGACCGAGTTGCATCGACTCGCCGCCGCCGCCACGATGACGGCGAGCAAGGGGATAGCCCACCGTGAGCCAGACCTGGGGCGGCCTGCCGACGACGGCGGAGTGCCAGCCCGGAGACGTCCTCGGCGACCTTCGCCTGATCGACCGCCTCGGCAAGGGCGGGATGGGGACGGTGTTCCGCGCCGAGCCGGTCGCCGGCGGCGACCCGGTCGCGGTGAAGGTGCTCTCGCCTCAGCTCGCCGAGGATCCGGCGCTCGTCCGGCGCTTCCATCGCGAGGCCTCCGCGATGGCGACGATCCGCCACCCGAACGTGGTCGGCTACCACCGGAGCGCCGAGAGCGATGGCCAGACGTTCATTGTCCTCGAGCTCATCGCGGGCGGCGACGTGCGCGCGCTCGTCGAGCGGACCGGCGGCGCCCTCGACGAGCTGCACGCCCTCGAGCTGATCCGCGACGCGTGCCTCGGTCTCGGCGCGATCCACGCCGCCGGCCTGATCCACCGCGACATCAAGCCGGCCAACATCTTCATCGACGCCGAAGGGCGGGCGAAGCTCGCCGACCTCGGCCTCGTCCGGGCGGAGGGCGGCGGCCAGACCACGGCGGCGCTGACGCGCGCCGGCGCCCTGATCGGGACGACCGCCTACATGTGCCCCGAGCAGGCGGAGGGCGAGGCGGATCTCGACGGTCGCGTGGATCTCTACGCCCTCGGCGCCACCCTCTTCGAGCTGCTCGTCGGCGAGCCGCCCTACGGAAAGGGATCGACCGTCTCGATCCTCAAGCGGCTCTTCTCCGAGCCGGTGCCGGACCCGCGCGCGCGCCGCCCCGAGCTCTCCGATGCGAGCGCCGCGGTCGTGATGCGCGCCCTCGCCAAGGAGCGCGACGCCCGCCCGGCGAGCGCGACCGGCCTCCTCGCCGAGCTCGAGGCGGCGATCCAGGCGCTCTCGTTCGAGCCGATCCTCGACGAGGGCGACGCGCCGCCGATCACCGTCGCGGCGATCACGAAGATGGCGGAGTCGCGGGCGATCGCCGAGGCGAACGACGAGCTCGCGGCCACGCCCGCGCCCACGCCCGCGCCCGCGCCCACACCCGAAGTCGAAGCCGAAGCCGACGCCGAAACCGAAGCCGAGGCGGCGCCGAAGCCGGTCGCGCGACCGACGCCGAAGCGCCGGAGCAAGCGCATCTCCGAGCGCCGACCGGCCCCGCCCGCCGCGCGATCCGGCCCGTCGACCGGCCTGCTCCTGGCGGTCGCCGGCCCGGTCGCCGCCCTCGTCGCCGCGACCGCGTTCATCGCCTACCTCAAGAGCGGCCCGGCGACGCCGGTCCCCGAGACCGTCGAGGCGCCCGTCGTCGCGGAGCCCGAGATCGCCCCGTCGACGCTCGACGACGAGCCGGTCGAGCGTCCCGCCTGGGCGACCGCGGAGATGCGCGAGCGGGGCGCCGACGAGGATCGTGCCGAGGACGGTGACGCACCGGAACGAGAGGTCGGCGCGTGGATCGGCGGTCCGGACGGCGAGCTCCGGCCCCGCGCGAAGCCGCCCGCCCAGGACGCCGCCTGGTCCGACGACGGCCCGACCAGGACCCCGAATCGCACGCTGTTTCCCGGTCGCCCGACCGAGCCGCTCGACGACGATGCCGACGACGGTGCCGACGACGGTGCCGACGACGACGAGAGCCGGACGGTCTTCCCGCCGGGCCGATCGGGCCGTTGATCCTCCGGACCCTCGGCCGCGTCAGTCGGCGAACAGAGACGAGCTCGTCGGACCCCAGTCCATGAGCTGGAGGTACGACTCGTCGCCGAGCGACTGACCCGGCGGGATCGGCACCCCGCGCGCCCCGCGATCGACCGCGTCGACGAGCGTCATCACCTCGCCGCTCCGGAGCGGCAGCCGCGTGAGCTCCTCGCGCCGCACCCACCGGGCCCCGAGGGTGTGGCGGTCGGCGACGCTCTTCGGCGCCGTCGAGCCGGCCGGGTCGGCCGTCAGGATGAAGCGCCACTTGCAGGCGGCGTCGACGCCGCGCTCGCCGCCGGCGAACCACTGCTGGTCCATCCCGATGAGGGCGCGCGGCACGACGCGGATGCCCGCCTCCTCCTGCGTCTCGCGCACGGCCGCGGCGAGGATCGACTCGCCCGCCTCGACCCCGCCGCTCGGCAGGTAGAAGGTCTGGCCGTGCTTCCGCTCCTGGACGAGGAGGAAGCGCCCCTCGTGGCGGACGACGACGAGGACGTAGGCGTAGGACGGGGTGGCTCGGCGCGGCATGCTCGATCTCCTGCTCTCACTCTCCCCTTCGTTCCCTCGCCTGGATGATGGCCGATTTCAGTTCATGCTCATGATGCAAGCTTTCTATTCTTTTCCCGTGTTTTCTGCATAATCAAGAGTATGCCCGCTTCGCCGCCCCTCCGGCCGTATCCCGGCGACCTCCTCGAGCACCTCGCGTCGCTCCTCGCCCTCGCCCGCCGCCTCGAGGTCGACGCGCGCTCCGCCTTCGACGCGGTCGCGGCGGAGCTCCACGTCGACCAGAGCGTCCTCCGACGTCGGATCCAGACGCTCGACGCGCACCTCGGCGGACCGCTCCTCGAGGGGCGCGGAGCGCGCCTGACGGTCAGCGCCCGCGGCGCGCGCGCGGTCGAGGTCGCCGGACGGGTCGTGGCCGACCTCGCCCGGCTCGACGAGGAGCTCGCCGGCGCGGGCGGGATCGCCCCGGTGAGGATCGGCTGCACCGGGACGGTGACGACCGAGCTCCTCCCCGGCGCGATCGAGAAGGCGCGCGCCCGCTGGCCCGACCTCGAGGTGAGGATCCGCCGCGCCGGCGCCCGGCGAGGGCGCGAGCTCCTCGACCGCGGCGAGATCGACTTCGCCGTGATGCGAGCCGCCGACCCACCCGATGGTCTCGCCACGCAGCGTCTCTGCCGCGACCGGATGTGGGTCGCGATCCCCGAGGATCACCCACTCGCGACCGGTCGCCGCCTCGAGCTCCGGGCCATCGCGCGCGAGCCGCTCGTCTCGTTCGGGCCGACCTCGTTCACGCGGCGCCGGGTGATGGACCGGCTCGCGCCGCTCGGCGGACGCGTCCACGTCGAGGTCGAGGGGAAGCAGGCGGCGCTCCGCTGGGTGCAGCTCGGCCTGGGCATCGCGTTCCTGTCGCTCGTGCCGGGACATCGACCACCGGCGCCCGGCGTCGTCCTCCGCGACGTCACCCGGCGATTCCCGACGGCCTGGTTCTGGGCGGCCTGGCGGCCGGTGCGCACGCTCCGCGAGCCGGAGCGACTCATCCTCGACGCGCTCGAGAGACCCGGAAGCGAATCCACGCGCCGTCCCGCCACCGGATGACCCGATCGTCGGGAGAGCGGGACGGTCACGAAGACCTGAACAGCCGGAAAGACTCCACCGAGGCAACCCCTAGGGGTTGACCGGGAAGCCCCCCGGCTGGGCTCGCGTCGGTGAATTCTCTTGTCCTGATGACTCGACGACGGCAAACTCGTCGGCTCGTCGGCCCCCGCCCGGAGAGCTCCCATGGCCACCCGTCTCCCCCTCGCGCTGCTCCTCATCGGGGCGCTCTTCGCCGCGAGCGCCGCCGAGGCGCGCGCCGTGAGCTTCAACGTCGACAGCTACCGCGAGTTCGAGGACGACACGCCGTTCGCGCACAGCCCGCTGCCCGGGCTCGGCCTCGGCTACCTGATCCTCGAGGACTTCGAGGACGGCCTCCTGAACGCGCCGGGCGTGACCGCGAGCCGCGGCTCGGTCGTCGGCCCGGGCATCTTCACCGACTCGATCGACGCGGACGACGGCAGCGTCGACGGGCTCGGCCAGGCCGGGCACTCCTACTCGGTCCAGGGCGAGAACGTCGACTTCTTCTTCGACGCCGACGTCCTCGGCGCGCTGCCGACGCACGTCGCGATCGCCTGGACCGACGTCGGCAACCGGCCCGCGAACGGCGAGGCGGTCTCCGTCTTCGCCTTCAACGCCTCCGATGCGATCGTCGAGTCGATCGTCGGCATCACCGTCGGCGAGGGCCTCAACACGGGCCAGACCGGGGAGGATCATCTCTTCGGCTTCGAGCGCCCCGAGGGGATCGCGAGAATCCGCATCAAGAGCGACACCGGGTCCACCGACTGGGAGGTCGACCACCTCCAGTTCGGCGGGCCCGGCGCCGGCCCCGCCGTCCCCGAGCCGACGAGCCTCGCGCTCGTCGGCCTCGGCGCGGCCGCGCTCGCCTCGCGGCGCCGCCGCGGCGCCGCCGTCCGCCGCTAGCCTCCGCTAGCCTCCGCTAGCCTAGTCTAGCCCTAATGCCTGGAGGTTAAGCTCCAGGGCATCGCAGCAATGGCACTTAGCGCGAGCGCGCCCCCTCCGATCTCACCTCGGGGACGGGCGTCTGCCCGAATCGTCGTTCCCTGCGAGCGCCACCGACGTTCGGCACTCCCCTCC
>JAJDCQ010000122.1 GCA_029260755.1 Planctomycetota bacterium | reverse complement strand
GGCGAGCCTGCCCAGCGCGAGCGGTGAGTCTGATCGACACGCTTGTAGAGGGGCTCAACTCGATCAGACGAGCTCAGGAGGGAGGGAAAGCTGCTTCGCGGCAGGGAGTTGGAGCTTAACCTCCAGGCATTAGGGCTAGCCGTCGGTCTCGAGGGCGGCGAGCTCGGGCTCCACGCTCGTCCAGAAGGTGCCGTCCGCCTCGAAGCGCTCGCCGATCCGTCGAACCAGCGGGGCGGCCCGTTCTCCTTCGAGGAGGAGGAGGGCGATCGCGGCGTGCGCGGCCCGCGTTCCGTCGTGCTCCACGGCGAGGTAGCGGGTGAGCGGCTCGCGTGCGGCGGGGAGGCCGAGGTAGCCGAGCGCTTCGCAGCACAGCCGGGCGAAGAGGGCGGCGCCGTGGCCGACGCGCTCGGTCTGCGCCGACGCGATGAGCGCCCCGATCGCGCGCGGGGCCGCGGCGTGATCGCCGCGCCGCCGGTGCGCCTCGCGCTCCTCGAGGCGTCGGGCGACCTGGTCGAGGATGCGCTTCGAGTCGGCGTCGAGCGGGGCGCCCGGGTCGAGTGCGATGAGGCGTTCGACGGCCCGCTCGACCCCTTCGATGGCCGTCTCGTCGGCGCCGGCCTCCTCGGCGGTCGGCCGCGCTCCGACCTCGTGGAGGTCCTCGATCGCCGCCTCGAGCTCGGCGCGCACCTCGCCGAGCGCCGCCGCGATCAGGGCGACCGTCTGCGGCTCCGGATACCGGACGAGGACGAAGAGGGCGTCCTCGTAGGCTCCGGGCGCCGCGGCGATCTTCCCGGTCCGGCCGTCCTCGAGGACCGCCTCGATGGTCGCCCGGTGCTCGCGGGCGAGCCGGTCGCGGTCCGCCTCCACCGCCGCGACGCGCTCGGCGATCACGTCCGCCGGCGCGCCGACCTCCGCGGCCAGGGTGAGGGCGCTCACGGCGACGCTCCACTGCTCCGCCTCCCGGGCCACGTCGGCGAACCCGATCGCCGCCTCGACGACCCTCCCGGTCGCCTCCGCGTCGTCGGCGCGCGTCGCCTGCGCGGCGCCGGCCGCCTCGAGCGCGCCGAGCCCGAGGGCGAGGACACGGTCGAGCCGCGTGCGCCGCTCGGCGTCGCTCTCCTTGGCGGGCGCCGCCTCGCTCCGCGCCTCCTCGAACCGCCCCCGGCTCTCGATCGCCCGCGTCGTCGCCGACGCCTCGAGCTCCGCCTCGGCCGCGACGACCCGCTGCCGCCGCCTCTGCACCAGCGCCACGAATCCGACGAGCGAGCTCGCGACCACGAGGACGAGGACGAGCAGCGATGCGGCGAGGAGGCGGTGGCGCTTCGCCCATCGGACTCCCCCCTCGATTCGTCCGACCGGCCGGGCGCGGATCAGCTCCCCCTTGAGGAACCGCTCGAGGTCGTCGGCGAGCTCGCTCGCGGTGGGGTAGCGCCGGTCCGGACGCTTCTCGAGGCACCGGAGCGCGATCGTCTCGAGGTCGCGGTGGACGGCCGGGTCGATGGCGCGGGGCCGCTCGGGCTCCTCGAAGAGCACCTTCCGGATGACGTCCAGCCCCTCGCCGCCGGAGAACGGCGTCCGCCCGAGCAGGGCCCGGTAGAGGACGCCGCCGAGGGCGTAGACGTCCGCGGGCGGCCCGACCTCGGCCTGCCCTTCCCCGCCGAGCTCCGCGCCGGTCGCCCCGACCTGCTCGGGCGCCATGTAGGCCGGCGTCCCGAGGACCTGGCCGCTCACGGTGAGGCGCTCCTCGGCGGTGACCTCGCGGGCGAGCCCGAAGTCGGTCAGGAACGGATGGTCGTCTTCGGTCGCGATGATGATGTTCTCGGGCTTGATGTCGCGATGGACGATCCCCTCGGCGTGCGCGTGCGCCGCGGCGAGCGCCACGCGTCGGACGATCTCGGCGACCCGACGCGGCGCGAGCCTGCTCGCGCGGGTGAGGAGCGCCTCGAAGCTCTCCCCCTCGATGAGGTCCATCACCAGGAACGGCTGACCCTGGTGGACGCCGACCTCGTGCACGCTCACGATGTCGGAATGGCGGAGGCGCGCCGCGGCGCGCCCCTCGAGCTCGAAGCGCTTGCGCTGCTTCTCGGACAGCTCGGTCGTGCCGACGATCGACTTGATCGCGACGCCCCGATGGAGCGAGGTGTCCCACGCCCGGTGCACGACGCCCATCCCACCGCGCCCGAGCTCGGCGAGCAGGATGTAGCGACCGACCCGCCGGCTCGGGTCGGCGGCGGCCGCCTCGACCTCGGGGGGAAGCGGCGGCTGGAGGCGACCCGACGAGGCCGCCCCGCCCGGCATTGGCGAGGTACGCGGCGGCGGCGCCGGGGAGAGGGGCGCCGCGCGCGCGAGCGGCGGCGGCGGTGGCGGCGGCGAAGGGGGCGGCCCCGGTCGCGCCCCGGATCGCGGCGGCGGGCGCGGCGGCAGGCGCGGCGGAGGGCGATCGCCCGGTCCCGTCGTCGTCATCGCTCCTCCCCCCGGCCGGCCCGCTTCCGGAGCTCGGCGAGCTGCGCGCGGGTCGGCGGCAGCTCGGGATCGAAGGGCTCGGCGCCCTCGACGAAGCGGTCGAGGTCGTCGATCGCCCCGGCGAGGTCGCCCTCGGCGAGGCGGACGAGACCGCGACCGCGCAGGCCCCCCGCGTGTGCGGGATCGATGACGAGGCACCGCACGAACCGGCCTCGGGCATCGCGGCGGTCGGCGCGGGCGAGGGCGACGTGACCGAGGACCGCGAGGGCGTCGGCCGCGTCCCGGTCGAGCGCGAGCGCTCGTTCGGCGTCCGCCGCGGCGCCGTCCAGGTCGCGCTCGCGCAGCCGCATCCGCGCCCGGATCGTCCACGCCGGGACGCTCTTCGGATCCCGCTCGAGCGCCGCGTCGAGGTCGGCGCGGGCGTCGTCGGCGAACCCGAGGAGGGCGCGCATCCAGCCTCGATCGGCGAGCGCCTCCGCATCGACGCCGTCGGTGCCGGCGGCCTCGACGATGCGGGTGTAGTCGGCCTCGGCGCCGGCGAGGTCGCCGGCGCGCGCGCGGAAGATCGCCCGCTCTGCCAGGAGCGCCTGCGACTCGGGCGCCCGGGCGATCGCCCGGTCGAGGTCGGCCCGGGCGGCCTCGTCCTCGCCGAGGCGGGCGAGGACGCGCGCCCGGACGACCCGGTGGTGCGTCCCGTTCGGATGGAGCTTGATCGCGCGGGTGAGCTCGACGAGGGCGCCCGCGTCGTCGCCGTGGCTCGAGCGCTCCTGCGCGCTCCGGTGGAGGACCTCGCAGTCGTCGGGCGCGTCCGCCCGGGCCTTCCGGATCGCCGCCTCGGCCGCCTCCTGCTCTCCGCGCAGGTCGTGAATTCGGGCGAGGAGGAACCACGAGGCCGAGCTCGCCTCGAGCTGGGACGCTCGCCGGGCATCGGCGAGCGCGCCCGGGAGATCCCCGCGCCCGGTCCGCGCGCGGGCGCGACCGCGGAGCGCGGCGGCCGACCGCGGGTTCTTCGCGATGGCGAGGTCGAGGTCGGCCTCCGCGCCTTCGGCGTCGCCCAGGGCCTGCCGGACCCCGGCGCGAGCGACGAGAATGTCCGGGTCGGTCGGGGCGAGCGCGGCCGCCCGGTCGAGGTCGGCGAGCGCCTCGGCGGGCCGGCCGGCGTCGCGGCGACAGACGCCGCGGCCGGACACCGCCTCGAGGCTCCTCGGCTCGAGGGCGATCCACTGCCCGTAGGCGTCGGCGGCTCCGTCGTGGTCCCCGATCCGCTGGCGGAGCTCGGCGAGGCGCGCGATCCAGCCGATGTCCTTCGGCTTCAGGGCGACCGCCTCGCCCTGCGCCGCGGCGGCGCCGGCGATGTCGCCGAGCTTCTCGAGGATCAGCGACAGGTTGCGGTGCCCCTGGTCCCACTTCGGGTCGATCGCGAGGCCGCGCTCGGCGTCGGCGCGGGCCGAGACGTAGTCCTCGAGGTACCAGTGGGCCACCAGGCGCTCGCTCCAGACCCAGCGGTCGTTCGGCTCGAACGCGGCCAGCCGGGCGAGGTCGTCGAGGGCGGTGCGCAGGTCCGCGTCGGTCCGGCGCCGTAGCAGGAGCGGGATCCGGCGGCGGTAGAAGTAGCCCTGGTACGGCGAGAGCGCGATCGCCGCGGCGTGGTCCTCGATCGCGCGGTCCGCGTCGCCGAGCCTCGTGAAGAGGTCCGCCCGGTTCGAGCGAACGAGCGGCGCGTCGGGCCGGAGCTCGAGCGACACGTCGAAGGCGTGGAGCGCATCGAGCGACCACACCGGCGGCTTGCCGAGGAGGAGGATCCTCCCCAGGGTGCTCCATGCGCTGGCGTTGCGCGGATCGAGCTCGAGGGCCCGGGCGACGTCGGAGAGGGCTCCATCGAGCAGGCCAGCCGGTGTCTCTCCCTCGCGCATCGTCTTGTTCTCGACCTGACGGCTGCGCATGATCGCGCGCAGGGAGAAGGCGGACGACCGATCGGGCCGGCGCTCGATGACGAGGTCGATGTCCTCGTAGGCGCCGTCCCACCGGCCGTGCCAGTACCGGGCGAACGCGCGCGCCTGCCGGATCCGGATGTCGTCGGGGGCGAGCTCGACGGCCCGGTCGAGGCTCTCGACCTCGCCGGCGTAGTCGCCGGCATCGAAGCAGGCGAGCCCGACGAGGAGGTGGTCGCGGGCCGACTCGCCGAGGAGCGGCCTGCCGAACGTCCGGTCCTTGCGCCGCAGGCAGGTGTCGAGGCGTGAGTAGTAGCGCCGGCCGAGCGAGCCGTTCTTGGAGCTCCCGATCATCAGGAGCCGCTCGGCCTCCTCGCCGCCGAGACGCCACAGGGCGATCGCCGCCTCCTCGGCCTGGACGAACGCCTGGTGAGCGCGGAAGTGACGGCCGAGCGCGGCGACGGCCTCCTCCCGGAGCCCGACGCGTCCGAGGGCGCGCGCGATGACCCGCGCGAGCGCCCAGCGCGGCTCGCCGACGCGCTCGCGCTGGGCGGCCTCGACGATGAGGCTCGACCGCGGCGCCGTCGTCGGCTCGCCCCGGGCGCGGGCGGCGACGGTCCGCTCCTCCATCCGCTGGCGGGCCTGGTGGAGTCGGTCGTCGTCGGCCTCGTCGAGGTGATCGCCGGTGAGCCAGCGCTCGACCGCCTCCTGGAGCCCCTCGATCGCGGCGGCGCCGGCCGGGTCGTCGGGCCGTGGCGCGCCCGCCCAGGCGTAGGTCTCGCGGGTCGCGGCGAGGAGGTCGTCGGTGATCCCGTCGAGGAGGGCGACGAGGCGCGCGACCGTCGCGGGCGAGCTCCGCCTCACGAGGGCGAGGACGGCGCGGTCCTCTCCACGGATCCGCCCGGCGACCTCGCCCGAGAGGACCGCGGCGATGACCTCCTCGACCTCGCGGCGCGCGTCCTCGTCCCCGGCCATCCTCGCGCGGCGGAGCGCGGCGGTCGCCTCGTCGACGGCGCCGGCGGCGTCGTCGTCGACGACGCGGTCGCGCGCCCGCTCGAGGACCGTCTCGGCGATCGCCCACTGCTCGGCGCCCGCCGCCACCTCGGCGTAGGCGAGCGAGGCCTCGAGGGCGCCGGCGCGGGCTCGGGCGTCGTCGCCGAGGAGGGCGTCGGCGGTCGCCGAGGCGTAGTAGGCGCGGAGCCCGACGGCGAGGCGCTCGTCGGTCGCGGCGCTCGTGCGCCCGGCCGATCCCGGCCCGCGGACGACGTCGAGCGCCACCCGGGCCGTCCGGGCGTCGGCGAGGGCGCGCTCGGCGAGGGCCTCGTGCGCCGCGGCCACCTCGCGGCGCGTCCGCAGGACGACGACGCCGGCCGTGCTCAGGCCGGCGACCGCGGCGGCCGCGGCGGTGCAGAGCAGGCCGGCCACGAGCCGGTTCGTTCGCGCCCACCGTCCGATCCGTTCGCGCCGCCCGACCGGACGGGCCGCGATGACCTCGCCGCGGGCGAACCGCTCGAGGTCGTCGGCGAGCGCCCGGGCGGTCGGATACCGCCGGGCGGGGTCCTTCTGGAGGCAGCGGAGGGTGATCGTCTCGAGGTCGGGGTGGAGGTCGGCGTTCTCCACGCGTGGGGAGTCGGGCTCATCGAAGAGGACGGCGCGGAGCACCTCGGCGAGGGTCGATCCGCGGAACGGCGGCCGGCCGGCGACGGCGCGGTAGAGAACGGCGCCGACGGCCCAGAGGTCGACGCCGGGGCCGATCGCCGCGCGGTCGCCGCGCGCCTGCTCGGGGGCGAGGAAGGCGGGCGTGCCGACGACCTGCCCGGTGGCGGTCAGCGCCGCGACCTCGCCGTCCTCTCCGCCTTCGACCTCCCGGGCGAGGCCGAAGTCGACGAGGAACGGCCGCCCCTCCCGGTCGAGGAGGATGTTCTCGGGCTTCACGTCGCGATGGACGATCCCCAGGTCGTGGGCGTGGGCGAGGGCGCGGGCGACCGTCGCGAGGATGGCGGCGAGCACGGTCGGCGCCGGCGGTTCGCGGGTGAGTCGCGTCTCGAGGCACTCGCCGTCGACGAGGTCCATCGCGATGAACGGCCGGCCGGCGGCGTCGAGACCGACGTCGTGGACGCCGACGATCGCGGGGTGGCGCAGGCGACTCGCCGCGCGGGCCTCGCGCTCGAACCGGGCGAACGCCGCGGCGGAGGCCGATCCGCCGGGCGTCGACGCCGGGTCGCTGCCGGTGCGTGAGGCCGTCAGCATCTTGACCGCCAGCGCGCGGCGCAGCGAGGGATCCCAGGCGCGGTAGACGACGCCCATCCCGCCCCGGCCGAGCTCCGAGATGAGGACGTAGCGGCCGACGCGGCGGCTCGGGTCGGCGAGCGCCGCGGCGAGGCCCTCGGGGATCGGGGCGGCGTGACCGCTCATCGCGTCGTCGCCCCGATCGGATCGGCGACCGCGCTCACGAACGGACGAGGGTCAGGAGCACCACGACGAGGACGATCACGAGGACGACCACGACGACGCCGAGCGCGGCGACGGCGATCAGAACGGTGCGCAGGAGCGCCGCCTGGGCGTCGGCGTCGGTCGTCTGGCTCGCGTCGGAGGCTCTCCTCCGGGGCGTCGCCGCGCCCGCCTCGGCGCCGGGCGCGGCGGGGCGCGATCGCTGCAGCTCGTCGAGCGCTTTCACGAGCTCGCCCGCGGTCTGGTAGCGCTCGCCTGGGCTCTTCGCGAGCAGCCTGGTCACGACCGCCGCCGTCGGGGCGCTCACCTCCACCCCGCGCTGCGCGACGTCGGGGATCGGGTCGCTCACGATCCGCATCATCGTGCGGACGAAGGGACCCGGCTCGCGCGGGTAGGGGACGGCGCCGGTCAGCATCTCGAAGATCATCGCGCCGAGGCTGTAGAGGTCGGCGCGGCCGTCGAGGTCGGGATCGACGCGCGCTTGCTCGGGGCTGAGGTACTCGGGTGTGCCGACGACCGTCCCGATGACGGTCAGGTCGCCCGCGCCGTCGCCCGACTCGCCACGGACGAGGCCGAGGCCGATGAGCTTCACCTCGCCGCCCGGTCCGACGAGGACGTGCTCGGGCTTGAGGTTGCGGTGAATCAGGCTCGCGCCGTGGAGCGCGCCGAGGCCGGCGGCGATCCCCTTCGCGATCGAGAGCACCTGGCTCTCTCCGAGCTTGCCGCCCGCGTCTCCGAGGAGATCCTTGAGTGACCGCCCCTCGAACCGCTCCATGGCGACCCAGTAGTTGCCGAGCTCTTCGCCGGCGTCGAGGTAGGCGGCGACGTTCTCGTGGCGCAGGCGGAAGAGCGAGCGCGCGGCCCGGAGGAAGCGCTTGCCGACCGTCGGCGACGCGACGATGACCGAGCGCGGGAGGATCTTGAGGGCGACCTCGCCGCCATCGGGCGCCTTCGCGAGGAAGACGGCGCTTCGCGTCTCGCCGAGCCGCTCCTTCACCTCGTAGCCGCCGATCGTGTTCCCGATCGTGACCTGCTTCGGTCCCGCCGACCTTCGCCGCTCCGAGTCGCTGGCGCTCTTGGTCGCCGCGGGCAGCGGCGCGGCCTTCACGGCGTCGGCGGGAGGCCTGGCGGCGTGCGCCTTCTTCGCGCCGCCCCGGGCGCCAGACTTCCACATTGCCACGCGCGCCGCGACGGGGTCGTCGGACGCCGACTCCGGGTCCGACCCGGGCTTCGACCCGGGCTTCGACTCGGGCTTCGACTCGGGAGTGGGCTCCGAGTCGGAGGAGGACTCCGAGTCGGGCGCGGAGCTCGGCTCGGGCTCGAGGGCCGGCGCGTCGGCGTCTCCCTCCGGGCTCGCCGGCTCCCCGGTCTCGAGATCCGCGAGCACGAGCGCCGATGACGCGTCGGCCTCGGCCCCTCCGACGTCGCTCGCTTCGGGCTTGGGCTCGGGCTCGGGCTCGGCGAGGCGGCGGCGATCGATCACGACCGCGCCGGCCTCCGCGAGGGCGGGATCGCGGGCTGGCAGGGGGGCTATGAACCGCGTCGGTTCGAAGAAGAGGACGGGCTCGTCCTCTCCCGCGGCTCCGTCCGCGGAGGCCTCGGCGGCCTCGGCCTCGGCCATGAGGGCGAGGAGCTGCGCGCTCGAGGCGTCGCCGACCGACGCCTCGTCGTCGTCGATCTCGTCGGGCACCGAGAGCTCGGCCTCGCACCCCGAGCAGGGACCCGTCCTCCCGGCGAAGCGGTCGGGGACGAGGAATCTCTTGCCACAGCTACAGTTGACGGTGATCGGCATGGCGACCCGCGTCGATCCCTCGGGAGTGGGGACCGCGCCTAGAGTATCTTCGGTGCGCCGAGGAGCCGCAACCCGCCCCCACGGGCGGAGCTCGTCGATCGGCGCGCGGCGGGCGAGGGCCGGTCGGCCTCAGCGCCGACGGACCTCGAACCGGACCGGACAGGCGTCGGCGGCCACCCCGAGCGCGCCGGCGCTCGTCCATCGCCCGAGCTCGGTTCCGTTGACGGTCACCGTCACCGCCTCGCCCTCTCGCGCGAGCGAGAGCGTGGGGGTCGCGCCGTCGGCCGCGGGCGCGTCCGCCCGGTGGAGCGTCTCCCATCGGGCCGCGGCGCGCTTCAGGATCCGGCACGAGCCGTCGGCGCGAAGCTCGACGAAGTGGAACTCGGCGTCGGATCGGAAGCCGAAGACGACGCCGGCCTTGAACGCTCCGTCGTCCGACCGCGGGATGATCTCGACCTCGAGCTCCGAGCGATCCTCGGCGAGGACGGCGAGCGCGATCGTCTTCGAGCTCCCCTCGATCGCGTCCGGCCCGTGCGGCCGCCACTCCGTCCAGACCGAGCGCCAGGGCTGCGGCTCGGCGAGGATCGCCTTCCGCACCGCCTCGCCGAGGTCCCGGCCGGGCGGGCCGCCGAACGCCTTTCGCCACGCGTCGAGCGGCGCGGCGCCGCGGTCGAGCGCCGCGGCGAGCGCTGCGAACCTCTTTCGATGCTTCGTCTCGAGGTAGCGGACGATCGCCCAGGCGAGCGGTCGCTCGATCGCCACCTTGCCCCCGAGCACGCCGACGGGGTCGGCCTCGAGGGCGGCGACCTGGTCGAGCGCCTGGCCGGGGTAGTCCTCGAGCGAGATCGGCGGGACGACGCCGCCGCGGAGCGTCGTCCCGTCCCAGGTGTGCATCGCGTGGAGCTCGGCGACGCCCTCGGTGTACCACGAGGCCCTGGGGGCGGTGTTCCTCGTCGCCACGAGGAAGTGGAACTGGTGGGTCGCCTCGTGGAGGATGAGCTGGCGGGTGTAGTGCACCGACGGCTGGACGTAGAGGTAGGCCTTCTTCGTCTTCGGCGAGTAGTAGCCGCCGCCCTTCGCCGGGATCGGCTCGCCGTCGGCTCGGAGGGCAGCCGCCCACCGGTCGCGGGTCGCGTAGATCGAGACCGCGAGCGAGCCGGTCGGGGCGCGTCGATAGCGCCTGGCGAGGCGTCGGTGGAGCGCTTCGAGCAGCCGACCGACCTCGACCGGATCGAGCGGCCCCTCGGCAAGGACGCGGTAGTGCTCGGTCGACGCCTCGTCCTGGGGTCCCGGCGCGGCCGCCGCGATCGAGAGGACCACGGCCAGGACGAGGGCGGCTCGCTTCGCTCGTCGACTCATCGATCGGATCTCGCTTCCGCTCCGATGAGACCGTCGCGCGGTCGCGACGTCAACGAACGATGGTGGCTACGAGGAGCCGATCTCGACCCCGAGCGCGGCGAGCTCCGCCCCGCTGTAGCGCGGCGTGATGTGCTGGGGGCAGTTCCAGTCGAACGCCTCGACCGTCAGCACGAAGACGCGCTCGACCTTCGCCTGGTAGCCGCGGTCGTGGACCGTCCGGGCGAGCTCGGGCGCCTCGTCGGCGTCGTGAACGGTCGCTCGGGCGAGCAGCTTCAGTCGTCGGCGGTCGGGGTAGTCCATGAGGAAGAGGGCGACCCGGTCGTCGTGCGCGACGGTGCCGGTCGTCTGGAGCTGGCCGTTGCCCTTGTAGTCGGCGAACGCGATGGTGCGCGCGTCGATCACCTTCAGGAACCCCGCCGGTCCGCCGCGGTGCTGGAGGTAGGGCCAGCCGTTCTCGAGCACGCTCGCGACGTAGAAGCTGTCGCGGGCCGCGATGAACTCGCGCTCGCGCTCGGAGAGGCGGCCGTCATCGAAGGGCGAGTCCGCCAGGCGCTGCGCGGACGCGCGCGTTCCGTAGTGGCTCTGAGCGGCTCTCACGGACTCGGTGAACGTGATTTCGGGGAAGCGTCGTCGGGTCATTGTTGGCTCCCGTGTCGGGCCGGCGAGGGTCGAGACTCGAGAAGGGGGCGCGGCCGCATCGTCCGACGCGGACGCGCCCCTCGCCCGGTCAGGCGCCCGTCTTCGCGAGGAGCTCGACCTCGGGGAAGTCGACCTCGACCCGCACGCTCTTGGCCAGGTAGTTCGTGAACGCGTTCAGGGCGACGTGGCCGATCACCTCGACGAGCTCGGCATCGTCGAGCCCCGCGGCGCGGGCGTCGTGGATCTCCCACGGGGCGATCTCGCCGCGGTTCTCGTTGATCGAGAGGGCCAGCTTGACGGCTGCGTCCGCCTTGGGGTCGGCCGACTCGCCTCGTCGGGCCGCGGTGATCTCGTCGGTGTCGAGCCCGGTCTGCTCGGCGAGCGCCGTGTGCGCCGAGACGCAGTACTGGCACCCGTTGCCCTCGGCGATCGCGAGGGCGATCCGCTCACGGGTCTTCGGCTCGAGCCGGCCGCGGCCGAGGCCGCCGAGCAGCCCGAGGACGCCCGCGAGGGTGCCCGGCGAGTTCGCGAGGACCTGCGTGAAGTTGGGGACGCCGCCGAGCGCCTGCTCGACCTGGCCGAGAAGCTCTCGGGCCTCGCCCTGCGCGGTGGTGGTGTCGATCTGATGGATGCGGGACATGGTGTCTCTCCGGCGTTTCTTCCTTCGGGGTCGTGGTGTTCGTCGTCGCTCGTCTTCGAGCGCCGGAGACCCGATACGCAGCCGGCGTGCCATCCGGAACGTCACCGCATCAAGTGGTGGGCTCGTCGTCGGTTGAGGCTCTGCGTCGACGATGTCTCGCGGTCACGAGGCGTCGTCGATCCGGAGAGATCGCGGTCGGCCGGCCCGAGAGCTCGTGGTCGACGGGCCGCGCCCGGGCGGCGTCACGAGAGCTCGGGCATCACTGACCCTTGGGCGGGCGCGACGCGACGACACGGATTCCGAAGAGCTCGCTCCGGTAGCCCGGCTGGATCTGGAAGCGCGCGGCCGAGCGGAGGTTCTCGGGCGGCGCCATCCAGGCGCCGCCGCGCGCGACCCACTGAGCCCCTCGGGCGGGTCCGGTCGGGTCGGTCTGCGGCCCGGGCGGGGGGACGGCGTAGTGGTCCGACGTCATCTCGCAGAGGTTGCCGATCATGTCGAACAGACCGAAGCGGTTCGGCAGCCTCACGCCGACCTCGGCGGCGACCGCGTCCTCGTCGTCCTCGTAGTGGCCGGGGCGGCCGTTGGCCCATCGCCCCGCCGGCTCGGGGAGATCGCCCCAGATATAGGTGCTGGTCGTCCCCGCGCGCGCGGCGAGCTCCCACTCGGCCTCGGTCGGCAGTCGGTAGAGGCCTTCCTCGCCGGCCTGTTTGCCCAGCCACGCGCAGAACGCGCGCATGTCGGCGGGGGGGACGCGGCAGACCGGCTGCTCTTCGCCGTTCACCGACGCGACGCCCGCGCCGAGGCCGCTGTCGTGCTTCGGCCGGAACCGGCGGAACTGCGCGTTCGTCACCTCGGTCGCCGCGACGTAGAAGCCGCGCGTGACCGTCACCTGGCGGCGCGTCTCGTCGGAACGACGTCCGGGCTCGGCCGGCGGGCTGCCCATCATGACCTTGCCCGGCGGCACGAGCACGAAGCGCATCCCGAGCTCGTTCTCGAAGGTGAGCGGCAGGCCGTTCTTCGCGGCGTGGGCGCGCTGCTCCGGCGTCGGAGGCCACCACAGCCCCGCGGGCGCCGGCTCCGCGGGCTTGCGCGCGTGGTAGGTGACCACCCGCTCGGCCCGGCGGCGCTTCCCGTTCGTGTCCGTCGCCACGACGACGATCCGGTTCTCGCCCTCGGCCAGGTCGACCTCGAGCGCGAAGGCGCGGCCCTTCACCTCGACCGGCGATCCATCCACGGTGACCCGGCACCCGTCGCGGTCGAGCGCTCCGCGCGCCGAGATGCGCCGCCGTTCGCCCCAGCGCTCGACCGGGATCGCCGGGGCGAAGGTGATCCGGGGCGGCGGGGAGACATCGATCCGGAGGTCGATGGTCACCGTCGCCGCGTTGCCGACCGCGTCGCCGCCCGTCAGCGCCAGCGTCTGGGCTCCCTTCGGCAGGATCGCCTGGAGGAGGAACGCCCCGTCCGGGCCGACGGGCACCGGCTGCTGGCCGGCGATCTGGACCGCCGCCGGCCGCGCGTCCTCGAGGTGACCCCGGATCAGGACGAACGGCCCGCTGACCGCGCCCGGCTTCGGCTCGTCGATGACGACGACCGGCGGCGTCGCGTCTCGCTCGATCTTGCGCCGCATCCGCACGGTGTGGCCGGCCGCGTCGGTCGCCTCGACGAGGATCTCGTGCATCCCGTCGGACGGCAGGGCCGCCTTCCCGACGAACCGGCCGTTCGGCTCGACGACCACCTCGCGGCCGTCGACGCGCACCGTCACCTCGCTCCCGTCGAGGACGCGCCCGCGAACGACGACCTCCGCGTCGCGGGTGACCTGGCCGGGCGCGGGCGCGCCGATCCGGAGCGTCGGCTCGCCGCGATCGATCGTGATGGCGCGCCGGGCGGCGCCGGTCCGACCGGCGCCGTCGGTCGCCTCGACCTCGAGCTCGACGCTCCCCTCGGCGTCGCCGAGCGGCACCTGTCCGGTGAAGCTCCCGTCGGCGACCACCGGCAGCTCGACGCCCGGCGTCGCGCCCGCGACGATCACGACGATGCGCTCGACCTCGTAGCCCTCGACCCGCCCGGCGACGCGGACCGCGCTCGCGCCGACGATCGTATCGGCGGCCGGCTCGCGGAGCGTGATCTCGGGCGGGACCCGACGCAGGTGGACCGTGCGGGTCGCGAGGATCGGACCCTCGGGGCTCGCCCGGACCTCGATCGGATGGGGTCCGTCCTCGCCGCGGAGGACGACGGCGCCCGCGAACTGTCCGCCGACGACGGCGACGCGCCGGCCGCCGACCCAGACGTGGGCGCCCTCGACGACGCCCTCGCGGTCGAAGATGACCTCGCCCGCGACCCCGACGCGCGTCTCGACGACGAGGTCGCCGTCGCGTGGCTGGAGGAGCGCGGCCGCGGTCACTCGCGGCGGGATGTCGGGGCCGCTGACGAGCCAGCCGCCGAGCGCCGCGAAGACGATCGCCGTCGCCACCGCGGCGCCGGCCAGGACGCGCGGGTCGAGCCCGCCGCCGTCCGGTCCGTCTCCGTCCGGTACGCCCGCGGGGAGCTCGGGCACGCGGCGGAGGCTCTGGGTGTCGCGACGCCGCCGGAGCCGTTGCGACGCCTCGCGCGCCCCCGACCCGGCCCGCGCGCCGCGGCGGAGGCGATTCCCCTCGATCAGCGCGTCGAGCTCGTCGGCGAGCTCGCCCGCGCTGGCCGGCCGGTCGTGCGCGTCGCGGGCGAGGCACCGCTCGACGAGGTCGGCGAGCGGTCGGGGGACGCTCGGGCGGAGGTGGTCGAGGCGGACGGGCGTCTCGGAGAGGATCTTCTGGAACGTCTCGATCGCGGACGGCGCGTCGAAGGGGCGTCGCCCGGCGATCCCCTCGTAGAGGGTGACGCCGAGGGCGTAGACGTCCGTCGCCGCGCCGACCTTCTCGGTGAGGCCCTGCACCTGCTCGGGCGCCATGTAGAACGGGGTCCCGACCGTCTCGCCGGCGGTCGTGAGCTGCGCCGTGGCGGTGGCGTCGGCGGCGAGGCCGAAGTCGGTGACGCGGGCTCGCCCATCTTCACCTTCAATGAGAATGTTGGCCGGCTTGACGTCGCGATGGGTGATCCCGCGGTGGTGGGCGTGGTCGAGGGCGCGGGCGACGTCGCGGACGACGCGGAGCAGCTCCGAGAGCTCGATGCCCTCGTCGAGGCGCCGGTGGAGGGTGTCGCCCCGGACGTAGTCCATCACGATGAAGGGGTCGCCCTCGAGCTCCCCCATGTGGATGACGCCGACGATCCCGGGATGATCGAGGCGCGCGGCGGCGCGTGCTTCGCGATGGAAGCGCTCGAGGTCCGCCCCGATCCCGGTGGCGCGGAGCCGCTTGATCGCGACGAGGCGCCCCAGCGTCTCGTCCCACGCCCGATAGACGACGCCGCCGGCGCCTCGACCCAGCTCGGCGAGGATGAGGTAACGCCCGACCCGGCGCCGGGGGTCGGCGCGGGCGGCCGAGAGCTCGGCCGCGATGGCGTCGTCCGTGTGGGACGGGGACGACGGGGGCGGCCGCGCGCGGTCCGACTCGCCAGATCGCCCCTTGCTCGAGGACGGCGGCGGCCGGGTGGTCGTGCCGGTGGTCATCGCGATTCGATCTTGGCACTGTGCCGAGGAGGTCGCCACCGGGCGGGCTCGACGGGCTGACTGACGGCCCGCTGACGGCGGGCCACCTCGTCCGGTTTGAAGGGGGACCGGGCGCGACGTATCATCCCGCCCGGACTGGACGATCGAGCGAGCTCCACCCCTCGGGAGACGAGAGCGATGACGGACGCGACCCAGCAGCAGGACCAGAGCGCGGGCCAGGGCGAGACGGCGGGAGCGGGCCAGGAGCGCCGCCGGACGAAGATGGTCGACCCGCAGATGCGCGGTCGCTTCACGACCATGGTCGTGAGCATCCTCGTCGTCGCGGCGACGGTGATCACCCTCGACCTCGTCGCGTCGCGCGGCGATCCGGACTGGTTCACCCTCGCGTCGATCGCGCTGATCCTCTCCCTCGCCCCGGCGATGGGAATCCAGGCGGTCTTCCACATGCACCGGGTGGCGGGGCCGGCCTACCGGATCCGGACGGCGATCAACGACATCGCGAAGGGCGACACGAGCGTCGAGATCACCCTGCGGAAGAAGGACTACCTGAAGGACGTCGCCGAGGAGGTGAACCGGCTGGCCCGGTCGCTCTCGTCGAGCAAGGAAGAGCTCAAGAGCATCCTGAGCAAGCTCGAGGAGACTCTCGAGGCGTACGACAAGGACGACAAGGACGCGGCGCGGCGCGCCCTCGTCGAGGCGAAGGACGCGCTCGCGCGCATCGCCTGATCCGGCGCGCCCCGTGACCGACCTGACCGAGCCCGCCGTCGCCGACCGCCGAGATGGCGTACACGGCACCGTCGCTCCCCGCTTCGAGCCGGTCCGCGCCGTGTTCGCCGAGGGGTTCCGCGCGCGCGGCGAGCTCGGGGCGAGCCTGTGCGTCTGGCACCGGGGCGAGCTGGTCGTCGATCTCTGGGGCGGGCTCCGCGACCGCGACGAGCGGGGCGTCTGGGACGCCGACACCCTCGGGACGGTCTTCAGCGCGACCAAGGGGATCCTCGCGATCTGCCTGTTGATGCTCGCCGACCGCGGGGAGCTCGATCACGACGCGCGCGTCGCGCACTACTGGCCCGAGTTCGCGGCGAACGGCAAGGGCGAGATCACCGTCCGGCAGCTCCTGAACCACCGGTCGGGGCTGAGCGCGATCGACCGGCCCCTCACCCTCGACGACCTCGAGTCGCCCGAGCGCCTCGCCGCCGCGATCGTCGCGCAGCGGCCGCTCTTTCCGCCGGGGACCGATCAGGCCTACGGGGCGATCGCCTTCGGGATCACGGGAGGGGAGCTCTTCCGCCGCGTCGCCGGCGAGAGCGCCGGGACCTTCCTCGCCCGCGAGGTCGCCGGGCCGCTCGACGCCGAGGTCTACCTCGGGCTGCCCGAGGAGCTCGAGCCGCGGGTGGCGACCCTCTACCCGGTCGCGCGAGGCGAGCGGCTCCGCCGGATTCCGGCGGCCCTGCTGTCGCTCCGGTCGGTCGAGGGGCGGATCTTCCGGCGGGCGCTCGTGCGCGGCACCGTCGCCAACCGCGCCTTCCGGAACCCGAAGGAGCTCGGGCCGTTCGGGCTCGGCAACTTCAATCTCCCGCGCGTTCATCGGATGGAGTTGCCCTGGGCGAACGCGATCGCGAGCGCCCGCGGCCTGGCTCGGATCTACGCCGCGCTTCTCCAGCCGCGCGCCGACGGCGGCCTCGTCCGGCCCGAGACGCTCGCGCTCGTGCGTCCGCGCGGGAGCGAGTCGGTCCGCGATCTGGTGATGCAGAAGCCGCTCGGCTTCGCCCTCGGGTTCGTGAAGGACGAGCCGCATCTCTTCAGCAAGAACCCCGCGGCGTTCGGTCATCCCGGCGCCGGCGGTTCGCTCGGCTGGGCCGACCCCGACGCCGGGCTGGCGATCGGCTACGTGATGAACCGGATGGACTTCCACGTGCGGAGTCCGCGGGCCGTCGCGCTCTGTCACGCGGTCAACGGGTGCGTGTGATGTCGGAAGATGTGAACGAACCGGGCGAACCGGGCGAAGCAAACGAAGCGAGCGAAGCGATCGAAGCAGACGAGGCGGTCGACTCGGACGAGACGATCTGCGCGATCTGCGCGAACCCGATCGCCGGCGAGGAGCCGATCCCCTGCAAGGGGTGCGAGGCGCAGTTCCATCGCGGCTGCCGGATCTCGCGGGGTCACTGCCCGACCGACGGGTGCAAGCGGAGCAAGCCGCTCGAGGAGGGCGCCGACGTCGCCTTCAACCGGTCGGTCCTCTCCGTCGACGTGATGCCGTGGATCTACGGCTTCCTCGGCGCGCTCATCGTCGGGACGCCGATCGCGGGGGTCGCGGGGCTCGGGCTGATCGGGTGGGTCTCGATCGTGATCGTCCTGACGCTCGTGATCGGCGGGGTCAAGTCGAGCATCTCCTGAGCGGGGAGGGCGGCCCGCCCGCCGGCGGTCAGCCGACGAGCAGGTAGACGATCCCGAGGACGGTCAGGGCGATCCCCGAGGTGATCGCGACCCTCGCGAACGAGAAGTCGCGGGCCGCGTCGGCGATCTGGCTGTCGTGGAAGCCGGTCCGGAGGACCGGGCGTTTCTTGGGCTGGTTCTTCCAGCGGAGGTTTCGGGAGGTGCCGCCCAGGTCCCAGCGGCGCGGGCCGGCCTGGGTGCGTTCGCGGCGGCGGGGTCCGGTGTTGGCGGCGGGGGTCGTCATCTCTCTCGTGGTCTCCTTCTCTCGCGGCGCGGGGCGCCGTCTCTTCCGGCGGACGGAGGACGCAAAGGCGGCGCCACGGTGAGGCCGCCGGGGCAACTCTGTGCTCGAGCGTGACTTGGGTTGGCGCCTCCTTCCCGTGCGTCGCGACGCCCCTGGCGTCCCGCCCCACCTCCGACGGCGTGTTCGGCCACGCCACCGCGCGCGCCGTCGGCCCCTCGCCCGGCACCCATCCCCCCTGTTACGCTGCGGCTCATGGCCGCTCCTCCGAAGAAGAAGCCGCGGGTGCGAGGGCCTCGGCTCGTCGGACGCGAGCGGGAGGTCGGCTCGTTCGCGTCGATCCTCGAAGGCGCCCGGACGGGCCGCGGCGGGACGATCCTGTTCGCCGGACCGCGCGGCGTCGGACGCACCCGGCTCCTCCTCGAGATCGGGCTGCTCGCGCGCGACCGCGGCGCGCTGATCCTGTCGGGAAACTGCATCCGCTCCGAGCCAGGCGGGGCGCTCCGGCAGATCCTGCGCTTCCTCCTCGGCATCCGTCGCGACCCGATCGACCGAGGCCATCTCTGCCAGGAGCTCGCGCGCCACGTCGGGCCCGATCAGGTCACCCTCCACCTCCCGCGGCTCGAGCGGGTGCTGGCCGCCGGCGATCCGCCCCCGCCGGCCGAGGCGCCGACGCCGTTGATCGCCGACCTGGTCGTCCGTCAGGCGAGCCCCGACCACCCGGTGGCGATCGTCATCGACGACCTCCACGACGCCGACCCGACGACGCTGTCGATCCTGTCGGTCCTCGCCGGCGCGAGCGCCTACACCCCGATCGTGATCGTCGCCTCGGCGCCGGCGGGCAAACCCGCCGAGGTGACCGCGGCGCGCCTCGGCCAGCACGGCCCGATCGCGCACTGGCCGGTCGCGCCGCTCGGCCTCGACGGCTCGGTCGCGATCGCGCGCGCCTGCCTCAACGGGGTGAGCGTCCCGGCGCGCGGGGCCGACGGTCGACCGGCCGCGAGCGACGGCGACCCGCCCGAGAGCCTCGTCGACGCGCTCGTCGCCACCGCCGACGGCATCCCGAAGATCCCGGTCATCGCCGTTCCCGCGGCCGTGACCCGGAACGCGATCGTGATCGAGGACGGTCAGGTGCGCGGGAACGCGGCGAGCCTCCTCGAGATCGCGTCCAAGGTCGCGCAGAGCGTCGCCGACGGGGCGAGGGCGACCGAGGCGCGCTTCGCCGAGGTCGAGATCCCGGAGCCGCCGCCTCCGCCGCCGCCGCAACCGGCGACGGGGATCCACACGCCGATGCCAGTGCCGTCGGTGCCGGCGCCGCCGTCATCGGGGCATTACCCGAGCCTTCCGGGGCCGCCGCCGGCGCCGCCGATGCACGCGACTCCGCCGCCGCTGCCGCCGACCGCGTTCCCCGCGTCGCCGGCCGCGGCAGGACGGCCGTCCCGGCCGCGCTCGGATGAGGTCACGGTCGCGGTCGACCCGATGACCGGGGAGCCGATCTTCGCGCCGACCGATGAGCGCGGACCGGACTCGCCGACGATCCGAGACCCGCTCGACGCGCCCGACTTCCAGCTCGAGCAGACGCTCGGGGATCCCCCCCCGCCGGGCGCCCCGCCCGGCCAGGACGGGCCGGCGACGATCGCGATGTCGCCTCCGACCGGCTCGACGCCCGCGGCGCCGGCGCCGGACGCGCCGACGATCAACCTCCCCCCCGACACCGGAACGACCCATCTCCAGCCCGGCGAGCACGGCTACGCGATCCGAGAGCATCGGCGTGAGGGGCGCACCCTGCCGATCGGCGAGGGCGAGGACCAGACCCTCGCCGAGCTGATCGCCCGCAGCCGCGACGAGGCGATCTCGGTCGAGACGGCGATCGCCAACGGCCTGCCGCACCTGATCGTCTGCCACGACCAGGTCGCCCGCCCGTTCCCGATCGCCGCGCGCGTCCAGATCGGGCGCGAGATCGACTGCAACAACGACCTCGTGATCCCGCATCAGACGGTCAGCTCGCGACACTGCCGGGTCTTCTGGGCGGCGACCACCTTCTCGATCGAGGACCTGGCGAGCAGCAATCGCACCAAGGTCGGGGGGCACGTCCTCCACGCCGGTCATCGCGAGCCGCTCCGGCCGCACACCGACGTCTGGGTCGGAGGCGTGCCGTGCCTGTTCGTCATGAACGAGCTCGGGCCCAAGGGCGAGCCCGCCCCCGGACCCGACCCCCGCGCCGTGATGGCCTACCTCGCGAACCGAGGCTGGTTCGGAAAGCACGAGAGCAAGGACGAGGTGAAGGCCGCCAAGGGCGACCTGGCCGCGATCGCCTACCGCCTGATCCGAATCCGAGCCGTCTCGCCCGAGCAATGGGCGGAGGCGTATCGGGCGGCGTTCCTGTCGCGCTTCCTGTAGACGCGAGCGGCTCCCGGACGATCCGCTCACGATCGGGCGCGCCACGACCTACGATCGCCTCCGCCCTCGACCGTTCGTCAACGGCCCGAGATCAGCTCGGGAGCAGGTCGCCTCGTCCTCGCCCCGCCGACGCCTGCTGCCTCGCATCGAGCCGATCAGGTTCGATCCGCGGTCGGCGCTCCCGGCCGAACCTCGGATCGTTTCGCTACGAGCCAGCCCGCGGGGGCAAGAGTACGAGCCTCACCCGCGGGCGTGGCGTCCGGAATGCTATCCACTCGCGGTCGCCCGCGGCCCGCGCCTCTCCGTTGCGCGGCGCAACGGCGCTGCCGAGCGTCGGAGCCGTGCGAACCCAGACCTCTCGCACCGTGCGGGGGTCAGAATCGAAGGGGTCAGGTCTCAGATGTTCGCAATAGCGGTGGGTGGTCCGAGATCAGCGCGGGAGCAGGTCGCCTCGTCTTCGCCCCGCCGACGCCTGCTGCCTCGCATTGAGCCGGTCAGGTTCGATCCGCGGTCGGCGCCGCGACCGAACCTCGGATCGTCTCGCTGCGCGCCAGCCCGCGGGGGCAAGTGGATCGCCGATACACCGGTAGTGATCGAGCGTCTCCATGCGGCTCCAGGTGGCAAGGACAGGGCGATGACCATCGGGCTGGCAGAGTTCGTCACCCTCGAGTTCTTCTGTGGCTGTCCCGCTCTGTTCCGCCGCCGCGAGCTCTTTCTGCGAGTCGGAGCGGATCATCGGAAGTTCTACGTTGATGATTCGGGACACGAGACCACTGCCCTCGGTGCGTTCGAGCTAGAGCCCTAGCAGGCCGCTGCGCGAGCTGCTCCGATGACTCCATCGACGAAGACCCTCGCCGCGCGCGACGTCGAGGGCGCAGGCTCGTCAGTCGTCGCCAGCGTTTCTGACGATCCGCGGTCGGCGCTGGCGACCGAACCTCGGAGCGTCTCGCGGCGGGCGGCCCGGGGGCTAGAGCGCCGACTCCTCGAGGGCGTTCACCAGGTCTCGCGCCAGCTCGAAGGGGTCCTCGAGGCCGACGCTCACCCGGGCCCAGCCGGCGCTCACTCCGGTCTTCTCGAGGTGCTCCTCGGAGAGGCCGGAGTGGCTCGTCAGGACCGGGAGGCTGACGAGGGTCTCGACGCCGCCGAGGCTGGCGGCTCGGCGGCAGAGGGCGAGGGCGTCGTAGAAGCGTCTCGCTCGCTCGATGCCGCCGTCCATCTCGAAGGCGACCATCCCGCAGCCGCCTCCGAAGAGGTCCTTCGCGCGCTCGTGGTCGGGGTGACTCTCGAGGCCCGGGTGGAGGACCTGGAGGATCCCGATGCCCGGGGGGCTGTCGGCGAGGTGGTTGGCGATCGCGAGGGCGTTCCGGTGGTGGCGGTCCATCCGGAGCGGGAGCGTCTTGATCCCGCGCGCCACCTGGCTCGCGTCGAACGGCCCGGGGATCGTCCCGAGGGTCCTACGCTTCCAGGCGATCGCGTCGAGGTGCTCGGTCCGCGCCGCCGCGGCGACGCCGCTGATCGTGTCCGAGTGTCCCGAGAGGTACTTCGTCGCGCTGTGGATCACCACGTCGACGCCCCGGTAGAGCGGCTGGAGCCCGCACGGGGTCAGGAACGTGTTGTCGATGACGAGGGCCGCGCCGGCCTTCTTGCTCGCCTTCGCGACCGCGTCGAGATCGAGGACGCGGAGGAGCGGGTTCGTCAGCACCTCGGCGTAGACGACCTTGGTCTTCTCGCCGATGAACTTCTCGGGCTCGGCGCCGAGCTCCTCGACGCCGACCTGCTTCACCGCGATGCCGAGGGTCGGCAGCACCTCGGTGATGAACCGGGTCGCCTCGCCGTAGAGCTCGCGCTGCGCGACGATCTCGTCGCCCGCCTCGAGCAGCCCGAGCAGGGTCGTCGCGATCGCCGCCATGCCCGAGGCGAACGCGAGGGCGCCGCCGTCCGCTCCCTCGAGCGTCGCGACCGTCCGCTCGAGCGCCTGCGTCGTCGGGTTCCCCCAGCGGGTGTAGATGTGGCCGCCCGCCTCGGGCGATGCGATGTGGCGCTCGAGGGTCGCCGCGTCGGGGAACTCGTAGATCGCGCTCACCGAGATCGGGGCGACGACCGGCTGCGTCGGCCCGCTCCCCTCCCACTGGCTCCGCACCGCCGTCGTCTGGGCCGACGGGGGCGGACCGAGCGGCTCGGTCTGCTCGAACGCGCGGCCGAGCCGTTCGGCGACCGCCTCGACGAGGAGGCCGTCGGCCGTCCCGAAGGCGTCCTTGATGTCGCTGTCGATGTCGATCTCGCCGATGACCCGGGCGTGCGGTCGCCCGCCGAGGCGGATCGGCACGACCAGCTCGCTCTTGGTCCGCGTGAAGCACGCGAGGTAGCGCGGGTCGCTTCCCACATCGCGGACGATGATCGTCTCGCCCGTGCTGGCCGCGGCGCCGCAGATCCCCTCGCCGAGCGGGATCCGGACGTGCTCGGTCGCCTCGGGCCCGTCCCAGGACGCGAGGACGAGCTCGTCGCCCTCGACCATGTAGACGCCGACCCAGTCGTAGCTCGGCACCGTCTCGCGGAGCAGGCGGCAGACGTTCGCGCACGCCCGCGCGAAGCGCTCGGTGAGCTGCGCCTCGCCCGTCACCTCGGCCGGCTTGCGGTCCGCGGCGAGGCCGGCGCCGCCGTCCCCGACGACCGAGGTCGGGCTCGCCTTCGCGCCCAGACGGGGCCTCAGGGCCGAGCGGATCGCGGCGTCGACGGAGTCGATGAACTTCATGACGAGGCTCCCTGAGCGGTCTTCGGAACGGACCGGCGCCCGCGCGGGGCTCGGCGGGCCGGGGAATGCTAGCACCCCCGACGCCGGCTGTCTAAGATCTGGCCGCATGAGCCCGCCCGATCCCCGCGACGCACCGATCGAGGCGCTCCGCGAGGGACTGACCCGGCTCGGCCGGCTCGCCCGGGAGCGGGTGGACGCGCGCGTCGCGGCCGCGACTCACGACTCGACGGTTGCATCCGATGACCGGCCGGACGCGGCTCCCCCCCCCGCCTCGGCGCCGTCGACGCCCCCGGATGAGCTCAGGGCCTCGCTCGTCGAGCTCGCCGTCCGCTGCCCGACCTCGGCGGTCACCACGCGGGTCGCCGGCGTGACGGGCGAGCTCCTCGCCTGGGCCGAGCGCGCGCGCGAGGCGCCCGAGTCCGCGCTCCACGCCGCGCTCGTCGCCGAGGTCGTCTCCGACGAGGTCCGCTTCCTCCGTCGCCTCGTCCTCGTCGCCCGCAGCGGCAACCCGATCGACGAGGACGGCCCCGCCTCGAACGTCGTCGAGGTCGGCGATGACGTCCCGCCCCCGGCGCCGCGCGCCGACGCGTTCTCCGAGCTCGCCCGGGAGCTCCGCTCGACCCGCGCGGGGATCCAGGCGATCGTCCAGGGACGCAGCGGCGGCGTCGCCGCCCGCCCCGACGACCGCGCCGACGCCCGCGCTCTCGAGGACGAGGCGACCCGCCTCCGCGCCGAGGCGGCTCGCCGGCGCGCGGACCACCTCCTCGAGGAGGCCGAGCCCGTCTTCGCCGAGCCGTGGCGGGCGAGCGGGCGCGTCGTCGCCCACGCGCGCCGCCTCACGCGGCTCCTCCTGACCGCGACCGAGGTGGAGGTCGAGCTCGCCCTCGTCGACGCCACCGAGGATGGGCCGCGCCACGAACGGATTCGCGATGTCCGGGCCCGGACCCGGGCGGCCCTCCAGGAGCTGTTCGACCACGGCGACGACGACGAGCGCCTCCGGGCATCGGTCCTCGTCGCCGCCTCGGGCCTCGAGGAGATGGCCGACCGGGCGCTCGCCGCTCCCGACGCTCGCTCGAGCGCGGCCGCTGTCGCGACGATGCGCGCGGCGGCGGACGACATACACTGGCTCCGCGCGGCGGCGCGCCGCCGTCGGCGCCGCCTCGGCCTCTCGCTCGCGCCCTGGCGACGACTGCTACCGCGGACGCCGGTGCAGGCGGCCCTCGTCGTCCTCGGTCGACGGCGCTTTCGCCTCCTGGCCGAGGCGCAGGATCGGGAGCTCGCCACGCGGACGCACGGCCTGGTCGGCTCGCGCGGGGCGCGCTTCATCGACCGGACGGTCAATGCTCTCATCATCCTCGTCGTCGCCCTCCTGGTCGTCGAGTGGGTCTTCCTCGGCGAGACGCCCGAGGCCGAGGCGAGCGAGGACGTCCTCACCCGGCGCTTCCGGCTCCTCCTGACCGCGATCGACGCGGTCGTCTGCGGGGTCTTCCTCCTCGAGCTGTTCTTCCGGCTGGCCCTCGTCTCGGGCAAGACCCGCTACTTCCTCCGCCACGTCGTGATCGACTTCATCCCGAGCGTCCCCTGGGGCCTCGCCCTCGAGCTCGCCCGCGTCCCGCTCCGCGGCGCCGATGCCCTCCGGATCCTCCGCGCCCTCCGACTCCTGCGCGGCGTCGCGCGCCTCGGCCGCGTCGTCATGCTCGCCCTCCGCGCCGTCGACGCGGCCGTGAGGCGGCACGCCTCGGCCCTCGACCGCGACGTCGTCTTCTTCGAGCCCGACCGCGATGGCGCCCGCGGCGGCGGCCCGAGCCTGGGCGACCGGCTCGCCGAGGCGGGCGGCGACCTCGGCCGTCACGCCGCCGCCCTCGAGCGCCGCCTGCCGCCGCCCGCGCGCCTCCGCTTCCTGCAGGCGCGGCTCGGCCTGTTCGCCGCCCGGCTCGCCGAGCCGTCGGAGACGCCCGAGGAGCGCGCCGCCTCGGCGCCGTCGCTCTTCGCCGGGCCGGTCGATGCGGCCGGCGTGGTGCACCTCGCTCCGGGCGAGCCCGTCCGCGCCGAGGAGCTGTCGACCGTCCTCGTCGACGTCGACGCCGCCTGGGTCGAGCGCCACCTCGGTCAGGACGGCGCGCTCCGCCTCGCCCGGGTCGCGAGGATGGCGGACCGCCCGCTCGTCCGGCGCCTCGCGATCTTCCGCGCGCTGAGCGAGCCGATCGCCGATCCGTTCGAGTCGGCCGCGCGCGTCCTCCGGGCGGGCGGCCGGCTGCTCGAGAGCATCGTCCGGGCGGTGCGGTGGGTGGCCGACCTCCACGGCGTGTTCACCGGTCCCCAGCTCGTCGACCGGACCGGGATGCTCCTCATCAAGGCGACCGCGAACCCGGCGAAGCGCCTCCTCGGGTTCGGCGCCCTCTTCGTCCTGCTCTCGGTCCTCGCGATGCGGATCGACGCGATCGAGCCGCTCGCGCGCTGGTGCAGCCGCGCCCTCGGACCGGCGATCCTGGTGCTCGGCGGGACGTGCCTCGTCCTGCTCGTCCTCGGCCACTGGCTGCGGCGGATCGCCGGCGAGGCGAGCGACTTCTACGCCCGCGTCGCCGAGGCGCACTTCCAGAACCTGCTCCTCTTCGTCAAGAAGCGTCGCCCCTCCGAGGACCGCGCGATGCTCGACCGGCGCGTCCTCGAGCGCGAGCGCGCCCTCGGGATGGAGCGCTGGGGGCGCGACGCCCGGCGCCGGGTCGACCTCTTCTATCACGACTACCTCGACGGGGCGCCGTTCTACCGCGACGACACCAAGACGGCGAACCAGCTCCTCGGCAACCTCGCCCTCGAGAGCATCCGGCGCGAGCGGCTCGGTCAGGGTCGGCGCGAGGTCCGCAAGATCGAGAAGCTCGACCTCGACCGCGAGCGGATCCTGACGGTCGGCCCGTCGCTCTGGTTCCGCCAGATCACCGAGACGCTCACCCAGCGCTCGGCGCGCCTCGTCGTCGACTACGCCCGCCACGCGATCCCGACCGCCGAGCTGCCGCACCGCGGCGCCGAGGCGGCGGAGTCCTTCGAGCGCTGGCTCCAGTATCGCGAGGCGGCCGTCGACTGCGCCGAGCGGGGCCTGCCGCCGACCCCGCCGGCGCCGGGCGACGACGCGGCCGAGACGCCGGCCCTCCTCGCCCAGGACCAGTGGTTCTCGACGGCGGAGTTCAGCGTCCTCAACTTCCTCTTCCCGAGCGCCGACTTCGACGAGCGAGTGCGCGAGCGGTTCGGCGACCGGCTCCTGCGGCTGCTCCAGGCGGATCGCCGCGCGATCATCCGCGAGATCTTCGGGTCGTACCCGCTCCACCTCGTCCCGCGGTCGACCCGCTCGGTCAATCTCTACCGCCTCTACCGGGAGGCGCTCGGCGGCGGTCAGGCGCTGCTCCTGCCGTTCCGCGCCGCGATCTGGACGTTCCGGGTCACCCGCTGGGCGATCGTCCGCCTCGTCCTCACCGTCCGCGAGGTGCTCAGCCCGACCCTCGCGCCGGGGCCGCGCGGGCGCGGCTGGGCCGGGTTCGACGTGGCCGTCCGGAAGATCCACCGGATGCGCCGCCCGATCGCGCTCCAGGCGATGATGCTGCGCGCGAGCTTCGACCCCGAGTACCTCGGGTTCGCCCTCCCGGGCCTGACGCCGCCGCCCGCCGCGCGCGACGACGGGTCGCTCGGGAACGACTGCTGGGCCGACCTCGACGGCCTCAACGCGCCCCAGCACGATCGCGATCGGTTCGAGGAGCTCGCCCGCGAGCTCGAGGCGGCGATGGGCGAGCTCGCCGCGTTCTGCCGCGACCGGGCGGAGCTCGTCGAGCGGCTCTCACCGGCCGCGCGCCGGGCCCTCGCGATCGCGTTCGCGATCGACTACCGCGGCCTGCGTCGCCTCGCCAGCGCGGAGGAGCGGGTCGCGGCGGCGGTCGCCGCCGCCCGGGAGCCGGAGGGCTCGACGGTCGCGCCGGAGCCGGGTAGCCTCGTTCCGGCCGGTGAGGATGAGGAGCCCGAACGGCTCGGGCTGCTCGGCCGGCTCCGGTGGATGTTCGGCCGTGAGGACGCGGCGTTCGCGACGTTCTGCGAGACCCGATCCGGCGACCTGGTCGCGGGCTCGCCCGCGCGGCGGGCGTTGTTCCGGGCGTATCTCGTGGATCGCGGTGGGCTGGCTGCGCTCGTCCGCCTCGGCCTCGAGCGGGACGTCTCGGACGGCTACGAGGCCGCGGTCTCTCGCCTGATCGATCGGGTCGAGCACGAGGCGATCGTGTTCAGCGAGCAGCTCGTGGCGCTTCGCACGGTTCAAACCCTGACGCTCCTCGACATCCGGAACGCGGTCGACCTTGTCCGCGGTCTGGGGTTCTCGAAGGGATGATGACGACGCAGACGATGGGAAAGACCAAGAGAGAGAAGCAAAAGAAAGAGAAGCGCAAGGACAAGGGCGCCAAGGGCAAGAAGGGCGGCGCCAAGGGAGCGAAGGGCGCCAAGGGCAAGGGCAAGAAGGCCCCGCTCCCCCACAAGCACGTCCTCTACGAGGCGAGCGTCCAGGGCGTCGAGTGCGATCTCGACTTCCTCGAGGAGATCTACGGCAAGCTCCGGGGTCGCCCGTTCCGGACGATCCGCGAGGACTTCTGCGGGACGGCCGCCTTCGCCTGCGAGTGGATCCGCCGCGGCGAGGAGCACGAGGCGTGGGGCGTCGACCTCGACCAGCCGACCCTCGACTGGGGCGTCGAGAACCACGTGGCCGGGCTCGGCGATGCGGCCTCGCGCCTCACCCTCCTCAACGAGAACGTCCTCGACGTGAAGATCCCGCCGGTCGACGTGATCGTCGCTCTCAACTACTCCTACTGGGTCTTCAAGGAGCGCAAGACGCTCCTCGGCTACTTCGAGAGCTGCCGGCGCGGGCTGAACGAGGGCGGCGTCCTCTGCCTCGACCTGTTCGGCGGCACCGAGAGCATGCAGGGCGAGATCGAGGAGCGGAGCGACGTCGAGAAGAGCCGCGGGCCGAACGGGGAGAAGGTGCCCGCGTTCACCTACTACTGGAACCAGGCCGAGTTCGACCCGATCACCCACGACTTCCTCTGCCACATCCACTTCAAGGTCGACGGCCGGGCGAAGCAGAAGAAGGTCTTCACCTACGACTGGCGCCTGTGGACGATTCCCGAGCTCCGCGATCTGCTCCTCGAGGCCGGGTTCGCGGGGCTAGACGTCTACATCGAGGGCTTCGACGAGGCCACGGGTGAGGGCGACGGCGAGTACGAGATCAAGACGACGATGGAGAACGAGGACGTCTTCCTCGCCTACCTGATCGCCCGAACCTGATCGGGGACGATCGCTCCGGCGATCAGCGATGCGTCTGCGGGTGTTGCAGCAGGATCCTGCGGTGCTTCGCGCCGTCCACCCGCTTCGGGTCGAGCTCGAGGGCGAGGTCGGTGAGCTCGCCGACGGTCGCCCGGCGCCCCTCGTCGCCGTCGCAGCAGCGCGGTCGCCCGATGAACGCCAGCTCGAGGGCGACGTCGAGGAGCCGCGCGGCGATGTCCTCGGCCTCGTCGTAGACGCCTCCGTTCATGGCGCCGTTGGCGAGGAGGTCGTCGACCCAGGGCTTGACCGCCCGCTGGACGAGCCCGGCCATCCGGGCCAGCTCGACGCAGCGTTCGAAGTCGAGCCTGCCCGTCGTGGCGGCCGTCCGCGTCCCGAACCAGTGCGACGCCGACCCGTAGAGATCGGGCCACCGCCGGTCGAGAGGGAGCGGCTCCTCGAGCTCGAGGGCCCGCTCCGCCTGCTCGAGCGCCGACGCGGCGTCGCCCATGTTCCAGAAGAGGTAGGCCGCGTGGAAGCGGAGCCACCGCTGGTCGATGCCGGTCTCGAGCGCGGCCTCGATCGCCGCGCGAGCCGTCTTCTCGACCTCGGGGTAGTAGGGCGCGTCGCGGTCCGGCGAGATGAGGAAGAGGGCGAGGCTGACGAGGACCGCCGGGTTCCGTCGCTCGGCGGGGCGGCGCAGCTCGAGCCTGGCGCGCTCGAGCATCCGCTCGTGGCCGACGCCGTCCTGGAAGCGTTCGCGGCTGACGCTCGAGAGCATGGAGACGCCGTACCGGTCGAGGAGCGCCGTTGCCAGGATGACTCGCTCGAAGTCGGACGTGCTCGCGTCGCGGGTCGAGCCGCCGGACAGGGCGCCGCTGTCGAGGAGGATCTTCATCTGGAGCTTGCCGATGAACGGGGCGTCGGGCCCCCGATCGGCGTTGCCGGCCGCGGCGACGAGGAGGTCGAGGATCCCGCCTCCGTCCTCGGGACGCTCCGCGAGCAGGGCGGCGAAGCGGCTGCGCGCGTGGGTCGCGAACGCCTCGGGCCAGCTCCCTCGGACGGGCGGGACTCCGTGCTCGAGCATGGCGGTCAGGGCGGCGTCGAGGGCGTCGTCGAAGCGGGCCGGGTCCCCGAGCGCGAGGAGGGCGTCGGCGTGCCGCGTCAGGAGGACTCCGCGCTCGCGACCCGAGAGCCCCGGCGCCTTCACGAGGCCGCGGACCGCCGCCGCGTTCTCGGGGAGGCCGAAGAGGAGGTCTTCGGCCGGCGCGGCGGCGATCGCCCGGGCGAGCGGGGCCGCGTCGGCGAGCGGGAGAGCGCCGACCGGATCGACGCCGTGGAGGACGAGGTTGAGCGGCCCGAACCGCTTCGCCTGGGACAGAGCCCGAACGGCTCGGTCGAAGGAGGGGCGGTCGATCGCGCCGTCGGGCCGGAGCTCGCGGGCGAGCTCGAGGGACCGGTCACGCGCCGCGTCGACCGACGGCGCATCGCTCGAGGTGATCGCGTGGACGAGGCCGAGCAGCCGGACCCGCCGGAGGAGCTTCGGGTCGTCGATCGGCTCCTCGGTGAGATCGACGAGGTCGCCCGCCTCGTCCGGGTCGAGGACGCCCGTCCGACCGATCGCCTCCTCGAGCTCGGCGATGCGCTCGTCGGGCGGCGCCCGGAGCGAGATCCCGCTCGCCCCGAGGATGCCGGCCGTCGCGGCGACGAGCAGCGCGAGCATCGCCAGGGCCGAGGCGGCCTTGCCCGCGGTCGTCTTCGGCCGCCAGAACCGGAACGCCGACTGGAGACGGCCCGGCGCGCGCGCCTCGACGCTCTCGCCGGCCAGGAACCGATCGAGGTCCGCCGCGAGCGCCTTCGCCGAGCGGTATCGCTCGGGCGGGCTCTTCGCGAGCGCCTTCAGGCAGATCGCATCCATCGCGCCCGGCAGGTCGGCGCGGTGGGAGCTCGGGCGGATCGGCGGATTCTCGACGACGGCGGCGACGACCTCGAGGTGGCCCTTGCCGGTGAACGGCGGCAACCCGGTGAGGCAGGCGTAGAGGATCGCGCCGAGGCCGTAGACGTCGGCGGCGGGACCGATCTCGTCTCGCTCCCCCGACCCCGAGCCGCTCCGGCTCCCGCGGCTCACCTGCTCGGGCGCCATGAACGCAGGCGTTCCGAGGAAGGCGCCGGTCGCCGTGAGGCGCTCACTCATGACGTCGAACGCGAGGCCGAAGTCGACGAGCCGCGGCTGACCGGACGCGCTCTCGATGAGGACGTTCTCCGGCTTGAGGTCGCGGTGGACGACGCCGTGCTCGTGGGCGAAGGCGAGCGCGTCGGCGAGCGCCGAGACGATCCGCGACGCCTCGCGCGGGTCGAGCGGGCCGGCGGCGATGCGCTTCGAGAGCGGCGCCCCGTCGACGAACTGCATCGCGCACCAGGGCCGCCCGCCGTCGACGCCGCAGGCGTGGACGTGGACGATGCCGGGGTGCGCGTCGAGGCGCGCGAGCACCTCGACCTCGCGCTTGAACCGCGCGGCGGCGCGCGAGCCGGCGGTGCCCGAGCCGATCTGGCGCGCGAGGATCACCTTGATCGCGTGGTCGACGCCGGTCTCCGCGTGGCGGCCGCGGTAGACCGCCCCCATGCCGCCTCGGCCGAGCTCGGCCGTGATGATGTAGGGGCCGATCTGCTTCGGGGCGCCCTGACGACCGGAGCCCGAGCCTGAGGGGGGGCGGCCGGCCCGGAGCGAGCCTGAGCTCGACGCCGCTCGCTGGGCGACGCCCGGCGGGAAACGCCCCGAGCCCGGCGGCGCGACGCCCGGCGGAAAGCGACCCGATCCCGACGGGGGCACGACGCCGGGCGGCAGGCGGCCCGACGAGCCCGCGGCGGGCGGGGGCGGGGGCGGCGGCGGCGGACCGCCCGCCTGGTGGCGACCCGACCCGGCCGCGCCCGGTCGGGGCGGAGGTCGGCGTAGCCGCGTCGACTCCGCGCCGGGAGGCGGGGGCGGAAGCGGGGGACCGCCCGCCCGATCCGGCGACGGTGGCGGCGGCGGCGGGCGGGGACCCGGGGGCGACGGTGGGGGTTCCCCTTGGCTCATGGGCGTTTCCGCCCAGAGTATATCCCCCGGCGCCGCGGGCCGCCGCCGGAGCGGCGCGGCAACACGGGACGACGAGCGCATCGACGATCGGCGCTCCGTGCGTGCTAACGCCCGTGCTTCCGTTGATGGTTCGCAACGACGCGACGGTGGTGCTCGGAGGACACCACATCGGGGTCGAGGGCGGTCGCGGCGTCGATGAGCACCTCGAAGCCCGGGTCGAGCTCGCAGCATCGCGGCGACCGGAACGCGGCGGCGTCCGCCACCGAGAGGAGCGAGCCGATGACGCGCCTGACGTACTCGAGCGACCACGGGTGGAGGCCGTTCGCCGCGATGAGCGCGTCGAGGCGCGGCCGCGCGGCCTCCTGGACTCTGGCCGCGTCCAGCGCGATCGATGTGACGAAGCCGAGGTCGAGGTCGACGTTCTCGTCGTCGTCGGCGGCGTAGCACAGGAACAGCGCGTAGTCGGACGCGATCGCCGGCCAGCGCTGCTCGAGGGGGCGAGCCCGGTCGATGGCGTAGGCGAGGGCGAGCAGATCGGCCGCCTCGCCGTAGCGCATTCGCTCGAAGGTGGCGCGGCCGAGCTGCAGGTGAAGCCACGCCCGATCGAGCTCGGTCGCCGCCGCCGCCCGGATGAGCCGGTCGACCGTTGGGCCGAACGCGTCGCGCTCCTCCTGGGTCTCGGCCGACAGGTAGAGCCGGATCAGGATCGCCAGGACCGCCGGGTTGCGCTCCCGCGGCCCGGGTCGAAGCGCCTCCTCGAGGTACCTCGCGAGCTTGCCGTCGTTGCTCGCCCGACGCCAGACCGGCCGGATCGACGCCGTCGTGAGCGGCGCGTGCCCGATCGTCTCGAGGAAGGCGGCCGCGAGGATCAGCCGCGAGAAGAGCGCGTCGCTGACGTCGTCCCCCGTCCCGTAGGCCTGCGACGCATCGACGAGGAACGACTGGATCCTGGCGCAGACGGCGACGGGCGGGACGGCGTCGGCGTCCTCGACGGCGGCGCGCACGAGGAGGTCCACGAGCGGGCCCGGATCCTGACTCTGGCTCTCGAGCCGCGCGGCGAGCTCGCTCCAGGCGTGCTCGCGGAAGGCGCGCGGCCAGCGCGTCATGTCGGCGAGCGGGCCGTGACGTCGCTGCGTCTCGAGCATCTCGGCGAGCGCCTGATCGGCGCGATCGGGGAGGGTCGCCAGCCGCTCCGCCCGTCGCGATCGGAGCCTCCCGGCCGGCGCCGGGTCGAGGCCGGGCGCGCGGTAGAGGGCGTCGAACGCGGCCTGGTCGAGCGGGACCGGCGCGAGCGCCGCGCCGTCGGTCGCCGCGTGCTGCGCGACCGCCGCCGCCCAGGTGATCCGGATCGGGATCGCCGGCTCGGCGCCGTGGAGGATGATGTGGAGCTCGGCGATCCGACCCGCGCGCCCGAGCGCTCGCTGGACGCGTTCGGCGAGGACCGCGTCGGCGATCGGGCCCCGAGCGTCCTCGCCGTTCGGGGCGGCGTCGGTCCGCACGAGCGCGGCGAGCGCCCGGGCGGTCTCGCTCGCGGTCTCGGACCCCGGCGGCGCGTCGAGGAGGGCGGCGACGCGATCGAGGACGGCCGCGCGGCGGGCCTCGCCCGGGCCGAGGCCCTCGGCCTGCACCACGAGCGACGCCAGCCGACGTCGCTGCCCGGCGTCGAACGACCCGCCGCGGTCGAAGCTCGCCTCGAGCTCGATCAGGTCGTCGATCGCCGCCGCGCCGTCCGGTCCCGCCAGGCTCTGGAGCCCGGCGAGGCCGACCGCGGCGACCGTGATCGCCACGCCGACGAGGAGGGCGGTCGCCCGCCATCCCATGCGCCGCGCGCGCCACCAGTAGAGGGCGCTCGAGAGGCGCCCCGTCGTGCGCGCGGTCACCTCGTCGCCGCGGATGAATCGCTCGAGATCCTCGGCGAGCTCCAGCGCTGTCGCGTAGCGATCCTCGGGACGCTTCTCGAGCGCCTTCAGGGTGACGGCGTCGATCGCTTCGGGGATCGGCCGCCCGTCGCCGCGGCGGCTCGGGGCGACCGGCCTCCGCTCGAGGACGTCGATCGCGAGCCGGAGCGGGTCGCGATGCGGGTCGAAGGGCGGCTCGCCGGTGAGGGTCGCGTAGAGGATCGCGCCGAGGCCGTAGACGTCGGCCGACGGGCCGACCGGTCCCTCGCCGGAGCCCGAACCGGGGGTCACCTCGTCGGCGGGCCACGACGGCGAGCCGGAGCGACGGCTCACCTGCTCGGGCGCCATGAACGCCGGCGTCCCGAGGAACGTCCCGGTGCGGGTGAGGCGCTCGTCGGCGAACGCGTCGAAGGCGAGGCCGAAGTCGACGATTCGCGGCTCGCCGCGCGCTCGATCGAGGAGGACGTTGTCGGGCTTGAGGTCGCGGTGGACGACGCCGTCGCGGTGGGCGTGGGCGATCGCTCGGGCGATCTTGGCGACGAGCGTCGCGGCATCGGCGGCCGCCATCGGGCCGTCCGCTTCGAGCGTCCCCTGGAGGGTGCGGCCCTCGACCAGGTCCATCGCATACCACGGTCGGCCACCCTCGACGCCGACGGCGTGCACTCCGACGATTCCCGGGTGGGCGTCGAGGCGGGCGAGGATCTCGGCCTCGCGTCGGAACCGGGCGATCGCGCGCGCCCCGTCCTCGCCCTCGACGCTCGAGGCCACGATCTTGACCGCGTGGACCGCGCCGGTCTCCCGGTGCCTGGCCCGGAAGACGGCGCCCGCTCCGCCGCGCGCGACGGGGCCGAGGATCTCGTACGCGCCGATCCGGCGGGGCATCCGACCCGAAGCAGACGATGACGAACTCATTTAGGTAAGCTAAATAAATGTCCGAGGCGGCGCAACTCGTCCGCGGGGCTCGACCTCGGTCGAGGTCGGGTCCCGTCGTCTCACGACCTCATCAGGGTTGCGTCGCGGGGGGCGCCCTCGCAAGGCGCCGGCGGTCAGAGCTCGATCGCCTGGAAGAACCCCTCGCTGATCCACTCGTCGAACCAGCGGAAGACCTGGGTCGCGAGCGACTCGGGCGAGCCCTTGAAGACGTTGCCCGCGGCGAGGAGCGCCTCGCCGACGGTTCCACCGGCGGCGAGGGCGGCGAGGGCGGCGTGCGACGGCTTCGTCAGGTCCATCCGCCAGACGGTGTGCCCCTTCCGCCAGCAGACGACCCACGTCGACTTCCGCCCGAGCGCGGGGAGCGGCTTCTCCTGGCGGACGGCGGTCACGATGTGGTTCGCGCGGTGATTGGCGGAGATGAGCTGGAACGGGCCGATGGGGCGGAGCCGAACCGCGGGCCACGCCTCGGGAGCGATCTCGGGGAGCTCGTCCCTGGCGATGACCGGCGTCGCCTTCGCGTCGAAGACCTCCGACATCGCCCGCTCGATCCGCGCGACGTCGCGGCAGAGGGCGCGCCGCGGGATCCGGACGCGCTCGTCGTCGAGGTAACGCGGGAGGTCGGCGCCGAGGTGGTTGAGGGTGTAGGTGCGCGAGGGGAACCGCGTCAGGTAGCCGCGGGCCAGCTTCTCGAAGCCGGCGTCGCCGATCAGATGATGGACGACCGGGTAGTCCTCGAGGAGGCAGTCGTAGAGGCGGATGAAATACATCCGCGTGTAGACGTCGAGCCGTTCGCCCGGCGCGAGGGTGCGCGAGGGCAGGATGACCCGGTCGGCCGCGTCGGGGGAGGGCACCGGCGGTCGATCGCTCGGCCCGGCCTCGTGGGGCGCGACGACCTTCTCGAGGAACCACTCCTGGATCCGGGCGAGCTCGGGGGGCTTGGCGGTCGGCATCGGAACCTCAGGCCACCGGCGTTCGCTTCGGCGCCCGGCGGACCGGCCGCTCGGGCAGGGCGTCCATGAACTCGCGCGCCCGGAGCGCCTCGGCGTGGACCACTTCGAACTCGGGGATCTCGTCGTCCCACTCGAGGAGGACGCTCCGGCCGCCCGAGAGGCCCCACGAGAGGCGGAAGAGCGCCCAGACCTCGTCGATCACGTGGCCCTTGTGGGTGTCGATGATGTGCGTGCCGTAGTTGGTGTGGCCCGCGAGGTGGTACTGGACGACGCGCTCGTGCGGGATCGCCCGGATGTAGTCCTCCGGGTCGAAGCCGTGGTTGAAGGAGCTGACGTAGACGTTGTTCACGTCGAGGAGCAGCCCGCAGTCGGCGTCCTCGGCGAGCCGCGCCAGGAACTCCCACTCCGGCATCGTCGAGCTCTTGAACTCGACGTAGGACGACGGGTTCTCGAGGACGAGCGGTCGCTCGAGGACGTCCTGCACCTGACGGACGCGGCCGACGATGTGTCCGAGACACTCCTCGGTGTAGGGGAGCGGCAGGAGATCGTGGAGGTTGCGCCCGAGGACGCCAGTCCAGCACAGGTGGTCGCTCACCCAGGCGGCGCCGCAGCGGTCGGCGAGCGCCTTCAGGCGGGCGAGGTACTCCGCGTCGAGCGGGTCGGTCCCGCCGATCGACATCGAGACGCCGTGCATCACGAGCGGGTAGCGCTCGGCGATCTCCTCGAGGATCGCGGCGGGGCGGCCGCCGCTGTCCATGAAGTTCTCCGAGATGATCTCGAACCAGTCGATCTCGGGCTTCTCGGCGATGATGTGCGGGAAGTGGACCGTGCGGAGCCCGATCCCGATGCCGAGGTAGGGCAGGTCGAACCGGGGGGCGGCGGGCGCTGGCGGGTGCCCCGACGTCATGGGCGCTGCTTCACTTTCCGATGGGTCGCCGAGGGGAGCGGAGGCGGCGGGGGGGGGGGGGGGGCCCCCCCCCCCCCCCCAACCGCCCAACCGGAATTTAGATAGACCAGAGAGTTGGGGGACGGGCCCCCCCCCCCCCC
>JAJDCQ010000121.1 GCA_029260755.1 Planctomycetota bacterium | reverse complement strand
TCGCGACCGCCCACGTCGCGGTCGGAGCCCACCTCCGCGCGGGCGTCGTCGTGGTCGCCCCCGCCGCACGACCCATCGCTGGTCGTCACGCGCGAGAGCGAGAGGAGGCTCTGCACGAGCACGCGCATCCGCTCGGCCGACGCCGTCATCCGGTCGAGGAAGTCGCGGGCCTCGTCGTCGAGGAGGTCGCGCGCCCGCTCGGCGAGGAGCTCCCCGAAGCTGCGGATCTTGCGGAGCGGCTCCTGGAGGTCGTGGCTCGCCACGTAGGCGAAGTCCTCCAGGTCGGCGTTGCTCTGGGCGAGGGCGGCGACGTGGCGGGCGAGCTCGGCCTCGGTCCGTCGCTTCTCGGTGATGTCGCGCGAGATCCCGAGGAGGTAGCGCGGCGTCCCGTCGTCGTCGAGGATCGGCACCTTCTTGGTGTGGAGCCACCGCTCGCCGTGCTCGCGGGTGTGGATCGGCTCCTCGGGGATGTCGATCGGCTTCCCGCCCGAGAGGACATCGCGGTCCTTCGCGGTGAAGAAGTCGGCCTCCTGGGCGGGGAAGAAGTCGTGGTCGTTCCGCCCGAGCAGCTCGGCTCGGGGGATCCCGAGGAGCTCCTCGCCGGCCCGGTTGTGGAGGAGGAAGCGAAGCTCCTCGGCATCCTTGACGAAGAGCATGTCGGGGATGTGGTCGACGATCGCGTCGAGGAAGGCGTTCGCTCGCTCGAGCTCCTCGGCCCGCTCGTCCATCGCGTCCTCGAGGAGGGTGTGGGCGCGGCGGAGGTCGTCGAGCTCGCGCCGGAGCCGGCGCAGCTCCTCGGCGTCGGCGTCGGCGTCGCGGGCGGGCTCGGGCGGCGAGCTCACCGGGTCAGCGCTCGTGGATCGGGAGCGAGCTCGCGCGGATGAGCGCGACCTGGATCGCGAAGGCGGTGTTGAGGATCCGCGAGTTGGTCGCGTGGAGGGTGTCGGTCGCGTCGGCCGGCCAGCCGCCGTCGGCGCGCTGGCGCTCCACGAGCGCGGCCAGGATCCCGTCGACCCATCGCTGCCCGCTCTCGCCGCCCTCCATGTGCATGACCTGGGCGGCGTAGTAGTGGCCGTAGTACCAGAACGCCTCGCCCTTCGCCTCGACGGTGAACCGCTCGAGGAAGCGGACGGCTTGCTCGCTCGCCTTGCCCTCGTAGCGGCCGAGCGCATGGAGCACGGCCGTGCACGCGGCGCTGACCGCGAAGCTCGGGACGGTGCCGCCCTCCTCGGCGTTCACCCGGTAGCTGCCGATCGAGTAGACGAACCCGCCGGTCGCCTGATGCTGGCTGCGCGCAATGTAGTCGGCCGCCTTGCGGAGCACGCGGCGATCGACCTCGACCCCGGCGTTCCGCGCGCTCCGCATCGCCTGCAGCACGGCGATCGTCGTGCTCGCCTCGTCGGCCTCCCACATGACGTTGCGCGGAGGGGGCTTCTTGTAGAGGAAGTAGCCGTAGCCGCCGTTGCCGTGCTGGCTGCCCCCGAGCGGTTCGAGGGCGCGGCGAACGGCCTGGCCGAGGCGCTCGTCGAGGTCGTCGGTGCCCTCGCCGTAGACCTCGGCGAGGAACAACGTCGCGAAGCCGTGGTTGTGGATCGCCGAGTAGCCGCTCGAGGGATGCACGAAGGCGCCGTCGCGGCGCTGCGTCCGGAGGATGAAGCCGACCGCATCCCGCACCTGCTTCGCGTAGGGCCCGTGCTCGGGGGTGGAGCCGGACGCGAGGAACGCGAGCCCGGCCATGCCCGTCAGGGCGAGCTGATCGTCCCGTCCGAAGCCGCCCGAGATCTGCTGCTGCTTCGCGAGCCAGCCGAGGGCGGCGGCGACATCGGGTGCTGGCTCGGGCGCGGCGTCGTCCCCGTCGCCCGCGGCCGCCGGGTGGAGGACGGTGGCGCCGACGGCGAGCGCCGCGGCGAGCGCCGCGATGGCGACGCGGCGTGGTCGGGATCGGGATCGGGATCGGGAGCGGTTCCCCATCGTTTCGCTCGCTTCCTCCGGGACGCGCTCGCGTCATGATAACACCTGCTTCGGAGGCGAGTAACCCGAGGGGGTGCTCCAGAGCGGGCGAGGATTGTTGCTCCGGCGGGTGACGATCCACAGATTACACAGATTACACGGATTGCGAGTTGCCGAGGGCGGTCATCCATCGCCGCCGCGTACGGCCGTTCCGCACTCGGCAAGGACGTGGAGCCGTCCGCGCCAATCTGTGGAATCTGTGTAATCTGTGGATCGTTCATCGCGACGGCAGTCGCATGCGCGGCTACCAGGAACGGCGCTCCTAGCCCGCCCCCGCCTCCCAAGGCAGCGGCACCGGCGCCCCCGTCTCGGGGTGGGGCTGCACGACCGCCCGGACCCCGAAGACCTCGCGGAGCAGCTCCTCGGTGACGACCTCCACGGGGCTTCCCTGGGCGTGGACGCGCCCCGCGTGGAGCACCACGATCGGGTCGCAGAACTGGGCGGCGAGGGCGATGTCGTGGCTGACCGTCAGGATCGCGAGGCTCTCGTCCTGCGCGAGGCGGCGGAGCACGGCGAAGAGCGAGAGGCGGTGCTGGAGGTCGAGGAACGTCGTCGGCTCGTCGAGGAGCAGCACCGGCGCGTCCTGGGCGAGGGCTCGGGCGACGGCGACGCGCTGCCTCTCGCCTCCCGAGAGCTCCGAGAGCGGCCGCTCGGCGCGCTCGCTCGCGCCGGCGCGGGCGAGCGCCTCGGTCGCCTTCCGGATGTCGTCGGGGCCGTCGAACGAGAAGCCGCCTCGATAGGGCGTTCGCCCGAGCAGGGCCAGGTCGATCGCCCGGAACCGGAACGGGGGGAGCGGCTCCTGGGGCACGAGCGCGATCCGGCGGGCGCGCTCGCGGACCGAGAGCGTCGCCACATCGAGGCCGGCGACCCGGACCGTCCCGGCGTCGGCGGCGAGGGCGCCGGTCGCGAGGCGTAGCAGCGTCGACTTGCCGGCGCCGTTCGGACCGATCAGGGCGGCGAACTTCCCGGCGCGGACGGCGAGGTCGACGCCCGCGACCGCCGCGGCCGGCGCGTTCCGGTAGCGGAACCCGACGCCTTGCAGGACGAGGTCGTCGCTCGGGGCGGTCACGGGCCGACCCCTCGGCCGTAGCCGGTCTTGGCGAGGAGGAGGAGGAAGGTCGGTCCCCCGACGAGCGCCGTGATCGCGCCGACCGGGATCTCGATGCCTTCGATCACCGAGCGGGCGACCGTGTCGGCGATCACGAGGAACGCCCCGCCGGCGAGGAACGCCGCCGGCAGGAGCAGCCGGTGGTCGGGCCCGAGGATCATCCGGAGCCCGTGCGGCACGATCAGCCCGACGAAGCCGACCGGCCCGGCGAGGGCGACGGCGGCCGCGGTGAGGAGCGCGCTCGCGAGGAAGGCCTGCCGCCGCGTCCGCTCGGGGTGGACGCCGACGGCCGCGGCCGTCTCCTCGCCGAAGGCGAGCGCGTTCAGCTCGCGCGCGCGGATCAGCAGCCACGCGAGCCCGACGAGGGCCGCGACGCCGCTCACCGCGACCGTCGCGAGGTCGACCCGCTTCTCGTCGATGAGCCCCATCAACCAGAACGAGAGGCCGGGGAGGCGCCCGAAGGGGACCATCACCGTCAGCACCAGGATGAACGCGCTCCAGATCGCGTTCGCGATCACGCCGACGAGGATGAGCCGCTCGCCGCTCCACGCGGCGAACGATCGGGCCGCGACGAGGATCAGCAGGGTGGCCGCGCACGCCCCGACGAACGAGAAGAGCGGCGTCAGCATCGGCGGGACGCTCTCGCCGAGCCCGAGCGCGACGAGGAGGCTCGTCGGCAGCCCGACGAACGCGACGGCGACCGCGAGCGACGCGCCGCCCGAGATCCCGAGGACGTAGGGGTCGGCGAGGGGGTTCCGGAGGATCGCCTGGAAGCCGACGCCGGCGGTCGCCAGGGCGCTCCCGGCGACGAGGGCGAGCGAAACCCGGAGCGGGCGGATCGAGAGGAGGACGAGCTCCTCGGTCGACGCCGGCTGCCGGCGCCAGGCGCGGCCGATCGCCTCGCCGAGGCCGCCGTCGAGGATGCGCCCGAACCCGCCCCAGGCCTCGATGTCCGAGGGCCCAATGAGCACGCCGGCCGCGCAGGCGGCGAGCGCGGCGAGCCCGAGCCCGACGATCGCGCCCACGAAGCGCCGCGGCGCCAGGCCCGCGTTCGCGACGACGACGGGCGCGCTCACCTCACTCCCCGATCCCGTGCACCGCCCGCGCGAGCTCCCGGAGGCCGCCGGCGAGGCGCGGCCCGGCCCGGACGACGCGGTCGGGGACGAGCCCGTAGACGCGGCCGCTCTTCACCGCGGGGATCGTCGGCGCCTGGGTGCGCCAGAACTCCACGGCCAGCTCGTGGGGGTCGCCGCCGGGGACCATGACGGCATCAATGATGACGTCGGGCGCGAGCGTCAGGACGGTCTCGAGCGGCGGTCGCGGGTAAGCGGTCTCGAGCTTCGCCGCCACGTTCTCGGCGCCGCAGCGCCGGAGGAGGTCGTCGCCGAGCGACCCGGCGCCGGCGAGGACGAGCGGCGACCGGTCGATGCAGAAGAGGACGCGGGGCGGCGCGTTCCCCGCGCCGCGGGCGTTCGCGGCGAGCCTCGCCACCTCGGCGGAGGCCGCCTCGAGGTCGTCGGCCACCCGATCGCCCTCCTCGGGCGCGCCGATGGCGACGCCGAGCGCCCGGATCGCCGCGACGGTCGTGTCGACGTCCTTCGCCCGGAAGACGTGGACGGCGATGCCGAGCTGCTCGAGCTTCTCGATCAGCGGGCGGGTGAGCCCCTCGGCGGGGGTGACGACGAGGTCCGGCTCGGCCGCGACGACGAGCTCGAGGCTCGGGTTACTGTAGTCGCCGACGCGCGGCAGCTCCTTCGCCTCGGCGGGGTAGTCGCAGTAGCGGGTCGCGCCGACGATCCGGTCGCCGCGGCCGAGGGCGAAGATCGTCTCGGTCACGTTCGGGGCCAGCGAGACGATCCGCGCCGGCGGCGCGTCCGGCGTCGTCGCGCCGGCCGTCGGGCTGACGGCGGCCGAGCCGGCGCCCGGAACCGGCGGGCCGGCGTCGGGACAGCCGGCCGCGGCGAGCAGGAGGAGGGCGCCGACGACGAGGGGGCCGCACCGTCGGCGGAGGGCGCTCACGAGCTTTCCTGGATGAGCTCGTGGGCCCGGTCGGTCGCCTTGACCACCGCCTTGATGAGGCTCACCCGGAGGCCGCCCTCCTCGAGCTCGAGGAGGCCGTCGATCGTGCAGCCCGCCGGCGTCGTCACCATGTCCTTGAGCAGGGCCGGATGCTCGCGCAGCTCGAGGACCATGCGCGCCGCCCCGAGGACCGTCTGGGCCGAGAGGAGGGTCGAGACCTCGCGCGGGATCCCGACCTTCACGCCCGCCTCGGCGAGGCTCTCGATGACGAGGTAGATGTAGGCCGGTCCGCTGCCCGACAGGCCGGTCACGCCGTCGAGGAGCCGCTCGTCGAGGACGGCGGTGCGGCCGACCGCGTCGAAGATCGTCCGGGCGCGGGCGAGGTCGTCCTCGCTCGCGTGCGTCCCCGCGCACAGCACGGTCATCCCGTCGCCGAGGAGGCACGGGGTGTTCGGCATCCCCCGGACGACGGCCACTCCGTCGGCGAGGCGCTCCTCGATGAAGCTCGTCGGCACGCTCGCGGCGACGGTGATGACCAGCTTCCCCGGCGTGACGGCGGATCGGATCGACTCGAGGAGCGCGCCCATCTTCTGCGGCTTCACCGCGAGGATGAGGATGTCGCTCGCCTCGGCGACGGCGGCGCCGTCGGTGCCGACCGCGATCCCGAGGGAGGCGGTCGCCCGCTCGGCGGTCTCCGCGTGCCCGACCGAGCCGCGGATCCGATCGGCCGGGATCACGGGCTGGCCGCCGGCCGCGTCCGGAGCGCGGGTCAGCCCGCGGACGATCGCCCCGCCGAGCTTGCCGACACCGAGGACGCCGATCCGTAGCCCTTCGAGCATGGGATTTCTCGCCTCTCGACGCACCGCGGGACGCGGTCGCGGTCAGCCCGACGTTCGGGTGGGCTCGCCGCCCCGGTGGGGCGCCATCCACGACACCCTCCAGGGTTTGCAAACGATGAAGGGGCTCACTATACTGATCTCCCCGCGCGGGCGAAACGTCCCCGGTCGAGGCGACCGGGGACGTGCGCGGTCCGAGAAGTCGGGCGCCTCACCCCTCGAGAGCCTGCCCTGATGAGATCGGCGATGCGGACCGCGTATGCGGTCGCTCTCCTCTTCCTGGCGATGGTCCTGGCGTATGCCTTCGGCGCAATCAACGCCGGAGCCGTCGGTTATCGCGCGGTCGATCCGGTCGCGAGCGACTTCCTCCGGGCGGCGTTCCCGCCGGGGCCGGGAGCGAGCTTCCTCCTCGTCCTCCTCGCGATCGCTGCCGCCGCGGGAGCGGCGATGCTCTTCCGTCGCGGCGGGAGCGAGCAGCTCCTCGACCTCCTCGGCACCGGCAAGGCGGCGCAGGTCCAGAGCATGGTCGTCAGTCGCCACGGCGGCGAGGCGAGCGCTCACGAGGTGCTCCTCGCGACCCTCGCGGTCGTCGCCGGAGCCTGCTGCGTCATGACCATGTGGGGCGTCGCCGAGCGGTGGAACGCCGAGACCATCGGGCTGCTGGGGGTGATCACCGCGTTCCAGGTGGTCTGCGCCCTCGTCATGCTCGTGCTGGTGATCGTGCGCGGGCCGCGTTCCATCCCGATGTTCGCCCCGTCGGCCGTCGCGGTCCTCGCCGAGGTGGGGATCGTGGTCGCCGTCGGCATCTTCGGCTCCGCCTGAGGACGCCCGCGTGGACCTTCGCTACTGCGAGATTTGTGGAGTCGCGATCGCGCCGAGCGCCGACGGCACCGCCGACGAGGGCGCGATCTGTGATCGGTGCTTCCAGTCGCGGAAGGTGATCATCCCCCCCGACGATGCGAGCGGCGGTGCGTCGGCGCCGATCGAGGTGCCGGTGAGTCGGCCGTCGGCGCCCGTCGAGGTGCCGGTCAGCCGGCCGAGCGCGCCGGCCCCCACGGGCGGCGCGGTCGAGGTGCCGGTGAGCCGTCCCGTCGACGAGAACGTCCGGTTCATCTGCTGCTACTGCCAGAGCGAGCTGCAGATCAAGGCCGTCCGGAAGCGGACGAAGATCAAGTGTCCCAAGTGCGGGGAGCTCTTCTACCTCACGCCCGAGGGGCTCGCCGAGCCGGCCGGGGCGCCGCCGGTGGCCGTGGCGCCGGCGCCTGCGCCCGAGCCCCCGACGCCCACTCCGCCGGTCGCCCCGATCGTCCCGCCGGTCGTCTCCGATTCCGATCCGACGCCGACGCCCATCGGGGTGAAGGCGATCTCGCCGGCCGAGCTCGGCGTCGCCCCCGCGCCCGCCGGTCAGCCGGAGGACTCGGTCGCGGTCGTCGCGAGCGAGCTCGACGGGGGCGAGGGAGGCGAGTCGGGGGCCGATCCGCTCGCCGAGTTCAATCCACGCCACGACTTCTTCTCGGAGGTGCCCGAGCGCTCCGACCGCGGATCGATCGCGTCCGAGGTGCTCGAGGCGGCCGATGACGGGAGCGCCGTCGACGGCTACGACCCGAGCGAGGTCGATGGCGAGGGCCTGACCGCCGCCGCGCTCGGAATCGGCTCCGTTCGCCCCGACATCGGGCTCTCGCCCGAGGATGAGCCTCCCCCCGACCTCGAGGACAGCGGTGAGTACGAGCTCGCTCCCCTCGAGGAGATGGACGAGATCTCGCGGGCCGAGAAGGCGCGCCGCTGGAAGCGCGCCAAGGGCAAGGGCGCCAAGTTCCGCAAGGCCGCGAAGGGCGCCAAGCCCCTGCGGATGAAGAAGGGCATCACGGCGAAGCGGGTCCCCGCGGTCAAGCGCAGCGGGCCGGTCGTCGCGCGCAAGGTCGTCCGTCGTGCGCCCGAGCCGCCCCCGCCGCCGCGGGAGTTGCCGCCCAGCCTCGAGCCGGTCGCGCCGGCCGATCCCGAGGCGGTCGTGCCGCCGGAGAACGCCGACGGGGTCACGCCGGTCGACCGCGACGACGAGGCGCGTCGCGCCCTCTGGACGGGCGCGATCCTGATCGGCGTGCCGCTGCTCATCTCACTGCCGCTCTTCGTCTCCACGGTTCGCGGCAAGGGCTTCGCCGTGCGCGGCGCCATCGGCAACGCGCTTCAGGGCGTCGGGTCCAAGGTCGGCGCCGGCGTGCAGAAGGTCGGCGACCAGTCGCTCGGCGCCGGGGCGTTCGGCACCGGCCCGCTTCCGATCGCCGGAGGCGCCGCCGATGGCGGCGGCGGCGGCACGCCCGATGGAGGATCGTCGGGCTCTGGCGGCTCCGACGACGACGCGGGCAGCGGCGGTTCCGGCGAGGGCGCGGGCTCCGAGGGCGCCGGCCCCGGCGACGCCGGCTCGGGCGGATCCGAGGGCGCCGGAGCCGGCGACGGCCGAACCGGCCCGGGTGACGCCGGCGCGGGCGACGCGGACGCGGGCGACACCGGAGACGCGGGCGGCACCGATGAGCCGAGCGGCACCGGCGGGACCGACGACGCGGGCGCGGGCGACGGTTCTGGCGCGGGCGACGGCGCGGGCGACCCTCCGCCGGCGGGTGGCGACGACGATCTTCCCCCGGGCTTCGGCGAGCCGCCGCCGGACAACCCGCCCGGCGAGGACGGCGGCTGAGCCCCCGACTTGGGAGAGGCTTCGTCGTTCCTGGAACAGATCTCGCGCGACGGCAATGACCCCGGGATCGGCAACTCCCAATCCGCGCAATCCGCGTAATCCGCGTAATCCGCGTAATCCGCGTAATCCGCGGTTCCCACTCGTTCGACGCCGAGAGAGACCGAACCGCGGATTACGCGGATTGCGCGGACCGTTCCGGTCGGTGCCGAGTCGACGCCGCCTCGGAGATTCCGTCGTTCCAGGAACGCGCTTCTCACACCGACATCGGACCCGCCCCCTCACCGACCCCATCCTCGCCTCCCGGCGAGAATCCCGACCCCGTTCCGAGCGCCCGGAGCTCGCCCATCCACTCCCCGTAACGCCACGGCAGCCCGGCGGCCTCGCCGAGCTCGTCCCAGAGCGACTGGATCCGGCGGTAGAACGTCTCGTGCACCTCGGGCATCGCTTCGGCGAACCCGGGGTCGCAGAAGTAGGCGCGGCAGCCGAGCGCGCGGTGCTCGCGGACGCCGCACGCGCCGTCGGCGGTCTGGAGGGGGCAGCGGTCGGCGGTCGGCGGTGGGAACGCGCTCAGGTCGACGTGCTCCGCGAGGAACGCGAGCTCGACCGTGGACGCGAACAGGGTGTGGCCGGTCGCGCCGAAGTCGCAGCACGCGCCGCTCTGCTCGCAGCGGGGCGCGTGGCGAGCGAGCTCGGCGTCGAGGTCGCGGTAGAGCTGCTCGAGCTCGGCGAGGAGTCGGCGGCGGGGCGCCGCGGTGGAGGCCGTCGGGGGAGGGATCCTTGGAGCGGATCCGGGAGCCCCCGACGGGTTGGGCGCGGGGACGGCGCGTTCGCCGCCCCCGGCACCCTCCGACGACGGGTCGATCAGAAGATCCGCTTGGGCGACTGGCCGGTCTCCTTGCCGAGGAACCAGCCGATCCCGTGGGTCGCCTGCCCGACCGCGGCGGGCGTGATCGCGTGGCCGCCCGCGATGCGCCGGAGGACGACCTCGACGCCGGAGTCGGCGAGCTGGTTGCGCATCTCGCGGGCGGGCTCGAGGGTCCGCTCGTCGTCGCGACCGTGCACGAAGAACACCTTGAGGTTCTTCTTCTCGGCGAGCGACGCGAGGAACTCCTCGTTGCCGCGCTCGTCGTAGAAGCCGTTGACGCTGAGGACGCCGGCGAACAGGTCGGGGTGACGGATCGCGATCTGGAAGGCCCAGAAGCCGCCGATGCTGAAGCCGCCGATGAAGACGCGGTCCTTGTTGACGCCGTGCTCGCTCATGAGCGCGCGGACGCGCTCGAGGACGGTCGTCTCGGTGGCGTTCCCGTAGGTGAAGCCGCCCTGCGGCACCCGCTGGTCGCCCTGGAGGACGACGAGGTCGAGGCCGTGCTCGTCGGCGACGGCGCTCCAGCGAGCGAGGTCGTCCTCGGCGTTTCCGCCGGCGCCGTGGAGCATCACGAGCAGACCGCGGCCGCCCTTGGGCGCGGCGCCGGTCGGGACGTGTGCGGGGGCGACGATGCCCTCGATGACGCCCTTCTTGAACTTCTCGACGAGCTCCTTGAAGCGCGCCTCGTTCCGGATGTTGTCGAGGTCGGTGTCGCGCTCCATGTGCTCGAACTCGAGGAAGCCCTTGTCGAGCGCCTTCTCGAGCCAGTCGATGGAGTCGCTCTTCTCACCCTTGAGCGAGAGGGCGCAGGCGATGTTGTAGTACGCCGTCGGACGCTCGGGGGCGAGCTCGATGCAGCGCTTGAAGAGGTCGACCGCCTCGTCGTGGCGACCGCTGTTGATCGCCTCGAGCCCCTGCTCGAAGACCTGCTGGAACTCGAGATCGTCGGGCTCCTGGGCGTGGGCGGTGCTCGGCGCGGCGAGGCACGCGGCGGCGAGGACGACGACGAAAAACGGGATCAGGCTGCGACGCATCGGGGGGACCTCCAAGCGACGGGTGCGGCGGTGGTTCGAGTCGCTCGCGCGAGGGTCGGTCCGCGTCCGAAAACCCACCGCGAGCGGCCGATGACGGTATCGGTCCCGCGGGGGCGTGTCAAGATGGGTCGCCCGCCGCGTGGCCGACGTCCGCGTCCGCCTCCGAGGCGAGGACGATCGCGAGCGCCTCGACCGTCGCGCGCCCCGCCGGCGCGAGCTCGTGGCCGCGCTCGCCGACGAAGGCGCCGATCCCGGCGGCGGTGGCGGGGAGGCTCACGATCTCCCCCGTCTCGAAGCGGTCCCGCGCCGTCCGGGCGGCCGCCCGGACGGCGGCCTCGTCGATCGTGAGGCGCACCTCGAAACAGAGCTCGGGTTTACGGCTCGCCCGGACGACCGAGAGCCCGATCACGCGCGGCTCGAGAGCGTCGTCTCGCCCGACGCCGAGCTCCTCGTCGACCTCGGCGAGGATCGCGTCGAACGGGTCGCCGCCGGGCTCGATGTGGCCGCCGAACACGTCGATCTCGCCCGGTCGTTCGTGAACCGTCGGCCCGCGCCGTCCGAGGAGCAGATGCCCGCACGCGGTCACCACCGCCGCGCTCACGCCGAGAGCGTCCGAGCGACGCTGCGGCGGCGGCGAGACGAGGTTCGTCCCGACGAACTCGCGGTAGTCGGTCGGGCCGAGGCGCAGGCGGAGCGCCCCGTCGTCGTCCCGCCCCGCGCCGCGGAGTCCGAGGAGCGGCCCCGGGAAGAGAACCCCGCCGCGCGTCTGCGCGCCGGCGAGCGCCGTCGACCATGCGCGCTCGATCGCCGCGCGCTCCTCGGACGAAAACGGAATCGGCTCGGGAACGCGCTCCAGGCGGACCGCGCCGCGCGGATAGCTCCCGACCGCGACGAATCGATGCTCGTTCATCGAGGGACCCCGATCGCCCGGTCGCCCGGCGCCCGGCGCCGGCCCGGGCGCCTCCCGGAGCGTTGACCGCGGCGAGCGTGACGTGATTTCATGACCCCTCGTTCCCTCTCCGAGGACCGCCCGTCGTGCCCTCGCCGTCGCCCGCGCCCGCTCCGGATCCCGCCGCTCGTCGCCAGCTCTACGTGAGCGTCGCGATCGTCGTCGGGCTGGTCGGCGTCCTCATCCTCTACAACGCCCTGCTCCATCGTCCGTCGGCTCGCTGGATCACCTACGATCAGTTCCACGAGCTCGTCGCGACCGGCAAGGTGGCATCCTGCCGCATCGGCCGGGAGACGATCCAGGGGAAGTTGACCGGACCGGTCGCCCTGCGCCTCGACCCGGAGTCGAGCGCCGAGACGGAGGTGAGCGAGTTCCTGGCCGTCCGGATCGAGGATCCCGACCTGATCTCGGTGCTCGAGCTCGCCGAGATCCGCTACGAAGGGGCGATCGAGAGCGACGGCTTCCTCGGCACGCTCCTGATCTTCTTCTTTCTGCCGATCTGTCTCGTCGCCGTCATCATTGGTGGAACATTCCTGATGATGCGCCGGCTGACGCCGCAGCAGGCATCGCTCTCGTTCGGGAAGAGCCGCGCCAAGATCTACGCCGAGACCGAGACCAGGATCACCTTCGGCGACGTCGCCGGGATCGACGAGGCGAAGGACGAGCTCCGCGAGATCATCGAGTTCCTCCGCGACCCGGCCCGCTTCAAGCGCCTCGGCGGACGCATCCCGCGCGGCGTGCTCCTCCTCGGGGCGCCCGGCACCGGCAAGACGCTCCTCGCGAAGGCGGTCGCCGGCGAGAGCGGCGTCCCGTTCTTCTCGATGTCGGGGAGCGACTTCGTCGAGATGTTCGCCGGCGTCGGCGCGGCGCGGGTGCGCGACCTCTTCAAGCAGGCCGGGACGAACGCGCCGTGCATCGTCTTCATCGACGAGATCGACGCGCTCGGAAAGCAGCGGGGGATGGCGCTCTCCGGGAGTCACGACGAGCGCGAGCAGACGCTCAATCAGCTCCTCGCCGAGCTCGACGGCTTCGACGACAACGACGGGGTGATCCTCCTCGCCGCGACGAACCGCCCCGAGATCCTCGATCCGGCGCTCCTGCGGCCGGGCCGGTTCGACCGCCAGGTCGTCGTCGACCGCCCCGACCTGCCCGGCCGGATCGCGATCCTGGAGGTCCACGCCCGCAAGGCGACCCTCTCCGACGGGGTCGACCTCGAGGTGATCGCGCGGCGGACGCCGGGGTTCGTCGGCGCCGACCTCGCCAACGTGATCAACGAGGCGGCCCTGCTCGCAGCCCGGCGCGGCGGCGACGGCGTGACGATGGCCGACCTCGAGGAGGCGATCGACCGGACGGTCGCGGGCCTCGAGCGGAAGCGGCGCGTGATGAACCCGAAGGAGAAGGAGCGGGTCGCCTTCCACGAGGCGGGCCACGCCCTGGTCGCCGCGAGCATCGACCACGCCGACCCGGTGCACCGGATCTCGATCATCCCGCGCGGCGTCGCGGCGCTGGGCTACACGATGCAGCTCCCGACCGAGGACCGGTACCTGATGACGCGCCGGGAGCTCGAGGCGCGGATCGCGGTCGCCCTCGGCGGGCGCGCCGCCGAGGACCTCATCTACGGCGAGCTCTCGACGGGCGCCGCCGACGACCTTCGTCGCGTCGTCGAGATCGCGCGGCGGATGGTGCGCGAGTACGGGATGACCGAGCGGTTCGGACCGCTCGTCTTCGATCCCGGACCCCGGACGCCGTTCCTCGAGGGCGCGGGCGCCGTCGATCCGGCGCCGCGCGGCTACAGCGAGCAGACCGCGCGCGAGATCGACACCGAGGTCGCCGCGATCATCGACCGCGAGCAGCAGCGCGTCCGCGAGATCCTCGCCGATCGGGAGGCCGTCCTCCGGGCGACGGCCGACCGGCTGATGGAGCGCGAGGTGGTCGAGCAGGACGAGCTGCTCGCGATCCTGCGCGAGCACGGCTTCGAGCCGAGCGAGCGGGCCCAGACGCGGCCGGGCGGCTCGGAGCGCGGCGTCGATGATGGCGCGCCGGAGAAGGAGGAGGCGCCGGCCGAGGAGCCGAGCGCGGCGGAGACGAAGGGGGCGGGTCGGTGAGCCGAGCGTCGGGCGCATCGCCGAGAGCCGTCTTCGTGACCGGGGCGACCGGGTTCATCGGTGGCCAGCTCCTCGTCCGGCTGCTCGCGGACCACCCGAAGGCGCGGATCTACTGCCTCGTCCGGGCGGGCGACGATGACGAGACGCGCAAGCGCGGGCGCAAGACGATCCAGGCCCTCCTGAAGCGCGACGCGAAGGCGGCTCACGACGCCGTCGAGCGGGTGAGCTGGGTTCGCGGCGATCTGACCGCGCCGAGGTTCGGCATCTCCGAGGAGGACCGGACGCGGCTCGCGTCCAAGATCGACCTCGTGATCCACTCGGCCGCCTCGACCGAGTTCGACCAGACCTACGAGGAGGCGCAGCCGATCAACGTCGGCGGCGCGCGGAACGCGATCGAGCTGGCGATGCTCGCCGACGCGGACCACGGGATCAGCCGCTACGTCCACGTCTCGACCGCCTACGTGGCGGGGCGGCAGCGCGGGCGGATCCGGGCGGGCGGCGTCCCGACCGGCGCCTCGGCGTTCAACAACGAGTACGAACGGAGCAAGGCGGAGGCGGAGGAGCTCGTCCGGGCGGCGATGCCGGGGATGAGGTGCACGATCGTGCGCCCGTCGATCGTCGTCGGGGATGCGCGCACCGGCGAGACGAGCAACTTCAACGTCCTCTACTTCCCGATCCGGCTCGCCTACCGGGGCGCCCTGCCGATCCTGCCGATCCTGCCGGGGACGACCCTCGACGTCGTCCCGGTCGACTACGTCTGCGATGCGACCCTGGCGCTCGGCCGGAAGGAGGAGGCGATCGGCAAGACGCTCCATCTCACGGCCGCGGCGGACGCGATCCCGCTCCACGAGATGATCGAGTGGCTCTACGAGATCTACGACCGCGAGCGCGCCGAGGTCGGTCAGCCGCCGATCACGAGGACGAAGAAGGTCGGCCCGTGGAAGTGGTGGCTGATCGGGCTCTGGCTCCGGCTCACCCTCCGGGGCAAGGCCCGGGCGGCGTTCGACAAGTTCGCCCTCTTCGAGCCGTACCTGGTCACCGAGAAGTTCTTCGAGGACTACGAGACGGTGATGTGCCTGCGCGGGACCGGGATCGAGCGGCCTGGCTGGCGCGACTACTTCGAGCGGATCGTCGCCTACGCCGTGGCGACCGGCTGGGGGAAGCGCGAGGCGCCCATCTACGAGGGGCTCACCCAGGAGGAGAGTAACCGCCGGGCGCTGCGGGAGAGCCTCCGGATGTCGGGGATCCGCATCCTCGGCAGCTCGGGCGTCCTCAGCCCCGCGGCGCTGACGGCCGCGAGCTCGGGCGACCACGCCTCGCTCGCGCAGCTCACCGGCGACTCGGCCGGCTCGCGGAGCGGCGACGACGGCGCCACGACGACGTCGGCCGAGGCGCGATTCTTCGCCACGATCACCGCCGAGGAGCGCCGCGTCGCTCGCGAGCGGCTCGCCCAGCGCGAGATGACGCGTCGGACGCTCGCGGGCGAGAGCCAGAGCCAGGACCCCGACGCCGTCGCGAAGGCCTGAGCGTCGGCGTGCCCAAGGTGCCGCCGCTGCCCGACCTCGTCCGCCTGATCGGCCTGGCCCTCCCTCCGGTCCTCGGCTGGATCGACGAGACGGTCGCGGCGCACGCCGACGCGGCCGTCCCGGTGCTCGACGTGCCCGGCGCCGGCGCGGCGGCCCGGGCCCGCTTCCCCGACGACCTCCTCGCCGCCGCCCGCGTCGTCCCGGTCGATCGGGTGCCCCTGCCGCCGCTCTCCCGGCTCGGGTTTCCGCCGGGGCTCCCCCACCTCGACGCGTTCGAGGGGATGGCGGCCGACGGCGTCACCTACGGCGACACGTTCTTCGTCCGTCGCGCGCGCGCCGACGATCCCGCCCTCTTCATTCACGAGCTCGTCCACGTCGTCCAGTGGCGCACCCTCGGACGCGAGGGGTTCCTGGTGGCCTACGCCCTCGGCCTGCTCGAGCACGGGTACCGGGCGAGCCCGCTCGAGGCGATGGCGTTCGAGATCGGCGAGCGGCTCGCCCGGGGCGAGCTCCAGGGCGACGTCGCGGGCGAGGTCGCCGGGCGCTGCCGGGCGGCCCTCGGCAGGGGCGATCCGGCGGCGTTCGGAGGTGCCTGACGGGCAGGTGGCGGCGCTCCGCTCGCGGTTGCTAAGGTGGCGACCATGCGCAGCGAGATCCGCGTCCAGCCCGTCTTCCAGCGGATCCTCTACAGCCAGTCCTGGGAGGATCCGCTCGTCGACCTGGCCGCCCTCGAGATCGGGCCGCAAGACGACGTCCTCGCCATCGCCGCGAGCGGCGACAACGTCCTCGGGCTGCTGACGGCCAACCCGAGGTCGATGACCGGGATCGACTTCAGCCTGACCCAGATCTGCCTCGTCGAGCTCAAGATGGCGGGGTTCAAGGCGCTCTCCTACGACGAGCTCCTCGGGTTCCTCGGCGTCGATCCGCTCACCGCCGCCGAGCGCCGCGCCCTCTACCCTCGCCTGCGACCGCATCTCTCGGAGACCGCCCGAGGCTACTGGGACGGCGAGCCGGGTCTCATCGGCCGGGGCGTGATCCACATCGGGCGATTCGAGAACTACTTCCGGATCTTCCGGAGCTACGTCCTGCCGCTCGTGCACGACCGCGGGACCATCAACCGGTTCCTCGCGCTGGAGAGCCTCGAGGAGCAGCGCCACTTCTACGACAACATCTGGAACAGCGCCGTCTGGCGCGGGCTCTTCAAGGTCTTCTTCGGCAAGACGCTCCTGGGCAAGCTCGGGCGCGACCCGGCGTTCTTCAAGTACGTCGACGTCGCCAGCGTCGGCGCGACCTTCCTCGAGCGTGCCCGCCACTGCTTCTGCGGAATCCCGGTCCGGAGCAACGCGTTCGCCGAGTACATCCTCCGCGGCAACTACGCCAGCCGTGATCGGCTCCCCCTCTACCTCGAGGAGCGGCACTTCGAGCTCCTCCGCGACAACGTCGACCGCGTCCGCCTCGTCAACGACGCGATCGAGGGGCTGCTCCCCGACTGCGACGGAGCGTTCTCGAAGTTCTACCTCTCCGACATCTTCGAGTGGATGAGCGCCGAGGCCTACGAGGAGCTCCTCCGGGCCTTCGTGAAGGCCGGGCGGCCCGGGGGGAAGATGGTCTACCGAAACCTCCTCGTCCCGAGAGAGCACCCGAGCGCCGTCGACGACCTCCTCGAGAACGACCCCGCCCGAGCCGCCGAGCTGCTGCCCACCGAACGAAGCTTCGTCTGGGGCCGGCTCGAGATCGAGACGATCAAGGGGTAGCAGCGGCGATCGTCCGCTGCGGGGCCGATTGCATGCAACGGGGGCGGTTCGTCATCGTCTGATCGCCGGAAGCCACGACGATCATGACCAGCCCATCCGAGCCCGAGAACGTCCCCGATCCCGAGGAGCGGCGCCGCCGCGTGCGCCTCCGACGCTTCCGGATCGTGCTGTTCGGCGCCTCGCTCGTCGTCGGGGCGATCTGGGTCGGCGCCTTCGTCGTGCTGCCGATGCTGCGGGCGCGGTGGGCGCTCGATGAGGCGAAGCGGCAGCTCACCGACGGCGGCGGCGAGGCGGCGGCGACCCTGGCCGAGCAGGCCACCGTCCTCGATCCGAACCTGGCCGAGGCGTGGGTCGTGTGCGGCCAGCTCCGGGACGACCCGGTCGACGGGCTCGTCGAGATCGCCCGCGGGGTGATGCTCGACCCCGACTGGCTCGCCGCCCTCTACGACGAGAGCCAGGCGTCGGCCTACGCGGCCGAGGGGATCGACCGGCTGCTCATGGGCCTCGACGACCTCGGCGTCCTCTTCGGGATCGGGACCGCCGAACGGCTCCTCGTCCGCTCGCTCCTCATCCTCTGGGGCCAGGACCTCGGTCGGCTCCCGGCCGGCGTCGACGGCCCGCTCCCCGACGCGCGCGCCTGCGTCGAGGCCGCTCCGGAGCGCGCGGCGGGCTGGGTGCTCCTCGCCGACCTCTGCCTCGATGAGGTGCGGCGCGTCGGACCCGAGCGGCGCGAGGCGTGGTTCGACGAGGCGAAGGACGCGCTCGAACGGGCCCGCGCGATCGCGCCGGCGATGCGCTTCGCGTTGCTGATCGAGGCGAAGCGCCTCGAGCTGCTCGCGACCGAGCCCGACGTCCCCGACGTGGCGCGCCGCGAGCTCCATCGCGAGGCGGTCGTGACGTTCCTGCGAGCGGTCACCGAGGACCACGGCCTCCCGGCGGCGTCGCGGATCGAAGGCGACACCCGATTCGACCGGCTCCGGGTCGACGCCCAGGCGGTCTCGGAGCGCCGTGGTACCTAGCCAGAGCAGGGGCTATCAAGCTCGTTCAGTGCCGATGGGCTCGCCTTCGGCGAGCAGGATGTCACCACGGAGGCACAGAGAACACGGAGAATTCACCGAGGACGCGCCGCGCGGTCGAAGACCCCGATCTCCTCCGAGGCTCCTCCGTGCCTCGGTGCCTCCGTCGTCTCATCCCCTCGGCGGAGGCGAAGCCACCCAACCCGGGCTGAGCTGGTCGCGTCTTTCTCCCGGAGTCCTCCGTGCCCTCCGTGTCTCCGTGGTTTCATCCTCTTCGCCGAAGGCGAAGCCGGTGGGTCCGCGGTCACCCGAGCCAGTTTGATGGCTAGCGACGCGGAGCTACCCGGTCACCCTCTCGACGAGCTCGGCGAGCGCCTCGCGGTAGCCGCCTTCGTTGATGAGCTGGATCGAGTTGTGGTCGCCGTTCTCGAAGAGCACCAGGCGATGCAGCCGGTCGCCGGCGAACGCGGCGAGCCTCTCGCCGTGCTCGACGGGGACGATCCCGTCGTGGCGGGTGTGGAGCACGAGCACCGGGCAGCGGAGGGTGGCGAGCTTCGCCGCGTGATCGAAGTCGCGGGCGACCTCCTCGATGAGGCGCTCCCGGTCGAGGCCGAGCTCGGCCCACGGGGCGCGGTCGGCGAGGCGACCGGTGAGCTCGGCGATCCCGCTCTCGAGGAGCACGGCGGCGACCCGTTTCTCGTCCGCGTGGGCGGCGGCCGCGTCGATCGCGAAGATCGAGCCGGCGCTCCGTCCCGCCACGATGACGCTCGCGACGTCGTCGGCGGGCCGGGCGAGGAGGTGCGCGAGCGCGACCCGGGCCGCCTCGGCGCAGCCGCCGAACGTGGCCCTTCCTCCGCTTGCCCCGTAGCCGGGGTAGTCGACGAGGAGGAGGTCGAGGCCCGCCTCCCCCGCCCACGCCGGCCAGTGCATGAGCTGGTCGGACGCCGTCTCGCCGTTGCCGTAGAGGTAGAGCAGGACCGGCCTCGGCTTCCCCGGCGTGACCCGCAGCCGCCAGGCGGCGATCTCGGTCCCGTCCTCGAGGCGAAGCGGCACGCGCTCGGCGTGGTCGTCCTCGGGTAGCGGGCTCGTCGGTCGCCCGAAGAAGTAGGCCGCGGAGACGACCTCGTGGTCGTAGAGCGGGCTCGGCGCGTTCGACTCGGACATCGGGGCCTCCTCGGGAGAAGCCTCGCCGGGGACTGGCGGCTTCGCCCGAGCATCCTATCCGTCCCTCCCCGACCGTCGAGTCGCCGGCCGACGGGGCGCCTTGTGCTCCCCTCGTGGGGGGCCTATCATGACTCGCACCCGCCGGTTGCGACGAAACGGAGATCGAGAGACCCCATGGGCCAGAACGACGCCCCCGCCCTCATCTACGGCCCGACGTACGAGGAGATGCGCGACCCGACGCGCATCGACCCCGCGGTCCGCGCCGCCGCCCTCGAGGCTCGCAAGAGCGCCCCGCTCGATCCGGTCTGCCTCTTCGACCTCGGCTGGCACGAGCCCGACGGGACGATCGCGCACGTCGTCGTTCCGCAGGAGCTGCACGGCCAGGCCTGCCAGATCGCGATGCTCACGGGCCGGCGCTACCCGACCGGCAGCCACAAGGTCGGCCCGGCCTACTCGATCGTCGTCGAGAAGCAGATCGAGGGCGAGTGCCGCCCCGGCGAGCACGACCTGATCTGCCCCTCGACCGGCAACTTCGGGATCGGCGGCGCGTGGGTCGGCCCCCGGATGGGCTACCGCAGCGTCGTCGTGATGCCCGAGGACATGAGCGCCGAGCGCTACGAGAAGATCGCGTCCTACGGCGGCGAGTGCATCAAGACGCCCGGGAGCGAGAGCAACGTCAAGGAGATCTTCGACAAGGTCAACGAGCTCCGCGGCGACCCGAAGAACCGGATCATCGAGCAGTTCTCCGAGTTCGCGAACTACCGCTTCCACTACGAGGTGACCGGCTCCGCCGTCTGCGAGCTCGGCCGCTGGCTCGCCTCGCGCGGGATCGGCGAGAACGGCGTCTCGGCGTTCGTCTCCGCGATGGGCAGCGCGGGCACGATCGCCGCCGCCGATCGGGTGAAGACCCAGTTCCCCGGCGCGGCGACCGTCGGCCTCGAGCCCGTCCAGTGCCCGACCCTCTACGACGTCGGCTTCGGGTCGCACCGGATCGAGGGGATCGGCGACAAGCACGTCACCTGGATCCACAACGTCCTCGCGATGGACCTCCTGTGCTGCATCGACGAGCTGGACTGCCTCCGCGGCCTCCAGCTCGTGCAGGAGGGCGCCGAGGTGCTGGCCGCCGAGACCGGCCTCGATCCCGACCGCGCCGCCGGCCTGGCCGGGATCTTCGGCGTCTCCGGGATCTGTAACCTCCTCGGCGCGATCAAGACCGCCCGCTGGCTCGGCCTCGGCCCCAGGGACCTCGTCGTGACGGTCGCCACCGACGGGTTCGATCGCTACCCCTCGGTCCTGCAGAAGCTCACCCGCGAGGAGGGCCCCCAGACGCGCGAGGCCGCCCTGCGACGGCTCGACATCTTCCATCGCCAGCGAACCGACTGGGTCCTCGAGGGAAGCCCGGCCGTGCAGCGACGCTGGCACAACCAGAAGTACTTCACCTGGGTCGAGCAGCAGGGCAAGAGCGTCGAGGAGCTCGACGCGCTCGGCAGCGACGAGTTCTGGGAGGCGCAGCGCGCGCGGGTGCGCGTCGTCGACGCCGCCATCCGCGCGATCCGGCCCGCCGGCGTCCCCTCCGCCCCGTCGCCGGCGGCGGGCTGAGGGAGGCCGGGCCATGCGACCCTGCGACCGCGAACGAGCCGGCGTCGAGATCGTCCGGCGCATCGTCGATCGTGCGGTCGCCGAGTCCGAGCGCGCGTCGGCGTCCGGCGCCCGGGACCCGATCGAGCAGACCCTCGAGGAGACGGCCTACCTCGAGCGGCTCCGCCTCGCCCGGCGCGACGCCGACGGGGACGTCGCCAGCGACCGGAGCTTCTGGCGCCGCATCAACGCGCGCCTCGGCTCGGCCGGCGTCGACGAGCGTCGCACGATGCTGGCCGAGGTCATCGCGCGCTTCGCGGCCGAGGTGACCGGCAACTTCAACCCGTGGGTCTACAACCTGGCGACGAGCGTCCTGCCCGTCGGGATGGGCGTGATCTTCAACGCGGCGAGCCCGCGGCTGTTCCTCCAGAACTTCCCCGGGCTGCCGAGCCTGACCGAGCGGGTGATGATCCGGGGCGAGGTCGACACCCTCCGGCGCCTCCACGATCGCGGCACGGTGATCCTCGCGCCGACCCACGTCAGCAACCTCGACTCGATCGTGATCGGCTGGGCGCTCCACTCGATGGGGCTGCCGCCCTTCATCTACGGCGCCGGGTTGAACCTGTTCAAGAACCCGATGATGTCGTTCTTCATGAACAACCTCGGCGCCTACAAGGTCGACCGGAAGAAGCAGGCGCCGCTCTACAAGCAGGTGCTCAAGGAGTACGCGACCCTCACGATCGAGCTCGGCTACGACAACCTCTTCTTCCCCGGCGGCACCCGCAGCCGCGACGGCACCGTCGAGCAGAAGCTCAAGCTCGGCCTCCTCGGCTGCGGCCTGCGCGCCTACGTCAACAACCTCGCGGCCAACGCGCGGCGGCCGAACGTCTACATCTTCCCGTGCACCCTCGCGTTCCCCCTCGTCCTCGAGGCGGAGAACCTCATCGAGGACCACCTCGAGGAGTCGGGCAAGGCGCGCTTCATCATCGAGGACGACGAGTTCTCGCAGCCGCGGCGCTGGCTCTCGTTCGTCCAGAACGTCCTCAGCATGAGCATGCACATCACCGTCCGGATCGGACGGCCGCTCGACCCGTTCGGCAACCGCGTCGACGCCGAGGGCCGCAGCCTCGATCCGAAGGGGCGGGTGATCGACCCGGTCCGCTACGTCCTCGTCGATGGGAAGCCGGCCGAGCTCCCCCAGCGCGACGCCGAGTACACCCGCGAGCTCGGGGCGTCGCTCTCGGCCGCGTTCGCGCGGGAGAACGTCGTCCACTCGACCCACATGCTCGCGTTCTGCGCGTTCCGGATGCTCGCGCGGCGCAACCCCGGGCTCGACCTCTACCGCCTCCTCCGGGTCGAGGAGGACCGCGCGCCGACCGGGTTCTGGGCGTGGGTGCGCGGCGACGACGACGGCGAGGAGGGCGGGCTGTCGCTCCCCGAGGTCCACCGCGAGATGGACCGGCTCCTCGAGCGGATCCGCGGGCTCGCGGCGGCCGACCGGATCCAGGTCGACGGACGGCTCGATGCATCCGACGGGGCGACGGTCGCCGACCGGGCGCTCCGGGCGTTCGGCACCTACCACAGCCGCCCGGTCCTCAAGCGCCGCGGCGACCGGATCTATCCGCAGCACATGCAGCTCCTCTACTACTACCACAACCGCCTCGTGGGCTACGGCCTCGAGCGCGACGAGCGCGACCAGCCGATCGTGGTCACCCACGAGGCCGGTCGAGGCGTCGGAGCGCCGCCGGGCAACGGCGGAAACGGTGGTGGCAACGGCGCGGGCTCGAGCGGACGGCTCCCGGCCGCCAGCCGCGCCGGCGGCCCGGCCGCCAGCCCCGCGACCAGCCCCACCTCCGATCCGGGGGAGGCGCGGCCATGAGCACGAGCAAGAGCAAGAGCAAGCCCGAGGCCGGCCCGCCCGCGCCGTCGCCGGCCCTGGACCCGGCGGAGGTCGACGTCTCGAACCGACCGGCGCCGCGGGTCGGCGTCCTGGGCGCCGGCGCCTGGGGGACGACCCTCGCCCACCTCGCCGCCCAGGCGACCGGGTCCGCGCGCCTGTGGTGTCGGCGGGGCGAGGTCTGTCGCGAGATCGCCGAGACCGGGAAGAACGCGGGCTACACCGGCGACGTCCCGCTCCACGCCGGGCTCGAGCCGCTCGCCGACCTCAAGGCGACCGTCGCCGACGCCGATCTCATCATCGTCGCCGTCCCGAGCAAGGGCTTCCGGCAGGTGATCGTCGAGATCGGCGGCCACGTCCGCGGCGATCAGATGGTGGTGAGCGCGACCAAGGGATTCGAGGTCCGCACGTTCACCCGGATGAGCGAGATCGTCCGCCAGGAGACGTGCATCCGGAAGATCGGCGTCCTCTCGGGGCCGAACCTGGCCGCCGAGATCATGGACGGCCAGCCGACGGCGACCGTGATCGCGAGCCGCTTCGACGAGGTGTTCGAGGCGAGCGCGCGGGGGCTCATGAGCAAGCGGTTCCGGGTGTACGGGAGCCATGACGTCCTCGGCGTCGAGCTCGGCGGCGCGCTCAAGAACGTCTTCGCGATCACGGCGGGATTCTGCGACGGCCTGGGCTTCGGCGCGAACACCAAGGCGGCGCTGGTGACCCGGGGTCTCGCCGAGATGACCCGGATCGCGACGCGGCTCGGCGGCGATCCGCTCACCATGCTCGGCCTGGCCGGGGTCGGCGACCTCGTCGTCACCTGCAGCAGCGAGCTGTCGCGCAACTACCGGGTCGGCTTTCACCTCGCGAAGGGCGAGACGCTCCGATCGATCCTCAAGAGCCGCGTGACGGTCGCCGAGGGCATCCGGACGGCCGAGGCCGTCACGACCCACGCGCGCGAGATCGGCATCGACATGCCGATCACCGAAGGCGTCCACCGGGTCCTCAAGGGCGAGGTCGAGCCGACCGCCGTCCTCGAGGAGCTGATGGGGCGGCCGCCGCGGCGGCGCGAGGTCGACGTCCTCGACGCGAGCAGCCCGAGCCGACCCGTCGTCGGCTCGAGCTAGCCCGCATTATTCACGAGCATCATGGATGCTCGTGAATAATGCGGGCTAGAAGAGGTCCGAGCGCGGCCGACGAGCCCGACCGAACCCGGCCAGGAGGAGATCGAGACTTCCGTGTCGGAGAGCACGCGAGCCCCGAGACCGCCCGAGGATCCCTCGACGCCGGGAGCGTCCGAGGAGGGGCCGTCCGCGCCGAAGCGGGCGTCGGATCGCCTGCGCAAGAGCCGCGCCGAGACGACCGACTGGCTCGAGGCGCGGGGAACGCGGAGCTTCCCCGACGGCTGGACCGGCGACGTCCACATCTGGGACATCGACGAGACCTACCTCGCGACCGACCTCGAGGGGCGGGGCAAGCTCGGGATCCTGTCGATCGCGTTCGAGAAGGCGCACCAGAAGCAGCACGTCCCCGGCGCGCCGGCGCTCCTCCGGGCGCTGCACGACTCGGGCCCGCCGGGGGAGGAGTCGCCCGCGATCTACTTCGTCAGCGCGAGCCCGCGGCAGATGCGCGAGGTGCTCGAGGAGAAGCTCCGGCAGGACGGCGTGCCGTTCGACGGCGTCACCCTCAAGCGCGCCTGGCGGTCGATCCGCCGCGGTCGGATCTTCGGGGCCGCCGCGCACTACCGCCGGCAGGTCCCCTACAAGCTCGCCGCCCTCTTCCTCCACGCCCGCGACCTCCCCGAGGGCGCCCGGGTCGTCCTCGTCGGCGACGACAGCGAGCAGGACGCGCTGATCTACACCCTGTTCGCGGACGTCGATGCCGGCCGCCTCGCGGGCGCCGCCCTCGACCGGGCGCTCGCCCAGGCCGAGGTCAACGCCGAGGAGCGCCAGGTCCTTCACGGCCTCCTCGATGGCTACGTCCCGGGCGCGGATCGGGTCGACCGGATCCTCATCCGGCTCACCGGCAACCGCCCCCCCGAGGCGCTCGCGCCGTTCGAGCGGAGCACGGTCGGTCTCGTCTGCGGCGTCGCCGACCTCCTCCAGGCCGCGCTCCGGCTCTTCGCCGACGATCGGCTGAACCTCGAGGCGCTCGTCCGGGTCGCCCGGAGCTGGCTCGAGGACGCGGGCGGTAGCGATCTCGACCTCCTGACGTCCATCCTCGATGCGGAGCGGCGGCGCCTCGTGGGGGCGCCCCGGGTGGCGGAGGTCTTCGAGCGGTTCCTCGAGGCCAAGCTGCTCCCCGGATCGGTCCGCTACGCTCCGCCCGAGGACGAGGGCGCCGTCGCCGGCGCCGACGGGGCGGGCGACTCGGGGACGGACACCTCGCCCGGCCGGCCGCTGACGCCGCCCGAGCTCCTCTGAGGCGCGACCATGGCGACCGACCTCGGAAGCCTCGTCCCGATCCTCCACCCCGCCGGCTGGCGGGGCCGCCGGCGGTGCCTCACCCGCAAGCTCCTCCCCACGTTCCGGTCGCGCCGGATGCCGATCGTCGCCTACGGACGCGCCGGGGAGACGGCCGCCTACCTCTCGCGGAAGCACGCGGAGACGAACGGGATCGACCTCGACCGGGTCGAGCGCAAGGCGCTCAAGAACCTCGTCACGCGCCCCGGGCGGCCCGGCTGGAAGCCGCGGAAGGTCCAGTGGGGCCGGCGCAAGGCGAAGGTGCTGATCCGCCGGGGCGATGACCTGACCGCGAGCGACCTCCTCAGCGGGAAGCTGCTCCGGCAGGCGCAGCGCTGGTTCGCGAGCGAGCGCCTCCTCGTCGCGATGCCGACGCGCAAGACGATGATCGCCTGCCCCGAGGACGAGGAGCTCGCCGCCGGTCTCGAGGAGTGGGTCACCGAGCGCTTCTTCGACGCCGAGGAGAAGCGAGGGCCGGCCCTCTTCCCGCTCGTGTTCACCTCCGAGAGCGGCGTGCTCGTCTCGCTCGACAGCCTCTACGAGGAGGCGGACAGCGACGAGCCGCCCGTGCCCGGCGACATCGACAGCGACACGGCCGCGCCCGGCGTGGCCGACGACGAGGTGACGTGGTACCGCGCCCCGCCGCTGGTCGTCGACGACGACGGCGTCGGGACGCTCGTGATCCTGCTGACGTGCGAGGGGATCGACGAGCTGCTCCGGGCGATCGCCTACGAGCTCGACGCCTACACCCACGTCATCGGCGAGATGGCGGGGTTCGAGGGGCCGATCGTCATCCGGATCAACTCGAGCGCGGTGCCCGATGACGCGGCCGCGCGTCACCGCGTCGAGCGGCTCGTCGACGAGTGCCGCGGCGTCGCCCGCAAGGCGAACCTCCGCGCCCCGAACGGGAACCGCGTGTCGATCGAGACCGAGTGGAAGGAGCTCGAGTACGACCTCCTCGACGACGTCGCGGCGGCCGCCGCGGCCGGGAGCGAGAGCGAGGTGAGCTCGGGCGGCGACGCCGAGGCCGAGCCCGAGCGGGTCGAGCTGCCCGACTTCGCCGACGACTACTTCGCCGCCCTCGACGACAAGGGCTGGTTCGACGCGATGCCCGGGAGCTACGTGACCACGGCCCGCGCCGCCGTCGCCGGCACCTACGCCCGCGGGGAGCACCCGGCGACCGGCCTCGCCTTCTTCCACGTCGAGATCCCGTCGGAGGACGACACGCCCGCGCGCAAGCTGGTCGCCTTCTTCAAGCGGCTCATCCGCGACGTGGCGGCGGCGAGCCACGGGATGCTGCCGCTCGACAACGCGCGGGTGAAGCGCCTCCGCGGACGCACCAACGCCCTCCGGATCGAGCTGGCCGCCGGCGGCGAGACCTGGCGGGACGACATAGCGATGACCGTCGAGGACGGCGAAGAGGTCTTCGAGGACGATCCGCTCCACTCGCTCGTCGTTCTCTTCCGAAACGCCATGACGCCATCGCGGCGCGGCCTCCGGATCCATCGCTTCACCGATCCGAAGAGCAACGTCGTCTACTTCCTCCCGTTCGCGACGACGGTCCGCCTCCCGCGAGGGCTGATTCCGGACGACGAGTTCGACCCGCTCCCGGGCGAGGGAGATGGCGCGGGGGACGGCGAGGGCGTCGTCGGCCTCTCGAGCGCGGAGTTCTTCAACGCCTTCTACGACGACAGCTACGACGAGGGCGAGGACGCGTTCTGATGGCCGAAGCCGAGCTCACCGTCCGGGCCGCTCGCCCGGACGATGCCGCCGTCCTCGTCGACTGGAACGCGGCGATGGCGCTCGAGACCGAAGGCCGGGAGCTCGACCGCGAGAGGCTCCGTCGCGGCGTCGCCGGGCTCTTCGAGGATCCGCGGCGGGGTCGCTACATCGTGGCCGAGCGGGGCGGCGAGGTGGTCGGCTCGCTCCTGGTCACCTACGAGTGGAGCGACTGGCGCGACGCCGACTTCTTCTGGATCCAGAGCGTCTACGTCCGGGCGGATGCGCGTCGCTCCGGCGTCTACCGGGCGCTCCACGACGAGGTCCGCAACCTCGCCCGCGCCGACGGCGCCTGCGGGATCCGGCTCTACGTCGAGCGCGACAACACCGGCGCGCAGACGGTCTACGAGCGAGTGGGGATGCGCGCCAGCGACTACCGGCTCTACGAGGAGGACCTCGTGTAGCAGCGAGCGAGCTCGCCTACGGCGAGACCATCGGCGAGGTCTACGAGCTCATGGCCGCGTACATCCGCAGCCATCCCGACGAGTTCTTCTCCGACTGATCCGCGCCCGTCCGGGGCTCGACGGGAGGTCTGTCGAGAGGGCACCGAGCAGGCGAAGGACGGGGCCCGGGCAGAGCCTCTCCGTGTCCTCCGTGTCTCCGTGGTGACATCCTCTTCGCCGAAGGCGAAGCGCCGTTCGCGTGCGAGCGCCGTTCGCGTGCGAGCGCCCGTCAGCTCTGCCGGGCGCGCTCGTCCATCTCGCGCTGGAAGTCGATCAGCACCTTCTGGATCGTCTCGGTGAACTGCCGCTGGCCGAGGGGGAAGTTCGGACCGGGCTTCTGGAAGACGAAGTCGCCGTCGGCGAGCATCAGCATCTGACGGATCGCCTCGGCTCCCATCAGGCCCGCGAACGAGGCCGCGTGGAGCTCGCCCTCGTTGATCATGATCCAGGCCTCGTCGGCGCCGATGAACACCCGGAGCACGCCGCTCTTGCCGTAGAGGTGCATCGACTGGAGCAGCTCGAGGAGTGACATCTCCGAGAGCTTGCCCTGGAGCCCCGCGGCGACCTCCTTGTTCACCTTGAGCCGGGTGGTGCTCCCGCCGGCGACCTGCTGGGTGCCGCTGCGGCGCTCGTCGCTGCCGTCGCCGGTGGCGAAGCGCATCGTGATGTTGCCGATCGAGAGGACGTCGCCCGGCGTGAGCTGCATCGGCAGGTTCTCCTGCAGGCGCACGCCGTTCACGAAGGTCCCGTTCGCACTGCCGAGGTCGATCAGGCAGTAGGTGCGGCCGACCGCGGTCAGGACGGCGTGGCGCCGGCTGACGAGCGAGCTGACGAGGACGATGTCGCAGAAGTCCTCCCGCCCGATCGTCAGGCGGATGCCGGGGGCGAGGGGAACCGGCGGGAGGTCGCGGCAGACGAGACGAGGTCCCGACGGGGTCGCGGTCGGCGCGGCGACCTCGGGGTTGATCCGCCCGACCTGCATCTTCACCTGGGGCGGGGCCGCCGTCGGCGAGGCGAGGGCCGCCTGCTGGAGCGCCGCGACGTCGATCATGTCCGTCTGGGTCCAGCGGTTCTTCTGCTGGCCGGCCGGCTTCGCGGTCGCGGCCTTGGCGTTGTCGGGGCCGACCCGGCGGAACAGCTTCTTCAGGCCGCCGCCCGATGCCTCCGCGCCCGTGACGGGAAGGTAGCCCTGGCAGCTTCGGCACTTGCGCTGGGCAGGCGGGTTCGCCTTGCCGCAATGGGGGCAGTTGGTCATGGGTGCCTCGACGATAGCACCGGGCTCGCCGGTTCGCGAGGCGCCGACGGCGCCCTCAGCCCCCCTTCCCTCCCGACGCCGGGCCGGCGAACCCGCCGCCCGGAGGCGGGAGGTTCCGGAAGCCGAGGTCGCGGTAGACCCGGCTCCGGACGGCCACCTGCGCGGCGCGGAGGCCGGCCAGGATCCCGTCCTCGAACTGGAAGATGGGGTCGGCGTAGAGGTCGGCGAAGTCGTGGGGCTGCATCACGTCGTCCGAGGTGAGGCCGGGGTGGACCTCGTTCGCGATGACGAGCACCTTCGCCGCCTGCTGATCGATGACCTCGTCGAAGAGCGCCTCGACCATGTCGACGAGGCGCTCGACCTCGACCGACTTCGCGGGGACGCCCGAAGGCACGTCGCTCGGCTCGTCGTTCGGTTCGCTCATGGGAGGCGGATTCTACCGCTCCGAGGAGCCAGGTCCAGGCCTTCGGACCGGGAGGGTCAGCTCTCGAGGAGCATCCCGAGCTCCGCCATCACGCGCGCCCCGTCGGCCAGCCAGGCTCGCTCGGAGAAGCGGACCGGGCGGTAGCCGGCCCGGGCGAGGCTCTCGAGCTCCTCGAGCGGGTCGCCCTCGCCGTCCTCGTCGGTCCCGTCGCAGACGATCGCGAGGGAGGCCTCTCCCTCCCGGATCAACAGGACGTCCACGACCGTCCCCGCCGTCGCGAAGGCCGTCAGGACCACGCCGAACGGCCGGAGCATCTCGGCGAGCTCGGCGGCGAGGTGGGTCCGCGGCTCGCCGCCCGCCCAGGTCTCCGCCTGGACCGGCGCGCTGACCGACTCGAGGTAGTCGCGCAGCAGCCCCGGCGGCAGCGTGTCCGGGCCGACCGAGGTCACGACGTGGAGGCGGTGCCGGGCGCGGGTGATGGCGACGTTCCACACGTTCGGGTTCTGGAGGAAGCGCAGGCTGGCCGCCTGCGCCGCGGGGTCGACGCTCGTCGCGAGGACGACGACGTCCTTCTCGTCGCCCTGGAGGCCGTGGGCGGTGCCGACGACCAGCTCGTGGTCGCGGACCTCGGCCCCGGTGAGCGCCCCGATGAGCGCGGTCTGGATCGCGTCGGCGTGGTCGCGGAACGGGCTGACGACCCCGATCGATCGGATCGGACGGTCGCGGACGAGGTCGTCCTTCACCAGGCGGCGGACCGCCTCGACCTCCACCGGGTTGACGGTGCTCTTCTCGAGCCGCTCGCCCGAGGTGCGCTCCCAGCGAACGGCGTTCGGCTCCTGACCCGGTCGATGGGTCATGACGCTCAGGCGACCGTCGTAGAACCGATCGTTCGAGAAGGCGACGATCGAGGGATGGCTCCGGAAGTGCTCGTCGAGGGAGGCGTGGGCGTCGGGGGAGACGGCGTCGGCGGCCACGTCGAAGAGGCTCCGGCGGCTCATCCGGAGCTCCTCGCGCCGACGCCGCGGTAGCTCCGCCTCATCCCACGCCCGATCCTCGTGCCGTCGCGCGAGGAAGCACACATGGGAGAGCTGAGCCGGGTCGCCGACGATCACGGCGCGCCGCGCCCGGTGGAGGAGCGGCGCCGTCGTCGCGAGGTCGCACTGACTCGCCTCGTCGATCACGACGAGGTCGAACGTCGCCGCCTCGACGGGCAGGATGTCCCCCGCCCGTCGCGCGGTCGTCGCCCAGCACGGGAAGAGCTTCGTGAGCAGCCCGGTGGTCGTGCCCTGGAGGAGCTCTTCCTTGAGGCGCGGGTCGCGGCGGCGGAGCGCCTGGATGAGGCGCCGGACCGCGTCCCGGAAGCCCTTGTCACCCCGGAGGGCCCGGTGTCGGGCGGTGAGGCCGCGCTCGAGCATCCGACGCGCTTCGCGCCAGAGCTGCTCGTCCGCCTGGCGTCGACTCCGCCAGGCGTCGTGGGCGGGCATCGGCGTCGCGCCGAGGATCGCGCGGAGCTCGTCGAAGCGTTCCTCGAGGGCGAGGACGTGCTCGACGTGCTGCGCCATCTCGACCGCCGCGCGCGCCCGGCGCACGACGAGCCCGAGCTCGACGGCGCGGGCCGTCGCCTGCGGGTTCACGCCGAGGCCGCGAACGGCGCGGCGAAGCCTGAAGCTCCCCAGGACGCGCCGGAAGAAGCCCGGCCGACCGTCCAGGCGGTCGCACGCGGCGCGCGCGCGGTCGATCGACGCCCGGCGCGACGCGCGGTGATGCGGAGGCTCGACCCACGCCGACCGCCAGCCATCGCCGATCCCGGGGAGGCCGTCGCGGAGGGCGCCCGGGAAGAGCTCCGCCCCCTCGTCGCTGCCGGCGGCGATCCCGTTGATCTCCCGCTCGAGGGCGGCGACCTTCCGCGCCAGAGCACCCCACTCGCGCTCGGCCTCGACGGCGGCGCGGAGCTGCTCGGCCGCCTCGTCCCGTCGCGCGAGGGCGAGCTCGGCGTCGCGCGTCTGCAGCTCGAGCCGGGCGGGCGATGGCGCGGGGCTCTTCCTCGCCCGCGACCAGGGCGCGGAGGCGAGCTTCTCGAGCGTCTCGGCGAGGCCGCGCTGGGTCCGGCGCCCGCCCGAGCGAGCGGCGGACCAGACGCCGGCGAGGTCGGTGATCCGGTCGACCGCCACCTCGACCGCCTTCTCGAGGCCGCTGCCGACGAGCACCGTCTTTCCGGCCAGGATGTGGTCGAGGACGATCGCGGCGATCACGTGGGTCTTGCCCGTCCCGGGCGGGCCGGTCACGACCGAGATCGGGCGGTGGCGCGCGTTCAGGACGGCGTCGGTCTGCGCGGGCGAGAGCTCCATCGGCAGGGCGGCGCTCGGAAACAGGCGCGTCGGCTCGGGACGGTCGACGGGCGCGTAGCTCTCGGGGTCGTAGAGGGCGGCGAGCGAGGTCGTGTCGAGGTCGGCGTTGGCCATCGCCTCGAGCTCCTTGCCGACCGTCCCGCCGGTCTCGGTGACCTTGCCGCGGATCGCGACCATGCCGGGGAGGACGCGGAGGCCGCCGGTGCGGGACATGCGACTGCGGTACCAGTCGAGGAGGCCGTCGGGCCCGACCTCCTCTCGGGTCGAGCCGGCCGCCCGGAGCGGGAGGCGGTCGCTCCACTCGACCTTCGGGGTTCGATCGCGGACCGCCTCGAGAAAGGCCTCCGCCGACGCGCCGGTCAGAGGAAAGGCCGGGAGCTCCCCCGCATCGAAGGCGTCCTCATCCTCGCCCTCCGCCTCGAGCCCGAGCGCGCGGAGCAGCGCGTGATTCGGCTCGAAGGAGTCCTCCTCCACCGCGAGGGCGGTTCGACCGCCGGCCGCCTCCACGATCGCGAGCGGGATCGTCAGCAGCGGGGCGCACACGTCCCGCGTGCTCTCGCCGTCGGGGACCGCGCCCGTGACGAAGAGCGCCCCGAGGGCGATCGCGCTCTCGCGTCCCGAGCTCGCGTGGCGGGCGGCCCACTCGAGCTCGTGCCGCGCGGTGAGGAGCAGCTGGGAGCTCTCGGCGATGCGGCCGCGGGCCGCGGCATCGAGGGGGAGCACCTCGGAGCCGTCCTTGCGGATGTCGATGCTCTCCTCGCGGCGGTGGAGCGCGCGGTGACAGTCGCCGAGGAAGCGGACGAAGGAGCGGAGGAACGGGCTCGATGCCGCCGTGGGCTCGGGCTCGCGCTCCGCCTGCCGGGTCCGCTGGATCCGGCGGAGGACGTGGAGCAGCTCGCGCATGCTCTTGAACCGTTTCCTGGGGTCCTCCTCGAGGCAGCGGAGGATCACCTCGCGGAGCTGCTCGTCGGCGATGAGGCTCTCGCGGATGACCCGCGGGCTCGCCCCGGTGAGCATCCGGTAGATCGTCGCGCCGAGGGCGTAGACGTCGGAGCGGGCGTCCGCCGCCGCGGCGCTCCGGCGTTGCTCGGGCGCCATGTAGTCGAGCGTGCCGAGGACGGTCGCCTCGGTCGTGAGCGAGCTCGTCGTCCCGGCGCGGGCGAGGCCGAAGTCGGTCAGCTTCGGCGCGCCGGTCGCGGCGTCGACGAGGATGTTCGCCGGCTTCACGTCGCGGTGAATCGCCCCCTCGTCGTGGGCGTAGGCGAGCGCCTCGGCGACGCCCGACGCGATCGTGAAGACGGCGTCGGGGGCGAGCGGACCGTCGCGCTCGATCTGCGCGTCGAGGTCGTCGCCGTCGACGAGCTCCATGACGATGGCGAGCTGCTCGCCGTCGTCGAGGACGTCGTGGATGCTGACGATGCCGGGGTGGTCGAGGCCCTTCATGATCCGGGCCTCGTTGCGCAGCCGCTCGAGGTCGGCGCCGGGCGCGACCCGCTTCACGGCCAGCCGATAGCCGCCGGCGCTCGGCGGCAGCCCGGCGGCGCTGTGGCGCTCGACGAGATGGACGACGCCCATCCCGCCGCGTCCGAGCTCGCGGATCACCCGATACTCGGCCGAGAGCGCCTCGAACGGCGGGAGATCGTCTCCGCTCTCGGAGGGCGCCGCCTTCTCGGCCTCGGCGACGAGGCTGTGGTCGAGGGGCGTGGTCGGCTCGGGCTGGGGGTCGGGTTCGGCCTTCGCCTCGGGGGTGGCCGCGGGGCCACGCCGCCGCGGGAGCGCGTGCTCGTCGCGGGCGGGACCGCGGGGTGTGTCTTCGGGCTCCGGCTCGTTCGGGCCCGGCCTGCGCGTCAGAACCTCGTCGGCCATGGCGCCAAGTCACCGTCGGGGAGGGAGCAGATGCGGAAGTGTCGTGCGGTTCGCCCGGATGAACGGACGGGATTCAGTCGGCGCGCTCGAGCGATCCGGCGAGCGATCCTCCGATCTCGCGGATCGAGTCCTTCTCCCCGACGCGCATCTTGGTGACCCCTTCGAGCTCGGCGCCGAGGGCCTGGCCCTTCGCGATCGAGAACCGGTACGTCCCGCGCAGGGTGAACTCGAACGACTCGATCTTCACCTCGTCGGGGACCGGACTCGACGCCCCCATGAGCTCCATGATGCCGCGTGGGTCGGTCACGACGATGTCGGTCGCCTTCCAGTGGCCGACGGCGGTGATCGTGGCGACGCCATCGGCGACGCTCGCAAGCTCGTACTCGAGCTCGATCGTCGTCGACACTCCTTCGGTCTTCAAGTTCTGGACGCGCTCGCGCCGGCCCTTCCAGGTCGCGCCGACGGCGACCGGTGTGCCGTCGGGCGGAAGCGTCGGCAACGCGAGGGCGAAGTTGCGGGACATGTTCGGCATCGTCTTGCCCGAGCCGTCGGGTTTGTCCTGGAGGGCGGTCCAACCGTCGACGGCCCCGTCGGCGGCGACGACGATGCGACACATCGGATCGCCGAACATGGCGTCGAGCATCGCCTTCAGGGGCGGGCTGCTCTCTGCCGTCACGCTCGTCCCGTTCTGGACGATGCCGTTGCGGTCCATCGTCATTCGCATCGCCTCCCGGCCGTCCTGGGTGACCCTCACGATCGCTTCGTGCAGCGACACCTCGAGCTCGGCTCCGGCCTCTCCGTCCTCTCGAGGCCGGCTCATGGCCGTGAAGACGGTCGCGTCGTCAGCCACGAAAGTGGCTCCGCCCGACGACGACTCGTTCCGCGTCGTCTGGCGCCATCGGACGGGGCTGTCCGGGTCGGCCTTGTAGGCGAGGACGTGGCCATCGTCCGCCCCCGCCGAGATGGCCACCGCCGTCAGGACGATGGAGGTCACCAGGACTCCGGTGGCGGCGCGGGCGGTTCTCATCGGCGGACTCCTTCTCGACGCCACCTTAGTCTGGTGGGCGGATGGAGTCCAACCGAGCCGTGACGAAGGGACTAGAGGTCCGGCCGGGCCTCTAGGCCGCGTCGGCGTCGTCGCCCGGGAAGAGCGCCAGGTGCAGCACCCGTCCGTCGTGCTCGAGGCCGAAGCCGGTCACCTTGTCGTCCTTCACCCGGTGGTCGGTCCCGAGGCCGCAGCTCGCGAAGCTCTCGACGGTGGCGTGGGCGGCTCGGTCGAGGATGCCGTGCGCCTCGTCGCGAGCCTTCTCGGGCTCGAGCGCCTTGGGGTCGCGGCGGAGCGCGTCGACGGCGTACCCGCGGAGGAGCTTGCCGGCGAGCTTCCGGAACGTTCCGGGTCGGTCGAAGGCGTCGAGGCCGACGACGTGCCCGTCGACGAGCGCGACGGCGCCGACGGGGCTCGGGCCGTCCTTGCTCTCGGTCAGCCTCTCGAGCTCGGCGACCGCCTCGGAGAGACGGTCGGCCTGGTTCTCGTGGGCTTCGGTGAGCGAGGCGGTCGGGCTGGTCGCGTCGCAGAGGGCGAGCTCCTCGTCGACCTTGCTCCACACCTTGCCCTGGTCGCTCGCGAAGCAGTCGGTCGTCGGGGTGGGCGGCTTGGCGGGGAGGGCGCACAGGCTGACCGTGACCGAGGCCGACTTGTCCTTGCGCATGGACGGCGAGCCATGGCTCCCGCCCGATCCCATCGAGCCGAACCGGCTCGACCAGCGGCCGCGCTCGACGCAGCTCACCGGGACGTCGGTCGTCTTGCCGGCGGCCGCGAGGATGGAGGTGTTCAGGATCCGGTTCTGCTTCCCGCCGGTGAGGATCTCGCCCTCGACCATCAGGATGGGAAGCTCGGCCTTGTTCTCGACGCGCAGCGTCGGGACGGAGCCGTCGCCGGTCTCGGTGATCTCGACGACGCCGCGGTCGGTCGCCTCATCGAGGGTGAGGTAGTCGGGGACCTCGAACGAGGTCGGGTCGGTCGCCGGAGCCTCGTGCAGGGGCACGACGTCGAGCGAGCCGAGGCGGATGGGCTCGCCGGGGGCGAGGGTGGCGATGCGATCGCGGACCGCGACGGCGTCGCGTCCCGTGGGGCTGTGGTCGGCAGGGATGGTCACGCGTCAAGTCCTCCGAGCGCGAGAGAGCGCACCGCGTCGGGCGCGCGTCTGGCTGGTCCTCCCCCGTTGTCCCCGTCCTGGAGACGCGCCGCCGGCGGGACCCGTTTCAAGAAAAGGAGCTTCCCCGACGTGAGCCATCGGGGTCCGGTGGCCTACAATGCGCCCATGCCACCGCACATCACCCACATCGCCTTGCACGTGAGGGACCTCGAACGCTGCGTCGCGTTCTACCGCGACTACTGCGCCATGGACGTCGTCCACGAGAGGGGCGAGGGGGAGAGCCGCGTCGTCTGGATCGCCGAGGCGGGCCGGGAGAAGGACTTCATCTTCGTCATCATCCCGGGCGGGTCCCATCAGCCGCAGGACCCCGAGGACTTCACCCACCTCGGGTTCGCCTGCGAGACCCGAGAGAAGGTGAACGAAGTGGCGGCGAAGGCCGGAGCGGACGGCCGGCTCGTCTGGCCCCCGACCGAGCTCCCCTACCCGGTGGGCTACTTCTGCGGCGTCCGCGACCCCGACGGAAACATCGTCGAGTTCAGCTACGGTCAACCGCTCGGACCAGGGGCGGAGCCCTCGAGCGCCGGGGCGTGAGAGGTCGGGCCCCGGAAAAGAGCACGACCTCGTCCGCGACCCGGCTCGGAACGACTCGCGATCTGTTCGGGCGTCGGGAGCAGCGCCTGGAGCTGATCTACTACCGCGCCCGCTACCTCGACCTTGGGTGAACCGCGCGGGACCAGCTCGGGAGCAGGTCGCCTCATCCTAGAGCCGTCGCGGCCCCCTGCCTCGCGTCGAGCCGGTCAGGTTCGATCCGCGGTCGCCGCTCACGGCCGAACCTCGGATCCCGTTGCTGCGAGCCAGCCCGCGGGGGCAAGAGTACGAGTCCATCCCGCGGGCGTGGCTTCCGGAATGCTATCCACTCGCGGTCGCCCGCGGTCCGCGCCGCCTCCGTTGCGCGGCGTAACGACCTTTCGCACCGAGCCTCTGGTGTGAATCGAGGGGTCAGGTCCAGGAATCACACGAGCGAATCTGTCGCAGCGTCCGTGTGACCCGCCCCTCTGGTGTGAATCCTGGACCTGACCCCTGGAATCTGGACCTGACCCCTGGAATCACGATAGGCGAGCCGGGAAGGTCCGATCGGCGGTCGGCCTCACGCCCGAACGTCGGATCGTTTCGCTGCGAGGCCAGCCCGCGGGATCAAGATCATCTTGTCCGCCAGGCGGCGGGTCGATCAGACGAGAGCACGCTCCCGGCGCTCCCGCGGTCGTTCGACGATGAGGGTTCCTTCGGGCGCCTTCCCCGAGATCTTGATGATGCCGTCGGTCTTGAGTCGGTGATGACCTCGACAGAGGGGAGCGACGTTCTCCGGGTCCCAGCGCCGCTCGGGAGCTCGGGATCGCGGCACGATGTGGTCGACCTCGAGGTTGACCCGGCAGCCGCAGCCGGGGATGGCGCAGATCCAGCCGTAGCGTTGCAGCACGTCCTGGCGGAAGAGGCGATCCCGCTCGAGCTCGGCCTTGGATGCGCCGCGCAACTCCGATTCGGGAGCGTCACTCGCAGCCGAGGCATCGACGGGCGAATCGAGGACCTCGGACTCGTCGAGGATGGTCTCGAGGTAGTTGTGGGCGATCACGTCGAACGCCTCGGCGAGGCCGACCTCGGCGCCGCCGCCCCGGCGGACCTTCTCGATGGCGGCCTGGATCCGGTTCCACTGGTCGGCCTCGACCTCGAAGCGGATGATCCGGTTCGGCCCGTCGGGCGGGAGGAACCGCTCGTCGCGGTCGATCGCCTCCCGGAGGACGTCCCGCGGCTTCTCGCGGGCGAGATCGAGCCAGCGCTCGATGTCGTCTCCGCGGGAGAGCCGGGCGATCTCGTCGACCTTGCCGTAGGAGATCTCGCCTCGCTCGAAGGCCTCGCGGACGATCGGGGATCGCTCGCAGGCGCGGGCGGCGCGGAGGAGACGATAGGTCTTGTCGCGGCCGAGATCGAGCATCGCCTCGGCGAAGCGGCGCGTGTCGGGGTGACCGTAGAGATCGTGGAGCTTTCGGACCTCGACGTCGCGCAGGTAGTACGCGAGCGTCGCGTCGCAGCGGTGGCTGACCTTCGCGAGCCGTCGAAGGCGGCGGAGGACCTCGTCGGGTGCGAGCCCGGCCTCGCAGGGTGGGAGGTCGAGCGTCTCGGTGAGTGCGATCATCGGGGACTCCCTCGTCGTCGGCGACCACCCAGTTAGACGCTCGAGGTGAGGGAGATGTTTCATCTAGTTTAAGGTTTTTATCGTAGCGCCTCTCCCCGGCGGGGTGGCGCATCCCGCATCGCGCTGAGGGAGGCGAGGCGGTCGACTGCGTGGCCACCGCGGTCAGCGAGTGATCGCACGGTTCGCCGTCATCGCGACCCGGTACTCTGCCCTCCGCGGGACGGCAGGCACGGGACGGCACGACTCTCGCCCGACGGTTCGCACGCCAACGGGCCTTCCCTCTCCATGACCGAACCGATGGCCGACCGGAGTGGACGAGCCGCGTGACCCCAAGGACGGCTCGGCCTTGCTGGCGCACGAGGGACGAACAAGCCCGCTACCTCGACCTTATTGGGTGAACAGCCCGAGATCAGCGCGGGAGCAGGTCGCCTCGTTTTCGAGCCGCCGACGCCCCCTGCCTCGCATTGAGCCGGTCAGGTTCGATCCGCGGTCGGCGCTCTCGACCGAACCCATCCAGTCACGGTCGCCCGCGGCCTGCCGCCGTCTCCGTTGCGCGGCGCAACAACCTTTCGCACCGAGCCTCTGGTGTGAATCGAGGGGTCAGGTCCAGGAATCACACGAGCGAATCTGTCGCAGCAGCTCGTGTGACCCGCTCCTCTGGTGTGAATCCTGGACCTGACCCCTGGAATCACGATAGGCGAGCCGGGA
>JAJDCQ010000013.1 GCA_029260755.1 Planctomycetota bacterium | reverse complement strand
ACCACCGCCCTCCACCAAACCCAATCAAACCAAAGAATCAAGCCCCCAGGGGTCCTGACAAGTAATTTTTGCATGTCCGGTCCTAAATGCTAAAAATACTGCACCTGACCCCTGGGAGGATAAGCGATTTTGAGGTGGTGGTTTGTGAGGGGGGTGTGATCGAGGGCTTCCGTGGAGAGCTCTGATCGGGGAGAGGGATTCGTTCAGGGTTTCGAGGTGTAAGGGTCCGGGACATCGCGGGTTCGGTGGGTGTGTCCTACCCTGACATGACCCTCGCTAACATCGGCCTGCTATGGCCCCTCGAAGCGAAGGTTCATCATGAGCAGCGTCCCGACCCCGATTGGCCGCGTCGAGCGGCTCCTCAACCTGACCGCGGCGCTCCTCGCCGCCGGCGCTCCGGTGCCCGTCCATCGGATCCTCGACGGCGTCCGGGGCTACGACGATGCCCCCGCGCCGGGGGCGCGGCCCGAGGCGGTCGCGCGTAGCCGCCGCAGCCGGCTTCGACGCTTCGAGCGCGACAAGGCGGCGCTGCGCTCGCTCGGTCTGCCGCTGCGGCACGCCGCGGCGGGCTACGCGCTCGATGCATCGACCCGCGCGTCGGTCGCGCCGCTCTCCCGGGCGGTTCGCCGGCGCCTCGACGCCGTCCGGCGCGTCCTGCCGGGCTCCGGACGGTTCGCCCGCGCCCTCGCCGGGGCGCTCACCCGGCTCGAGTCCCGCGACGACGGCCGGGGCTGCGCCGGCCCGGCCGCGCTGCGGTTCGACGACCGCTGGCTCCGCGACCCCGCCCTCGCCGACCGCGCCCTCGCGCTCGCCGCCGCGAGCGTCCGGCGTCGGCCGGTCCGGTTCGCCTACCGCGCGCGCCACGCCGCGAGCGGCGCCCACGCCTCGCGCGTCGTCGAGCCGCACGCGGTCGGCGTCGCCGGCGGGACGTTCTATCTCGCCGGCCGGTGTCGGCTCCGCGAGGCGCAACGCGTCTTCCGCCTCGACCGGATCGTCGGCGACGTCGAGCTCATCGAGACGGGCCCGGCCTTCGCCGCGCCGACCGAGGAGATCGACCTCCGCCGGCTCCTCGCCCGTCCGGCGTGGGACTGGCACGCGCCGGACGCCGAACCGCTCCTCGAGGTGCGGGTCGCCCTCCCGCGCGAGCGGGCGTGGCTGGCCGCGCGCCGCGACGGCGGCCGGATCGTCGAGGCGCGGCCGGACGAGGCGGTCGCGGCGGAGGACGACGTCGTCGCCTTCCGGGTGCGCCGGCGATGCCCGTTCCTCGCGTGGCTCCTCGGCCACGCCCCGCGGGGGCGCGTGCTCGAGCCGGTCGGGCTGGAGCGCGAGCTTCGCGCCCTCGGGCGGCGCACCGCCGACCGCCACCGCGGCGACCGGCCACGGTCGGGGTCGACCGCGGCCGGGGCCGCCGTCCCCGGTGACGGCGCCACCCGCCGCCGGCGCCCGGCGCCCGATCGCTCCCGCGACGACGCCGATGACCCGAGCGACGCGACGGCCGACCTCGAGCGGCTCCGCCGGATCTTCACCGTGATCCCGCTGATCCGCGCCCGGCCAGGCATCCCGATCGCCGAGCTCGCCCGCCGGCTCGGCACCTCGAAGAGCGCCGTCGTGCGCGACCTGCAGACGGCGCTCCTGTGCGGCGTGCCGCCCTACTACCCCGACGACTACGTCGGCGTCGAGATCGACTCCGACGACGGCGCCGTCCGCCTCGACATGGCGGCGCGTCACTTCGACCGCTGGGTCGGCGCGGGCGCGAACGGTCCGCTCCTGACCGAGGACGAGTCGCTCGCCCTCGCGATCGCCGTCGACGCGCTCGGGAACGCCGACGCCGACGCGCCCGACGGCCCCGGCGCCGGCGAGGCCATCGACCGCGCGATCGAGGGCGGACGAGAGCTCGTCATCGAGTACTGGAGCGCGTCGAGCGAGCGCCTCGGGATTCACCACGTTCGCCCCGTCGGCATCGTCGAGCGCGGCGGCGAGCGCTACGTCGTCGCCTTCGAGACGGGGCGGGCTGGACCGTTGACCTTCCGCCTCGACCGGATCCGCGGCACGACGGCGCTCGACGGCGAGGCGCTCCTGCGGCCGACCGCGCGCGAGATCGCCCGGGCGCTCGACGGCAAGGAGCGCGGGCCGCGCGCGCATCAGGAGACGCCGGTCACCGTCGCGTTCCGCGGCGAGGCCGCCCGCTGGATCCGCGATGCCCACCACGACGCCGAGCGCCCCGCGAGCGGCGGCGACGCCGACGGCGACGGTGAGGAGGTCGTCATCCGGAAGCGCGCGGGGAGCCTGCTCTGGGCGGCGTCCTGGGTGCTCGCCCACGGCGACGAGGCGACGGTGATCGAGCCGGAGGCGCTGCGTGAGGAGGTGGCGCGTCGGGCGGAGGCGGTGGCTCGGCGGGAGGGGTAGCGTTCCTGGAACACGCGAACGGCATCTCACGCAAAGGCGCAAAGGCGCCAAGGATCGTTGCTCTGATCCGAGATCTCGACCTGGCAGCGCCCCTTTGCGCCTTTGCGCCTTTGCGTGAGGTTCGTCGTTCCGGGAAACGACGAGTGCCTAGCTCGTCACCGCGTTCCCCGGCATCTCCCCGCTCCCCTCGACGTCCGTCCCCCCGTCGTCGCTCGGGCCTCGCGCTCCCGCGCCGAGGCTCACGACGCACCGGAAGCCGACGCCGGGGTCGCGGCGCAGCGGCGGCAGGCCGACGCGCGCGGTCGTCCGGAGCTTCACGTCCGCGTTGTTCCAGCTCCCGCCCCGGAGGCTCCGCGGCGTCTTGATCGCGCGGTTGACCGGGTTCTTGCGCGGGCTGCGGACGTAGAACGTCGGGTGGAAGCCGTCCTCGCACCACTCGTTCACGTTGCCGGCCATGTCCTCGCAGCCGACCGGGGAGCGTCCGGCGGGGTGCGCGTCGACGGGCGCGGTGTACTCGTGCGGTCCGATCGACCGACTCCGCTTGTTCTGGGCGTACTTGCCGTGGGGATCCTCGCTCGGCTCGAAGTCGCCCCACGGGTAGCGCCGTCCGTCGTCGCCGCGGGCGGCGCGCTCCCACTCGGCCTCGGTCGGCAGACGGAGGCCGGCCCAGGTCGCGTAGGCGTAGGCGTCGAACCAGTCGACGTTCACGACCGGGTGCTCCTCGCCGGGGCTGTATCGCTCGTAGGCGGGCTCGCCCCAGCCGTCGGGGTCGTGGCTCTTGTCCTCGGGCTGATCGGGGTGACGGAGCTCCTCGTCGCCGTTCTCGGCGACCCACTCGAGGAAGCTCCGGTAGCGGGCGTTGGTCACGGGGAAGCGGTCGATCGCGTAGGGCTCGAGGACGACCCGATGGACCGGGCGCTCGTTGTCCTGATCGGCGCTCCCCATCGTGAACTCGCCGCCGGCCACCCGGAGCAGGCTCGCCCCGTCGCGCTCGTTGATGAGCTCGTCCGGATCGGCGCCTGGCCGGAGCCCGCTCGGCGGAGCCGACGCGGGCGAGGCCGCCGCGCCGCCCGCGTCGAGGCGCGCGACGTCGGGATCGGGCGGGGTCGGCGCCGAGGGAGCGGTCGAAGGCGCGGGCGAGCTCGGCGCGATCCTCGCGCCGGGCGCCGTCGCATCGGCCGGCTGCCTTTCGGGGGGGAGGAACCCGGGCGGCGGCGTGTCGGCGGTGGACGGCGGCGGGGAGACCTCGGCCGGTCGCGGCGTCGCGCGCCCGGCCGGCGGACCGGCCGGCGGGAGGAAACCCGGCGGCGGCGTCGGCGGCGGCGCCGCCTTGACCGGCCCCGACGAGGTCGGCGCGTGGGCCGGCGACGGAGGCTGGTACCCCGGCGGTGGCTGCGAGCGCGCCTCGGTCCGGAAGTGGGGATCGTCGACGTCGGCGGCGGGCGCCCGGCCCGGGTAGGACGCCTGCGACGGCTCGAGCGGATGGGACGGTCGCGACGCCGGCGTGCGGCGCGGGTCGGGCGCGGGGGTGCGTCGGTCGGGCCGCGAGCCGGGAGCCGGCGTGCCCCGCGGAGGTGCCTGCGGCGGCACCGGCGTGCGGCGATGCGGCGGCGCCGCCGGGCGCTCGCCCGAAGGACGGACGGGCGCCCGACGCTCGCCGGACGGCGGCGGCGTGCGGCGGGCCGGGGGCGGCGCGGGCACCGGCGTCTGCCTCGGCGCCGGCGGGCCGCCTTGCGGACCGGCCGCCGGCTGCGGCGTCGGCGCGCCCGGACGGCCGGGTTCCCCGGCCGTCGGCTCGGGCCAGGGGGCGACGCCGCCCGGCCGCGCGGGCGTCGTCCGACGTCGGGTCCGCGGCTTCCGCGCCATCGGCGGGAAGGGGAGGTCGGGCAGGTCGGCGGTGAGCTCGCGGGCGAGCGCCTCGGTGGACTCCGACAGGACGGCCGGCACGTCCCGAGCCGGGCTGGCCCCGGGCGTCGCGGGATGCTCCGGCGTCGGCGTCGTCAACGGCGGCGGACCGGCGGGCGGCGCCGCATCGCGCGGCCGCCCGTCGGCGCCGACGGCCGGGTTCTTCTCGGTCGGAATGTCGTGGAGGGCCGGGGCGGCCGACGCCGGCGCCGCGGCGTCGCCGGCGTCGGTCGGCGGGGCGTCGTCGCCGAACAGGTCGTCCACCGCCGCGCGAATCACCGCGCGGCCGATGCCGGAGTCCTCGACCGACGCGGGGGCGCCGACGTCATCGGGGTCGTGGGCCAGGAGCTCGGACGCCGGGTCCGCCGCCGGCGCGGGCGGCTCCGGCGCGTCGACGTCGGCCGTCGCCGCGAGCTCCGGCGTGACCCGAGGCGTGAGGTCGGGCATCCCGTCGGCGGCCTCGCCCGCGACGTCCTCGTCGTCGCCTCGTCGTCCGGTGAACACGTCGACGATCCCGCGCCAGAAGCCGCGCTTCTTCGGCGCGCTCGAACGGGCCTTCGCCTCCTCCTCGGCCGCCCGGCGTGCGAGCTGGGGCGGGGTGAACTCGTCGGTCTCGTCGGAGAGCGGCGGCAACGAGGAGGTCGAGCTCGACGAGCCGACGTCGGCCGCCGGACCGGTCGGCGGCGCGACCTCGGGGTCGGTCGTGTCGGCCGACTCGATCGCCTCGGCGGCGGCCGCCTCCCGCGCCTCCGCGCTGGCGATCGCGTCGCGGAGCTCGGGCGCCTCGCGGCTCTCGACGAACGTGTCCGCCTCGGAGATCGCCGCGTCCGGCGCCGGCCGGTCGCCCTCGTTCGCCTCGCGTGTCTCGGCCGTCGAGGACCCCGTCGCGCCGGCGGTCGGCGCCGCCGCCCCGGGCGCCTCGGCGGCGGAGCCCGGCTTGGCGTCCGCCGCCGGCGTCTTCTTCGGGAACTCGATGACGGGCTTCACCCGCCGACCCGTCGAGGCGGGCGTCCCGTCCGAGGCCGGCGTCCCACCGCTCTTCGGCGTTCCGACCTGGGGGAGCCGCGTGCTCGAGGCCCGCGGGTCGCGGAACGTCCGCGGCGCGTTCGCCATCGTGCGGTAGCGGCCCGAGGACTCGATGTCGAAGCCCAGGAGCTCCTCGAGGCGGGTGACGATCTCCTCCGCGTTCCGGAGACGCTCGTCACGCTCCTTGTCGGTCATCGACGCGAGCAGCTCCCACACCTCGGGCGGCACGTCGGGATGCGACGGCGGGTCGATCGGAAGCGGCTCGTGGACCTGCTTGTAGAGGATCGCGGTGAACGTCTCGCCGCTGTAGGGCAGCTCGCCGGTCAGCAGCTGATAGAACGTGATGCCGAGCGAGTAGATGTCGGTGCGCTCGTCGGTCGGCACGCCCTGACACTGCTCGGGGCTCATGTAGTGCGGCGTCCCCAGCAGGCTCCCGCTCCGCGTGATCGGCACCTCGCCGCTGACGTTCTTGGCGAGCCCGAAGTCGGCGACCTTCACCTCGTTCTCGAGGCTGACCATGATGTTGTCGGGCTTGATGTCGCGGTGGATGATTCCGCGGGCGTGGGCGTAGGCGAGGCCGGTCGCCGCGTTCGCGACGATGCGAGCCGCCTCGCGCCAGTCGAGCTTGTAGTCGCGGTCGAGGATCTCCTGGACGTTCTCACCCTCGATGAACTGCATCACGATGTAGAAGTAGCCGCCCTCCTGCCCTAGATCGAAGATCCGAACGATGTTGGGATGGTCGAGCTGGGCGGTCGAGCGCGCCTCGCGGACGAACCGGGCGATCAGCTTCTGGTTGCCGGTCAGGTCGCTCGCGAGGATCTTGACGACGACGTCGATCTGGAGCGTCAGATGGCGCGCCTGATACACGTAGCCCATCCCGCCGCGGCCGAGCAGCTTCACCAGGCGGCAGCGTCCGATCACGAACCCCGCGAGCGGATCGCCCTTCCTCTTCTTCTTCTTCTGGCGCCGCTCGGCGGTCTCGCCCGGCGGCCCCGAGGCCTCGCCCGGCGGCGAGGTGATGTAGGACTTGCCGGTCGTGCGCGAGACGTAGCCGCTCGGTGGACGTCGCCCGCCCGAAGGGAGCGCGACCGGCGGCCCGACGCCGTGGGCGGAGACGCTCTTGCCCTTGGCCGGGCGGATGCCGCGGCGACCGCCGGATGCCGACGCCCCCGCGGGGCGCTTCTTCTTGCGTCGCTTGACCGGGCGGTCGCTCCGCTGCTTGGCGGGGCGCTTGGCGCCCTTCGGCGGCGGCGGCGGGGGGATGGGCTCGAACGGCGAGCCTCCGGCGGCGGGCTTGGCGCCGGCGAGACTCGCTCCACATCGGTAGCAGTACTGATTGGTGCCGGGGTTCGGCTCCCGGCAGACCGGACAGACCATTCCCGCCCCGGTGGTGTCGGAAAGACAGGCAGGTGAGCATAACACCGTGCCCCTGCGATAGCAACGCGCGCCGAGGCCCACCGGATTGACGGTCTGGTTGACACGGAGCTAAGATGACTTTACATCAACGCGCCCGCCTCGACGGGGGCGTGTTCTGGCCGAGCGGGGCCCGGCGCGTGGCACACCTGGTCGTCAAGAATGGGGATCACGAGGAGGTCACCCCGCTCGAGCGGGACGTGATCCGTCTCGGCCGGAGCGCCGAGAACGACCTCGTCATCGATGACCCCGGCTCGTCGCGCTACCACTGTCGGGTCGAGCGCCGCGACGACGACGGCTGGGAGCTCGTCGACAACGACAGCCGGAACGGGACCCTGGTCAACGGCCGGCGCCAGCGACGGCGCGCCCTCTCGGCCGGCGATCGGATCGAGATCGGCAGCACGGTCATCGTCTACCAGCCCGACGACCCCGGACGCGAGACGCGCGACCTCTCCACGGTCGTGAACGTCCCTCCGGTCGACGCCCTCGACGACGCCCTCGACGACGACGAGCCGACCGACGACCGCCCGGCCGCGCGGGTCGTCGAAGCGGCGCGTCCGAGCCGGTCGGGGCGGCCGCGGCGGGCCGACGGACGAAGCAAGACCCGCGCCTCCCGACGCGGGTCGCCGCGGGCCGCGCCGACCGAGGAGCGCCCCGGCTTCGATCCGAGCGAGGAGACCGATCCCGCGCCGTCGGGGCGCGTCCCGCGCCGCAAGGATCGCGGCGAACGGGAGGAGCCGACCAGCGACGTCGCGGCCGAGCGCTCGCGGGAGTCGGCCCGGCGGGCCGAGACCGACGCGCGTCCCGGAAGCCCGGACGAGTCGACCGTCTCGATCTCCGCGCCGGACGTGGCCGCGGCCCAGGCCTCGGGGGCGTCGGCGCCCACGACCGCGCCCGGCAGCGACGACGCGCTCCACCGCGTCATGGACATCTGCAAGGCGCTCAGCGGCGAGCTCGATCCGCGCAAGCTCCTCGAGCGGATCATGGACGCGGCGATCGACCTCTCCGGCGCCGAGCGCGGCTTCCTGATCCTCGAGGAGCGCGAGCCGGGCCGCGACGACGGCGGGTCGCGCAAGCGCGAGCTGCGGATCAAGATCTCGCGCAACATCGATCGCGAGGAGGTGCAGCGCCCCGATCACAAGTTCAGCCGCACGATCACCCGGCAGGTGATCGAGTCCGGCGAGGCGATCCTCACCGCCGACGCGACGGCCGACCACCGGTTCGGCGAGCGTCACAGCGTCCAGAAGATGCGGCTCCGGAGCGTCCTGTCGGTCCCGCTCCGGGCGCGAAAGCGGGTGATCGGCGCCGTCTACGTCGACAACCGCTTCGAGAAGGGCGTCTTCACCCCGCCCCAGCGCGAGCTGCTCGAGGCGGTCGCCGGTCAGGCCGCCGTCGCCCTCGAGAACGCGCGCCTGTTCCAGGAGAACGTCAAGCGGGCCACCGAGCTCGAGCGGGCGAACGAGGAGGTCGAGCGCCTCAACGCGTTCCTGCGCGACGAGAACGCGCGGCAGCGGAGCGAGCTCGAGGCGGTCGAGGCGCTCGTCGCCGAGCGGCGCCAGGAGGTCCAGCTCCGCCACGACTACGGCTCGATCATCACCCGTAGCTCGAAGATGCTGACGATCCTCTCGCTGGTGGACAAGGTGACCGACAGCTCGGCGCCCGTCATCATCCAGGGGGAGAGCGGGACGGGGAAGGAGCTCGTCGCCCGGGCGGTCCACTTCAACGGGCCTCGACGGGGCAAGGCGTTCGTCTCCGAGAACTGCGCGGCGATCCCGAGCTCGCTCATGGAGAGCGAGCTCTTCGGCCACGTGAAGGGCGCCTTCACCGGCGCGGTGCGGGACAAGAAGGGGCTGATCGAGGCGGCCGACGGGGGGACGCTCTTCCTCGACGAGATCGGCGACATGGACATCGACTGCCAGACGAAGCTCCTCCGGGTGCTCCAGGCGGGCGAGGTACGCCGCGTCGGGAGCAAGGAGTGGAACCGGGTCGACGTGCGCGTGATCAGCGCCACCAACCGGGATCTGCGCCAGATGATCCGCGAGGGCACCTTCCGCGAGGATCTCTTCTACCGCCTGAACGTGATCGGCGTGGTCCTGCCGCCGCTCCGCGAGCGCCGCGAGGACATCCCGCTCCTCGTCGACCACTTCCTCGAGAAGGTCAGCGACCGCGAGGGCGGGGAGCTCCCGGCGATGAGCCCCGACGTCCTCGAGCTGCTGATCCGGCACACCTGGCCGGGCAACATCCGCGAGCTGGAGAACGAGATCGAGCGGGCCTGCACCCTGGCGAGCGAGACCGTCCTGCCCGAGCATCTCTCGCCCGCCGTGGTGGCCGCCGGGGTCAGCCGCTCCGGCGACGACCTGCCCATCGACGGCGGCGATCGCCCGTCGAACGCGGAGGTGCTCGAACGCCTCGGCCGGTTCGAGGACGGGAAGTTCCAGCGCCGCGAGACCCTCAAGGATCTCGTGCAGGAGGGGGTCGAGGAGGTCGAGCGGCGGGTGATCGTCGAGGTGCTCCGGAAGACGCGGTGGACCAAGAGCCGGGCGGCCAACGTTCTCGGCGTGTCGCGGCCGACCCTGGATGCGAAGATCGACAAGTACGCCCTGAAGAAGGAGGAGGTGCTCGGCGGCGAGGTCTGAGTCGGGACGCCGTAGCGCCGATCGAGCGCACCAGATGGAAGGGGCACAGGGCCTTGCGGGGAGGTCGACGGCGGCCGACCCGTGTAAAATCGCCGTGACAGCCGGGGCCCTCCCGGGTGTGAGGCGCGGTTGGCATTCGCGGCGTCCGTGCCCCGGCACGGACGGCGCCGCAAGAGGTTAAGTCTCGGCAAGGCGTTTGCGCTCATGGGGTCGGCCCCGATCAGGGCCGGAGGATTCCGTGGCGACGACGACCGAGAGCCGAGCTCGCAGGACGAAGAGAACGATGCCCGTCGTACGGTTGGTCTGCGAGGAGAACGGTCAGGAGCGCGTCTTCGAGCTCGAAGACGACGTCGTGACCATTGGCCGCACGAGCGACAACCACATCCGGATCAAGGACGCCCTCAGCTCCCGGCGCCACTGCAGCGTCACGCGCGGCGACGAGGGCTACGTCCTCGAGGACATGGGCAGCCGCAACGGCACCTTCCTCAACGGGGCGCCGGTCAAGCAGCAGACCCTGACGCTCGGCGACCGGATCGAGATCGGCGACGCCGTCATCCACTTCGGCGAGAAGCTCGCCGGCGACGGCGACGACGACGACGCCCCGACGCCCGCGCCGGGCTCGACCCGGAACGCCGCGGCCGAGAAGGCGGCCGAGAAGATCGCCGAGCGGCGCGCGAGCGGTCGGCAGCCCTCGTCGCGCCCCAAGTCGGGGGTGATCAAGAAGCGGCCGTCGGGCAGCCAGAAGGCGGCGAACGTCGCGAGCGCGGGCGGCCCGAAGAAGAAGCCGAAGCTCGTCCTCCGCGGGAGCGAGGGCGAGGTCGCCCAGAAATCGTTCGAGGTGAACAAGTATCCGTTCACGTTCGGCTCGGGCGACGCCGTCTCGCTCAAGCTGACCAAGGGCGACATCAAGACCCAGCACGCGATGCTGATCGAGGACGGCGACGAGGTGTTCCTCGTCGACCTCGGCGGCGACACCACGATCGACGACAAGCCGGCGGTGCGGACCAGGGTCGACCACGGCTCGGTCATCGGAATGGGCGAGGCGCGGTTCAAGGTCCAGGACCGGAACCAGATGGCGCGCGGCTCCGGCGCGGTGAAGGTGGCGAGCGGCCGGAAGGCGAGCGCCGAGCAGAAGGCGGGCGACGCCAAGGCCGACTCGGGCATCCGCCGGAAGGACGACTCCGGCGTTCGCGCCAAGGACGACGATGGCGACGCGGCCGAGGACGCGCAGACCGTCGTCGCCAAGCGTCCCGCGAGCGGCGCGCGCCGCAAGGCCTCGGCCCGGAGCTCGGCGAAGACGTCGGCGAAGTCGGCCGCGGCGGGGCTCCCCGGGAGCGATGACGGCGCCGAGCCGATCGTGCAGAAGCTCGACGCGCGGGTCGAGGAGAAGGCGGTCAAGCAGGGACAGCTCGCCCAGATCGTCAGCGTGTTCGCGCTCGTCCTGTTCGTCGTCCTGTTCGTCGTCTTCGGTCTGAGCGCGTTCGCGAGCATCCTCAAGCGTGAGGAGGTCGAGCCCAACCCGCAGGGCAACCAGGTCGCGAACTGGTCGTTCGAGGAGGCGGGGGCGGCCGGCGGCGCCGCGGTGCCCGGCTGGGACCTCGGCGAGTCGATCGCGTCGGGGATCGACGCGATCGAGGCCAAGGGCGGCAAGCGCTCGCTCCGGGTGACCGTCGGCTCGGGCGCGACCCTCGTCACGACGGCCGAGGCGATCGACGTCCTCGCCGAGCGGACCTACTCGCTCCGCGGCTTCGTCAAGACCGACGCGGGCGCCGGCGCCGCCGGCGTGCGCGTGCTCTGGCTCGACGACGGCGGGGAGCTCATCGAGACGGCCGCGCCGTTCGCGGTGCCGGCCGGGAGCGACCGCTGGGAGGAGGTGCGCGCCACCCTCCGGCCGCCGCCAGGCGTCTCGAAGGCGAAGATCGCCTGCTTCGCGGTCGCGACGGGCGACGCGCAGACCGCGTGGTTCGATCGGCTCCGCTTCACCGAGCTCGACCCCGAGGCGAGCGTCGTCCTCGGCGTCGACGGGCCCGAGCGCCTCGCGATCGACGTCGCCGGCGAGGGCATCGCGTCGATCCTCCGCGAGGACCGCTACCTCGTCGGGTGGGTCGAGACGTTCGAGGTGGTCGCGCCCGGCGCCGGCGCCGGCGCCGTCCGGATGCTCGGCGCCGCCGAGATCGAGGCCCGCGCGCGGACCGGCGCCGGCCGTCTCGCGTCGGCCCGGACCGTCGAGCGGCCGGTCGCGAACAGCAACGGCATCTGGTTCGAGGTCCGCACCCAGGCCCGCGACCCCGAGGACGCCGGCGACGAGGTGCCCGAGCGGCGGGTCGTCGGCCGCGCCTCGGACACGACCGAGGGCGTCCGGATGTCCTGGGAGCTCGACGGGAGCGACCCCCTCGGCGTCCTGTTCGTCGTCGGACCGCCGAAGCTCGCCGCCCCGTGCGAGGTCACGACCGCCGACGGGCTGACCGAGCCGCTCGCGATCGGCGCCGAGCCGAAGGACGGCGTCACCGAGATGACGTGGGGCGAGGGCGAGACGGCGGTGACGTTCCGTTACGAGAGCCCCGCGATCGTGTTCATCCGCCAGGACTCGCCCGACCGGCTCCGCGTCTACCAGATCGTGACGCCGCGGATGCCCGACCCGAACGAGGGGGCGCTCGAGGCGGGGCCGACCGTCGCGATCGCGGTGGCCAAGAGCAGCACGCGGGCCCTCGCCCGGGTCGCCGGCCTCCTCGGCGACGCCGCCGCGGCCCGGGCCGACGACCGCCTCGGCGAGGCGCGGGCCGCGTTCGACCGGATCCTCTCCGACCCGGCGGCCACGGCCGACGAGCGGAGCGAGGCGCGCAAGGCGATCGGCGAGATCGACGCCTACTTCGCGGCCCGGGTCGCCGAGCTCGAGAAGATGCGGCGCGACATGGACGAGATCCGCACCCCGCGCGTCGTCGACGCCGCGCAGCGCCTCCTCGATCAGATGAAGCGCCAGGCGGCGCCGGCGGGAGCGCTCGGGACGGCCGAGCAGCTCGTCGGCGAGATGTCGGGGATGATCGGCAGCGCCAACACCGCGGAGCAGCGCGATCGCGCGGAGAAGCTCCTGGCGAAGGGAAAGTCGTACCAGCGGAGCCGGCGTCTCGCCCTGGCTCGGGCCTGCTTCGAGCTGTGTCTCGAGGTCGCGCCCAGGGATGGGCTGGTCGCTCGCGAGGCCAAGCAGAAGCTCGACTTCATGAGGAGTGGGAATGGCGACGGCGGCGGGGATTGACATCGGGACGCACGGCGTCCGGATCGTCGAGCTCGAGCGGCGCGGGACCACGCTTCGGCTGCGGCGGTTCCTTCACCTCTCGCTTAAGGATCTGGCGAGTCGCGGGGTCGATCCCGAGGACGCGCACGCTCTGGGACGGCTCATCGCCGCCGAGGCGGCGGCGCGCGGGATCAACGTGCGCAGCGGCGCGGTGGCGCTCGGCATCACCGGCAAGGACTCGATCGTCCGCTACATGAACGTCCCGCCGATGCCGGCGTGGCGCCTCAAGCTGATCATGGGCTACGAGCTCAACGAGAGCAGCGAGAAGGCGGGCGAGAAGCTCCAGTCCGACTACCGCCTCGTGCCGGTGCCGCGCGAGAGCATGGGCGAGCTCACCGTCCTCATGGCGATGGTGAAGGACGAGCCCGTCAACAAGAAGCTCGACGCGTTCCAGAAGGCGGGCGTGAACATCTCGAGCGTCCTGCCGAACTCGATCGCCCTCGCGAACGCCTGGCGTTACCTCGGGGCGCCGAGCGACAGCGACGGGAAGGCGGAGATCATCGTCGACCTCGGGGCGAACAACGCCGAGGTCGGCCTGGCCGTCGCCGGCGAGGTGATCTTCGCCCGGAGCATGGTCAGCGGCGGCGAGATGTTCACCGAGCGCCTCGCGGGCACCTGGGATCTGCCGCCGGAGAAGGCCGAGACGCTCAAGCGGAAGGGGCGCGGGCCCGACGGCGAGGACATGGCCGACGCGCTCCGCCCCGCGTTCGCGCAGGTCGGCAACCTCCTGAAGGCGTCGTTCTCGTTCGCGAAGACGCAGCTCCGCGCTCGCAAGCTCGAGCTCGAGCGGGTGGTCGTCACCGGCGGGGCCAGCCGGACCGCCGGCCTCGAGGAGGCGATGGGCGACACGCTCGACGCGCCGGTCGTCTCGTTCGAGCCGTTCGAGCAGATCGAGCTCACGAAGGACAGCGGCGGCGACGACCGCGAGGCGGCGAGCGTCGTCGGTCGCGAGGGCGCCGTCGCGGCCGGGCTCGCGGCGACCCTCCTCCGGCCCGGCGCCTTCCACCTCGACCTGCTCCCGGAGGCGTACCGCAAGCGCCGCGAGTTCCGGCACCGGACCGTGTGGCTGATCGGCGCGGCCGCCGCGCTCCTCGTCTACCTCGGGATCACGACCGTTCACGCGCTCAGCCTCAAGGGGGCGGAGGCGGAGGTGAACCAGACGGTGAAGAGCCGCCTCGCCGACGTCGAGACCCGGTCCGAGGACCTGGCCGAGCTCGACGAGGACAACCGCCGGCAGGTGCGCTTCCTCGGCAACCTCGTCGCGCGGACGAAGCCGGCCTACCACCTCGCCCACGTCTCGGCGCTCCTGAACCGCGAGCTGCCGCAGCGGGTGACCCTCCACGAGCTCGCCCTCGAGGGCGACCGCGAGGAGGGGGCCGTGCGCGGCTCCGCCGGTCGGACGCGGCGGGGTCGCGGCGGCGGCGAGAGCGAGGAGGATGACCTCCCGCCGCCGCCGGATCCCTACGCCCTGACGGTCCGGGGCGAGGCCGACGACGCCGACGGCGAGGCCCGCAAGGCGGTCCGCGAGCTCGAGCGGCTGCTCAGTAACGACGCCGAGATCCGCGAGGCGAAGTTGACCAACGTCAGCGACGACGCGCGGGCCTCGAAGGTGACCTTCGTGTTGCGCGTGAGGTTCCGGGGCTGACCGGTCGATCGACCGGTCGAGAGGACTGAGGCCGCCTCGTCGCGGCCAGACGGAGAGGACGTTCGATCCATGCTCGGAGCCGTCAGCGTGATGCCCGGACAGACCGGCATCGACTTCCAGGGACTCTGGTACGAGCACAAGCGGTTCGTCCTGAGCGTCGGGCTCGGCCTGGCCGTCCTGTCGATCCTGCTGTCGGTGACGGCATCCATCGAGGCGACCACCCAGGGGCTGCGCCGGAACAGCGACAAGCTGCGCACCGACATCGAGGAGGGCGTCGATGCCCTCGAGGGGAACGAGGGGCGCGCCCTCGGCCTCGCCGAGGAGCTCCGCGGCAAGGCGCTGCCCGAGCTGCTCGCCGAGGTCGCGTGGGAGCTCGACCCGGCCTACGTCGTGCCCGAGGAGGAGACCAACCCCTACGGCCACTACGTGAACGTCCGGCCGCAGGCGGAGCGGTTCGTGAAGAAGCGGACCGACGCGTTGAACGTGGCCTACCCGAAGGACCTCGGCTTCCCCGACGAGATCAAGAACGAGCTGGTCGCCGAGACGCTCGTGCGGCTCGACGTCGCCCGACACGTCGTCCGGACCCTCGCCGACGTCGGCGCCCGCAAGGTCACCTCGATCGCGCAGCGGCCGGCCGTGATCGAGGCGGTGCCGCAGAGCCGGCTCGCCGGGAGCGGCGAGAGCGCCGAAGGCCCGTGGGTGCGCCGCCTGCCGTTCCAGGTCGAGTGGGAGGGGTCGGTCGAGTCGCTCTACGGGTTCCTCGGCGCCTTCGGAAAGAAGGGCCGCGTCCTGCTGATCGAGCGCTGCCAGGTCAAGCGGAACACCAAGGGCGGGACGATCCAGTGTGACCTCTCGCTCGTCGCCGTCGAGCTCCTCACCCAGCTCCCGGCCGGCGCCGCGAGCGCCGATCCCGAGGCCGGCGGGTCCCGCCCGACCGGTCGCCCGACCCGCGGAGGACGGCCGACCCGCGGGCGGACGTTCGGGGGGAGGCGGTACTAGGATGCCGATCAACAAGGAACAGATCACGGCGATCATCGCCGTCGTCCTCTCGGTCATGGGCCTCTGGAGCGGGCTCGGCAGCAGCCGCCCGGTCGACCCACCGCCGCCGGTTCCCGAGCAGGAGGAGCCGGCCAAGGTCAACGTCCGCGACCACGTCGGCGGAGGCGTTCGCCTCCCCGCCGAGGACTACGGGTTCGATCGCGACGGGCGCGACCCGTTCCGGGCGGCCGACGTGTTCGTCGAGCCGACCCTCCAGGCGCTCCGGAGCCCGCCGCCGTCGGTGGCGATGCCCTGGGCGTTGCCGGGCGGCGAGCTGACGGCGCTGTCGATCGGCCGGCCGGCGCCGGTGCTGTCCGACGAGGGCCTCCCCGACGAGGTCCCCGAGCCGGGCGTTCCCGAGCCGACGGTTCCCGACCCCGACGCCGGCGGCGGCGACGATGGCTCGGACGAAGGGAGTGGACGATGAGCAGAGCGCGCCTGTGGACGTTCGCCCTGGGCCTCGCGATCGGCCTCGGTCTCGTCGTCTCGATCGGGGGCGGCGGCGCCGCGTCGGCCGACGACGACTTCGAGGGCGACATCCAGCCCTACGACCACATCTACATGAAGGGCAGCCCGACGCCGGTGAAGGGGACCGTCCTCGAGAGGTCACGCGGCAAGTACAAGATCCGCAAGAGCAACGGCGTGATCTTCGAGGTGCCCGAGGGCGACGTCCTCAGAGTCGAGGAGCGCCTCACGGCCGAGGACGTCTTCCGCAAGCGGGCCGCCAAGCTCGGCGCGGGCGACGTCGAGAGCCGGCTCGCCCTCGCCCGCTGGGGGCTCGGCTACGAGGACCTCGACGGCAACGTCGAGGAGGTTGCGAAGGAGATCCTCGCGATCGAGCCCGGCCGCCGCGAGGCCTACCACATCCTGATCGACGTCTTCGACAAGCGGATCGAGGGCGTCGCCGAGATCCATCACGAGACGCTCCTCGACGAGCAGCTCGGCGTCGTCTACGCCGCGATCGACCGCGGCGTGCAGAGCCCGAAGCTCTCGATCGCCGCCGGCCGGGCGTTCCTCCGGGTCGAGCTGCCCGAGCTCGCGGCGACCTCGCTCGCGCGCGCCGTCGAGCTGCTCGCGGAGCCGGTCGGGGCCGGCGACGTGGCGCCGCTCGCCGAGTACGGCATCGATGACATCGCCGTCGCGACCGCGATGCTGCGCGACGCCCGTGTCCTGCTCGGCGAGTCGCTCATGCGGACGGGCAAGCCGGCCGAGGCCGAGACCGTCTTCGGCGCGGCGGTCGACGCGGCGCTCGATCCCGACTTCGAGGCGCTCTTCGGCCGGGGGCGGGCCCGCGCCGCGACCGGCGACCTCGCTGGCGCCGCGACCGACCTCGACGAGGCGGTCGCGGTCGACCCCCAGTCGGCCCACGCGATCCTCGCGCAGGGAACGGTCCACTACCTCCGGGGCGACGGCGCCCAGGCCGAGGCGTCGCTCGAGGGGGCGCTCTCGCTCGGGCTCGAGGACGAGCGTGACGCGCGGTTCCACCTCGGGCTCGCCTACGTCCGGCTCGGGCGCTATCGCTCCGCGGCGACCGAGTTCGTGAGGCTGCTCGAGGCCGATCCGCTCGACCCGCTCGGACGGGCGGGGATCGCGCTCGTCCACGCGGGGCGGGGCGAGAAGGACGAGGCGCTCGAGGAGCTCGACCGGGCGACGCGGAACGCGCGCGGCGAGCTCGGCGGCGACGTCCTCTACCTCCAGGCGGTCGTCCTCCTCGAGCTCGGTCGCGCCGACGAGGCCCGCGACAAGCTCGCGGCGGCCCTCCGGGCGGGCTTCGACTTCGACGCGGCCGCCCGCGTCGCGGTGCGGGTGCACGAGGCGCGCGACGACCTGGCCGCCGTCAGCCGCTACGCGGCGTATCTGACGGCCCGATCGGCGCCGACCTCCGACGACTGGTACACGTTCGGCCGGGCGCTCCTCGCGACCGGTCGGCGCGAGGAGGCGCGGCACGCCCTCGACGAGGCGCTCGCGATCGATCCGAACCACGCGCCGGCCCTCGCCGCGCGGGGCTACGCCGCCTACATCGAGGGCGATCGGGACGCGGCCGACGCGGACTTCCAGCGGTCGCTCTCGGCGGATCCGTCGCTCGGCTACGCGCGCCGCGGCCTCGACTACCTCGTCAAGGCGCGGACGCGGCGGGTCTGGTCGGACGCGTTCGAGCGCGAGGACGGCCCCGAGATCCGGAACCGGTGGAGCGAGGTGGAGCGCTTCGGCGCGGACATCGAGGTCGCGGGCGGGCGGGTCGTCTTCAAGGGCGCCCAGAGCAACGACCCCAAGGGCAAGACGATGCTCACCCGGTCGATCAACGGCGCCCGGGTCGTCGAGTTCAGCGCCGAGCTCGAGGTGCTCGAGGGCGCCGAGCACAGCCGGTTCGGGCTTCGCCTCGAGACCGTTCGCGACGGCGTCGTCGTCGTCTACCGTCAGCCGGACGGCAAGCTCGTCCTCGCCTACCGCTACGGGAGCACCTGGACCGGTCCCGAGGAGGCGGGCGTCTGGCCCGACGACGGGAAGCCGCACCGGCTCGCGATCGAGGTCGGCGACGCCGGCAAGGTCGAGATCCTCCTCGACGAGCAGGTGCGGGCGAGCTGCGAGCTCGCGACCCTCGCCCGCGCGCAGGCCTACGACCTGGTGATCTTCGGCCGGGGCGAGGCGATCGGAAATGCCTGGCGCGCCGCGGCGGACGAGGTCAACGTCTACATCAAGCGCGACGCGGGCGGGGCGAGCCGGCCCGGTCCCCGGACGCCGACGCCCGGTCCCAAGGAGCCGAGGAACCCCGATGCCGACGACTTCTAGGCGCGACGCCTGCGCGGAGCGAGCCGGCCACGAGGGCTTCACGCTCCTCGAGCTCCTCGTGGTGATCGGGATCATCGTGGTGCTCGCGTCGCTCTCGATCCCGGTGATCCGGTCGATGAGCGACCGGGCGAAGCACACCCAGACCAGCGCGCGCCTCGACCAGCTCGGTCTCGCCCTCGAGCAGTACACCGGCGACTTCGGCGACTTCCCGCCGACCTCGCTCCGCGCCTACGGGCTCAAGACGAACCGGGTCAACGACGGGATCGAGACGCTGCTGCGCTGCCTCACGACCGAGGAGATGAGCGGGCCCTACGATCAGCCACCCGAGATCGACCTGATCAACACCGACAACGACAAGGTCGAGGACAACGCCACCGGCTCCTACTTCGCGACGCCGGACGCGTTCGAGATGGCCGACGGGTGGGCGAACCCGATCGTCTACTGGCACAGCCGCGACTACGACGAGAAGAAGCTCGGGAAGTACCAGACGTTCGCGGGCGAGCGGATCGAGTGCCTCCCCGGGAAGAGCGAGAAGACCGGTCAGTATCAGGGCTTCGGCGAGTACCAGCTCTACAGCGTCGGGGGCGACGAGAAGAGCCAGCGCGGGGAGCCCGGGAGTGACGATGTCGTCGGCTGGTGACCGACCCCGATCGACCCGCGTGAGCTCGCGAGGCGGCTTCACCCTCGTCGAGATGCTCGTCGTCGTCTCGATCATCGCCCTGCTCCTCGCCGGCGGGATCGGGATCCTGTCGTCGCTCGGCACCAAGCAGGCGCTGCCGGCGGCGACCGGCGAGGTGACGGCGCTCCTGCGTCGGGCTCGGAACGCGGCCCGCGAGGAGCGCTTCCCGGTCCAGGTGATCATCGAGCCCGAGCTCGGGATCATCCGCGCGCGCGGCCGGCGGACGGTCGCCCACTTCCGCTTCGAGGACGGCGACGCGACCGGCGCCTGGGTGCCCGGGCCGATCGACGACCCCGACGCGCCCGAGACGGGCGAGATCCCGCTCGACGTCCTGGCCGAGTCGTTCGGGGTGCGCGGCGCGCGCGGGGTGAGCGCGACGGCGTTCCTGGCCGAGCCCGACCCCGACGGTCGCTTCGGCGGCGGTCTGCGTCTCGAGCAGGAGGGCGCCAACGCGGTGATCCGGCATCAGGCCGGCTTCTCGGCCCGCGAGGGCCTCGAGGTCGAGCTCTGGATCCGCCCGGCCGACCTCGTCGCGGTGGCCGACGACATCTACACCCGCCTCGACGACACCTCGATCGACCCCGACGAGCCGTGGTACTTCAAGATCATCGGCAAGGAGGGCGTCTTCGAGCTCGGGATCACCGACGCCTACGCGATCGAGGCGGCCGTCTGGGGCGAGATCCCGGGGCTGACCGAGCCGATCCAGCACCGGGTGACCACCCGCGAGCGGATCTGCGGGCCGGCCCAGTGGACCCGCATCTCGATGGTCTTCGACGACGAAGGGCTCAAGGTCGACGTCAACGGGATGGGACGCTACGCCCCGCCGATGCAGGGCCAGGACCTCGACGAGGAGGCGCCGACGACCCTGTCGGAGACGACCAACGACGTGGTCATCGCCGACCCCGACTGGACGCTCGGCTTCGTCGGCACGGTCGACGAGCTCCGGATCTCCGCGCTGGTCGTCGGCGACCCGGTGCGCCTCCCCGCGTCGGTCGCGCTGCTCTCGACCCACCAGGTGATCTACTACGACAAGCAGGGCAGCCTCGACCCGCTCCGTCACGACGGGCCGGTCGAGATCGTGATGACGAGCGACCAGATCGTGATCGGGGCCCTGAACGAGCTGGCCGCGAAGGCGGCCCGGGAGGCGGAGGAGGAGAGCAAGCTCACGTCCGAGCTCCCCGCGCTTCCCGAGGGCGCCAGGCCGGCCGCGATCGGGATCGTGCCGAACCCGGGCGGGATCATGGACGAGCACTCGGTCTCGGTGACGCGGAAGACCCACATCCGGGTCGACCGCTCGGGGGGCCTGCGATGGTGAGTCGGTCGAGGTTGGTGGCGTCGACTTCGCCTTCGGCGAACGAGATGAAACCACGGAGGCACGGAGGCACGGAGAGTCTTCGATCGAGCCTCGTCTCTCGAGGGATCCCACTCGAGAGAGAAAGGGCCAATCGACTCACCCGCGCCTTGGAGCTTGCTCCGTGAATTCTCCGTGTCCTCCGTGTCTCCGTGGTGACATCCTGCTCGCCGCAGGCGAGCCCAGCAGAGGTGCGCGCAAGATGTCCGTCCGCCATCGAGAGCGCGGCTACGCGCTCCTCCTCGTCATCTCGGTCATCGCCGCCCTCGCGGTGATCGCCGCGCCGTTCGCGCTGGCGATGCGCTATCACGAGCAGTCGTCGCGCGGCCAGGCCGGCCTGACGACGGCCCGGCGCCTCGCCCAGACGGGGCGAAACCGGGCGATCGCCGAGCTCCTCGCCAGCCACCCCGAGTACGACCGCCAGAACCCCGACATCTCGGCCGCCGAGCGCGGCACCGGCCTCACCGGGAACGACGACCCCGACTTCGATGGGCTCGACGAGCTCCGACCCGAGATGGTCTCGATGACGTTCGTCGACTCCGAGGGGAACGAGCGGCTCGTCATCGATCCGACCGACACCCGCGGCACGATGTTCGACGCCGAGGTCGAGGACGAGAACGGCAAGATCGACCTGAACGGGGCCGGCAGCCTCTGCATCGGCAACCTGTTCGGCGTCGCCACCCTCGCCCAGGACGTCGAGCCCGACCACGAGGACATCGCCGTCTGGAGCGCCGACCGGTTCTACACCGACGGCGACCCGACCACCCTCGACGGCTTCGTCCGGATCGACAACGAGCTGATCGCCTACCGCCACCTCGAGCCGGGGACGATCGAGACCGGCGCCGGGCGGGTCGGCGTGATGGCGTTCCGCGGCTGCGCCCGCGGGTTCCTCTTCAGCGGCCTCGAGGAGGACGCCCTCGTCCACAAGGCGGGCACGATCGTCCGCGACGGGCGCGGCGACAAGGTCGCCTTCCACCACGCGTGGGCGCGGCCGGGCAGCTACGCGCCGTTCAAGACGGTCGCGGCGATCAAGGAGATCTCCGACTGGGAGATGATCGACCTCCGCGCCGCGTTCATGCTCTACTTCGCCGGGATCACGTTCGAGCGGATGCGCGAGTACGGCCTCTCGGCGAGCGACCTGGTCGCGGCCGGCGTCGAGGACCCCGAGGAGAAGCTCGAGATCCCCGAGGAGTCCGACGAGGACAAGGACCGGACCGGCGACGCCCTCCGCGAGGCGGGCGCCGAGGCGCGGGACCGGAAGCTCCTCTCGCCGCGTCAGAACCGAGGTCTGCGCCGCGGCTTCGACCGGATCGAGCGCCTGCCCGACGGCGATCGGAAGGACAAGGCGACGGCCCAGTTCGCCGAGCGGACGAGCCAGCTCATCGAGCGGGCGCGATCGGCCCAGAAGTGGCGGAAGCGGGCGCTCCGGGACCAGCTGCCGGCCATCATCGAGGCCCGCGAGCGGGCGCGCGATCTCGAGGCGGTGAACCGCGTCGTCCTCGAGGAGCTGCGGCGCTTCCTCACCGTCCACGCCTCCGGCGAGCGCCGGTGGTCCGCCCGGCGCGCGATCCGCAACGGCGTCGACTACGACCCCTACGGCGCGTTCACCCGGATCAACATCCGCGATCCCCGGAACTTCATCCCCGGGAACACGATCCGGATCTTCGCGGGCGGCCAGACCCACTACGGAACGATCATCGGCAGCCGCGGCGACAACGTGAGCGTCTTCCCGCAGATCCCGGGCAGCCACCTCCCGTTCACGTTGCAGGCGGAGGCGATCGTCCCGGCGCCGGTGAACGTGAACACCGCGCCGCCGCCGGTCCTCCGGGCCGTCCTGACGGGCCTCATGACCCGCGGCCAGATCGCGGGCGCGACGGCCGACTCGGGCCCCGACCTGGTCACGCCCGAGGAGGCGGACGCGGTCGTCCGGCGGATCGTCGAGGTCGACGGCCTCGCCGACCACGGGCAGCTCGACTCGATCCTCAACGACGCGCTCGGCGCGGATGAGATCAGCCAGAACGACCGGGTGGCGATCCTGCGGAACGCGATCGACCCGGGCGACGACCTCCTGATCACCCGGACGGTCCCCTTCTGCTACCGGAGCCGGGACGTCTACACGATCACCTCGCGCGGCGTCGTGAACGACCCGGCCGGCGGCGAGGTCGCCAAGGCGACCATCCGCGAGGTCGTGAAGATCGCGCCGGCGGCCGGCGCGGTCGTCCGGCTCGAGAGCCAGGCGGACTTCGCCGACAAGGTGCGCACCCGCACGCCGAACGGGCGGGCGCAGACCGACGCGTTCCTGCCGGGGCGGCGGACGAACGAGGTGCTCACCCTCCCGCGCTTCCTCGAGCAGGGCAACTGGACCTTCCCCGATCGCGATCGGAGCGCGGGCGTGGGCGAGGTCCGGGTCACCACCGGCAAGGCCTCGGACCAGAACGCGCTCTTCGTCGAGCACTACGACACCGAGCCCGACGGACGGCCCGATCCGATCGGGCTCTCCGGAGCGCAGATCCCGCAGGCCCCCCAGAACATCGGCGGCGGCGCGCAGGAGCCGCACGTCGGCCCCGGCACGTTCGAGATGTGGTTCCGGCCGCAGGGCTGGGCCGCCGACTCGGGGACGCGGGTGATCTTCGACGGCGGCGAGCGGGACAACATCAACCGCCTGACCCTGTTCTACGACACCTCCGCCCAGGAGTTCGTCCTGGCGAAGGCCGACCCCGCCCTCGACATCCGCGATGCGGCGCGGGCCGGGCTCGCGCCGCGGATGACCGAGCTGCGCGCGTTCGTGCCGATCGACGGCGGTACCGGCTCCGGCGCCGGCATCGGATCGGGGAGCAGCGGCCAGCTCAAGAGCGGCGTCCGCTCGATCAAGAACGACAACTGGTACCACATCGCCGCCGCGTGGCGGGGACGGCAGGGCAACGTCCAGGGGAGCGTCGACGCCGACCTGGCCCTGTTCCTCGACGGCCATCCGATCGGGGCGCCGCGCCACGGGACGACCCTGGCGGGCGCGCTCTCGACCGACGACATCGTGATCCCGGTCGCCTCGACGGCCGGCTTCCCCGACCAGGGCGTGATCCGGGTCGGCGGCGCGTTCAACGGCACGTTCGAGGTGATCGAGTACGGCAGCAAGACGGGCACCTCGTTCAACGCGCGGCAGATCCCGAACCCGGCGCTGCAGCAGCCGCAGCCGCCGGTGCCGCCGGGCACGCAGCCCCCGCCGCCGCCCGCGCCGTTCATCCGCGCGCAGCAGGTCCGCGGCACGCGGGCGATCGCGCACGACTCGGGCGCCCGGGTGCAGGTCTTCGGCTACACGACGATGGTCGCCGAGGACGTGCGCGTCGGCGGGGCGTCGAGCGCCCACCCGCTCCCGCAGATCACGCCGAACACCGGGATCTACCCCTTCCCCGGGATCCCACCCCCGCCGCCGCCGCTCCCGGGTCAGCCGCCCCCGCCGCCGCCGGTGCTCGCGACCGCCACGACGATTCCGTGCCTCGGCGTCGACGCGTTCCCCGACCGCGGAATCGTCCAGATCGAGGATGAGCTGATCTACTACGCCGGCCGCGACGTGGCGAGCCGGAGCCTGACCGGCTGCATCCGCGGGGTCGAGGGGACGGTCGCCGCCGACCACGACTTCTTCATCTCGGTCGTCCTCGCCTCGCTCGAGGTCGCCCCCGACGTCAGCGACTACAAGGACAAGCCGCAGGGCGCCGAGGTCCGGATCGCGCTGATCACACCCGGCACCCAGAACGTCGAGTGGCTGAACTACCGCAAGGTGACCGACACCCAGATCCCGGCGCCGGAGCGGCTGTTCGTGATCCCGCCCCGGAAGAACGGCGGCACGGTCGGCAGCCCGCACGCCGGACCGATCAACGCTGCCTGGCAGATCCTCGGCCAGGCGTTCCCCGAGCCGCCGACGAACTTCGTCCTGCCGCTCCTCGGCTCGACGATCGGCGACCTCTTCCTCACCCAGGAGCTCAACCAGAGCCGCGACGAGAACGGGACGCCCGCGCTGGACCACGCGGCCGGCGTCGAGGTGCTGCCGGTCTTCGAGGTGGCCGGCAACCGGACCGTCGGGTTCGACGACGCGGTCACCCTGTGGGATCGCTCGGGCGCGCAGCCCGACCGCGAGGAGCGGTTCGTCAGCCACGCGGCCGGCAACGGTCAGCTCGGGCAGCGGATGAGCCTCGACACGTTCGTCAGCCGGCAGTACGACCTGGCCGCGACGGCGCGGCTCTCGAAGTGGCCGACCGGCGAGCTGCCGGTGACGATTCCGTCGGTCGTGATGATCGGCGCGAGCCGGCCGCCGTCGAGCGCGAACGACGTCGTCACCCAGGCGCCGGGCATCCTCTCGGCCGAGCTGGACGAGATCCGCGTCGCCCTGGCGAACCCGCAGCTCCGCGCGCTCGGGGCCACGATGACGGCCGGCGATGCCCTGATCCCGATCCCCGCCCAGCAGGCCCAGCAGCTCCAGAACCTGGTGAATGGCGGCGTCGCCGTGAAGATCGGCGATGAGCTGATGATCGCCCGCGGCCTCGGCGCCGACGGCATCGACGTCGTCCGCGGCTGCCTCGGCACGCCGGCGACCGACTTCCCTGGTGGCGCGACCCTGTGGGCGCTGTCGTTCCCGCAGGTCGCCGTCGCCTCGGGTCCGTTCGCCGGCAACGGCGGCGAGCTCATCGGGGTCGGCGGCAACAAGGCGCGCCAGCTCCCGCAGAAGGGCTACCTCGCGCTCGACCGGGGCGCCGGGCTGGGCCTCCTCGAGGTCTACCCCTGGGTGAGCCGGCGCGGCGGCAACCTCCAGCGCGGCGTCGACGAGCGGGGCCAGGGCACCTTCCGGGGCGCGTTCGGCACGCTGCCCGACGGCGCAGGCGTGGTGCCGAACGACGTCCTCGTCTCGATCCCGTACCGCCACCACGACCTCTACGAGGCGCGCCGCGACAGCTTCGACGCGACGTTCATCGAGCGCGCGGAGCGAATCGAGGACGCCTGGTTCGAGTCGCTCACCTGGGACGAGGAGATCCCCGGTCCGTTCAACGAGATCATCGTGCTCGTGCGGATCGACGGGAAGCCGGCCTGGGACGTCGAGCCGACCAACGAGCCGGGCGGCCTCTACGAGTTCGACGACCCCGCCGAGGTGAACTGGCTGGGCGTCCGGGGCAGTGAGATCGAGATCCGCGTCCACTTCACCTACAAGGACACCGCCTTCTACGAGGACGGGTGGAAGGCCGGGCCGAAGCTGAAGGCGTTCCGCGTGAAGTACCGCAGCCCGACCCAGGTGAAGAGCCACGAGGAGCTCCTGGAGTGACCGCTGGCCGCGATGCTCGCCTTCGGCGAGCGGGATGTCACCACGGAGACACGGAGAGCACGGAGGAGTCACGGAGCGTGCAGGGCCCACTCCGTTCGAGGCTCACCGCCGTTCCGAGCGCCCATCGATCGGGTCGTTCTCCGTGAGGAGACCCGATGGCGCCGACCGTGGACGCGGTGTGGCCCGGAGGGGACTCTCCGTGTCCTCCGTGTCTCCGTGGTGCCATCCTCCATCGCGGCGGACGGCTCGCCGCGCCCGCGGCTTCACGATCATCGAGCTCCTCGTCGCGATGGGCATCATGACGATGCTCGGGACCATGCTCGTCATCATGCTCCGGGCGGGGATCGGGGCCTGGCGGGCGGGCGAGGCGCGGCGCGAGATCTACGAGGAGGCGGACGTCATCCTCACCATGCTCCGCGAGGACCTGCGCACGATCGCGACCCGCGACGAGGCCGTCCCCGGGCGCAACATCGTCGCCGTCAAGATGATCAGCGACTACGACCGGTACGGACGCCAGCGGCTGATCCTCGTGCGGTCGGTCAAGGGCGAGAGCGAGAACCCGCTCACCGGCTACGCGGGCGCCGAGACCGGGGCCGACCGGGCGTACGACCAGGTCGACGACATTGATGAAGCGTCCGAGGGGCGGCTCCGCGCCCTCGGCGGCCTGCAGGAGGTCGCCTGGTACATGGACCCCGCCGGCGGCGACACCCTCCGTCGGGCGGTCCGCTCCCCGATCGGCGAGGCGGGCGCGAGCCTCTTCGACGCGCGGGTGCTGGATGACCTCGACGCGCCGGGCGTCGAGGTGAGCGCGCGGGTGATGTGGGTGGAGTGGCTCTTCTGGACCCAGTACACGACCACCTGGCGTCTCGACGGTCCCTACCTGGCGGAGGCGGACCGGCCCTACCCGCCCGAGCGCGACATGCGGAGTAACCGTCGGTACGCGCCGTTCGACTACTGGGACAGCACCCGCGGGCTGCTCGCTCCGTCGGGCAAGCCGGACCCCGAGCTCTTCAACCTCTTCCGCGGCCCGGGCAGCGCGGCGGATCCGTCCGACGATGTCTGGCCGAGCAAGATCCGGTGCACCGTCACGGTGCGCGAGAACCACGAGCGGGCGCGGTCGAGCTACCTGACCCTCGACACCTCCGATGACGAGGACGAGATCGTCCTCGGCAACGGCGATCGGCTTCCCGACGGGCCCGGCTTCATCCGCCTCGGCGACCCCGACCTGACGGCGGCCGCGGATGCCGCCGGCACCGACATGAACGAGCGCGGCGCCGGCGAGACGTTCGAGTGGATCTACTACGAGAAGGTCGAGAACGACATCCTCTTCATCCCCACCGGCGGCCGCGGGGCGCGCGCGACCGTTCCGGTCCGTCACGCGGCCGGGACGCCGGTCGAGGTGGGCCACACGTTCGATGTGATCATCGACGTCCCGGGCTACCGCGAGGACTGGAACGACTAGTGGGGCCCGACGCGGACGATCGGCGCCCGAAGTGGGTGAGGCGGCGGCGCCCGGGCTCGGCTAGACTGGTGGCCGCATGACCGAGCCGGCCACGATCACGACCAGCAGGCGCCGTCGCGCGCGCCCTCCTCGGGGGCGCCGGCGCGACCGCGCCGCCGGCTTCACCCTCCTCGAGATCCTCATCGCGCTCGGCATCCTCGCGATCGGGTTGACGGCGGTCCTCGGCCTCCTCGCGAGCGCCGTGGCGACGGGCAAGCGCGCCCAGAACCGGGTCGACGCGGCCAACCTGGCCGAGTCGATCGTCGCCGACATCGAGAACGACCTCGACCTCTCGTTCGACCACGACGAGCTCGACGGTCTCGACCCGGCGAGCAACGACGACTACCGGACCCGCATCCTCCGCGACTGGGAGCCGAGCCGGCTCCACCCGAGCTTCAAGACGCGGATCCTGATCACCCCGATCACCGGCCCGATCGACCTGCCCGAGGAGTTCCTCCTCGAGGTGCACGTCGACTGGAGCGACCGGGGGAAGAACCGCGGGATCGTCTACCCGGCGAGCGTCCTGAGGACGACCTCGCCGCGCGACCGCCCCGCGCCCCCGCGGAGCGCCGTCGGAAGCTAGCGCCCGCCGCCGACCCGAACGCGGCGCGCCGGGGCGACCGGTAGTTCCGACCGGCGAGGGTCGTCCTCGATCGTCACCCGGAGCGGCGCCGGCCCGCTCCCGAGCAGCACCGAGAGCAGCTCCGCCTCGTCCTCCGAGAACCCGGCGTCGATCACCGCCTTGCCGCCGATCGCCGCTCGGACGACGGGCGCGGCGAGGATCTTCCCGTCGAGACAGAAGGCGACCGGCTTCCCGAGCTGCGCCTGGGTGAGCCGGGCGACCGCCTGGACGTCGGCCGGCGCGAGGGTCAGCTCGATCGACAGGGTGCCGTCACCCCGGTCCGACGGGCGCACGGTCACCTCGGAGAAGCGGGCCAGCTCGAGCGCCTGGTCCTCGCGGAGGACGAGGCGGTCCCCGCGGACCGTGACGGCCTTCCGAAGGTCGGCGCCGTCGGGCTGCGGGTCGCCGGGCACCGCGACGGGGACGAGGCGAGGGCGGCCAGGCGCGAGGAGGATCAGCCGGACGAACGCGTGGCGGTCGGCGGGCACCTCGGAGGTCAGCTCGTAGCGGAAGCCCTCGCCGATCTTCCGGAAGCGGTTGCCGACCCTCCAGAGGGCGTCGTCGACGTCGCCCTCGGCGAGCGGCCCCTCGGCCAGCCCGTCGCCGCGGGCGATCCCCGCCCGGGCCAGCCGGTCCTCGAGGACGCCGAGCGTTCCGAGCCAGTCCTCGAGCTGCACTCCTTCGGGACGCTCGAGGCGTAGTCGGATGGGCTTGGGGGGCGAGGCGTCCTCACGGGGGCGGCGGGTGAGCGACTCGACCCGGGCGCCGGCCCGATCGCACCCCTCGAGGAGAGCGGTCGCCCGCTCGAGGGGCACGGCCGGGTCGGCCGAGACGGTCACCCGGAGGGGGAGGCCTGCGGCGAGATCGAGCGACCAGCCGCGGAGGTTGCTCGCGATCTCCTCTTGCGTCGGGAACGTGTCCGAGAGCGCGGCGATCCGGTAGACGATCCCCTCGGAGCGGTTGCTCACGCTCGCCTCGGCGACGACACCGTCTCCGAACGCGGTCGCCGCGACCAGCTCGACCCGACAGCGCGTCACCGGCTCGATGAAATCGAGCACCCAGCTTCTGGAGAGATCCAGCGGGAAGGGCGAGGGGGAGGCGCGCTGCGCGACGCCGGAGGCGTCGACGATGACCGCCGGCAGGGGCTGACGCCCGGCGTGCTCGGCGATCGCCGCCTCGAGCGCCGCGACGAGCTTGCCCGGGGCGGGGTCGCCGGCGGTCGCCACCGCGAAGACGAGGATCCTGCCGTCCGCCTCGAGGTTGGTCTTCCAGAGGGCTCCGTCGGCGAAGCTCTTCGCGCTTCGCAGCTCGATCCGGAGAGCGGTCGCCCCGACGATCTCGAGGATCGGCCCCGTCTCCGCTCCGAAGGCGCGCTCCAGCACGCTGGACACGAGCCGGACGTCCTCGGCCGGCACGTCGCCGACCGCCTCGATCGACCACGGCACCTCGCGCTCCGCCGTCGCGGCGAGGGCGTGGAAGTAGGCGGCGCTCCGGGCGATCTCACGATCGCTCGCGTTCATCGTCCAGACGAGGGTCGCTCCGTCGAAGCGCTCATCGTGGGTCGAGCCGGTCACCCGCACCCGGATGGCGTCGGGGATGAACCGCGTCCTTTCCCAGGAGATGCCACGGACCGGGTGGCCGGCGGCCGCGCATCCCTCGAGCACGGTGACGACCCGGGCGCGCGGGACGCCGCCGGCCACGTCGAGCGAGGAGATCAGCCCCTCGCCGCCGTGCCCGGCGACGAGCTCGCGCACCGTCATCGCGACCTCATCGGCGTCCGGGAACCGGCCGCCGTCGCACACCAGGCGGTAGACGATCCGATCGCCGTCGACCGCCGCCGACGCGAAGCCGCCCTCGGGGAGCGCCTCGCCGGTCACGATCTCGACCACGAGCCGGCCGACGCTCGCGCCATCCGTCGGCTTCTCGAGCGCGGCGAACGCGTCGTAGACCGCCTGAACTCGCTCGTAGGGCACGGACGCGTCGGCCTCGACCTCGAGCTCGACGGTGAGGGCCCGGTCGCCGGCGACGGCCCGGATCACCCCGGTGAGCTCCGCCGCGTTCCAGGCCCGGCCGACGAGGTTGGCCCTGCTCCCCTTGGTGCGCCAGCGAATCTGAGCGGTCAGCTTCACCTCGGTCTCCGAGATCACCACCTTCGCCGCGAGCGAGGCCGGGGTCATGGTCGGTGCCGGCCCGGGGTCGAACGCCCGGCCCGCCCGGATGGCTGGCCCGACCGGCGCGAGGTCCCGGTAGGCCTCCGCGATCCGGGCCTGGGCGACGCCGGACCGCGCGACGACCGTGCCCTCGAACTCGATCGGCATGGAGCGCGCGGCGGTCACGGCGGCGACGACTCGCCGCCACGAGCCGGTCGGGACGCCCGAGGCAGAGATCTGGCGCCACGCTTCGGCGTGGCGGAGCTCGTATCGCTCGAGGCCGTCGGGCAGGAGGGTCAGCTCGAGCTGGAGGTCGAGCATGATGGTCTTCCCGGGCGAGTCGTCCGGCCCCTCACCGCCGGCCGCGATCGCCTCGAGCTGCGCCCGGGCCTCGACGCCGACCGCGTCCTCCGCCCGCTCCCGGACGAGGCGCTCGAGGATCTTCCGCGCCTCGTCGCTCCGGCCGAGCTCGACGAGGCAGTGGCCGAGCCGGAGCGCCGCTCGCGCCGCCGTGTCCGCCGACTCGCGGTGCTGGTCGACCACGCTCCGGTAGAGCTCGGCGGCTCGCTCGAGGTCGCCGTTCGCCGTCTCCTCGAACCACGCCTTCTGGTAGAGCTTCTCCGCCGCGGTGTCGTCGGCGCGGGCGCCCGCGGGGGCGATCGCCAGCGCGATCACCGTCGCGAGGACCGCCGCGGCGATGAGCGGCCAGGCATTGCGTCCGGTCATGTCTCTTCTCCCGTTCTCTTCGCTTCCGATGCTCGTCGTCGCTCGACGAGCTGGAGGGATCGTAGCGGGCGGCGCGTCGGGAGTTGCGTAGCCCGCGTCGGAGAGATGTCTGAAGATGTCGGGGCGCCTCACGGGACGAACCGGTAGCCCACCCGGTGGGCCGTCTGGATGTGGCGCGGGTTGGCCGGATCGGGCTCGATCTTCTTGCGAAGGCTCAGGATGTGATTGTCGACGGCGCGCGTGGTCGGGAAGGCGTCGCCGCCCCAGACCTCGTCGAGGATCCGCGCCCGGCTGACCGCCTCACCCGGCGTCTCGAGGAGGACCCGCAGGATCTCGGCCTCGAAGAAGCCGAGGCTCGTCTTCTGCCCGTCGCGCTCGACCGCGTAGCGCTCGAGGTCGATCACGAGCTCGCCGAACGTGCGGCGATCGGTCGACGCGCTCGCGGCGGCGCCGCTCCGTCGCAGGATGGCCTTCACCCGCGCGAGGAGCTCGCCGACGCTGAAGGGCTTGGTGACGTAGTCGTCGGCGCCGATCTCGAGGCCCGCGATCCGGTCGCGCTCCTCCGCCCGGGCGGTCAGGAAGATCACCGGCGCGCGGAAGCCCTGGCCGCGGACGTCGCGGAGGATCTCGAAGCCGTCGCGCCCGGGCAGCATGACGTCGAGGATCACCAGGTCGGGGCGCTCGCCGAGGATCTTGCCCGCGGCCTCGTCGCCGTCGCCGGTCTCGAGGACGCGGTAGCCGACGAACTGGAGGTTGTTGCGCAGGATCAGGCGCAGGTCGGCCTCGTCCTCGACGACGAGGATCGTCTCCTTGCTCATGGCGCGCTCGCTCCCGGCAGCTCGATGACGAACCGCGCGCCGCCCCCGGGGGCGTCCTCGACCGCGAGCGACCCGTCGTGGCCGCGCGCGATCTGCGCGGTCAGGGCGAGGCCGAGGCCCGTCCCGCGGATCGCGCGATCGCGGGCCCGCGCGCCGCGCTCGAACGGCTCGAGGATGCGAACGCGCTCCTCGAGCGGGACGCCCGGGCCGCGGTCGGTCACCGAGACGCGGATGCCGCCGCCCGCGCGGGGTCGCGCCGCGACCTCGATCCACTTCGCGGCGCCGCCGTACTTGACCGCGTTGTCGACCAGGTTCAGGAGGGCGCGCCGGAACGCGTCGGCGTCGAGGTCGACCGCGGGGAGCTCGGCGTCGACCGCGCGCTCGATCGTGAAGCCGTCCTTCTCGAGGCCCGGCGCATAGGTCTCGAGGAAGCTGCCGATGAGCTCGCCCGGATCGTGCCGGCTCCGCGTGTAGCGAACCTCGCCGCGCTCGGCGCGGGCGAAGTCGAGGACGTTGCCGACGAGGCCGGACAGGCGCTCGCACTCGCGGCCGACGAGGCGGAGATAGCTCCGCGTCTCGTCCTCGTCGCGGACGTGGCCGAGCTCGAGCGTCTCGACCGACGCCCGGATCAGCGACAGCGGCGTGCGCAGCTCGTGGCTCACCGCCGCGACGAAGTCGCTCCGCGCCTGGGCGAGGGCGATCGCCCGGGCCGCCTGCCGCCAGACGAGGACGACGCCGGCGAGCCCGAGGAGCAACGTCGCGCCCAGCGTCACGCCGAGCAGCGCCCGGCGCCGACCGGCCGCGGCCGCGAGCGGGTCCCCGTCGACGAAGGCGAGGGCGAGGCGCTCCTCCTCGAGGCCGGGGGCGACCCGGCGGACGAGGCCCGGACCGTCGGGCACGGCCGCGCCGGGCCCGAGATGGACGAGCGCGACGCCATCGCCGTCCCCGCCGTCGGAGACGACGGGAGCGACCAGGCGCGCGACCGCGGTCGCGTCGGTCTCGAACCCGGCGGCGTAGCCTCGCCCATCGAGGGTGAGCGTTCGGGCGACCAGCCGGCGCGGGCGACCGCCGATGGTCTCGACGAGGCGAACGGGCGCCCGATCGCCGGGCGCCGCGCCGCCGGAGACGTCAGCGACATCGGGGGCGCCGGCGGCGAGCTCGATCTGGAGCCGTCCGCCGATCCAGGCGTGGAGCTCGGCGATGAACCGTCGGCGGGCCGCGGCCCGGTCCCCCGCCGCCCGGAGCTCGGCGCGGACCACGGCGAGCGCCGCCGCCGCCTCGCCGAGACCGGCGGCGAGCGCGTCCGCCTCCTCCCGGTAGAAGGCGACGATGCCCGGGCGGCCGGCGATGTGCTCGGCGGCGAGCTCGGTCTCGAGCGCCGAGAGGGCCGCCACCGCCTCGCCCGGTCGGTCGTGTCGCGCCGCGAGGGTCGCGATGGCGAGATGGGCGAGCGGCCGGCTCTGGGGCGGCAGGGGCGGATCGTCGTAGCGCTCGAGGAAGAGGCGGTAGCTCGCGATCGCCGCATCGACATCGGAGCCGGCCGCCCGAGCAGCCTCGCCGAGGAGCCCGCTGGCCGCGGCGACCGCGCCGGGTTCGGCCGGCGGCCGGAGCACCGCGTCCGGCGCCGGGTGGAGCAGCGCCCCGTCGTCGCGGACGAGGAACCAGGCGCCGGTCGGAGCCGGCTCGCTCGCCTCGGCCGCGCGGACGGAGTCCCGCAGCGCGGCCAGATCGGCGGGAGCGGCGGCGAGCAGCGCGAGCGCCCGATCCTCGGCGGCCTCCACGAGGGCGCGGGCGCGAGCGCTCTCGGCATCGAGGCGACGCGCCCATCCCTCGCGGAGCGCTCGCTCGACGGCCCGCCCCTCGGTGCTCACCTGCCGCGCGCCGAGGCCGATCGCGGCGATCGCGGCGACGACGAGGAGCAGGGCGGGGCCGGCGGCGGCGAGGCGTCGGGGTCGGTCGAGCGCGGACATGACCCGAAGAAGATACCAGCCGGACGGCTACCGGCGGGCGCGTTTCTGGGCGTCCTCGCGGGCGAGCTCGACGAGCTCGAGGATCCAGTCGAGGTCGACGGAGCTGCTGAACCGGAGCTCGATCCAGTCGCCGGGGTTCTTGCGCGGGATCACCCGGGCGTCGTCCTGCACCGGACGCTGGGCCTTGCGGGGCACGCGGACGTCGATCCGGTCGTCGGCGTGGAAGTGGGCGAACTCCTTGCCGCCGACCGAGAAGGCCGCGGACTTCCCCGAGCCGAAGCGGCTCGGGCCGTGGGTGACCTCGGGCAGCGCCTCGATCCTCGCGGTCAGGTCGCCGCGCAGCGTCGCGCTCATCCCTCGGCCCTGGCCTTGCCCTCGCCCGGGCGATCCTTCACGTAGAGGGTGCCCTGGGCGACCGCGACCGGCCGTCCGTCGTTGTCGACGTCGACGCGCACGACGGCGAGGCGCTTGCGGAGCGAGACGACCTTGCCGACGGCCCGGAGCCGCCCCTCGCGGACGCTGCCGAGGTAGTTGATCTTGAACTCGGTCGTCGCGACCCAGACGCCGGGCTCGACGACCGGGTAGACCGCGAGCGAGAGGGTATGGTCGACGAGCGAGGCGATCGCGCCGCCGTGGACGAGGCCGACGCCGCTCTGGAGCTCCGGCTTGATCGGGAGGCTACAGGTGATCTCGCCGGGCGCGGCGTCGTCGACCTCGAGGCCGAGGAGCGCGCCGAAGCCGGTCGACGAGGTCGTCGCCTTGAGGACCTCGACGACGCGGGGGTTGAATCGAGCGGCGAGGTCCTCCTCCATCGATCTCCTCCAATAGCTAGCTGATAGCAGGCTGCTACGACTCGTAGCAAATGTCGCAGTGTCGCCGTACTGCATCTGCTCACGCGAGCCGATGGATGTCACCACGGAGACACGGAGAACACGGAGAATTCAGGGAGGACGCGGCGAGCGGTCGAAGACCCGGATCCCCTCCGAGGCTCCTCCGTGCCTCGGTGCCTCCGTGGTTTCATCCCCTCGGCGGAGGCGAAGCCGACCAACCCGGGCTGAGCTGGTCGCGTCTTTCTCCGTGAGTCCTCCGTGCCCTCC
>JAJDCQ010000120.1 GCA_029260755.1 Planctomycetota bacterium | reverse complement strand
AGGTTCGAAGCCCCTGCTCCGTGGTCGAGATCGTGGCGCGCTCCTGCACCACGCCATCCCCGTCGAGAATGCACACCGCGCTGCGGCGGTCACCGAGATCGAATCCGACTGTCATCCGCGTCGACGACACCATAGACTGAGACACGCCAACCTCCGTTCTGGGCCTCGAGCCCGGCTGTTCCTGGGAGCCTTATCGGCATCCCGCGAACGGAGGTTGGCCTTCCCATCCCATTCTCCGTGGTGACATCCTCCGCCGAAGGCGAACCCACCCCACCAACCACCCAATCCTTCCGATCGCCCTCAGCCCCTCCTCTTCGACAGCAGCACCCGCAGCGGGTCGCCGTCCTCGAGCGGCAGGATCAGCAGGTCGTCGCGACCGTCGCCGTCGATGTCGGCGGACTCGATCTCGATGTCGTCGAGCTCGTAGACGCCGTCGGTCGGGTCGTCCGTCGCGCGAAGCGCGGCGATCTCGGCCTCGATCGCCTTCCGCCGCTCGGGGTCCTCGACCTCGTCGAGCTCGTCGGAGAGGTCCGATAGCTTCAGCGCCCGCTCGAGGGCGGCGTCCGCCTCGTCCTCGGTGAGGTCCGGCGCGATCGGGATCCCGAGGTCGACCTTCACCGCTCCGGTCCCGGCGTCGACCTCCTCGACGATTCGCCGGACCGCGGCGGCGAGCTTCTCGTAGAGCTCCTCGATCGTGTAGACGACCTCGGCCTTCTCGCCGCGCTCGCCCCCGAGGATGCGCTTGATGTCGTCGATGAGCGGGCCGAGCAGCTCGAAGATGAGCTCGAGGTTGCCCGGGTCGCGCATCACGAAGATCTTGGCGACCGCCTTTCCGTCCTCCGCGGCGACGAGGATGAAGTCCTTCGCGCCGTCGCCGTCGATGTCGGCGGCGCCCTTCGCCCCCGCGCCGAGGCGCTTGAGGTCGGCGATCGCCTCCTGGTCGTTCTTGACCCGCTCGACGAGCTCGAGAACGCGGCTGACGGAGAAGTCGATCGCGAGCGTCCCGATCCGATCGGGCTCGCTCGGGAACGGCGCCGGCAGCTCCCCGGGCGCCCGCTGATCGAAGCCCATCAGGTCGATCTCGAGGCGGCCCCGGATGATGATCCCGAGGACGCTCAGCATCGACAGCTCGGGGAGGCGCACGACGAGGAGGTCGTGGCGCCCGTCCTGATCGATGTCGAAGTCGAGGGTGGAGACGATCGGGATCCCCGAGATCCGGATCACCTGGTCGGGGACGCTCGGCGTCCGGAGGTCGCGCCGCCCCCGGACGACGACGACGCGGCCCGCGCCGGCCGCGTTCGCGACGAAGTCGAGGACGCCGTCGCCGTCGAGGTCGCGGATCGTCATCTGGAGGCTCGCCATGTCGAGCTTCTGGCCGAAGACCTCGACCGGCGGGACGTCGTCGAGGTGCCGGGCGAAGTCGACCACGGCGGTCGGCCGCCGACGGATCGCGCCGCCGTCCTCCCGGCGGTAGAGGAAGGCGCGCGCCTCGTCGCGGACGAGGAGGTCGCGGTCGCCGTCGCCATCGACGTCGCGCGGCTCGACGTCGTGGACGACCGATCGGAACCGGATCCGGTCCTTCCCGGCCGGGCGCCCCATCAGATCGGGGTCGTCGGGGCCGAGGTCGATCTCGACCTCGCGAACGACGGCGACGTCCCAGGCGTCCCGGAGCGCGCCCGCCCCGTCGGGGGTGAGGACGGTGAACCCGCGGCGGGTCGGGACGACGACCTCGCGGCGGCCGTCGCCGTCGAGGTCGCGGAGTAGCCTCGCGTCGCCCTCGTAGCCGTCGGGCACGGGTGAGGCGACGCGCGCGAGCTGCACCGGCTCCATGGCCGAGCCCGCGGGCGGCGCTCCGTCACCGCGCGGCGGCAGGACGAGCGGGATGGCGATGAGCGCGTCCCTCGTGAGGGCGAGGAGCGAGGCCCGGCCGAGGACGGAGGCGTCGGCGAGGTCGACGAGCGTCGCGCCCTCGGGGAGCGGCCGCACGAGCGCGGGCTCGGCATCGAAGCCGGCCCCATCGGCGCTCGCCCGCCAGACGACGAGGGTCGGATCGCCGCCGCGGACGATCAGGAGGAGCTCGGCGACGCCGTCGCCATCGAGGTCGGTCCGCTCGAATCGCCAGGCATCGGTGTCGAGCCCTTCGGGGAGCGCGAGGCTGATCTCGCGGAAGGTGACGTCGTGGGCCGCGGCGATCGCCCTCTCCCGCAGCGTCGCCGGGTCGTCGGCGTCGGCATCGTCGCCGTCGCGCCCGAGGAGCGCCGCGGCGGGCGCGAGCGCCAGGAGGACGACGGCGGCGACGGCGGCGACGGCGATCGGGGTCGAGCGCTTCATCGGGCGCCTCCGATCCCGGTCACGACGTGGACGACGTCGCCGGCCGTGGCGACCAGGTCGGCGGCGCCATCACCATCGAGGTCGGCGACCGTGGGCGGCCCGAGCTGGGCCGTCCCGAGCTCGAGCTCGACGAGCGGGTCGCCGTCGTCGAACGAGTGCTCCTCATCGCCGAACCAGCCGAAGAGGCCGGTCTTCACGACGCGGCCCGCCCAGACCGACACCTTGCGCTGCTCGAAGACGACGGCGTCGGTCCGCCCGTCGCCGTCGAGGTCGTGGCCGAGGCGGGCGCAGTCGATCGCCCCGCCGCGGAGCTGCCCGTCCTCGCGGTCGAGGGTCACCGAGGTCGAGACGATCGGCGTCTTGACGACCGTCTCGCGGTCGAGGTCGATCCGGTAGGCGCGGAGCTCGACCGTGACGCGGTCGAAGAACGACTCCGAGAGCGACGCGAGGGCGCCGGCGCCGAAGCTCGCCACGACCAGGTCGAGGCGCCCGTCGAGGTCGACGTCGGCGAACCCGAGGCGGACGCCGACGCCCTTGAGCCTCAGGATCCCGGCGAGCCGCGAGCGACCCGGAGCCACCTCGCGCGGCCCGAGGAACGCCCGGACGACGCAGCTCCCCTCGCCCGCCTCGAGGCCGCGGACGAGCTCCTCGTTGCTGCCGGTCCCGATCGGATAGAAGGCGATCGGGTCGGCCCGGTCGTCGCCGTCGAGGTCGCGGTAGAGGACGTGGGGGCGGCTCGCCTTCTTCTTCTTCTTCTCCTCCTCTTCATCGGTGTCGTCGCCGCCGCCGGCGTCCGCGGGATCGGTCGCCTCGGGCAGCGCGACGGCGGAGAGCTCGCCGCCCGGGCGATACCGGACGAGGTACCCGCTGACCCGGACGCGGTCGCGACGGTCGTCGCCTCGCAGGCTCACCGGGATCGCCCGGTCGAGGCTGCGCTTCACGGCGACGAGGACGCCCGAGGGCGCCTTGACCGAGCTCTCGGGATCGACGTCGATCCGGCCGGGCCCGTCATCATCATCCTCATCATCATCGCCGTCATCCCCCGCGGCCGCGCCGGGCCGCGCCGCGGCGGTGCGCTCGGGGAGGCGCGGATCGATCCGGATCCGCTTCACCGGGTCGTCGGCCCCCGGCGTCGGCTCGAGGAGGACGTAGCGCCGCCGCTCCGGCAGCAGGAGCGAGTGGCGAGGCGCCGGGCTCGCGACGCCGCCGAGCTCGACGGCCCCGTCCCAGAACGGGATCCGGTCGGTCCGGGCGCCGAGGAAGAACGAGGCCGACTCGACGAGCTCGGTCCGGCGAAGGTCGTAGCGGCGTCGGCGAGGGTCGAGCCGGCGGGCGTGGACGGCCTCGGGCGTCACCTCGATCAGCTCGAGGCCGGGGCTGGGGAGGAGGTCCGCCACGCTGAAGATCACGGCGCGGACGTCCGGCGCGAGGAGCTGATCGGGCGCGCCCGAGCGTCCGAAGCTCCCGTCGGCGCGCTGGAGAAAGAGCGCGATCACGCGGCGAGGAGCGCCGATCGCCACCTCGGTCGGACGTCGGCTCGCCGCGACGAGGACATCGAGCCGACCGTCGCCGTCGAGGTCTCGGACGATCGTCGCGGTGGCCCGGCCGGGGAGGGCCAGGCGCTGCTCCCGGGCGATCGCGCCCCCGGCGCCCGGCGGCGCCCCGGCGGCCGGGACGGGCGCGCCCCCGACGACCAGCACGATCGCCGCGATCAGCCCGCCGGCCGCCGCCGGCCGCAGGCAACGCCACGCTCTTCTCACTCGGTCCTCCCCCCCGACGAAGTGACGCCCCGCAGGGAGGACGGTCGAGCCGGCCCGATGCTTCACGCCCGATCGATCGGTCATGGCCCGACGACGATCTTCGGCGGGACGAACCAGTCGTCGGCCGCCGGGCGCGGTCGGGTGAGCGGCTGGATCCAGTCGCCGCCGCCGAGCCCGCGCTCCACCTCGGCCAGGTTGACGTTCGGGTCGATCATCGGCTGGGGCTGCCGCCCGTTCATCGAGACGAGCACCCGCGCCCGGATGTCGGGCGCCTCGATCCCCTTCTCGCGGAGGTTGCCCGCGAGGAGGTGGGCGAGCTGGAGGATCATGTCGGGTCGGATCCCCGCGATCTGGGCGCTGTAGGACCCCTCGAAGCCGCCGAGGTCGATCGGTCGGCGCTTCCCGGTCGCAGGGTCGAACAGGTAGAGGCCGACCTCGGTCGCGACCTTCTCGTCGAGCTTCATCCGCCACGAGAAGCGATGGCCGAGATTCGTCCAGCTCGCGTTCCCCGCGTGGAGGAACGGCCGGAGCGGGATGAGGAGCTGGACGGCGAGCCACGCGGCCACCAGTCCGACGACGAGCCGCTGGCGCGGCGTGAGCGGTCGGCCGGGATCGACGCCCTTTTCGGCCCGTCGGATGGGCACCGACGAGAAGATGCGCCGGGGCCACGACGGCGGGAAGTAGAGCGCGCTCGCGCCGAGCATGAACCAGGGGAAGATTCCGATCGAGAAGAGCTGCGAGTTCAGGAGATGGAAGCCGGCCGCGACGACGAACGCGAAGCGCCGCGTCCGCGACCAGAGGAGGGCCGGCGCGATCAGGAGGTCGAGGAGCAGGCCGCCCCAGCTCATCAGCACGGCCACCCAGCCCTGGGCGAGCAGCCCGCCGATCACCGGGAAGTCCGCCTGGTCGGCCAGCCAGATCCGGAGCGGCCAGCCCCGGATCCAGTCGCCGTTGCACTTCGCCACGCCGGCGTAGAAGTAGACGATCGAGAGCTGCGCGAGGAGCAGCCAGAGCGCCCAGCTCGGCACCACGTCCGAGCGCAGGGCCGGGCGCCGGCGCGCGTCGAGGGAGAACGCCCGATGCGCCGGGATGAAGATCATCAGGAAGCTGACGAGGCTCAGGAGATAGAAGTGATTGAGGTAGAGCGTCTGCTCGATCAGGAACACCCAGGTGAACCCGACGAAGAAGACGACCGTCGCGACCCGATAGAAGAGCCCGAGCAGGATGCAGAGGGCGGCCGCCCCGAGGACGACGAAGAGGGCGTACATCGCGCCGCCCGGGAGCGGCTCGACCCAACCGAACCCGTAGTACTTGAAGTGGAACGTCGGGTCGACGAAGTAGGCCTTCACCCAGCCCTTGCCGAGGTAGCGGAGCACCTCGACGAGCATGAGCGCCCCGAACAGGATCCGGAAGTAGACGAGTGAGGCCACGTCGACCGGGGCGAACAGGCGCCGCGCGGCCGCGGCGACGGGCGAGGTCGCGGCGGAGGGGGAGGCGTCGAGGCTCGCGGCGGCGTCGGTCATGGTCCCTCGGGTCGGGCCGCCATGCTCGTCGGACACCCGGTCAGGGTCAAGCGATCACCGGCGTCGCGTTCCGGACGGTTCGGGCGTTGGCGGCGCCCGTCGCGCCGAGCTAAGCTCAGGTCGTCAGGGATCTTCGACCCCTGCCTCACCCGGCGAGGAGCGTGTGAACTTCGGTCTCGGAGACGAGCAGGTCGAGGCGGCCGCCATCGCGGCGCCGCCCGCGCCGCGCGATCCGCCGACGGTCTTCGTCGCCGACGACGAGGCGGTCAGCCGCCGCGTCCTCAAGTCGATCCTCGCGGGGCTCGGCTTCCGGGTTCAGCAGTTCGCGGCCGGCGAGGCGGCCCTCGCCGCCCTCGAGGCGGGCCCGCCCGACCTGATCATCCTCGACGCCTACATGCCTCCGGGGATGAACGGGTTCCAGATCTGCCGGACGCTGCGCGAACGCGAGGACACCCGCGAGGTGCCGATCGTGATGGCGACCGGCCTCACCGAGCAGGCCGACCGAGCCTACGGGCTGCAGGCGGGCATCGACGACTACCTCTGCAAGCCGCTCCAGCGCGAGGAGGTGGCCGCCCGGGCGAGCAGCCTCCTCGATCGGCAGCGCCTCCTCCGGAGCCTCGCCACCTCGGACGACGCGCTTCGCTCGCTCGTCCGGCTGATCGCGCCGACGGCGCCCCACTCCGAACGCGTCGCGTGCCTCGCCGCGGCGTTCGGCGAGTGGACCGAGCGCGACCCGGCGCAGGTCGCGACGCTGTGTCGCGCCGGGCTCTTCCACGACGTCGGGAAGGTGGTCGTGCCGCTCCCGGTGATCGACAAGGCGGGCGAGCTCACCGACGAGGAGCGCCGCCTCATCCGCTGTCACCCCGAGCGCGGCTACCAGATCGCCAGTCACTTCCCGGTCCTGCGCGACGCCCTCCCCGCGATCCGCTGGCACCACGAGCGCATCGACGGGACGGGCTATCCCGACGGACTTCAGGGCGACGAGATCCCCGAGGTCGCCAGGATCGTCGCCGTCGCGACGCTCCTCGACTCGTTCGTCGCGGGAGGCCTCGCCCCCGAGCAGGCGATCGGCATCCTCCGGAGCCAGGCCTCGCGCGGGTGGTGGTGCCCGGACACCGTCGAGCGGTTCGCGCAGCTCGTCGAGGCGCGCGGCGTCCACGTCCGTCCCGCGCGATGGACCGGCCTCGACCGGACGCTCTTCCCCGACTTGACCGTCCCGGGCGGCTCCGGCCGACCGACCCGGCCGTCCGGCCGGATCCAGGCGCTCCAGCGGCCGCCGCGGGATCGACGACCATGACCGAGCGACCGGCAAAATCGCTCGCGATCACCCAGGTCGGCCTCGACCTCATGGCGACGGCCGACGCCCACCGGCGACGCCGACTCGTCGCGGCCGCCGCCGGCTTCGGCTGCCCCCTCGCGATCATCTTCGCGGTGCGGTGGTACATGGTCGTCGGCCGCGTCGACGCCACGGTCTGGCTGCTGCTCGTGTTCTCGGCGGCGATGGTCGCGCTGTTCGCGGCGACGCGCCTGGTCCGATCGGACCGCGCCCTCGGCATCGCCCTGAACGTCATCCTCGTCGCCTGGCTCCCGATGGTCGCCTACCACAACGGCGGCACCGGCGCGCCGGCGCAGTGGTGGATGACGATGATTCCGCTGCTCGCGGTGCTCCTCGTCGGCGTCCGCTTCGCGCTCATCTGCGTCGCGGTCATCTGCGTCGAGATGTCGCTCCTCTACGTCGGGAGCGCCTGGGGCCCCGAATGGGGTTTCGCCTTCCCCGACCCCCTCCCGGCCGAGAAGTGGCACTGGGTGCGCTGGATCGGCGCGGCGAGCCTGGTCGCCTTCATCGGGTTCTTCGCCTGGATCTACGAGCAGGAGCGGGTCCGGGCCGCCAGGCACGCGACCGACGCGCTCGCCGAGCTCGGGAAGATGAACAAGGAGCTCCGCCGGGCGAGGGACGAGGCGGAGGAGGCCGCCCAGGCGAAGAGCGACTTCCTCGCCAACATGAGCCACGAGATCCGAACGCCGATGAACGCCGTCATCGGGATGACCGGGCTCATCCTCGACACCGAGCTCCAGCCCGAGCAACGAGAGTTCGCCGAGACGATCCGCGGGAGCGGCGACGCGCTCCTCGCCCTCATCAACGACATCCTCGACTTCTCGAAGATCGAGTCGGGCCACCTCGAGGTCGAGAGCCAGCCGTTCGACCTGCGCGACTGCGTCGAGGCGTCGCTCGACCTCCTCGCGTCGAAGGCCGCCGAGAAGAGCGTCGACCTCGCCTACCTGATCGACGACGACGTCCCCGCGGCGATCGTCGGCGACGTCGGCCGGGTCCGCCAGATCCTGGTGAATCTGATCGGGAACGCCGTGAAGTTCACCGAGACGGGCGAGGTCGTCGTCGCGGTGGCCGCCGGCCCGCTCATCGACGCGCCCGGCGCCGGCGCGGCCCGGCGCGAGCTCCGGGTTTCGGTCCGGGACACGGGGATCGGCATCCCCGCGGACCGGGTCGAGCGCCTGTTCGAGTCGTTCACCCAGGCGGACGCGTCGACGACGCGGCGCTACGGCGGGACGGGCCTCGGCCTGGCGATCAGCAAGCGCCTCGTCGAGCTCCTCGGCGGTCGGATCTGGGTCGAGACCGAGGTGGGCAAGGGCTCGACGTTCCACTTCACCCTGCTCGCCGAGCCGGTGACCGGCGGCCCGACCTCGCGGATCGTCGGCGTCCGCGACGAGCTGGCGGGGCGCGCGGTCCTGGTCGTCGACGACAACGAGACGAACCGCCTCATCCTCGCGCGGCAGACCGAGGCGTGGGGCATGAACGCCAGGCCGACCGCGTCGCCCCGCGAGGCGCTCGACTGGCTCCGCGCCGGTGAGCCCTTCGAGCTCGCGATCCTCGACGTGCAGATGCCCGGGATGGACGGCGTCGAGCTCGCCAACGAGATCCGCAAGATCCGCGACGCGACCGAGCTCCCGATCGTCTTCCTCACCTCGGTCGGGCGGCGCGACCTCGCATCGCCCTCGGCGCCGGAGGTCTCGGCCTGGCTCAACAAGCCGATCAAGCCGGGCCAGCTCCTCGACGTCGTCCTCGAGGTGCTGACCGGGTGGGACCCGCACACGAGCGACGAGGAGGACGTCCCGAGCCGGATCGACCGCTCGCTCGGTCGCCGCCGGCCGCTCCGGATCCTCCTCGCCGAGGACAACCCGGTCAACCAGCGGGTGGCGACGAGCATCCTCGCCGGGATGGGCTACAGGGCCGACCTCGCCGGCAACGGCGCCGAGGCGGTCGAGGCGCTCGAGCGCCAGCCCTACGACGTCGTCCTCATGGACATGCAGATGCCCGAGATGGACGGCCTCGAGGCGACGCGCCAGATCCGGACGATCTTCGACGATGGATGGCAGCCGCGCATCATCGCGCTGACCGCGAACGCGCTCCAGGGCGACCGGGATCGGTGCCTCGACGCCGGGATGGACGACTACCTGACGAAGCCGATCCGCCCCGAGGCGCTCCAGTCGGCGCTCTCGCGGGCGCGCCCGCTCGACGCGGCCGTCGCCGTCTCGGGCGTGTATCTCCCCGGCGCGGCCGGCGCGAGCGGCGTGCGCCTCGCGAGCTCGGCGGCGGCGAGCGGCGTCCGGATGGCCGGCGGGAGCGGGATCCGCGTCGGAGGGAAGGCGACGAGCGGCGCGCGCCCCAGGGCGACCGCGCCCGACATCAACGAAGGCGGCGACGGCGCCGACGGCGACCGCGTCCTCGACGACGAGGCGTGGACGATGCTCCGCGACCTCGAGGCGGGCGACCCCGGCGTCATCGACGAGGTCGTCGACGCGTTCCTCGGCGACCTCGAGGCGCGGGTCGACGCGATCGCCGCGGCCGTCGCGGCCGGCGCGAGCGAGGACCTCCATCAGCAGGCGCACCGGCTCAAGGGCGCGAGCGGCGGCCTGGGCGCGCGGCACCTCGCCGACGCATGCGGCGAGCTCGAGCGGATCGGCCGCGCCGGCAGCACCGAGGGAGCCGAGCGGCATCTCGACCGGCTGCGGGCCGAGGCCGAACGCGCGCGCAGCGCCATCGACGCGCGGCGGACCGAGGTGCGGTCGGCTTGACGTCGCCGAGGCGGCGTCACTATCGTCGAGAACGGCCGACCGGAGCGGGCCCGACCATGAGTCCGAGCGACTCGATCGACTGGGACGACGTTCACGCGGCGCGCGCCGACGGCGTGCGCATCGTCGTGGTCGACTCCGGCGTCGACGCCGCCCACACCGTCTTCGCCGGTCGGCCCGTGGCGAGCTGGCAGGTCGTCGGCGGCGAGGCGCCGACCGTGATCGAGGACGACGCCGGCGACGTCTTCGGCCACGGAACGGCCGTCGCGTCGATCGTGCACCGCCTGGCGCCCGGCGCGACGATCGAGAGCCTCCGCGTCCTCGGCGGCGACCTCCGGAGTCAGTCGCGGGCGGTCCTCGCCGGGCTGCGCTGGGCCCTCGATCGACGCTACGACATCATCAACTGCAGCTTCGGGACGACGAGCCGCGAGCTCGCGCCGCACTACAAGGACTTCGTCGACGACGCCTTCTGCCGCGGAGCGCTCGTCGTGGCCGCCGGGAACAACCACGACATCCGCCGCACCTCCTACCCCGCGTCGTTCCCGACCGTCCTCTCGACCGACTACGGCGCCCTGGCCGAGCTCGCGATCGCGCGGCGGGCGGGGCAGCTCGTCGAGTTCATCGCGCCGGGCGAGGCGGTGCGGGTCGCCTGGAAGGGCGGCGGCTGGCGCGAGAACACCGGCTGCAGCCTGGCGGCGGCGCATCTCGCCGGGATCGTCGCGCGGATCCGCGGCCTCCGCCCCGGCTGGAACGCGTGCCAGATCAAGGCCGCCCTCTACGCCCTGGCCGAGGCGCTTCCGGCGCCCGACGCCGCCGGCCCACCGGGCCTGTCGGAAATTTCCGGAGAGGCTCGTAACGCGGCGCCCGTCGAGGCGTCCAGTCGAGCGGGGACGGGCGCTCCCGCGGCGCCAGGGTCGGGACAGGACCGATGAGCGAGTCTGCCGCTGCGCGCGAGTGGCTCGCGGGCCTCGTCACGGAGAGCTACGGCCGGCTGTACGGCGTGGCCCTTCGCATCCTGAGGAATCATCACGACGCCGAGGACGCGCTCGGGAACGCCATGACGAAGGCGCTGGCCAACATCCACACCCTCGAGGACCGAGGCGCCGTCCACGGATGGCTGCGGCGGATCGTCCGCAACGCCGCCCTCGACCTCCGGAGGCGCCGCATCCGTCGACCGCTCGCCGGCGACGGAGTCGACGAGGTGCCCGACCCCGACGGGACCGACGCGATCGAGCTGGTCGGCGACGCCGAGGAAGGCCAGCGCGTCCTCGCGCTCCTGCCCGAGCTGCCCGAGAAGCAACGCGACGCCTTCGAGCGGCGGGTGCTCCGCGACGAGGACTACCAGGACATCGCCGAGGCGCTCGGCGTCACGAGAAACTACGCGCGCGTGCTCGTATTCCGCGCGATCGACCGCCTGAGGGAGCTCCTCGGATGATGGAGCGACGGATCTGGGAGGAGGCGCTCGACCGCTGGCTCGAAGACGACCTCGACGAGGCCGAGCTCGAGCGCGTGCTCGAGGAGCTCCCATTCGAGGAGGCGGCGCAGCTCCGCGAGGCCATCGCGATCGCCGGCCCGGCGCGCGCGGCGGCCGAGACCGTGAAGCCGCCCGCGGGGAGCCTCGAGCGAACCCTCGAGAAGCTCCGCGCCGCCCCCGCCCCGCAGAAGCTCCCGAGCTGGTGGCCCCCCGACGGGATCGACGCCGCCGCGGAGACGGGCGACGTCGTCGCCCAGCTCGGCCCGCGTCCCGTCGCCGCCGGCGACGGCATCGCGAAGCGCGCGAAGATCATCAAGCTGCCCACCGCCGCCGAGGTGCCCGACGTCCTCGCCGCGTCCAAGGACGAGGCGAAGGAGGTCGACGGCCCCGAGCCCGACGAGTCCGAAGACGAGGGCGAGAGTGCCCCTGCCTCCCCCGACGAAGACTGAGGCCGGCGTCCCGTCCGCAGCCGCGACCCCGCGCTGGGACGCGCTGGCCTGGCGCGTCGCCCGTATCCCGATCGTGATGCTGATCGGCATCGTCCTGGTCTCGGGTTGCTTCCCGCACTTCACCCAGGGCGTGATCCAGACGCTGACCCGAGCGATCGGGCGATAGAGCATCGCGTCGCCGGGGACCGTCGAGCCTTGACGATCCCGTCGTGGCGCCGAGACCCGCTCGGTCCCGGACCGGTCGATCTCCCGAGAGGGACATCGAGGGGGCGGCGGCTCATGTCGGAGCGCATGACGGAGCGGCGCGAGTTCAACCGAGGCGGCGGTCGCGGGTTTCTCCGGGCTCGTCCGTCCCCGCCCCGAAGGTCAGAGACCTGGGGAGCGCTGACCCCTCCGGTCCCAAGATCGCGAGCTTCTTCCGACGAGCGACGCGCGAACTCCCAGCTTCTCCCAGAGCAACGCCCGGAGCGCCGACTCGACTTCGATGTCCGGGATCGTGCGCCGCGGGATGACGATCGTGCCGAACGACGCGCCGACCAGGAAACCCAGCGGGACCTCGTCGACGCGCTCGATCGCGGACCACGCGACCTCGGTCGTCGAGTCGACGGACTCGATGCGAATCGTCGTCTCGCCCAGCGCGATCTGGACCGGAGGCGGCAGGGCGTCCGCAGCGGCTCGTCGCGCGCCCCACCAGTTTCGAACCCAGGCGAGAGCGAAGAGCGCGGCGTACGTGACGGGGAGAACGATGGCCGGGGAGACCCCCCCTCGAGGCTGGAAGAACGTCATGCCGGTGATCGCGGCCGACAGCCCGACCAGGGCCAAGTGGAAGCGCGGACTTCGGAGGACCTGCCGCGAGTAGAGCTGCGCGCGCTCGTCAGGGGTCAAGGCGACCGAGAATCGCAGGGGGCCGGTCCTCTCCGGGGGGGGCGGCTCGGACGAACGCGGTGGAGGACCCGCAAGGCTCGTCCGGACGACCTTCTCGGGGCTCCACGCGGAGAGCTTCGTGGGGAGTGTCGCGCGGAGCAGCTCCCGGAACCGCCGCTCGTCGGCGTTGTTCGCCAAGAAGCGCCGCGGGATCAGCTCGGCGACACCGTCGAGGATGAGAACGTAACCGGCCCCGACCTCAGCCGCGCGCTCGAACCGGGACCAGCCGTAGGTCGCTCGCCGTCCGTCGCTCGAGCACTCGAGAGCGACCGTCTCGGCTCCGAAGACCCACCTCGTGTCCCCGGACACACGGTCGATTCGGCGTCGAAAGCGCCACGCGTCGAACCGCATCGCCAGAGCGAACGCGCCCCACCCCACGAGATACAGGCCGCCCCACGCGGCGAGCCAGGCGGCGACGGCCTCGACGAGGAGGGAGCCGTTCCGCGCGACGTCGACCCCCTCGCCGATCCCGGTGAGTCGGAACGAGGAGACGGCCGCGATCCCGGCGATGCCGACCACGAAGGCCCAGACGGACGGCGTTCGCAGACGCGGAAACCACGATCGCTCGTGCTCGACGAACGCGAGGAGCTCGGCCAGATCCTCCGTGGACAGCCGCACCGTGACGGAGATCTCGTCGCGGGCGGACACCGCTCGTTCAGTAGCCCGAGCCGTAGCTCGATCGGTAGCCGTCGGAGTAGCCGCGGCCGGGCGTGAGCGGGGCGTAGCAGTCGGGGCACTCGTCGCCCGGCAGGAAGACGCGCCGGTCGCACGTCTCGCACTGCAGGATCGGCTCGGCCGGGACGGGCTCCAGGTCCTCGCCGCACTCGCGGCAGTCCTCGGAGGGGAAGCCGACCTCGACCTCGCAGCCGACGCCGCACTCGAAGAGATGCGGCTCGTCGCCGGGCCCTCGCTCGGGCCTCGAGCTGCCGAGGGCGACCAGGATCGGGTAGCCGAGGCCGACGGCGATGATCACCAGGGCGAGGACGAGGCGCTGGGGCTGCATGACGGTGTTCGCCTTTCGTGGGGTCCGGGGGTGGCCCGGGCCGCGCTCCATTCAACCGCCTCGGTCTCGATCCATCCAGGTCTTCAGGACTTACGCCCGCGCATCTTCGACCTAAACGTCGCCCCCCGTCCGGGGAATAGGGGGGTGAGCCGGGTCGGACGCCCGGCGCTGATCGAAGATTCGTAGCTCGGAGCAGAAAGACGGAGGCGAAGACGATGAAGACGGCGACCAGGGAAGCCAAGCAGTGGTATCTCAAGGCCGGCAGCAAGCAGGTCGGCCCGATGACGGCGACGCGCGTCCGCGAGCGCCTCGCCCAGGGCAAGATCCCCGGCCGCGCCCGCGCCTGGCGCGAGGGCATGGACGAGTGGGACTACATCAAGGACATCCCCGAGCTCTCCGATCGCGTCGAGGCGGGCGATGTCGGCGCTGACGGGTCGGACTCCTCGAGCGAGGCGCCCGCCAGGGCGAACGGCGCGAAGAGCAAGACGGTCGCCCTCCCGAAGAAGCGTCCCTCCCGCGACGGCCACCGCACCGCCCCCCAGAAGAGCCCGGCTGCGAAGAAGCAGAACGCGGTCGTCCGCGCCCCGGTGAAGGGCAAGGGCTCCCTCGACAAGGCGAACGCGAAGGCTCGCCCCGCGCCGAAGAAGAGCGGCGGGATCATGGGCTTCCTCTTCCCGGACGAGCTGCCGCTCACCTTCGAGCAGCCCTACCGGATGGAGCGGAAGGACATGACGGGCGCGTTCGGCCTCGCCATGTCGGTGCCGCGGGTCAAGCTCCTCACCCTCACCATGTTCGTCGCGTGCTGCCTGGCCCTCGCGCCGCTCGCCGCGACGTTCGTCCACATCATCCTCGGCGGCCTCGTCGGCCTGGTCTGCGCGCCGCTGTCCTACGTGTTCATCCAGATCGCGATGGGCGCGCTCTCCTACCAGACGCGACGCCAGATCGAGACCGGCGAGACGCCGAGCCCGACCGAGGCGCTCGGCTTCGCGAAGCGGCACGGGCTCGCCCTGGCGATCACGCCGGTGCTCGTCGGCTTCCTGACCGGCGTGCCGATCGTGATCCTCGGCGTCCTGAGCGCCCTCGACCTGATCCCGGTGGTCGGCCCGATCTTCAACGGCCTGATCTTCGGCGTCCACATCGCGCTGAGCGCGGCCGCCCTCTTCCTCCTCGTCGCCTCGAGCCTGATCTGGGTGTTCGGCCCGGTGATCGTCGCCTTCGAGGAGTCGGGCGTGATCGCCACGATCAAGATCCTCTTCGACCTGGTCCGTCGCAGCTTCGTGCGCCTGATCCTCTGGTCGCTCTGGCCGCAGTTCGTCTACCTCTTCTTCGCGATCGCGGTGCTGAGCGTCGGCGCGACGGTGATCGGCGTCCCCCTCGGGATCCACACCACGCTGGGCGGCGCGAGCGCGGCGCTGGGCGGCGCGGCGATCGCCCCGAGCCCCTCCTTCGACGACGTCGACTGGGAGAACATGGACCTCGAGGACATGGAGAGCTTCAACGACAGCGGCAGCGACGCGGGCTTCGCGAGCAGCGCCGGCGCCACCGCGATCGGCGGAGGCATGATCGCCGCCGCGATCCCGACCGCCCTCTGGACCGCCCTGGCCGTCGCCGCCGTGATCGCGCTCCTCGCCTCGGCCCAGAACGCGATCACCTGCCTCCTCTACCTGGGCGGCCGGCGCGGCAACGACGACCTGCCGACCCGCGACGCCTGGATCGCCGCGCGCCAGCTCGGCGCGGAGCAGGCGCCCGCCTGATTCAACTCCTAGCCTCCTGGCCGGGGGCGCGGGACACCGGGTCTCGCGCCTCCGGCCTGCTCCGTCCGGAGCGACTCACCCACGAACGAACCATCGACCGACGACGATCGAACTCGAACGCCCTGACGACCTGGAACGAAACGGAAGAGGAGCGAGCCATGGCCGCGCGGAACGAGACCAAGAGCGGACGCAAGACTCGGAGTGACCGGCCGGCGAAGACGGCGAGGACCAGGGGCGCCCCGAAGCCGCCCCCGCCCGTCAGCGACGCCGAGGGCGACAGCGAGGGCGAGCTCGCGTCGGACGCCTTCGACCTCTCCGACGAGTCGGAGCTCGAGGTCGAGCTCGAGAGCGAGGACGCGCTCGAGAACGAGAGCGACCTCGCGAGCGAGAGCGCCGACGCGAGCGACGCCGGCTCGGCGCCCGCGATCGACCTCGAGTCGAGCGCAGGCACCAGCGCGTTCGCCCTCGAGGAGGAGGCCGAGCTCGCCTCGGGCGTCTTCGACGTCTCCTCGGAGCTCGTCACCCGCAAGACGCCGGCGGACGACGACGAGGGCGGCGACAAGAACCGCTGCGGCGCCTCCTCCCGCCTGCGGGCGGCGGCGGCCGACGGGGCGGCCGCCCTCGAGGCCCAGCGCGCGGCGATCGAGGCCGACCGCGCCGCGGTCGCGTCCGAGCGAGCGGCCCTCGAGGAGGCGCGCCAGCGTCAGTCCGACGAGATCGCCGCGGCGATCGAGGCGGGCGTCGCCGAGCGACGCGCCGTCATCGAAGCCGACCTGACGGATCGGTCCCAGGAGCTAGAGGCCGCGCGGGTCAAGCTGGACGCGACCATCGCTGTCCGGGTCGAGGAGGCCCTCGCTGTCGACCGGGGCGAGCTCGACGCCGCCCGCGCCGAGGTCGAGGAGCAGAAGGAGCGCTTCGAAGGGTCGGTCGCCCTCGAGGTCAGCCGGCAGCTCGAGCCGCTCCACCATCGCCTCGCCGCCGAGCGCGACGGCCTCGCCGCGGCCCGCTCGGAGCTCGCCGATCAGCGCGACGCCATCGCCCAGGGCCAGGCGATGCTCGCCGAGGCCGGGCGTGGGTTCGAGGCCCGCCTCTCCCGGGCGATCGCCGACGCCACCGCGCCGGCCCGCGCCCAGGCCGATCGCGAGCGTGACGCGCTCGTCGAGGCGCGCGCCGAGCTGCTCGCCGACCGCGAGGCGCTCGCGGCCGATCGCGGCGAGCTCGAGCGCGACCGCGCCGCCATCGCCGAGGAGATCGAGCGCCGCGTCGCCGCCGAGTCCGAGCAGACGCGCCGCGAGCGCGAGGACGCCCGCGCCGCGAAGGAGGCCGCCGAGTCCCGCGCCGCCGACCTCGACGCCGCCGAGGAGGCGTTCGAGGAGCAGGTCGCGGAGACGGTGGCCGAGCGCCTCGAGGAGGCGCTCGCCGAGGAGCGCGAGCGCATCCGCAAGCGCGCCCGCGACCTGACCGAGCTCAAGAGCCAGCTCCGCGATGAGCTCGCCCGCCACGAGAAGGCGAAGAGCGAGCTCGCGGCCGAGCGGGCATCGGTCCGCCGCGCCCGGAGCCAGGTCGAGCGCCAGCTCGACGAGGTCGCCGTCGAGCGCGAGAAGCTCGAGAAGAAGCGCCGCCGCCGGACCGAGGAGAAGGCGCGCGAGCGCGACGCGGAGCCGACCCCGAAGAGGAAGCGCGCGGGCGCCGGCGCGGCCCCGATCGCCCCGAAGCGCCGGAAGCGGGCGTACCTCCGCTGACCGACGGACGGCACCCGAGCATCGCGGGACCCCTCGAGGCGGGGACGGGCCAGGCGGCCGGTCTCCGCCTCGTCCCCTGTTCGTCCCACGAGCACGCGTGGTCGCCCGGTCGGTGAACAGGAACGACACGCGGCAACGACTCGGCGCCGACCGGAACAGTCCGCGCAATCCGCGCAATCCGCGGTTTCGTTCTGCCGCCGCGAAACGAGTGGAACCGCGGATTGCGCGGATTGACTGGATTGCGAGCTGCCGCGACGAGAGTCCGTTGCCGACGCCCGCGCACCGTTCCTGGAACACCGGCTCGCTCGCCCCCACCGAGGCCCGCGCCATCCCTTTGCACCGCACCCCACCGGTCCGTCACCATCTCCCGAGATGTCCGACGCCCCCCCCTCCCTCCCCCTCCCCTCGAACGCTCCGACGCCGTCGTCCGGGCAGCAGCTCGGGCGCTACGTCCTCGGCGAGGAGCTCGGCCGTGGCGGGATGGGCGTCGTCTTCCGCGCCGTCGATCCGGCCCTGAAACGCGATGTCGCGATCAAGGTGCTCGCCGACCATCGATTCCAGCGGCCGAAGGCGCGCGCTCGCTTCGAGCGGGAGGCGCACGCCGCCGCGCGCCTTCGTCATCCGGGGATCGTCGCGGTCCACGATGTCGGGGAGCACGAGGGCCGGCCCTACTTCGTGATGGACCTCGTCCCCGGCGACACCCTCGCCGACCGACTCCTCCGCGGGCTGCGGCGGGCGGAGCTCCTCCGGATCGTCCGTGATGTCGCCCTCGCCCTCGCCCACGCCCACGCGGACGGCCTCGTCCACCGCGACGTGAAGCCGGGCAACATCCTCATCGATGCGAACGAGCGGGCGCTCCTGACCGACTTCGGCCTGGTCCACGATGCCTCCGACGGGGAGGGCAGCCTCACCGAGGCGGGCGAGGTGCTCGGCACCGTCTCCTACATGGCGCCCGAGCAGATCCAGGCCGAGCCGGGCGGCGTCGGCCCGGCGGCCGACGCGTGGGCTCTCGGGACGATCCTCTACGAGGGCGTCGCTCGCCGGCCGGCGTTCCCCGGGGGCTCGCCCATCGAGGTCATGGCGAGGATCATCGAGGGCATCCCGCCTCCGCCGCTCCGCGAGGTCGATCCGCGGATCGCCCGACCGCTCGCCGACCTGGTCGAGCGGTGCATCTCGCCCGACCCGGCGCGGCGCCCCTCGGTCACCGCGATCGCCGGGTCGCTCGACGAGCTGCTCGGCACCGCCGCCGCCAGCTCGACGGCGACGCGCGCGCCGCCGTTCGCCCCTCCGGCTCCGCCGCCCGCCCGAACGGCACGCTCGGCGCTCGTCGTGGGCGGCGCGGGCGCCCTCGTCATCGCCGCGTTCGCGGCCGGCCTCGTCGCCTCGGGGGTCGGCGGCGGCCCCGCCGCCGCGAGCATCGATGCGCCGACGCCGGACCTCATCACGAGCATGCGCTCGGTGACCGTGACCGGACGCGCGACCGGGGCCGAGGTCGTCTCCGTCGCCGGACGCCGCACGCCCGTCGATCGCGGCGGACGGTTCCAGGCCGTCGCCGCGCTCGACGAGGGCCGACACACCCTCGTCGTCGAGACCGCCGTGGAGCCCCGCGAGGAGCTCGCGCGAGTCTCCGTCACGGTCGACCTGACCGATCCGACCCTCGAGCTCGACGCGCCCGGCCCGATGGTGACGAGCCTCGCGACGCTCCCCATCGCGGGTCGCCTCCGCGACGCTCATCCCGCGCAGCTCTCGATCGATGGCGGCCCGCCGACCGCGCTCGCGGCCGACGGGAGGTTCGTCGTCGAGGTCGCCCTGCCCGACGCGGAGGGGGAGGTCCGCCTCGAGGTGGTCGGCCTCGACGGCGCGGGTCGACGGGCGAGCGCGACCGTCGTCGTGCGGGTGGACCGCACGCCGCCGGGGCTCGACCTGGACGCGTCCCCCGCGATCGTGACCGAGCGGTCGCTCGTCCTCCGCGGGCGAGCGAGCGACGCCAGCGACGTCACGGTGCGGGCCGGCCCGACCGAGGCGGTCGCGGCGGCGCCGGACGGCGCGTTCGAGCTCCGCGTCCCCCTCCCCGACGACGGCCCGTACACCCTCACGGTGACCGCGACCGATGCGGCCGGCCTCGCCGCCGCGCCTCACGAGGTGACCGTCGTTCGCGACCGATCGGCGCCCGGCGTCGCCGTCCTCTCTCCCGAGTCGGGGACGCCGGTCGGCCCGTCGGTGGTGGTCGAGGGGCGCGTCGTCGATGCGCACCCACCCGACTCGGTCACCGTCGACGGCGTCGTCGCGCGCGTCTCGGACGACGGCTCCTTCGCGGCGACGGTGCCCATCCCCGGCGCCGGCCGACACGATCTGACCATCGTCGCGGTCGACGGAGCGGGCCTGAGGACCGAGATCCGGCACCCCGTGCTCCGCGACACGGCGCCTCCCACGATCACCCTCGAGCCGATCCCGGAGCGGCTCTTCGGGATCCACCAGCACGTCGAGGTCACCGGGCGGATCATGGGCGGCGCCGCGACCCTCCAGGCCGACGGCGTCTCGATCGGGCTCGACGCCGACGGCTCGTTTCGGCTCCCGATCGACCTCGTCGAAGGGACGAACGAGCGCCGGCTGACGGCGCGAGACTCGGTCGGGAACGAGGCGACCGCGTCCGTCCGCGTCGAGTACGCCCGCCGCATCCCGGCCTTCGGCCGGGCGGACGAGCACGAGTGGCATCCGTGGCGTCGGTTCGAGCTGGGGGCGGCCGTCACGATCGAGCGCCTGACGACCGACGGCCGGAAGTCCGTCGGCACCCGCGAGGCCGTCGCCCTCGGACGAGAGCTGAGGATCAAGGAGACCGAGCGGGAGCGAGGCGCGGAGCGCGCGACGGAGTCACTCCTCACCGAGACGCGACCGCGACGCGAGCACCGCGAGGAGCTCGTCCTCGACGGACACCGATGGGCGTGCACCGTGTGGACGACGACGCTCCGCGGGAGCGACGGGGAGGAGGGGACGCAGACCTACTGGGTCGCCGACGAGCTGGACATGATCCTGAAGGTCCGGACGGCCTTCGGAGGCCTCGCGACCGAGGTCGTCGCCACGACGGAGCTGAAGATCTTCGAGGGCCGCCGAGGTCAGATCGTCGGGACGCGCTTCAACGGCTGGGCGTCGAAGAGGAAGGGCGGGGAGCCGAACGCGATCGCCTGGTGGGCCTCTCCCGACGTCCCCGGCGCGGTCGTCAGCTTCGTGATCCAGAGCAAGGACGGCACCGGCGCGACGCGGGTGATCGACTTCAGCATTCCGGACACCGGAAAATAGGTGAGGCACCGCGTCGAGAGCCCGCCACCTGGGGATCCTCGACTCGGTGCCTCGGTGGCGGACGATCCCGTCCGCCGAGAGAGAGAGAGAGAGAGAGTTCGCGGCGTCGTCTCCGGTCCTGGCCGGCTGCTCGTGCTAGTTGCGGACGGCGTCGAGGCGGCGGCCGGCCTCGTCGATGACCGTGGTGCCCGTGCTGCGCCCGAAGAACGTCGCCAGTGATTCGTAGCCCCCCGCGTCGTACTCCTCGGGGGTGGTGATGTAGCTCATGTGGCTGTTCGCCAGGCCGAACGCGAACGTCTTGCGATAGCCGAGCGCCTGCCCCGACGCCTTGATCGCGAGCCCGACGGTGTGGATCGCCTCGCCCGGGATGCTCGCGATCGCGACGTCGTTGATCCGGACCGCCTGGAAGCGATGGCGATTCTCGATCCACGAGCCGTTCAGGCTGATCCCGATCCCGAGGCTGCCGATCCCCGGAATCCGCAGGAGCGCCTGGATGATCGAGCTCCCCGAGTTGCTCCGACCGAGTCGGTTCAGATCGATGCCGAGCCTCGCGTTGCCGTAGTCCACCCACTCGCTGCTGTTGCGCAGGTCGACCTGGCCGGTCGTCGCCGTCGCGCCGCGCAGCGCGAGGATCTCATCGGCGAGCTGCCGACCGAGGCGGTCGCCGTCGGCGGCGCCGCGGCCGTCGGGGGTGATGTCGCCCTCGGCGCCGTTCGCGAACAGGCAGAGACCGCCGCCGCGGCTCTCGACCTCGCGGGCGACGTGGCCGAAGAGGTCGGCGCTGTACTCCATGTTGTTGTGCCAGTAGATCAGCCCGTGGCACGCGTAGTTCCAGACCGTCGCGACCGGAGTGCCGTCGGGGCGGTCGATCTTGATCACGCCGAGCTCGGGGTCGATCGAGTCGCGGGTGAAGACGTTGCTGTCGCGCGAGCGCCGGTTGCGCGTCACGCCGGTGACGTCGATCGAGTCGGCGCCGAAGACGGCGGGGCCGAGGTCGGCGATCGCCGCCTCGATCGCGTCGGCGCAGCCCTCGATGAACCGCTGGTACACCTGCGGCTGGTAGAGGTCCATCGCGATCAGCTCCCAGAAGTGGAGAGAGCTGATGGTGCCCGGGCCGGAGTGGGTGTGGCTCGAGACGGCGAGGATGCTCTCGACGGGGATGGTGATCCCGCGCGCGGCGAGCACCTGCTGCGTGCCGCGGACCGCGTCGGCCGTGGTCGCGACGACGTCGAGCGTCATGATCACGACGCGGTCGCCGCCCGACTCGAGGACGAGCGCCTTGCACATGATCGGGTCGAGGACGCCGGTGCTCGGCCGGAACAGGGTGTGGTAGTTCGTCGGATCGAGGTCCGGCGGGAAGTTCCGCCGGTCGCCCTCGTTGAATCCGCCGAGCGGCACGCCGACGACCGGCGTGACGTCGGCCGAGCCCGCCCCGGCGCGCAGGGTGATCGGCCCCGGCGGCCCCGTCGTCGGAGGCGTCGTCCCGGCGGGCCCTGGGCCGGTCTCGAAGCCGCTCGCGACGTCGACCCCGAGCGGACGGTTGCTCGTGTCGAGGATGAAGCGCGACGCGTTGACCGTGTAGGGCGCGCCCGGATCGAGCGGCGCGCGCGGCGTCAGGGTGATGGCCGTCGAGCCCGCGAACGCGATGGCCGCGTCGACCGCGCCGGCCGGCCCGACGATCTCGACGCTCTGCGGGTGAACGCTGCCGGGGTTGAGCTCCGCGTTGAAGTCGATCCGCACGACGACGTCGGTCGGGACGCCGGTCGCGCCGTCGGCCGGGTCGATCGCGAGGACCGAGAAGCCGTTCGGACCGGTCGAGCCCGGCGGGGTCGACCCGGGACCGGCGGTGCCGGCGCCGGCGCCCGGCCCGGTCGTCGGGGCGCTGCCGGCGCCCGGCGCCGCGCCGCGGCTCGACCCACCGCCTCCGCCGCACGCGGAGAGCGCGAGCGCGAGCCCGAGACCGACGATGGCGAAGGCGACCGACCGCGAAACGCGGGGTCGACGACTCGACGAGAGCATGGTCGTGTCCGTGCGCCCGAGGCCGGGCGATGCGACGAGGATGAAGGAGCCAGAGGGCGAATCGGGTGAAAACCCGAGCCCGCCAGCGGTTGCGAAGCGAGATGTGGCTACGACTCCGGAGCGGCCGACGCCGGCGGGACCCCCCCTCCACGTGTCGGTCTCCAGATCGGAGAGATCGGCTGCTGGGCCGCTCCTCACGCAAACGCGTTGCCAAACGGCTACTTCCTCAATCCCCTGCCCGGAAGATGGTTACCTCGAACGTGAGTCAGCCCGCCACGACGCCCCGAGAAACAAGGTGGTTGCATCTTCCCGAATCTGGCGGGCGCCGACCCTTCCGCGGCGCGCCCGTCGCCGCCATGATGCAGCGGGGGATCGCGCCGCCGCCCTCGACCCGGAGGCGCCGCCGCAACATGTCATCGATGCAGGCTCATCACGAGAGCCCGGCCCGCTCGGGCATCGTGCTCGTTTGCGATTCGTGCGGGATCAGCTTCCGCGTCGGCGATCGCCCCGACGAGCCGACCGCCGGCATGCCGTGCCCCCGCTGCGGCCTCGCGAGCCTGACGATCCGGACCGCCTTCCCGACGGGCCCCGAGCCGACCGAGCGCCTCCGAGTCCAGCCGCCGTCGGCGGAGGAGCACACCGCGAGCCAGGGCCCGAGCACCGAGCGCGTCTCCATGTCGAGCCGCCGCGCGTCGAAGCCCGCGTTCCAGGCGCCATCCCCCGGAACGCCCCGCCGCATCGGCCGCTACCGCGTCGTGTCGGTCCTCGGACGGGGTGGCATGGGCGTCGTCTACCGGGCGTGGGACGACGCCCTCCAGCGCCAGGTCGCCATCAAGACGCTCGGCTCGGTGATCGCCGACCGCGAGGACCTCGAGCGGTTCGCCCGGGAGGCGCGCCTCGGGGCGAGCCTCCGCCACCCCCACATCGTCGGCGTCCACGAGATCGGATGGGATGAGGGCATCCCCTTCATCGTCATGGACCACATCGAGGGGGTCGACCTCGAGCGGGCGCTCGCCGATCAGCGGCTGCCCCCGCGGACGATCGCCGAGATCGTCCGTCAGGTCGCGACGGCCCTCGGTCACGCCCACGAGAGCGGTGTCGTTCACCGCGACGTCAAGCCGCAGAACGTCCTCCTGACGTGGGCCGGCGATCAGCCCCACGCCTGGCTCACCGACTTCGGGCTCGGCCGCCAGGTCGGCGGCGCGCAGCGACTGACCGTCACCGGCGACGTCCTCGGAACGCCGTCGTACATGTCGCCCGAGCAGGCGACGGCCGAGCGCGAGCGCCAGGGGGCGCCGACCGATGTCTGGGCGCTCGGCGCGATCCTCTACCGGGCGCTCACCGGGCGGGTGCCCTTCGAAGGCGCGGACCCGATCGACACGATCCGGCGCGTCCTCACCCACGAGCCGACGCCGCCCCGTCGCCTCGACCCCGCGATCCACGCCGACCTCGAGACGATCACCCAGCGCTGCCTCGACAAGGACCCGCGCCGGCGCTACCCGACCGGGCAAGCCGTCGCGGACGAGCTGAGTCGCTACCTCGCCGGCGCTCCCATCGCCGCCCGCCCGCTCGGCCGGCTCGAGCGGGGCGGTCGCCTGATCCGGCGCCGCCCGATCGTCACCGCGCTGGCCGTGGTGATCGCGCTGATCCTCGGGCTCGGCAGCCTCGCCTTCGCGATCCGGGCCGGCGGCGAGGACGCCCGCCTCGAGCGAGCGCGCGCCGAGGAGCGCACCCTCGAGCTCGACGGCGCCGAGACCGACCTCGACGAGGCGGAGAGCGTCCTGCGACGCGCGCGCGAGCGAACGCTCGTCGAGGACGCGAGACCCGAGGATGGCGAAGCGCTGCTCACCAGCGGCGTCCGGACCGTTCACGCCGCCCTTCGCCTCGTCGACCTCGCCGAGCGAATGGATCGCCCCGACGCGCTCGACCACGCCCGGAGACGCGCCTTCGATCTCGCCCTCGAGGTAGGCGACGACGCCCGCGACGCGGAGCGCTGGAGCCTCGCGCGAGCGATGATCGAGGAGGCCGATGCCCTCGCGGTCGATGCCGATCGCGTCGCCGCCGCGTCCGCGTCGCTCGCCGCGCTCGAGGGCGAAGGACGCGACGACGCCCGAGCCCTGATCGACGACATCGTCGATCGGCTCGAACGGGGCGAGCTCCCGCCCGGCCCGGCGCGCGAAGATGCGCTGTTCCAGCTCGTCCGCCGCGCGGACGCCACGACCGTCGCGCTGATCGCGCACGAGCTCGACCGCGTGTCCGACCGGCTCCGGGCGGCCACGAACCCAATCCATCGAGTGATCAGCGACCCCGAGCTGGCCGACGCCCTCACGACCCTCCACGACCCACGGACCGAGTCGATCGGGATCGCGATCGCCCACACGATCCACGAGGCCGACTGGCGCATCGATGCCGTGCTCGAGCGGTGGGGGCGGATCGCGCGCGCAGAGGCCCAGGGCGCCGCCGTGCCGCCGGGCCAGGGACGGGTCGCGCAAGTCCTCTGCGAGGCGCTCGGGAGGATCGGAATCGCGCGCGGCGCGGTGCGCCCGCTCGCCCGCTACGCCCTGACCGAGGCGCGCTCGATCCCCGCCGCCGCCGCCGTCGTCGCGCTCGTCCGTCTCGGAGCCGTGAGCGACGACGCGCTGCAGGCGGCGATCGCCGCCCGCGTGGTGTTCGCAGGGGCCGGGCCGGCGTGGAGCCGCGCCGCCCGGGCGCTCCGCCAGCAGCCCGACGGAGCCGCACGGGTCCGCCGCCTCGACCTCGACGGCGAGCCAGCGCGAGCGATCGCGACCCGCGGCCTCATCTCGCTCGAGCTCGGTGACCGCGACGGAGCGACCGCCGACTTCGATCGAGCCGTCGAGCTCGACCCGACCCTCGCCGACGCCTGGATGGCCCGGGGCATGAACCGGCTGGCGAACGGGGATCTCGAGTGGGCGCTTCGAGACGCCAACCAGGCGATCTCCCTCGACGCCGACCGGCCGTCTCTGATCTTTCAGCGAGGGCTGATCCGCACGAGGATGGGCCGGACCGCCGACGGTCTCGCCGACCTGGATCTCGCGATCGAACGGGCGCCTCGTCTGTACTTCGCTCGCCTCCAGCGCGCAGTCATCCGGGCGCAGACCGGCGACCTCGAGGGCGGCATCGAGGACCTCGACGCCGCAATCAAGGAGGCGCCCGAGCTCCCCGAGGCTCCGTTCATGCTCGCGAATGTCCTCTACGAGCAGGGCGATCTGGGCGGCGCGGCCAGCGCCATCAACGCCGCCCTCGCCCTCGATCCGGAGCACGCCGGCGCCTGGGAGCTCGGCGCGCAGGTGCGCCTGCGGATCCAGCCGGCCGCCGACCCCTTCGGAGCCTGGCGATACCTCGAGCGCGCGCTCGCCATCGAGCCCGACCGCCCGTCGGCGCTCCTCGGGAGGGCGAACGTCCGCCTGATGCTCGGCGGAGACCCGGACGAGACGATCGCCGACCTGGAGCGGACGATCACGCTGTCCGAGGACGGCCCCGTCAGGGCCGAGGCGAGGGTGATCCTCGACCATCTCCGGAACGGCGGGCGCTGACCGCCCTCGGCGACGGCGGCGAACGGCGGCGCGCTACTCCGGCGCCGCCACGTCGAACGCCGCCACCTCGAGGGTCCGGCGCTCGCGGAGATCCTCGACGATGACGGCCACGCCGAGGTTCGCCGCCGTCTCGCCCTCCGGCATCGCGAAGCTCGCCGCGTGCCCGTCGGCGTCGAGACAGTCGGCGGGCGCGATCGGCTCGGCGAGCTCGACGGCGATGAAGAACTCCTTCAGGGTCTTGCCGGCGTTCTCGCCGGCGTCGCACCTCGTCGTCGCCGACTTCACGAAGAGGACCGCGACGACGCGGACCGCCTCGCCGATCTCGAGCGTCTCGTCGAGCTTCCGGAGCTTCACGGTCGCCGACACCCGGTCGTCGGTTGCCGACGCGGTCGCGTCGATCGCCAGGCGCGCGGGCTTCGCCCTCTCGGCGTCGAGGTTGGCGCGGACGGACGCGCCGCGCGACTCGACGCTGCCGACCACCAGCATCGGCGTGTAGCGCCGGCGGGTGCCCCACCGCGACACGTAGGCGCTCTGACGCGCCGTCGCGGCGGCGCTCCCGTAGGGGTCCTTCCAGCCGAGGTAGTCCCAGTAGTCGACGTGCCAGGTCAGCGGCACGACGTCGGCGCCGACCGGGTCGGCCGCGAGCTTGCCGATGAACTCATCGGCGCTGGGGCAGCTGTGTCAGCCCTGCGAGGTGAAGAGCTCGATCAGGACGCGGTGGCGCGGCGCGGCCTCCGCCTCCTTCTCGCCGTCGTCGGCGAGCGCGATGGCCGAGCCGGCGACGACGCCGGTGAGCGCGATGGCCGCGGCCGTCTTCGAGAGGGTGCGCATGATGATCTCCTCGGGCGGATCGGGCGGATCGGGCGGGGCTCGATCGACCTCGGCAGCATGGACCGCGCCTCTCGCGGACGCAAGCCCGTCGCCCTACGATGCGACCGCGCCGCAGGAGGGCGCTCGCCCGATGGGCCTGATCGCCGAGGACGACAGCGCCGGAGCCCGGACGATCGCCGCGCTCGCGGACCGGAGCCCGACCGCCCGCGCGTGGCTGGAGCCGCCGCCGCCGCCGGGCGGCGTCTCGCCGGCGACCGAGGAGCTCCTCACCGTCCTCGGCGTGCTCCTCTACGATCAGGACCGCGAGGTCGACCTGGCCGCGTTCGAGCGCTGGCTCGCCGAGCACCCCGAGGTCGAGCACGAGCTCCCGCCGTGGCTCTACATCGAGCTCCTCGCCTGCGACTACGAGACGCGGTGGCCGGTCTGCGACCTCGTCCGCGGATTCGTGCGTCGAGATCGGGGAGGCTTCGCCGACGCGATCGGCGCGCTCCACCTCGACCCGCCGTACGTGCGCCTGGGGAACCTCGCCCGGCGCTCGGTCGAGGCGCACCTGGCCGGGGAGACCGAGGCGGTCGCCGAGGTGCTGGGCGCGGTCGAGGCGCTCCTCGAGGAGGACGAGGCCACGTTCGGGGACCCGCTGGCGGTCGGCTACCTCGAGGGGTTGCAGAACCATGGGGATCGCGCGGGGCTCACCCTGGACGCGATGGAGTCGGGGTTTCCGATGGGGCCTCGGTCGCGGGGGGAGTGGGGGCGGTTGCGGGAGTTCTGGGAGGGTGACTGAGCGCCAAAGGTCGGCTGAGTCGCCCCGCCGCGCAACGACTGGGCGACGCCGGAGTCAATCCGCGTAGTCCGCGTCATCCGCGGTTCGGTCTCTCTCGCCGGCGAGCGAACGGGAACCGCGGATTACGCGGATTACGCGGACCGGGTGCTTTCGCCGCCTCTTCGAGAAGTTCCTCCGCTGCGACGGAGGGGCCGCGCTACCCGCCGCGCGACCCGGACCCGCTCTTCTTCCCCTCGCCGGCCCCGAGCTTCTTCCGCGCCCAGTCGACGTCGGGCTTGCCGCCCACGTAGATCCGCTGGATCTGGAGGTTCACCTTCTCGTAGGTGAACCCGACGCGCGTTCCGTCGGGGAGCTTCACGCCCTCCATCCGGGCGGTCTCCTCGTCGTCGACGTAGGCGACGACGGCGTCTTCCTCGACCTCGATCTTGATCGTGTAGGTCTCGCCCGACCGGAAGCGGCGCCGGTGGTCGGCCCCGCGCGTCCTCGCCTTGACGCGACCTCGCTCGATCCTCGCGAGGTCGAGGCCGAAGTTGCTCATGATGATCGCCTTGCCCTTGCGGTCGGCGATGATCAGGTGCAGCGAGCTCCCGTCGAGGAGCGACACGTCGTTGCTGAACTCGATCTCCAGCATCCGCGCGCCGCCGAAGACGGCCTCGTGGAAGACCTCGTTGTTGCCCTCGGCCCGGAGGGCGAAGACGTTCGGGTCGTAGCGGAGGGTCGACCGCGCCGCGCGCCAGTCGGGGCCGAGGCGCTTGTTCGAGGGGACGAAGCTGTAGCCGAGCCGGATGCTCGTGCCCGAGTAGCCGACGACCGTCCCGTCGAAGAGCTTCTCGAGGTTCTCGAAGACCCACGCCTCCTCGGGCGTGACGGCGATGCCGTTGATGAAGACGGTCCGCTCGCCGTCGCCGTCGGGGGTGCCCGTGCCGCCCGGGTTCGTCGGGCCGGTCGCGCCCGGCAGCTCGCCGACGCCGGGGAGAGGGTCGCCGCCCGCGAGCGGGTCTCCGCCCCCGCTCGGCGGCGTCCGATCGCCACCTCCCGCGGGAGGGGTCGGGTCACCGGAGCCCGGCGCGACCACCACGACCGGCTCGTCGGTCGCGCGCGGCCGACCGCGCCCGAAGACCGACTCGAGCCCGCGGCTCCGGATCAGGGCGTCGTCGATCGGGTCGGTCGACCGTCCGCTCGCCGCCGCGAGGCGGCGCGCCTCGAGGAGCTCCTCCTGACCGCGGGCGATCTGGCCCCGGTAGAGGAGGTAGAGCCCGAAGCGCTCGTGGACGGCCGAGTCCTCGGCGCCGAAGCTGCCGGTCAGGAGGATCAGCCGGCTGTTGTCGGCGATCTCGGCCAGCGAGACGGCCCGCGACTCCTCGGCGCCGTCCTCGACGATCAGCACCTGGCGTCCGTCCGCGCTCATCAGCTTGCCCTGGATGACGTCGCCGCTCACCGACTGGATCGCCACCTCGCGGCCGCGCTTCTCCTGAAGCGCGATCACGAGCATCTCCTCGAGCTTGCGCACCTGCTCGAGGCTCCGCACGTCGGCGCGGACGTTCGCCTGCACCTCGGGGTGCGTGGCGAGGGTGTTCGCCAGCGCCCGCCCGCGGGCGAGGGCGTTCTCGGCCCGGACGGCCGCGACGTCGGTCGCCGCCTCGAGGAGGAAGTCGGCGTGGCGACGCTCGGCGCCCGCGCGATCGCCGGCGACGATCGAGGTCAGCTCGGCCCGGGCCGCGTCGATCTCGGCCGCGGTCGCCACCTCGGTCTGCCCGGCGATGATCCGCTCGGCCTCGTCGGGGCGCCCGCCGAGGAAGGACTCGCGCGCCTTGGCGACCGCCTGGTGGAAGATCTTGAGGCGCTCGCGGTCGGCCCGGTCGGCGTCGTCGACGATCTCCTCGCGGAGCTCCTGATCCTCCGCCTCGATCGCGAGCAGGCGCAGCTTCTTGCTCGCCTCGAGGTAGCGCCCGTCGGCGAGGAGCTGGCGGGCGGCGCCGAGGCCGCGCCGGTCGAGGTCGATCCGCTCCTCGTCACGGAGCTTGCGCTCCTCCTCGGAGGCCTCGTCCGCGGCGACGGTCGCGATCGGCGTCCCCGAGAACGTCTCGGCGATCGAGTAGAGCGCGTCGATCCTGTCGCGCACGTCCTGGATCTGCCGCGCCTGACGGAGCTCGCGCAGGGCCGCGTCATCCTTGCTCGCCGGACGGTCGGGCCGCTCATCGCGCGGCGGCGGCGCGACGACGTGCTCCTCGCCGACGTCGTTCGGGACGACGCCGCTCCCCTGCGATCCGAGCCACATCACCGCGCCGAGGGCGAGCGCGGCCACGGCCGCGACGCTGGCGGCCATCAGCGCGGGCGACGTGCCGCTCGACCGCCCCCGCCCCCGCCGGCCGCGGTCGCTCGGCTGGTAGTCGGCGAAGGGCGCGAGCTTGGTCGCCGTCCCGGTCGAGCCGGACGGGAGGCCGCCGCCGACCGGCATCGACTTCGGCGTCTTCACCCCGAGCGCCTTCACGCTGCCGAGCTTGCCGGCGAGCATCGCCCGGACGTCGGCGACGAGGTCCTCGGGGGTTCGGTACCGGTCGTCGGGGTTCTTCGCCATCATCTTCGCGACGAGCTTCGCGCTCGCCTTCGAGAGCTGGGGCACGACGCTGCGCGGGTCGGGGATCGGCGACGAGATGTGGAGCGCCATCACCCCCTGGGGCGTCGTCGCGCGGAACGGCGGGATCCCGGTGACCAGGTGGAAGAAGGTCGCGCCGAGGCCGTAGATGTCGCTCCGGGCGTCGACCTTGTCCTGGTCGGTCGCCTGCTCGGGCGACATGTAGTAAGGCGTCCCGATCGCGCGGCCCTCCTGGGTCAGGCCGCAGTCGGTCTTCTCGACGTGCCGCGCGAGGCCGAGGTCGGTCAGCTTCACCCGGCCGCCGTCGGTGGTGATCATGATGTTCGCGGGCTTGATGTCGCGGTGGATGATCCCGTGCCGGCTCGCCTCGATGAGCGCCTCGCCGACCTCCGCGACGACCCGGAGCCCCTCGCGCTCGTCGAGCGGCCCCTCCTTCTCGATGACCTCCTTGAGGTTCGGCCCGTCGACGAACTCCATCGAGAGGAAGTAGACGTTGCCCGCCTTGCTGCACTCGAAGCAGGTGACGATGTTCGGATGGTTCAGCCGCGCCGCGGCCCGCGCCTCGCGGAGGAAGCGCTCGACGTAGGTGTCGTTGCTCGCGAGGTCCGGCATGAGCAGCTTGACGGCGACCATCCGGTCGACGCCGACCTGCCGCGCCTTGAAGACGACGCCCATCGCGCCGGCGCCGAGCTTGCCGAGCATCTCGTAGCCTTCGAGCTCGACCTCGCGCGCGGCCTTCTCCGCCTTCTCGTGGAGGTAGTTCCGGACCAGGTTGTGGAGGTCGCGGGCGACCTTCGGGGTGACGAGCCCCTGCTCGACGAGGAGCTGGCGCGCCTTGCGCCGCCGGCCCGTCTTCTCGAGCTGCTCGAGCAGACGTCGAGATTCACGGGCCTGATCGCCCGTGATGAGCGCGTTCTTCACCGCGAGCTTCAGGTAGAGAAGCTCTTCCTTCCGGAGCCCGGCGCTCATGCGTGGGAGACCTCGGCCCGATGCGACTGCATCTTCCCTGTACGATGTACCAGCGGCGGAGGCGTACGCCCACCGGCCGCGCCCGTAGGCGACGCAATGAGAGTACCGATGGGAACGGTCGGCCGCACATCGCGCCCGAGAGACACCCCATCTCGACCCGAACATGAACCGCGAAGGATGGAGCGCGGATGGCGACTCATTCGGCGATCGCCTCGCGCGTCGACTTTGCGCAGAGGTAGGCGACGGCGGCGCCATCGATCCCGGCCGTCAGCAGGATCCGCACCCTCCCGACCTCGCCGACCGCCATCCAGAGCTGCGGCGCCTGGTAGCCGGCGTAGTTGATCACGTAGACGAGATGGAGCGCGAACGCCACGCAGGCCCATATCCGGCCCGCTTCCAGGCGATAGGCGAGGAGCACGGCGAGGAGGATGTTGACGAGCACCCAGCACGCGAGGACGAGGTAGCCGACCGTGGTCGGCAGGGTGCCGATCGGTCCGGCGAGCGGACCGAGCGGTCGCCCCCAGCCGAGCGAGAGGGCGACCTCGAGGATGCGCTCGGTCGCATCGACGAGGAGAAACAGGATCAGCAGCCGGACGCCGAACGGGAGCGGCTCGCGCGAATCTGGGTCGAGGTAGGGACTCAAGCCGTCGCCTCCGGGCACGCCGCAGCGCGGCATCCGTTCCGAGACGCCTCAGATGGGGCGCAGCAATGAAACGCTCGGTCCATCATCGCGACACCACCGCCACGAGCCGATCGGCATCCTGGTCCCACGAGTAGTAACGCAGAAGGAGGTCCGAACGAGGGTCTCCGTCGAGATCGACCACCTTCGCCTCGACGAAGCGGTATCCCTCGGTGCTCGGGATCGGGACGGTCGTCCACGGCGTCTTCGACGTCTTGCGGTTCGGCCCCATCCGGAAGATGCCGAGCCGGTCGGGCGCGACCTTCGTGACCAGGTCCAGGCGACCGTCGCCGTCGTGGTCGCCGTGGAGCGTGACCACCACGTCGGCGCCGAACTTGATCCCCTCGTTCTGCCCGCTCCGACTCCGGATCAGGAGCGGGATCGTCACCTCGCGGACGCCGTCGGGCTCGGTCGGCCAGCTCCCGTCGGGACGTCCGTAGAAGACGAGCGCGTCGACGGTCACCTCGCGCGTCAGCAGGACGCTCAGGATTCGAAGCGCGCCGATCTGGGCCGTCCGCGCGAGGAGGAGGTCGGTCCGTCCATCGCCGTCGACGTCGCGGAAGTCGGTGTAGAAGCTGATCCCGCCGCTGCGCACGATGTGGTCGGGCGTCTCGTACGCCGACGCATCGCGCCCGCGCCCGCCCCGGTAGATCGTCGTGACGCCTTCGCCGAGGTGGGTCGTGACCACGTCGAGGACGCCGTCGGCATCGACGTCGACGATCCGGGTCGGCAGGCTCCGGTCGAGATCGAAGAGCCCCTTCTTCTCGCCGCCGACGCGGCGCACCGACGAGAGGTCGATCTCGAAGGCGAGCCGCGCCGCGCGCGTCTCCGCGTCGATGCCGTAGACGAGGACGGAGTCATCGTGCGCGACGATCACCTCGTGCTCGCCGCCGCCCGAGAGGTCGCCCGAGACCGGCTCGGGATACCAGTAGGTGTGGGTGATCCGGCTCGATGGCCGCGGCGAGCCGATCCGGACCGACGCGCCGAGCGGGACGGGGAGCACCGACGGGCCGGCCAGCCCGATCTCGGAGGTCGCCTCGTTGCGCCAGAGGTCGTAGCCCGCGAGGCCGGGGAGGAGGAGGTCCTCGGCGCCGTCGCCGTCGAGGTCGCGGACGAGATCCTTCCAGCGCACCTCGTCGCGGGTCGGACGCTCGAGGACGCCCGCCGCCTCGCCGGGGACCAGGCGCGGGCGCCGGAGCGAGAACGCGCCCCCGCCGTCGGGTCGCCCCTGCCAGGCGTGATAGAAGACGCCGTCCTCGGCGATCGTGACGAGCTCCGCGCTCCCGTCGCGGTCGAGGTCGGCGACGTCGAAGACGATCGCCCGCCGGTCGAACCGGAAGCTCTGCTCGGGGCGCTCGAGGAACGGCACGCCCTCGCCGTGATGACGGTGGACGCGCACCTTGCGGCCGGAGACGAGGATGAGGTCGGCGAGGCCGTCGCCGTCGACGTCGCGGTCGACCGCCTCGGTGATCGGCCCGTCGACCTCGAGGCTGACCGACGCGAAGTGCGGCGACGGACCGCTCCACGCCGGGCGCGGGGCGGCGAAGAGGCCGGCCCAGAGGGCGAGCGCCGCGGCGAGGAGGCCGCCCCCGAGGGCGGCGGCGACGCGCCTCGTGCTCGGAGCTCGCGCGGTCATCGGGACGACCCCTGCGGGCTGAAGACCGCCCGCACCCGCGTCCGCTCGGGGTCGTCCCGCCGCGGGTAGAGCAGGAGGACGTCGTCGCGCCCGTCGCCGGTCACGTCCTCGATCCGGACGTCGGTCGAGACGGTCACCTCGACCTCGAGCCGCCGGTCCGCGTCGGGCTCGAGCGTCGGCGTCCCGAGGCCGAACCAGCCGCTGTCCACCTCGAGCGGCGTCCACGACAGCCCGCTCGGGACGGTGACCTCGAGGAGGTCGCGCTTGCCGTCGCCGTCGAAGTCGCCGTCGAAGAAGACGAGCGGCGCCGCCCCGCCGGCGTCGAGGCTGTCGAGGTCGAGGTCGACGTCGCGCTCGAAGAACGGGGCGTCCTCGAAGCTCCGGCCGTCGCCGGTGCCGCGGTAGACGAGGTAGGTGATCGTGACCGAGCTGACGATCGCCTTCTTGATGTTGCTCAGCATGTCGGTCCGGAGCGAGCTGACGACGAGGTCGCGCTTGCCGTCGCCGTCGCAGTCGGCCAGGACCGGGTTCATGGAGAGCCCGCGCACCGAGATGATCCGGTCGGGGCGGTCGAGGTTGAAGCCGACGCGCGGCCGTCCGCGGAAGACGAGGAAGCGGGTCCCGATGCTCGAGAAGACGCCGATCGTGCCGCCGGTGCGGGCCGCGAGGAGGTCGAGGTAGCCGTCGCCGTCGATGTCCTCGAGGTCGAGGCGCGTGCTCTCGACCTTCTTCTCCGAGCCGCCGCTGCCCGGCGCGCCGCCCGCACCACCGCCGCCGCCGCCGCCCTCGGGCTCGGGCAGCTTCGCGATCAGGTCGGGCTCCTTCGGGAACGTGCCGTCGCGGCGCTGCTTGAAGACGAGCAGCCCGCGGTCGTCGGTCGAGAACAGGTCGAGCCGACCGTCGCCATCGAGGTCGGCGGGGACGGCGTGGCTCAGCCGGGCGACGCGCGTGATGAGCCGACCGAGGAATCGCTGCTCGAAGTGGGGGGCGAACCGCTCCTCGGGCTCGACGCGGATGATGCCGCGGGAGACGAGCCGGGTCGGCTCGGTGGCGTCCCGTCCCCAGATCGCCCAGCCCTTCGTCGTCGGGACGAGCAGCTCCGCCGCGCCGTCGCCGTCCAGATCGTGGATGAGCGGCCAGACATCGAACGCGTTGTCCGACGAGAACGTGAAGAAGGTCCCCTCGCCGACGAGCTGGCGCGGGCGGGACGCGGCGCCGCCGCCGCCCTTCTTCCTCGGCACCGGGAGGAGCTCGACGCCGTCGGGCCGGAGCAGGACGAGGTCGTCGCCCCTGGGCGGGACGACGTCGCCGACGCTGAGGGTGACCGTCGGGATCGCCGCGGCGACCGTCGTGTCCGCCTCGGCCGCCCACGGGTCCTTCCCGCCGCGACCGTGGAAGATCGAGATCCGCCGCGCCCGCGGCGCGCCGCCGACGACGGGCCCCTCGGGCACCCAGGTCACGACGAGGTCGCGCCGCCCGTCCCCGTCGAGCTCGGCGGTGGTCGCATCGAGGACGCGCCCGGGCAGCTCGAGCTCGAGGATTCGGAGCGAGGAGCCGGCCGCGCCGCCGCGGGCGCCGCTCGCGACGGCGAGGCCGAGCCCCGCGACGAGCAGGGCCGCGGCGACGACGCGCCGGCGAGCTCGCAGGTGGGCGGAGCTCACGCGTGCACCTCGCGGGTCGAGACGCGGACCGTCGTGATCGAGGTCACGAGCAACGCGATGAAGAGGGTGACGATGAGCGCGCTCAGCGCCTCGCCGCCGCGGAAGTTCGCGTCGTTGAGGGCGTGCGCCTTGCCGTCGAGCACCTCGAAGGCGCGCCGCATGCTCGCCTCCAGCCAGTGGTAGCTCATCCGGGGGAAGATCCCGGCGCCCATCTGCTGGCCGAAGTGGCCGCCGACGGCCGCGCCGACCGCGAACCCGGGGTGGTCGATGAAGGAGCCGATGCACATGCCGACGAGCGGGAGGACGCACATGGCCGGCAGCGCCATCACGAACGCCTTCAGGGTGTCGCGCACCATCACGTCGGTCCCGAACGTGACGACGCCCTTCAGGCCGTAGTCCGGGTCGAGGACCGGACCCCAGCCGCACTTGATCCGGGCCGCGATGGCGGACACCGCGACGAGGGCGACGACGAAGACGAGCCCGACGACGAGGAGGGCGAGCGTCTTGCCGAGGACGAGCTCGGATCGATGGACGGGGCGGATCATCACGAGCCGCGCCGTCCCCTCGGAGAACTCGCTCGAGAGCGAGCTCGCGCCGATCGTGACCAGGATGAACGAGGCGAAGAAGCTCCCCATCCAGAGCCCCCAGGAGAACGCGGCGAAGAAGTTCGGCGGCGGGGCGGAGCTGTCGGGGCCGCTCTTGTCGGCGATCGTCGCGTAGATCAGGGCGGCCGCGAGGGCGGCGAGCATCGAGATGACGAGCCCGACGAGGGTGAACCGCTGGGCGCGGAGCTTGCGGAGCTCGGCGCGCATCATCCGGAAGCAACGCGCGATCACGATGCGCCTCCGTCGGCCGCGCTGGTGGCCGGGCTCGTGACCGGGGCGACGATCGCCTCGGGGGAAGGCGGCGCGGGCGCGTCCTCCTCCGGGTCGCGGTCGGCGCTCCGGCCGCCGGTCAGCTCCCGGAACAGGGTGGCGAGACGACGCGGTCTCGGGACGAGGGCGCTCACCGCGATGCCGCCTTCGACCAGCGCCGCGTTGAGGCGCGCCTCCGCGCCCTTCTCGACGAAGACGTGGAGCTCGGCATCATCCCCGTCGGCATCGACGACCCGGGCGAAGTCGAGCGCCTCGATCGCCGCGATGGCTTCGGTCCGGGGCGCCGCGGCGACCTCGACCCGCGCCTCGTCCTCGTGGAGCAGCTCGGCGAGCGCGCCCTGGGCGAGGAGCCGACCGCGCTCGACCACGATGACGCGGTCGCAGACGTCCTCGACCTCGTTGAGTAGATGCGTCGAGATGAGGAACGTCGTCCCGTGCCCCTTCGCGTGCTTGCGGATGATGTCGCGGAGGTCGTCCATCCCGCGCGGGTCGAGCCCCTCGAACGGCTCGTCGAGGATGACGAGCTCGGGCTCGGCGAGGAGCGCGCCGGCGATCGCGAGGCGCTGCTTCATGCCGTGGCTGTAGGCGGCGGCCCGGTCGCCGCCGCGCCCCTTGAGGCCGACCTCTTCGAGCGCCTCCTCGATCCGGCTCGCGGCGACGCCGCCGGTGGCATCGGCGAGGACGCGGAGGTTGTCCGCGCCCGAGAGGTAGGGGTAGAACGCCGGCCCCTCGACGACCGCCCCGGTCCGCCGGAGCACGTCGAGGCGGCCGCGGCCGCGGACGTCCTTGCCGAAGAGATCGACCCGGCCGCCGGTCGGCCGGAGCAGGCCGAGGAGCAACCGAAGGGTGGTCGTCTTGCCCGCCCCGTTCGGCCCGCAGAGCCCGGTGACGGCGCCGCGCGGGACCGAGACGCTCAGCCCATCGACGGCGATGCGACCGCCGCGGAAGCGCTTGGTGAGGTCGTGGGTCTGGACGACGGCTTCCATCGGGCGGGGGCGCTTCGCAGGTGAGGCGGCGGAGCCGCGGCGGAAAGCGCCCATGGTAGGGTCGGGCCGGGCGGCGCGCAAGACGAGCCGCCCGCGACGGGGCGGGCGAAGCCGCCGCGCCCCATCACTTTACGTGGACGGAGCTCAGCCGACGATGCGGGAGCCTCTTCGGCGAGGCTCACCAGAGCTCGCCGCGCTCGTCCCCGTCGGCGAAGAGGGTGAGGTGATCGAGCGCCTCGTCGAGCGACGGGACGCTCGCGCCGGGGACGCGCCCGGCGTCGTCCCAGTCACGCAGGCTCACGAGGTCGTCCCACCACGGCGACGCGCGCAGCCGCTCCGCCTGCCGCCGGCCGAGCTTGCCCTGGCGAAGGGCGAGCGCGTCCATGTGATGCGCGACGAGCCAGCGGACGCGCTCGGACACGAGGTCGTCGATCGCCTCGGCGCCGAGCGCCGCGTGGTCGCTCCGGTCGATCGCCTTGCCGACGTCGTGGAGGATCGCCGCCTCGGCGAGCTCGAGGTCCCAGGGCGCCTCGGTCCGGGCCAGCTCGAAGACCTGGAGGCTGTGGTAGAGCTGACAGCCCTCGGGATGAAACCGCCCGCCGTCGATCCCCTCGAGCGGCCGGAGGAGCGCGGCGAAGCGCACCCGCCGCCAGCGGCGCGCCTCCTCGGCCTCGACGTCGTCCTCGAACGACAGCGGCCGCTCGAGCTCGTCGGGATGCTCGCGCGCGAGGAGCCCCTCGAGCTCGGCGATCCCGACCGACTCGATCTCCTCGCCGGTGATCGAGCTCAGGAAGCGGTATCCGAGCTTCGCGACCGGGTAGACGGTCAGCTCGACCTCGTAGCCGCCGAGCGTCGCGTGCACGTGGATGAACTCGCGGACGACGCCGTGCTTCACGACGCGCTTGTGCTCGACGTCGTGCTCGATCCGCGCGAACCCGAGGAGGCGCGAGACCTCGACGACCGCGTCGGCGAAGACGTGCACGTCGACGTCGCTCCCGCATCGGATGTGGCCGGTGCAGACGCTTCCGATCAGCCGCGGCCGGAACGGCTCGAGCAGGCGCATGACCTCGAGGGCGACCCAGCGCATCCGCCCGAGGCGCTCGGTGCGCCCCTCGCCCTCGAGCGCCTCGGCGAGGCGCAGGATCTCGTCGCGGATCTCGCGGTTGCTGGGGAGGTCGTCCGGGTGATGACGAACGTTGACCCCGTGCCGGCGCGCGACCTTGCGCTTGGCGGTGAAGTACTCCTTCTCGGTTCCCTCGTACATGATGCGGGCGGCGTCGATGGCGATCAGCCGCCGAAGTCTCGGATCGGACATGGAGCGCGCTGGGGCGCCTTCGGCGAGACCGGCTGGACTCGCTCGCCCGGATCTGGCGCGGACGGGCTCGGGGACACGGGCTCCCGACGCGAAGGTGTCGGGAGCACCCTTCCAGAGAAACGACGCGGCGGGCGCCCGTCAAGAGTCAGGGAATCGCGACGAGGTAGGCGTTCCAGGCGGCGTAGTTGTGGAAGCGGGTGCGGAGGCCGTGGACGCCGTCGGGCGAGCTCGGCGGGGGTCCGCCGTCGTCCATGCCCGCGGTGTAGACCTCGACCGCGCCGAACCCGACCTCGAGGAGCAGCTCGCGGAGCTCGGGGAGGGTCCAGATCCGCCACTCGTAGGAGAACGCCCGCTCCAGACGGTCGTGCCCGGGAACGCCGAAGTGGATGTGGCACATCGCGACGTGGTCGACCGGGTTGAAGGACGCCTGCTCGCAGAAGTAGGTGAACGCGGGCACCGCCTCGCCGCCGGCGCCCGTCGACGCCTCGACCAGGTAGGCGTCCTCGCGAACCTCCATGCTCTCGAGGCCGCCGAAGGCGTCGAGGACGAAGATCCCGCCGGCGCCGAGCTCGCGGCGCGCCTTCTCGAAATAGGCGCGCAGGAGGTCGCGCGTCTTGAAGATCCAGTAGGAGTAGCTGAGCGCGACGATCAGATCGACCGGAGGCGCCTCGACCTCGAGGACGTCCGCGTGCAGGAGCGTCACCCGCGACGCCGCGTCGCCGAGCCGCGCGACGTGCTGCTCGCGCCCCCAGTCGAGCGTCGGGAGATCGAGGTCGACGGCCCACGCTCGCCGGTCCGCGCCGCCGCGAACGAAGTCGCAGGCGAGGAGCGCGGTCCCGCAGAAGTCCTCACGGAGGAGGCGCGGCAGCCGCCCGCGCTTCAGGCGGTAGATCCCCTCGACGAAGGCGAGCTCATCGACGACGCCGGCGAAGCACGCCTCGTACAGGGCGTGCTTGTGGGGGAGCGGGCGTGCCTTCGCGTCGCCCGCTCCGGGTCCGGCGCGCCTCGTCCTCTTCCTCTTCGTCACGTCCCGGCCGTCCCGCCGTCGTCTCGCGAGGGAACCCGGCGCCGGGCGGCCCCCGACGACGGGCCCGATCCTGGCAGAACCCGGCCGCCCCCGCCAGATCGCCCGGCTCGGGACGACGCCCCCCTGATCCGGCGCCGGACACGCCGTTTACTCAGGAGAAGCGAGTCCCCTCGCAGCATTGCGCATCGGAAAGCCGGGGATCGGGGCTACCCTGGCGATCGAGACCGGGAGACGCAGGGAGAGCAACGATGAAGGAGAGGTCGGCGGGCACCTGGGCGCTCACGGCGCTCCTGCTCGTTCTCGGATCGGGGTGCGCCACGTCCCGATCGGACATCGAGGGCAGGCTCGACGCGCCAGGGAGTCCGGGAGCGAGGCCGACCGAGACGAAGGTCCGCGTCCTCTTCGTCCTGAAGCACGCCCGACAGGCGGAGGGGCTCGACCAGATCCCGAAGCTCGACGGCGAGGGCGAGATCATCAGGGACTTCGATGATCTCTTCCTGGATGCGATCACGGAGCTGAGCAACATCGAGAGCTACGCGACGTTCACGGAGTTCGCCTCGGACGTGAGCAAGCCGGAGAGGCGAGAGAGGAGAGACGAGCTGATCGCCGCGAGCGACTTCGTCGTGCGGATCGACTTCATGAGGAGGCACTCCTCGATCCGGCACTTCCTCGGATACATCGCGTCGAGCATCTCGCTGACGCTCGTCCCGGTTCCCTACTCGCGGTTCTTCTCGATCGGCGTGGAGGTCCAGGGCGCGGATGGAGAGCGGATCGAGACCTACGCGAGGAGCGCGTCGCTGACGACGTGGGTCCAGATGTTCCTGATCTTCCTGCAGCCCTTCCATCAGGAGCCCATCAAGAAGGAGCGGATCTACCTGGAGCTCCTCCACGACGTGTTCTCGGAGATGGAGTCGGACGGAGCCCTCGCGCGCTGATCGCGCGGCCGTCGGCGTGTCGGGGGTCTAGCCCGCATTATTCACGAGCCTCGGCTGCGGTCGGCTGCGAGCCCACTGGGCTGCGTCCTCGGGCCGAAATCGGCGCTCGCAGGCCAAAACAGGCCAGCTCGGCCGATTTCGGCCCTGCGTCCTTGCCCAGCGGCC
>JAJDCQ010000119.1 GCA_029260755.1 Planctomycetota bacterium | reverse complement strand
GGCGTCTCGCCGGACATCGCCGCGCAGGCCTTCGTTCCGCGGCCTCGCGAACGCCAGACGGGTTCCCTCGGCCGCGCGCCTCGGCCTGCACGACGCTGTCTCGACGAGCCGCTCGCGTCATTCTGCAACAGCCTCCTAGCGGGCTAGCCGCCGAGCTCGGCGAGGAGCCGTTCGGCCTGGGTCCGGGCGGCGGAGGGCGGGGCGCGTCGGAGATACTCGCGCAGGTCGGCGATCGCGCCGAGCCGGTCGCCCAGGGCGACGCGCGCCCGGGCTCGATCGAAGTAGGCGTAGACGTGGAACCCGCCGTCGATGGCGCGGCCGAGGTCGTCGGCCGCGCCCACGGCGTCGCCGGCCTGAAGACGAAACCGCCCCCGGTTCCAGCGGAGCTTTGGCTCATCCGGATCGAGCCGGATGGCTCGGTCGAGGTCCTCGAGGGCGCCGGGGACGTCACCGGACTGCGCCCGCATCACGCCCCGGTTCTGCCAGACCGGCGCGCTCTCGGGAGCGAGCCGGACGCCCTCGTCGGCGCAGCGGAGCGCCTCGGCGCGCTTCCCCTGAGCCCAGCAGACGCCGGCGAGGGCCGACCAGGCGTGCGCGTGGCTCCGGTCGAGCCGGACGGCCTGGAGCAGGTCCTCGGCGGCGCCCTGGAGCTCCCCGAAGCCACGCCGGAGCTCGCCGCGGGCGTAGCGGAGGCCGGCGTCGTCCGGCGCGAGCGCGACGGCGCGGTCGAGGTCGGCCTCCGCCCGGGCGCGGTCCCCCTTCTGGCCCCAGACGATGCCGCGGTTCGAGAGGGCGGCGGTGTCCATCGGGTCGAGGGCGAGGGCCGCGTCGAGGTCGGCGATGGCGCCGTCGAGGTCGCCCGTTTGGAACCGGGCGATGCCGCGGTCGACGAGCGCCTTGCCGTTCCGCGGCTCGAGCTCGAGGACGCGGTCGAAGACGCGGATCGCGCCCGCGAAGTCGCGCTGGTCGAGGAGGAGCGTCCCGCGCTGGAGCTGCGCCCGCGGGTCGTCTTCGCGCGCGGGAGCCGGCGGAGCGAGACCGCGTGTGCCGAGGACGGTCTGCATCGCGCGGTCGAAGCGCCCGCCCCCACCGGACTCGAAGCGGCTCCGAACGACGGCGACCCGGTCGAGGCCCGTCGCGGGCTCGAGTCGGAGCATCGCGGTCGCGGCTCGGGCGGCGACCGCCTCGTCCATCTCCGCGAAGAGGTAGCGCGCGATCGCATCGGCGGCATCTCCCGGGAGGAGCTCGAGCCGGGAGAGCGCCTCGAAGCACACCTCGGCCAGATCGTGGCGTGGCCCGACGGCGGCGACCTGACGCTGGGCGACGATCGCCGGCCACCGGCGGTTCGGCCGTCGGTCGGCGGCCGCCGCCAGCTCGACGCGCGCCTGCGCCCGGATCAGCTGTGGGATGGAGCCGGTGTCGACGGTTTCGCGCGGCTCGAGCTCGGCCGTGATCGCGTGTTCGAGCTCGGAGATCGGCGCCGCCGCGTCGCCCTCGATGAGGACCTCGCGGAAGACGGCGCGGAGCTCCGCGGTCACGCCGTCGAGGGCGACGATGAGCTGCCGCGCCGTCGCGTCCTCGCGGTGCCGGAGCAGGTCGTAGACGGCGTCATCGATTCCCTGAGCGGCTTCGGTGAGGGCGCCCGTCGCCGCGCGCCCCAGGATCTCCTCGACCGCCGCCTGTCGCTCCTTCTCGCGCTCGACGCGCGCCGCGTCGAGGGCGGCGTGGGCGCCGGCCGCGGCCGGAACGCCGAGCTCGGCGGCGCGGTCGACGAGCCCGGCGGCGACGCTCCACTGCTCGGAACGGCGGGCGAACGCGGCGACGGCGAGGAGCTCGTCGCCGAGCCGCGGCGCCCCCGCCTCGCCCGCCTCCCGCGCCAGGCTCGCCGCGGCCTCGACCGACGCCAGACCGCACGCGAGGGCTTCGTCGAGCTCTTCGCGCGTGACGGCGGTCGCCGCCACCTCACGAAACGCATCACGAGCCGCGTCGGCCTCGCGGCGAGCCTCCGCGACGCGGGCTGCCTTCTCGGCGGCGCGCGCCTGCCGCCAGACGACGAAGGCGCCGACGAAGCTCGAGACTCCGAGCGCCCCCAGCAGGACGAGGAGCGCCGCGGTCGCCCGGTGGCGCCGGGTCCAGCGCCGCGCCCGGCCGATCGCGCCGTCGGGGCGGGCGAGGATCGCTCGCCCGTCGAGGAACCGATCGAGCTCGTCGACGACCGCCTTCGCCGAGCCGTAGCGCCGCTCCGGCTCCTTCTCGAGGCAGCGGAGAGCGATCGTCTCGAGGTCGGCGTTGACCGTCGGGTCGATCCGACGCGGCGGCTCGGGGTCCTGGAAGAGGAGCTGCTTGATCACCGCGAGCGGCGTCGGGCCGTCGAAGGGCGGTCGCCCGACCAGGCCCCAGTAGAGGACCCCGCCGATCGCGTAGACGTCGGTCCGGGCGTCCGAGGTCGAATCGCCGTCGGCCTGCTCGGGCGCCATGTAGGATGGGGTTCCGAGCACCTGGCCCGTGACGGTCAGCTGGCGGGCCGTCGAGGCGTCGCGGGCGAGGCCGAAGTCGGTCAGGCGCGGCGCGCCGTCGGCGTCGATCAGGATGTTGTCCGGCTTCACGTCGCGGTGGATGACGCCCTCGCGGTGCGCGACCTCGACCGCCTCGGCGAGGGTCCGGACGAGCTCGGCGATGCGACGCGGCGTGAGCTCGTCCCGGCGGAGCGCGGAGAGCGCTCGCCCTTCGACGAGGTCCATCACCAGGTAGGGTCGGTCGCCTTGAACGCCGACCTCGTGGACGGTCACGATGCCGGGGTGCCGGAGGCGCGCGGCGACGCGCGCCTCCCGGAGGAAGCGCTCCCGCTGCTCGTCTCGGATGCTCGGGTCGAGGAGCGTCTTGATCGCCACGAGGCGATGCAACTCGAGGTCCCACCCCCGATGGACCGCTCCCATTCCCCCGCGGCCGAGCTCCGCGAGCAGGACGTAGCGGCCGATCCGGCGGGACGGGTCGCCGAGAGCGCCGGCGACCTCGGGGGGGACCTCGTCCGGCGGGGCCGAGGAGCTCGGCGGGGCGAGCTCGCCCGGTCCGAGGATGCCCTGGCTCTGGAGCACCTCCCCGAGGGGGAGGGTCGAGCCTCGCCGGCGCTGCACGTCGAGCGCGGCGTGGAGCTGCGCGGCGGAGATCCGGCCGGCCGCGACGAGCCGCGCGACGAGAAGGACGTCGCTCTCGTGGCCCGGACCGGTCATCGGGCTCCTCCCCGGGGATGGTGGCAACGGAGCGGCTCCGGGGCAACGACCCCGTGATCGAGACGGCGAGCTGGGACGTCGACGGGACGCTCTACCGGATGCGGCCGATGCTCCGCCGCCTCGGGGCTGCCTGGCTCGCCGAGACCGTCCGCGGTCGCGGGATCCGCGCCTGGCGCGAGATGGCGACGCTGCGGCGGAGACGTCGGGCCGCCCACCGGATCCGGGCGTCCGGCGGGACGCCGGACGACGCGTCCGAGCTCATCCCATCGGCCGAGGTGCTCGCGCTCGAGCGGCGCTGGTACGCGTCCGCGATCGGCGCGGCCGGGCCGCGGCCAGGCGTCGTGGCGGTGCTCGACCACCTCGCCGCCGCCGGCGTGAGGCAGGTCGTTCTGTCCGACCACGCGAGCGAGGCGAAGCTCGAGGCGCTCGGCCTCGCCGGCCGGTTCGAGCGGGTGTGGGCCGGCGACGCCCTCGGGCTGCTGAAGCCGGCGCCCGCCCTGTTCGAGCGAGTGATCGGCGAGCTCGGCGGGGCGGCCGAGCGGCATCTCCACCTCGGCGATCGACTCGACAGCGACGCGCCGGCGGCGGCCTCGGTCGGCTTCCACGTCGCGATCCTGCGGTCGGGGCGGGTCCGCGGGGTGATCCCGCCGCGGACGCGGGTCTTCCCCGACGCGGGCGCCCTCCTCGCGGCGCTGCGCGACGGGTGGCCCGGGTAGAGAGACGGAGCGGGAGAGGCGCGGTCGCGCGAACCGAAGTGCGACGTCGCCGGCCGCGAACGTCTTCGACGCGAATCTCGATTGTCAGATCGGTCGACCCGGCGACCGGCGTCGCCGTGCCGCCGTCGTCGGGTCGGCGGCGAGCATCTCCGGAAACACGGGAGTTGGGACGATCCGTGGAGCTGGCACGCCCTTCGCTCTACCTCGAAGACCGACCGTTGCGACACGGCGACTCGATCGAAGAGAAGGCGAAGGAGAATCCCGATGACGACGCGCTCCCCGAGACGGACCCAGACCCCCTCTGCCCGCCGGTCCGTCCCGTGGCGATCCGCCGCCGTCCTCGGCCTCGCCGTCTCGTTCCTCGGGGTGGTCACGGCCGCGCCGACGCGCGCGGACGACGGCTTCGAGGCCGACGAGGCGCCGGTCCGACCGCTGCCGTTCAGCATCCGGAAGGACCTCGAGGCGCTCGAGGGCAACTCGGCCCGCGTCCGCAGCCTCGTCCGCACCCTCGCCAGGGCGAACGACGAGCTCGCGACGGCCTACGCCGAGTACGCCGCCGACCCGAAGGACGCGGTCGCGGCGAGCAAGGTCGAGCGCGCCCTCGCCGTGCAGAGCGGCCGGGTGCTCGGCTCGTTCGACAGCCTCATCGCCGAGCAGGACGTGCTCATCTCGAGCTTCAAGAACGTCAACCGCAAGCTCGACACCTTCGCCGTGGCCCTCGACCGCAAGGTCGACGGCGCCGGCGAACGGCTCGCGACGGTGCAGGCGATCGCGAAGCGCAAGGAGGCGGACCTCGTCAAGCTCGCCGTCCAGATCAAGCACGACCCGCCCGAGGACCCCGAGCAGCTCGCGCGGCTGAAGGACTTCTTCAAGGAGCAGCTCGGCGCGTTCCGCCTCCAGCAGCGCCACGCCCGCGACCTGACCCGGCACTACAAGAGCCGGCGGCATCTCGCCGATGGCTTCAACAAGCTCCAGACGATCTTCACGACGCTCCACGAGAAGTTCGCCACCCTCGTCGCGAACCTCGAGAACGAGCGGGCGTTCCTCCGCGACACGATCGAGCTCCAGAAGGAGAGCCTCGAGATCCGCGAGCTCGTCCGGGGCGCGATGGCCGGCGGCGAGCGCTCGATCGCCGGCGTGACCGACAACCTGGCGAACGCCTACCTCGCCGTCGACGGCTTCCAGAAGGTCCACGAGATGCTGACCGAGAACCTCGGCAGCTTCGGCGAGACCGAGGACATGCTCCTCGGCCTGGCCGAGAAGGTCGACAGCGTCGTCGACGGGATCGACGGACCGATGGCGAACAAGGGCATCGACGCGATCATCGAGGAGTTCGCCGGCAAGGAGCTCGACCTCGGGGAAGAGTAGTAGGGAAGCGACGCACCACTCCATCCTCTGCTGCACGCCTCCGGGCTCGCAGAGGACGTAGGTCACCGCGGGGCGCTCATTGCGCCGGGTGAATTGCCCTCACCCGGTGTGCCCGACCGACGCCCCGTCCCGCGCTCCGCGGCCCTGCGTCCCCTGCGAGCCCGGGGGCTTTCTTTTTCCGGCGCTCGCGCGCCCCGAAGGAACGAACGGGAGCCACGACCATGAGCCTGAATCGCGTCTCGTCCCTGGGCATCGCGCTCCTCGGCATCGTCCTCGTGGCGGCGCCGACGTCCGCCGACGAGCCGGCGACGGAGGGAGAGCCCGGTCCCGAAGAGCTCGGGCCGATCCTCCTCGCCGAGGCGACCGCCGGCATCGTCGGGAGCGAGGCGAGCGCGAAGCGCGCCGTCGACCGGATCGGCCGCGCCACCGACCGGATCGCCGCCGCCGCCCGGAGGCACGCGGCCACGACGAACGGACGTGAGACGTCCGCGGCGAGGCTCGAGCGAACGATCGCCCGCGAGGCGGCGGCGATCATCGGCGAGCTCGACGTGCTCGTCGCCGACCGAACGAAGGTCGCGCGCGAGCTGGCGACGGCGGCGGAGAAGCTCGAGCGGCTCGGCGCGACGCTCGGGGAGCAGGTGCTGGCCGACGCGGCGACGGCTCGCCGGATCACGAGGCGGCACGAGACCGAGCTGCTCGACCTCGCGCGGCGGATCGGGGAGGACCCACCCGACCGAGGAGAGCTGATCGAGCAGTTCCGAGCGAGGCTCGGCCCCTTCACCCTGCATCGGCTGGCGGCGAGCGTCGGCGATCTCCGCGCCGGGCTGGCGAGCCTGAGAGCGCGCCACGACGACCTGACCGAGCGGGTGGCCGACGAGCGACGCTACCTCCGCGCCTCGATCGAGCTTCACGACGACGACCGCCGCCTGCGGGCGATGATCGACCAGGGCAAGAACCTCGCGGCCGAGGCCGCCGAGGCGATCGAGGCGGTCCGCCGCGCGCTCGGCGCCGAGCTCGCCGGATTCGCCGCCGTCGAGACCGGCATCGTCGCCCTCGCCCGACGAGCGGACGCGATGATCGCCGCGCTGCGGCCGCCCGAGGACGTCGAGCCGATCGTCGAGGGGTTGCTCCAGGCGGCGCGCCGCCGGGAGTGAGGGAGGGGCCCGACCCCCTCCCTCGCTCGACCCGCGCGTTCGACAATGGGAAACGGGCGCCTCTCGCCGAGAGACGCCCGTTTCTTGTGTTCGTTCCGGGGATGCGCGTTCGCGGTGTGGACGACCTACTTCGACGCGTCCTCGAGGCCGCCCGCCATGCCCTCGGTGGTGCGGTCGATCGAGGGGTCGTCGGACGACGCAGCAGCGACGCCGGCCGCCGACGGGCGCCGGAGCACCTCGACGTAGTCGCCGCCGCTGCCGACGTAACCGCGGAGGACCTTGCCGTTGTCGTGAACGGTGAAGCGTCCCTTGAGCTTCTTGTTGACGAACGTCGGGGCGCCCGAGCCGACCTCGTGCATCGAGAGGCTGGCGGACATGGCGCGCACGCCGTAGCTGAAGTTGACCGCCTTGCCCGAGTCGGTCATGACGCCCTTCCAGCGGACCGTCTTGCCGTCGTCGTAGTGGACGACTCGCTGAACCTCGAGCTTGCCGTTCACGGGCTCGATCACGACCTCGCCCTCGTAGCGGCCGGCGCCGGCCTCGCGGCCCTGCACGATCCAGACGCCGAGGTAGCGGGAGTCGAGCTTGGTCTTGGCGGCGTCCGCCGCGGCGGCGGGGCCTTCGCCCTCGGGGAACGCGAACGGGCGGAGGAGGGGGTCGTCCTTGGGCTGCTCGCGGACGGGGTTGCGGGTGGTCGGGGCGGTCTCCACGGGCGCGGCCGGACTCGCGGCCGTCGTCGCCTCGGGCTGCGCCTGCGCGGGGGCCGCGCCGTCACCGAGCATGGTGTAGGCGGCGCCGACGACGACGAGGCTCACGACGGTGCCGGCGACGAACTGCATCGCGGGGGTCTGCGTGCCGAGGAGGTTGGTGATCGGGCCACCACTGGTCGCCATCTTGTCTGCCGCCTTGCCGGTCGCGAGAGTCGCTGCGAGCTTCGACATCTTACCTTTTCTTCCTTCCCTTGGCCGGCCCCTGCCGCGCCGACCGTTCCAAAAGCACGGGCCGTGCCAACCGCGCCGCGATGCCCGTTGGTTGCGGCGGGCCGACCGTCAGAAGGGAGGATGCGTCATTTGACGCACCGCGTAGGGGATCGACGAACCGGGGCAGCCTACCTCGATGAGCGGTCTCCGCCCGCCGAACGGGTCCCTTCCGGAACGGATCACCGCCGCATCGGTTCGGTGGCGGCAGCGCCTGGTGACGGCGCCGTCCGAACGTGAAACGGGGGCAAATCGCTTACGTGGTTGAAGCTCGCCCCGACGCAGGGCTATACTGGCCGCGTTCAGGGGAACAGACTGGCGCGCTCGTTGCTCCCGTTCCGGGAGATGAGGCGCAGCTTGGTCATGCCGCACTACCCTCAAAAGGAACGTTCATGAAGCTCCCCGGGAGTCTCCGCGTCGACGCGGCTGGTCGTCGTTGTCTGTTCATCACGCGCTCTTCGGCGCTGGTCGAGCTCGACGACATCTCCAACGCGGCGTTCGAGCTCCTCGAGGCGGCGCCCGACGACGGGGACCTGCCGACGCCGGCGGTGATCGTCGAGAAGCTCGTCGGTCGCTTCCCGGACCTCGAGAAGCGAAACATCGCGAAGTCGGTCTCCGACCTCGCCCGGAGCGGCGCGCTCGACGGCATGATCGAGGTCGCGAACGCCAAGGGCGACCTCGAGGCGGTCAAGGAGGCCAAGCCGGTTCCCGAGACCGTGCCGCCCGCCGACATGCTCCCGCGCACCAAGACGGTCGTCCTGAACGTCGTGCAGCTCTGCAATCTGGCCTGCAACTACTGCTACGCGACCGACGGAACCTACGGCGACGCCGGCTTCATGTCGACGAAGGTCGCGCAGGACTCGGTCGAGTTCCTCTTCCGCGAGGCGAAGGACGCCGACAATCTCCAGGTGACGCTCTTCGGCGGCGAGCCGCTGATGAACTACACCCTCATCAAGGAGGTCGTCGACTACGTCGAGAAGCGGGCCGCGCAGCTCGGCAAGAAGGCCGGCTTCAGCGTGACGTCGAACGCGACCCTCCTCGACGAGGAGAAGGTCCGGTTCCTCAACGAGCACGGGATCGGGATCCAGCTCTCGATCGACGGCCCGAAGGACGTTCACGACGCGCAGCGCCCCTTCGGCAACGGCTCCGGCGAGAGCTCCTACGACGCGGTCCGGCGCGGGATCGACGCCCTCTTCGATCACTACACGGTGAAGCACGTCGCGGCGCGGGTGACGCTCACGCGGCTCAACACCGACATCATCCGCACCTTCTATCATCTCCGCGACGACGTCGGGTTCACCGAGGTCGGCTTCGGCCCCGCCTCGACCCTGGAGCGGCGGCTCGACCTCGCGACGCCCGAGCTGATGGGCGTGTTCGACAAGTTCCAGGAGCTCGGCCGCCACTACATCGAGGAGGCCGCCCGCGGCGACTACCACGGGTTCAGCAACCTCAGCAACGTCCTCCAGATCATCCAGAGCGGCGACGTGAAGACGCACGCCTGCGGCGCGGGCTACGGCATGACCGGCGTCGGCACCGACGGCACCCTCTACCCCTGCCATCGCTTCGTCGGCATGAAGGGGTTCGAGATCGGCGACGTCGAGAACGGCTACGACAACGACGCCCGGTTCAAGTTCCTCCACGAGGGCGCCGCGAGCAGCAAGACCCCCTGCCAGGTCTGCTGGGCCCAGGGCCTCTGCGGCGGAAGCTGCCACTACGACAACGTCCTCTACACGGGCGAGATGACCGTCCCGTTCGAGGATCACTGCAACGCGATCCGGAAGTGGCTCGGCTACGGTCTCCAGGCCTACGTCGAGCTGATGGATCGGTCCCCCGAATTCTTCGATAAGGTCCTCGCCGGGCCGCGCCCGATTCATCGGCGCCCCGAGAAGCCGTACGAGGACCGCTGGAACACGCCCCCCGTCGAAGGCGAGATGTCGCCGTCGACGTCAGGGGCTCTGATCGTCTGAGCCGTCGGCTCGTTCGGATCGGCTCGCGCTCGCGTTTTCGGGCCCGAGTCGGACGACCGAGGAGGAAGTCAGAGTGAAGACCAACGACACCGTCCGCCGTCGCGCGTCGCTCGGCGCGATCGGTCTCATCGCCGTCGCCGGACTCGTGGCCGGCGCCGCCGTTCTCGACTCGATGCTCGCCCCGCAGGGCGGCGTCGTCCTCGAGGAGGCGAGCGCCGACCCGTCCGACCTCCTGGCGAACCCGATCGTCTCGGGGACGTGCACTTACTGCCACACGGTCGATCGCATCGACCGGAAGGCGCTCGATCGCGCCGGCTGGGAAGCCGTCGTCCGCCGGATGCGGGAGTACATGGACTCCGCCGGCGGGTCGATGGGGCGGCTCGACGACACCCAGTTCGAGCAGCTCGTCGGCTTCCTGGCGGAGCGGCGGGGCGCCGATCACGCCGCCGAGCCGTGGGCGGCCTCCGACCTGCTCCGCGCGCGCTGCAGCCAGTGCCACGGCGTCGACCGGATCCTGACGGTCCGAAAGACGCCCGAGGCGTGGGCCGTCGCCGTCGAGAAGATGCGGTGGTACGCGTCTCGGCGGATCCAGCGCGACGGCGCCGGCAGCGTCACGGCGATCAGCGAGGAGGAGGGTCGCGAGATCGCGGCGTGGCTCGCGCGTGAGCGTCCGCTCCTCGCCGAGGAGGTCGTCGCCGGCCAGCAGGCCGCGTGGCCCCTCGTCGTCGAGAGCATGTGCACGACGTGCCACGACATGGACTCGATCAACAACACGGTGAAGTCGCCCGAGGAGTGGGACGACACCGTGCACCGGATGGAGAACTTCCGCGCCGGCTGGAGCAACCAGTGGAGCAACCGGTTCAGCAGCCTTCGCGGCGAGAACCGGACCGAGGCGATGGAAGCGGCGATCAACTTCCTCCAGGAGAACCGCCAGGCGGACACGCCGGCGTGGCGGCGCTTCGAGGAGCGGCGACGCAGCGGCGTCGACCGCCTCAAGGGGAGCTGGTCCGTCTTCGGTCGCGACGCCAGGGGTGGCTTCCAGGGCACGATCAACTTCGCGCCCGCCGAGGGCCAGCCCGGTCACTACAACGCGGTCCGCACCGTCCGCTACGCCGACGGCGAGACCCTCACCCTCGAGGGCGAGGCCGATCTCTTCGGCGACGCGATCCGCGCGACGTTCAAGATGCGGCGCGCCTCTGGCGCGGCCGACATCCTCGGCGCCGCGTTCGAGGACGACGAGGCGCCCGAGGCCGGCGAGACGACGATCCGCGCCAGCCTCACCCTCAACGAGGCCGCCACCTATGCCGAAGGCGCGATCGGCGGCAGCGACGCGCAGACGGCCGGTCGCGAGGTCTACGCTCGCGGCGCGCCGAACGGCTCGGGCAACCCGGACGACTTCGCCCCGCCCGGTGGCGGCGCCATCGCTCCGGCGATCCTGCTGATCAGCCCGGCCGTCGCCAAGAAGGGCGAAGAGGTCGACGTGCTGATCCAGGGCGTCGGCTTCCCGCGCCGCGTCTCGGCCGAGCAGCTCTCGCTCGGTGCGGGGCTGAGCGTCGTGAGCGTCGACGCGGGGGCGAGCTCGCCCGTCGCGATCAGCGCCAAGGTCACCGTCTCCGATGACGCCGCCCTCGGGATGCGCACGGCGACGCTCCAGCTCGAGACGGGCAACATCTCGGGCGGCGAGATCGGCATCTACGACAAGGCCGACCACCTCCGCGTCGAGCCGGGCCTCGGCCTCTCGCGCGTCGGCGGTCACCCGCTCGTCGCGGGGCGGCAGGACCCGGGGCCGGACGACACCCCGCTCCAGAAGAAGTTCGAGCGGTTCCGGGCCTACGCCTGGAGCAACGGCCCCGACGGCGAGCCGTACAACGACGACGACGTGATGATCGGGCCGGTCAAGGCCACCTGGGAGACGCAGGCGATCGACATCCACCGCGGCCGCGAGTGGACCGAGGGCGAGGGCGCGTCCCACAGCCAGTTCGACATCAACGAGAGCACCGACGGCGCCGCCGAGGTGCACATGCCGGGGATCGGCAAGTTCTGGTACGTGATCAACGAGCCGAAGAACCCGACGCTCGGATCGATCGACCAGAACGGTCTCTACACGCCGGGCAGCGACGAGCCGATGCTGGAGCTCAGCAGCGGCGGTCGCGGCCGTCCGCGTGACGGCACCGACAAGAACAACACCGGCGACAACCGCGGCACCGCGCTCATCGTCGCGACGGCCACCGTCGACGGCGAGGATCTCAAGGGCGAAGGCGTCTGTGTCGTGGCGCCGCCCGACTACGTGCCGTGGGTGCCGTACTACGGCCCGTCGCACAGCATGACGGTGAAGCTGGCGGCGGATCGTCTCGCCCGCGAGAATGGGAACGACTGAGGCCTGAGACGCCGGCGGGCCTGACGTCCGCCGGCGCCCGAGCGAACACGAAAGACGGAGAACGAATCCAATGCGTGGACTGAACCCCCGCGGACGCGCGCTCGAAGAGGGTCTCAACGGCAACGGGAACCCGGCCGCGGTCACCAAGACCGCGGACAACGGCGGCTCGGGGTCGGCCGGCTTCGGTGGCGACGACGTCGCCATGGACACCGGCAGCGCGGCGCCGGCGGCCGGCTTCGGCGACCCCTCGCTCTCGGGCGACGCGCCGACGAGGTCGATCGCCGACCCGACCCGGCCCGACGTCGAGGCGCACGCGCCGGTCCCGACCGGTTGCGTGAGCAACGTCTTCAACCCGGGCTGGGAGACCGACTGCGCCAACCTCGAGAGCACGCGGCACTGCCCCGCGCCGCCGAGCTTCCACAGTGACCTCGAGCTCTGCGCGCCGAGCTGCTGGTGGCCGGCCGTCGTGCCCGACACCTCGAGCCTCTATCCGGACTGGCTCGACGACTGCAACTCGAGCATCTGGCAGGACTGGCAGCAGCTCTGCTACGTGCCCGACCACGGCTAGACGCTCCGTCGCGAGCGCCAGGTCGGTCGTTCCGCGGGGGCGTGCCCCGCTCACCTCGGGTGAGCGGAGCACGCCCTCGGCGTCGTTTCGGAGGTACGGATGGCCAAGCTCAAGCCGACGGTCGATCTGGGGCTGCGGGACGGCGATCAGGTCCTCTCGGCGGACGAGCTCTCCGTCGTCGGTGCGCTCATCGACGTGCATGCTCCCGAGGGCGAGGGGATGCCGCTCGGAGAGCTCGAGAGGCAGCTCCGCGGTAGTCCTGGCGCCGCCGTTCTGCGCCGGTTCCATCCAGACCGGGACGGTGGCCGCGTCGTTCGACAGGGCGAGGCGGGATTCACGGCGTTCCTGATCCTGCGCACCGAGGACATCCTCGCGATCCGGAGGCTCCAGGCCGAGCGAGCACACGAGGCGCCCGAGCGGCTGGAGGCGCGCGCGTCGTCCGTCCCCGAGGCGCTCCGCCAGCTCCCCGGGTCGCCGGACGCGGTCGCCGATCTCCGAGAGCGGATCGAGAGCGCGTGCAGCGACGCGCTGACGCGCGAGGCGACGGTGGAGGAGCCGCGGTCCGTCGCCCTCGGCCGGATCCGCGCCCAGGTCGCCTGGCTCGTCCAGTGGCTGGAGCAGGAAGAGCTCGCCTGGCCCTCGCAGCTCGCCCCGGAGCATCGCGATCCGCGGCTCGGCGACCTGTCCCTCGATGGGGCCCGGGAGCTCGCCAACGCTCTCGAGCGCTTCGAGGATGAGCTCTCGGAGCTCGTCCAGGCCCAGAGAGACACCGAGCGCAACCCATCGGCGAAGGAGATCGAGGCGCTCTTCGACCGAGCGAAGGCGCTCGAGTCCGCCGACGAGGCGGAGGCGGCCGTGCTCGCTCGAGTCCGGGTGCTCCTCCAGGCACGCCCCGATGACCGCATCCTGGCCGGCGCCGTCGAGGCGCTCGAGGAGGGCGGACCGCTCGAGCGGCTCCGCGCGCTCACGAACCTCGAGACATCGTCGGCGGATCTCACCGCCGGGGCGGACGGGCCGGCGTGGATCGAGAAGGTGCGGCTCGCCCGGAGCGCGACGACCGAGCGCGAGGTGGCCGAGGTTCACCTCCGCCTCCCCGAGCGGCGACCGGCGCTGCCCGAGGGCGGGCTTCGCGGATGGTGGCGACGCCTTCTCGGCGGGGCGCCGAACGAGGCGCCGCCCACCGATCGGTTCATCCCGGTCGACGCGCCCGTCGCCCTGCGCGAATCGAAGCTCGTCGACCTGATGTACGAGGGCGAGCTCTTCGGAGAGATGAGCTGCCTCAACCGGGCCCCTCGATCAGCGGACGTGACGGTCACGCGCGAGGTCTGGGCGATCGAGATCATCCGGAGCCTCTTCGACAGGCTCGACGCGAAGGTCGGCTCGGCGTTCCGCGCGATCCGGGAGCGACTCTACCGGCGTCGCGTCCTCGCGACGCACATGAGGTCTCTGAAGCTGTTCGCGGACCTCGAAGACGCGTCGTTCGACGCTCTCCGGCCCTGGCTACGCAAGGCGAAGCTGCTGCGGATGAAGGACGACGAGGTCCTCTTCGAGGAGGGGGAGAAGGCGAGCTCGCTCTTCGTCGTACGGACCGGTGTCGTCAAGGTCGCGCGGGTCCGCGAGGGCGTCGAGCACGTCCTCGGCTACTTCGGACCGGGCGAGGTCATCGGCGAGATCGGCGCTCTCGCGACCGTCGCCGGGAAGTCTGGACTCCGAACGGCTCGCTGCGTGCCCTATGCCCATCCGAGGAAGGACGAGGCGAGGAGTCCGTCCTTTGCGAAGGCGGCCCGGCTCGAGCTCGTCGAGGTCGATCAGGCGCTCCTCGCCGAGCTCCTCGCCGCCGCGCCGCCGCTGCGGGCGGCGCTCGAGCGGATCGCCATGGAACGACGGGCGCTCGACGCGGTGATCGCGGACTCCGATCGCCTTCCCGAGTCGTCCGAGGTCGACGCCCACGGCCTCTATCAGGGTCAGAAGCTGCTCCTGATCGACCTCGATCGCTGCACTCGCTGCAACGAGTGCGTCCAGGGCTGCGTCGACGCGCACGCGGACCGTCGCGCGCGCCTCCACCTCACCGGACCGGTGTTCCAGGCCGACGGCGGCGAGACCTACCTCGTTCCGCGGAGCTGCCGGCAGTGCCTCGACCCGGTCTGCATGATCGGGTGCCCGGTCGGGTCGATCCGCAAGGGGAGCCGGGGCGAGATCCGGGTCGAGCACTGGTGCGTCGGATGTGGCATCTGCGAGACGAACTGCCCCTACGGCTCGATCACGATGCACGATCGACTGCCCGGCTCCCGCGAGGTGAAAGAGCTGCCCGAGACGATGCTCTCTCCGGCTCGCGGCGAGACGATCTCGACCGTCTGCGACCAGTGTGCGCCGCTCGACGAGGTTCCCCGTTGCGTCTACTCGTGCCCGCACGAGGCGGCCCTCCGCGTCGATGCACGGACGTTCCTGGCCGGCACCTGGCCGACGGGGAAACGGTGGGCCGATCCCGCCCGGCCGACGGCCTGACCGCTATCGGGCGGATCCGAACGTCTTCGCCCCGTCGCCGAGTCGTTCGGGGGTGACCCAGCCGTCGAAGTCGCGGCGGCGCTCGGCGTGGCGGTCGTGGTAGGCGTGGCACGTCGTGCAGGTGGCGTGCGCGCCGCCCTCGTGGTGGCACCGGGCGCATCCGCCGTCGCCGAGGATCGTCGGGATCAGGACGTCGGAGGTCTGCTCGCTGTCGCGGGCGGCGGTGTGGCAGGCCGTGCAGGTGAGCGTTCGATGGCGCTCGTGGTCGAACCGCGCGTTCGGAAGCCAGTCTTCCAGGATCGCCGGCTCCGGGACGAGGAGGGCGTCGGCCTCGGTCGTGGCGGGATGACAGATCGCGCACGCGGTCGGTCGGTCGAGCGCCTTCGGGAGCGGGATCGCCGGGGGCTCGTTCCGGAGGAGCTGCGCTTCGAGGTCGGAGAGAATCGCCGCGGTCGGTCGCTCGATGCTCTCTCTCCCGGCCAGCGCCCGGTCGAGGGCGTGGGCGAGGAGCGCCGGGACGCCGGGCCCCGCTGTGCCGTGGTCGCCCGAGATGTCGACGGAGATGACGTCGCGGGCCGGGTCGAGGTCGGCGCTGTCCTCGGCGCGGACGACCGCGGCGCTCACGACGAGCTCGTGGCAGCCATCGCGGCAGCTCCGGTCGTAGTCGATCGGCCGCATCGACGCGCCGTCGGTTCGCGGAACGTGACATCGGGAGCAGCGGACTCCGCGCACCACCACGTGGCGCCGGTGGTTCAGGCGGATTCGCGCCGCATCCTTCATCCCCGAGTGTCGGCTCGCCTCGGGGTGACCGCGGGCGAACGAGACGATTCCGTGGTCCGCCGCACGAACGTGGGCGAAGACGGCTCCACGCTCGATCGCGCCGGCGAGATCGGCGTGGCAGCGCGTGCAATGGGCGTCGGTCGGGGCGGCTGGCTCCCCGGCGGCGCCGTGCTGGCGGTGGCAGCTCTGGCAGCTCGGCGGCGGCGCGTCGATCGGCTGGTGGGTGTGGTATCCCTCGTCGGGTTCCGCCGGACGCGGGGCGTCGAGCCAGCCGGCGAGCGTCTCGCGGGGAATCCGTCCGAGCGCTTCCGCGAGGATGGGACCGGCGAGGTCGGATCGCGGTCGTAGGTCGGGCTCCGCGCCGGGGATGGTGGGCGCGGGGCCGCGCAGCTCGGCGTCGTCGATCCGTCCGTCCTCGGTGACGGCGAGGAGGTCGTCGACCCAGGGGGCGTCCTTGAAGAAGGTCTCGCGCGACTCCTCGATGAATCGATGAAACCGCTCGGCCCCGATGAAGAGCTCGACGAGGTCGAGGTTCTGGAGGAGCCCCTCGTGGCATCGGAGACACGCGCGCTGGGGCACGGGGGCGAACGGCTCGAGGTGACAGAGCTCGCACCGGTCGGCGAAGGCGGCGTGGGGCCCGGCGATGGCGCCGCGCTGGTAGACCGATCGCTGACCGGCGGCATGGAGGGTGAGGAGCACGACGGCGGTGACGGCGCCTACCGTCCAGGTCGCCCGACGGATGCGTCGGCGAAACGGGTCGGGCTCCTGGCCGGTGCGGATGTGGATCAGAGTCTCGAGCGGATCGCGTCGCATCTCAGTAGCTCAGGCTCGCGACGGCGTGGACGATCACGAGGACGAAGAGGGCGCCCCACAGCGGCGCGTGGATGACGAGCCAGCCGTGAAGGATGCGGTGCGCCTGCTGATGGCGGAGCACCTCGGCGCGCTCGTCGCATCGCGTCTCGACGGAGTCGACGCACGCGAGGAGTCGGGCGCGCTTCTGCTCGGCGGTCTCGGCCTTCCGTCGCTTCGGCGACGGCGTCGTTGCCTCGAGGGAGCGCTCCTTCTCTTCCGCCCCGCGCGTTGCATCTCGCAGCCCCCGGAAGAACCGTTCGCGCCCATCGCGGCGCGCGAGGATATGGCGCCGGCTCGCTTCCTCGAGCAGGAACGGGGCGATCGTCTCGTCGAACGCGTCGCGGAGCGGTCCCGACCCGGCCAGAGACTCGCTCGTCGCCGCCGTGGGTGGCGTCGAGGGGTCTCCGCGGTCGCCGCAGACCGAGGCGACCGCCTCCTCCGCGCTCGACCGGAGCTGCTCGATCACCGGGCCGATCTGGTCACGCGTGAGCGCGAGCGGCATCAGCCGGGGAACGATCTGCTGAAGGGCGATGCCGAGCGCGCCGGTCGCGACGATCGCCGAGAAGACGATCATGAGCCAGGCGGTTAGACTGCCGATGCCGCCGACGTGGAATCCGGCGTGGAGCCAGACGAGGCCGTAGGCGGCGAGCCCGAGCCAGACGTGGCCGGAGAGCCACGCGGCGGCGGTCCCGAGCCTGAGGTGGCGAACCCTCCGCCGGACGCCGAGGAGACCGGCGAACAGGATCAGCCCGGCGGCCGCGCCGCCGAGAATCAGGCCCGTGGAGGTGCCGCCGCGTGGGGGACCGAGGGGAGGGATGGTGGTGACGTAGAGACCGCCGGCTCCGCCCAGCAGCAGCGCTGCGAGAGCGGCCCAGGGGAGCTGTCGCCTGTCGATCAGCATCGTTCGGCTCGCTTCGGATACCCTGATTCCACCCTCGGACAATCACGCGGAGATGTCCACGATCGGAGGGTTCGGTCACATCCTCCAGACGATCCAGGCGACGAGGCAGGCGGCGGCGAGGAGGATGAGGAGCAGCAGGGCGCAAGCCGCGAGCCGGCTCGATCCTCCTTCCCCGCGTTTCGCGTTCGCGAACCGCAGCTCCACGTTCGAATGAGACGCCTCCGACCACTGATCGGGCGAGATGAGGCCGGTGAGGACGAGCGTCTCGGCGAGCGCCAGCGTGTCGCCCTTCGCGCGGGCGAGCGCACCTCGGGCGTGGCGCTTGGAGATCCAGCGCTTTCGAACGAGGTAGTGGGTGGCCTGCGCCGCGTCCGCCTCGGGCTCTCTCTGGCCCCACGGTGTGGGCTCGCGGGCGAGGAAGAGGCACGGCACGTCGCCGAGCCGGATGACCGCGTGGGGGCGGAGTCGCCGCGAGGCGTGCGGGGCGATCGGCCCGTCGTCGACCCTCGTGCCGGTCGCGCTCCCGAGATCCTCGATCGAGAAGCCCTCGCCCGTCCAGAGGATCTTCGCGTGCGAGATCGAGATCGAAGGGTGAGGGATGTTCAGGTGGTTGTCTCCTTCGCGCCCGATCTTGATCTCGCGACCGTTGATCGGGAAGACCTCGCGACGCCCCTCGAGCGCGACGATGAGTCGTGCCTCGGCCTTTCGGACGGAGACCGCCGCGCCCATCGCGTCCTGGACGTCGATGTTGCCCATGACCACGGTGCCGCCGCCGAGACGCTCGGTCGGCTCCGCGCTCGCCGCGGGAGCGGCGGCCGGCATGGCCACGACCGCGGCCGGAGGGGCGTCGGTCGCGAAGCGGTTCGCGGCGAGGGCCGCCGGCCGCACTCGCCGGCCGAGGACCCACCGGACGGTGAAGACGCCGATCGTGACCGTGTCGCCGTCGCGCACCTCGACCGGCCCGTCCTTCGGGCTGATGGCCCGGCCGTTCACGAGCGTGCCGCCGGGCGCGCCGAGGTCGAGGATCGTCTCGCGCCCGTCCCGGGTCATGAAGAGGGCGTGGCGCGCGCCGACCGAGGCGTCGTCGAGGACGAGCTTGTTGCTGCCCGACGAGCCGATCGAGAGCATCCCGCCGTCGTGCGGGACGCGCCGCTGCAGCTTTCCCGCCCGCTGGACGAGCAGGGCGGAGCCCTCCTCGCGCTGGAGGGGGATGCCGGGCCGGCCTGCCTTCTCGTAGGCGCGCGCCCAGTCGTCCGGCCCGAGCTGCTTCTCGAGGATCAGCGCGATCGCGAGGTCGGCGGCCCGGCTCCCGCGGCGCGTGGCCTCGTCCGACGGTGGCGACACGTGGAGGGCGTCGATGCTGCTGTACTCCCCGATCGTCCAGGAGCCGATGAAATGCTCGTAGGCGGCCTTGGCCCGGGTGCGGTCGGTCAGTCCGTCGGCGACGAGATCGTCGCACACGCGCCACGCGTCGAGGTCGGCGACCTTCGCGCCGTCCGCGGCGTGGCGGTCCATCAGGAAGAGCGCGGAGACGTCTCCGAAGGCGACCGTACCGTGCGGTCGCATCGGAGCGGACGCGCCCGGCGCGAGGTCTCGCCCGTCGACCTGGACCGGCGCGTCCTCGATCGGCTCGACGACGAGCTCGCCTCCGAGCCACCGGATGATCGCGTGGCGGGCGGCCACCGACGGATGGTCGATCCCGAGCTCGACGCCGCGGCGGCCGACGACCGTCTCGGTCGATGAGATGCGGAAGATGAACGGGTAGGGCACCCCGGCGATGACGAGCCGGGCGCCGGCCTCGTCGACCGCGATCTCGTCCGGCGCGGACGGTGCGGTGAGCTCGGGCTCGTGGAGGACGAAGGTCCGACGGCCACCGTCCCCGTCCTCCGCCGGCGGTCCCGACGCCGCCAGGTCCAGGTCGATCTCCATGAATCTAGGCGGCGCGGCCCGAGCCGCCCTTGCGGCTGGCGCCGGGGACGCCGCCGGGGCCGGAGCCGCGGTCGGAGCGAGCGGGTCGATGGCCTGAGCTCGCTCGAGCGCCGCCCGCGCGATGGCGTCTTGCCCCCGCCCGGTCATCTCGGTCGACCAGGACCGGAGCGCCCTCGCGGCGGCGGCCCGATCGCCGAGCTCGAGGCGGAGCTCGACGAGGCGATCGACCTCCGCCGGCTCGGCGCTCCCGGCGGTGAGCCGGGCCGCGAGCCGGTCCGCCTCCGCCGTCAGGTCGGCCCGTCGGGCGGCCTCGGCGTGAGCCTCCGCCACGTTCCAGGTCTCGTTCGCGAGCCTCGAGGCCACCTCCTCGGGCAGGCGCTCCGGGAGGGTGACCTCGGGCGGCTCGATCGCGTCCATTCCGGCCGTGAGGATCGCCGTCGCGCCACCGATCGCCGCCTCGAGCGCGGCGACCGCCGCCTCCACCGCCTCGGGGGCGCGCTCGCCGAACACGATCGACAGGGAACCGACGATCTCCGCGTAGAGGTCGCAGAGGGCGTCGCCGAACGATCCCGCGAGCTGGGTCGCGTCGACGACGTGGCGCCCGGAGGGCCGAGCGAGGAGGACGCGGGCTCTCCGGAGCAGGAGATCACGCCGCCCCGACCAGCTCCGGTCGAGGGCGTCGCCCCGGTCGAGGGCGTCGAGGGCGGCCGCCTCGTCGTCGGTCGCGGCGATCGTGGCCGCCTCGCGGAACGATCGGGCCCGCTCGGCGCTCGGGAGCGCGGAGCGGAGCTCCTCGGCCCGAGCGCGGGCGTCGGATGCGTGCTCCGCCTCGCCGGCCCGGATCGCCGCCGCCGCGAGCCGCTCGAGGGCGCGCGCGGCGCCCTCCGCGTCATCGATCGCGTCCGCAGCCTCGCGCGCCTCGCTCCAGCGGCCGACGTGGGCGAGCGCCTCGACCAGGAGCGCCGGGTCGGTGATCGCCCGGGCGGCGCGCTCGCCGAGCTCGCCCGGCCCGGCGCGTGCCGCGACTCGTCGCAGGACCCGGTCGCGCTCGGCCCCCTCCTCGAGGGCGAGCGCCTGCTCGACGACGGCGGCCGGCTCTCGGTCGGCGAACGGCTCGAGGAGGGCGACCTTCGCCGCCTGCCTCTCGGCGAGGTCGGCGATCGCATCCGCCTCGTCGCTCGCAGCTCGGAGGTCTCCGGCCGCGGCGAGGGCGCGCACCCGATGTCGTCCAGGCGGAAGCCGGGTCGCGATCTCCGACGCCTCCTGGCTCGCGGAGAGCGCGAGCCGTTCGACCGCGGCGATCACGAGCGCGGCGCGTCGATCGATCGATGGCTCCTCCAGGCCGAGCGCGGCGGCTCGCCGCGCGAGCTCCTCGCACCGCCGGGGCGCGAGCCCCGTCGCCGCCGCGAGGAGGACCTCGACCCGGAGCGTCCGGTTGACGGCCTCGAGGACGGTGGTCGTCGCTCCGACGAGCCGCTGCGCGTCGGCATCGCGCGGCTCGACCAGAAGGGCGCAGGCCGAGGCGCGTGCCCGGAGCTCGGGCGGAGCGTCCCACTCGGATGCGTCCAGGGCGGACCGGACCGCGAGCTCGTGATCGGCCCTCGGGTCCTCCTCGTCGTCGAGGTCGAGCGCCCGCTCGGCGGTCGCCCGACGCTCGTCGTCCTCGATCTCGCGAACGAGACGGAGGGCCCACGGGCGGTCGCGGGCGGCGGCCTGGCGCGCGATCACCGCCAGCGCGGCATCGCGCTCCTCGGGCGCGGGGATCGAGCGGGCGAGGGCGGCGGCGATCCTCGGGTCGCCGTGGCGAGCGAGGGCGGCGAGGATCCCGGCGCGGCCGAGGTCGCGGGCGCCTCTCGCGATCAGGGCGGCCGTCAGGCCGTAGCGGACCGCGGTGATCACGTCGGTCGCGCCGAGGACGCGGGCGCCGGTGAGGAGGTCGTCGCGAAGCGCCTCGGGCGATCCGCCGGCCCGCGCCTTGCGCGCGAGGAAGTCGCCGTCGAGGAGCTCGCGGAGGCGGTCGGCGTGCCCGGCCGCCTCGAGGTGATGGGGCAGATCGCGGAGGGCGTCGTCCCGCCCCGCGGCGACCCCGCCCGTCAGGTGCGCGGCGATCCTACCGTGGAGCGCCGGCAGCGCCTCGGGCGTCGCCATCTCCTCGGCGACCCACTCCCGGAGGCGCGCGTGGAAGATCACGTGGCGCTCGTCGCGGGTCACGACGAGCCCGCCGAGCGCCTCGAGGAGACGACCGGTCTCGAACGGCGTCGCGCCGAGCATCCTCGCCAGGTCGCGCCGGCCGAGCCCCGAGCGGGCGAGGGCGAGGAGCCCGAATGCCTCCGCGACGTCGATCTTCGGGCAGCGCGCCTCGATCACCTCGACGGCCTTCGCGAAGGCGTCCTCGATCCTCGGCGGGAGGCCGGACGCGGCGGGATCTCCCGCGAGGATCACCTCTAGGAAGAGCGGGTTGCCGTCCGCCGCCTCGGCCGCCGCCCGGAGGGTCGCGCCGTCGGTCTCGGGGGCGAGCCGGCGCCCGAGCGCCTCGAGGTCCGGCCGGCTGACGCGCGCCAGCTCGTGCCGGGACGCGTCCCGGCGACCGGCGAGGGCGCGCTCGACCTCGCCGGGTCTCGTCGAGACGACGACGAGGGCGCCCTCCGGCAGCGCTGCCGGCAGGAGCGCGGAGGCGAGCTCCCCGCCCGGCCCGGGACGGATCTCGTCGGCGGCATCGAGGATCACGACCGGCCGCTCGCCGCGCTCGGCCGCCGCGGCGAGCACCTCGTGGACGCGCTTGAGCGTCTCGGCGAGGTCGTCGGGCACCGACGCGTTCGATCCCGCTCCGGAGGCGAGCTGGGCGAGGAGCGACCGGGCGATCAGGCGCGGGTCGTCGCGGCCGCCGTCGGGCGCCGCGAGGTGGACCGCCGCGGCGCCGATGTCGGGATCGGCGGCGACCCGGGCGAGGGCCGCCGTCTTGCCCGACCCCGGCGGGCCGACGACGACCAGGAGCCCGCCGCCCTCGTCGCGGAGGCGCGCGACCTCGGCCGAGAGGGCATCGCGCCCGAGGACGCCGGCGGCCGCCTCCGCGACGAGGGCGGGCATGGCGGCGAACCCCGGCGCGTCCTCGATCGGCTCGAGCACCTCGTCGTCCCCCGTTCGCTCGAGCCAGGGGCCGAGCCTCGACTCGAAGCCGGCGACGAGCTCGGCGGCCGGCGACCGCCGGCCGAGACGCACCTTCTTTCGCGAGGCGGCGCCGACGTACTCGAGCCGGTCGATGCTGCGGCCGCCGTCGCCGCGCGACCGGAGATGCCCGTCGTAGAGGAGGAGGTCGTCGGCGCCGTCCGCCCGGCCGACGTCGGAGAGGAGCAGCGGGAAGAGCCGCAGGGCCTTCGCGCCCGGCGCGTCGGGGACGAGGAGGAGCTCGTCGCCGACCTCGACGGCGGCCGTGTCGCCCGAGAGGGTCAGGTCGAGCTCGCTCGGGGCGAGCTCGGTGCCGCGGCACCTCACCGCCTCCACGACGCGCGGAGGCTCGCTCGAGCGGTCGACGCGCAGGGGGAGGAGCAGCTCGTAGCGTTCGAGGAAGGCGAGCTCGTCGACGATCCGCTCGAAGGCCGGTCGCTTTCGCTCGAGCACCGCGCGTCGCCGGTCGTCGGTGAGCCGGACGTGCGCCCAGTCGTTGCGGTCGGCGACGAAGTCCTCGATCGCCCGGGCATGCGCCGACGGCCGCGGCCGGCGCCCGCCATCGAACCACAGCCCGACGAGCTCGGGGACGGCGAACGCCGCCGGCGCGGCGACGTGGAGTCGCAGGAGCTCCGCGGCGAGGGCGTTCCACGTGCCGAGGCTGACCGGCTTGCTCAGGAACCGCGATCGGAGGAGCTCATCCGCCTCGGGGCGGGCCGCGTCGCGGGCGCGACGAACGTAGTCGGAGACGGCGACGAGGGCGACGAGCCGCAGGATCGCGTCGTGGAGCAGGACGAGGGCGTCGAACACGTCGCGCTCGCCGTGTCCCTCCTCCTCGGCCGTCCGGAGACCGGTCCAGGTGACCGCGATCGGGTAGGGGAGGCGGTCGACGTTCATCGCGTCCGTCGTCCGTCCGGGGTCAGTCGAGGAACGTGGCGAAGCAGGCGGCCCGGTGAGCCTCGGCCCACTGATCGGGGGTGACCGCGCGGCGGCGGACGAGGTCCTCGGCGACCGCGTCGAGGGCGTCGCCGCGCGTGAGGATCTCGTCGGCGCCGCCGCGGCCGATCCACTCGCGCCGGACGAGGTACTCGAGGACGAGACGCGGGTCGGCGTCGCTCGGTCGATCGTCGCTTCGATCGTCGGCGTCGCTGCCGTGGACCTCGCGCGCGACGAAGAGGCACGCCAGCCCGCCGAGCCAGAGGGCGGTGTGGGGGAGGAGCCGGGCGCGCTCGCCGCGGCCGAGGTGGAGCGCGCCGAGGCGGGTGCCGTTCTTGCTCCCGAGGTCCTCGATGATGAAGTCGTTCCGCGACCAGAAGACGCGGGCCTGGCGGGCCGACACCGAGCGTCCGGCGACCGTGACGACGCCGGGCCCCGGCTCGGAGCCTAGGATGATCTCCGCCTGATCGAGCGGCAGCGGCTCCGCGCGGCTGTCGTTGGGGAAGACGAGCCGGGGGCGACCCTCGGCCAGGAGACGTTCGAGCTCGGCCGCGTGGAGGCGCCGTCGGTCGATGATCGCGTCGAGGACGGGGTCGCGCGTCTCACCGATCGTGACGGTGTCCTGCGGCTCCGCCCAGGGCGGGAGCGGCGGCAGGTCGGAGAGCTCGGCGACGCGCTCGCGGATCTGGCCGACCAGGCCGGCGTTGCCGAGCCGGCTGAGCTCGGCGATCGCCTCTCCGATGAGCTCGTTCCCCAGCGAGGGCTCCCGCTCGCATCGGATGAGGAACCGTCCGCGGTAGTAGGCCGAGATCGCGCGGTCCATCGGGTTGCCCGACCGCTCGGCCGCGATGCGCGCTATGTCGAAGGCCGTCTCGGCCCGGGTCTTCGCGCGCGGATCGCCCGACTCGAGGAAGACCTCCTCGTAGAGCTCGCCGAGCGAGTTCGCCGCCACGCCGACGCCGCGCAGATCGGCGATCCGGCGCGCGATCGCGAGGTCCCGGTCGAACCACTCGATCGCCGCCGCGCGGTTCTTCTGCTGGATCGCCAGACGTCCGAGGCCCCCGTAGGCGATCGCGAGCCCGGCGAAGTCGCCGAGGCGCTCCTTGTAGCTCGCCGAGAGCGTGAGGAGCCGGCTGGCCGACGCCAGGTCGCCGCGCCGCAGGTCGGCCTCGCCGCGGGCGTGGGCGGCGCGGCCGAAGAGGTCCTGGTCGCCGAGGGCGGCGGCGATGTTCATCGCCTCGGCGAAGGCGTCGTCGGCGTCCTCCGCGTTCGTCCCCTCGGTCGAGCGCGAGAGGGCCGCGCCGCACGCGAGCGAGATCTCGCCGCGGAGTCGCTGGTGGAGGCGCTCCTCCACGACGCCGCCCGGCTCGGTCGACTGGAGGTCGCGCGCCGCCGCGTCGAGGATCGAGAGCGACTCGTCGTTCTTGCGGAGGAGGTAGAGGGCGAGGGCCGCCTCGATCGACGCCTCCGCCGCGGCGAGCGCGGCCCCGTCGGCCCGGGCGCGCTCGGCGGCCAGCCGCGCGTGGGTGACGGCCTGCTCGAGGCGCTCGCCGGCGAGGCGCAGGGTGCGCGCGAGCTCGCGGCGGAGGCGAACCTCGAGGGGGGGCGGCAGGCCGCGCTCGAGCGCCGGGAGGAGGCGATCGAGCGCCGCGATCGCGCCGGGGTAGTCGTGGAACGCGCGCAGGTCGAGCGCCTGGCCGAGGAGACGCTCGACCCGGGCCGACTCGGTCTCGGCCGGTTCGACCGAGGCGGGGGGCGGGGTCGACGCGGCCTCGAAGGCGGTCGCGGCCGCGCCGATCAGCGCCTCGATCTGGTCGAGGTCGTCGTGGTCCTTCGCCTCGGTGACCGCCCGGGGCAGGCCGCGCGCCGCGGCGGCGGCGGCGCGGATCGTCGCCTCGCCGGCGGCCTCGAAGGCCCAGTCGGCGATCGTCGACATGGCGTCGATCCCGAGCGGTGAGACGGCGTGCCGCTCGATCGCGGCCCGGCTGGCGAGCTCGCGAACGACGGCGTCGCCGACCGGCCCGTTCGCGGCGGAGACGATCAGGACGATCGGGGCCCGCTCGGTCGCCTCGGCGAGCGAGACGAGGAACGAGATCGTGGCGTGGTCGGCGTCGTGGAGATCGTCGACGGTGATCGCGATCGGGTGCGCGGGGGTCGCGGCCTGGCGGATCAGCCAGGCGAGGAGCGCGGTCGGAAGCTCGGGCACCGAGGCGAGGTCGCCGCCCGTCTCGAGGAGGAACGGCTCGAGCGCGCGGAGGAGGTGTGCGATTCCGCCGCTTCCGGAGAGGCGGGCGAGCTCGGAGCGGAGCGTCTCCCGGCGCTCCTCGACCGGGGCGTCGTTCGCGATCCCGAAGAAGTCGGCGAGGATGGCGCGGACGGCCGCGAGGGGCGCGTCCGCGCGCGCCGCGCCGTGCAGGACGCGCGCCCCCGACCGGGCCGCGATCCCGGACGCCTCGAGGAGCAGCCGCGATCGGCCGACGCCGCGCGGGCCCGAGAAGACGATCACGTCGCCGTGGCCGTCGTGGGCGCGGCGGATGATCTGCGTGACGTGGCCGAGCTCGGCGTCGCGTCCGACGAGGCGGGGTCCCGCCGGGGCAATCGGCGCGGGCTTCGCCGGGACGGCAGGAGCGGTCGGGGCGCCTCCCCGGATCGTCTGGATCGCTTCGAGCTTGCGCGCCACGACCGCGGCGGAGTCGGGGCGATCCTCGGGGGCGCGTCCGGTGAGCTCGCCGACGAGGTCGACGAGCGTCTCGGGCGGGTCGCCGGCCGAGAGCGGAAGCGGCGACTCGAGCAGATGCGCCTCCAGCCACTCCCGCGGCGTGGCCGCATCCTCGGGCGTGAACGGGTAGCGCTTCTCGAGGAGGACGAAGATCGAGATGCCGAGCGCGTAGAGGTCGGTCCGCCCGTCGACGGGCAACCCCTGCCACTGCTCGATCGGCATGTAGGGCGGCGTCCCCTCGATCGTGCTGCTCGTCGCCCGCCCGCTGCCGTCCTCCTCGTCCTCGTCGCGGACGCGGCGCGCGATCCCGAAGTCGGTCACCTTCGGGATTCCGTCGTCGTCGATCAGGACGTTGGCCGGCTTGATGTCGAGGTGGACGACGCCCTCCGCCCACGCGGCGACGAGGGCGCGGGCGACGGCGAGGCCGACGACGATCGCCTCATCGACTGGCAGCGGCCCTCGCTCGAGGCGATCGGAGAAGTCGCCGCCGGTGATGAGCTCGCTCGCGATGAAGAGGCGCCCGTCGTCGTCGCCGGCGTCGAACGTGGCGACCACGTTGGGATGCCGGATGCTGGCGGCGGTGCGCGCCTCGAGGAGGAAGCGGCTCCGGAAGACGGCGTTGTCGGACAGCTCGGGACGCAGCACCTTGAGGGCGATCGGGCGCTCGCTCAGGCGCTGCCGCGCCAGGTAGACCTCCCCCATTCCGCCGACGCCGAGCAGCCGCTCGATCGTGTAGCCGCCGATCGCGGTTCCGGCGGCGAAGCTCCCCGTCGTCGTCATCGCGCATCACCCCCTCGAGACGCCGGCCATCTCCGTCGATTTGGGGCGGAGAGGCAAGCCTCGGGGGTGGGGCCGACCGATCTCGGGAGAAAGACCTCGAGCCGAGGCCCGGAGGCTTCGGCTCGAGATCGTCGACAGAGGAAGGAAGGGGTGTGTTTCGGGGCGCCGCCGATCAGGCGCTCGCCCGGCGCCGAGCGCGCTCGCGCTGCTCGAGCTCGGCCGTCGCCAGGTCGGCGAGGAGCTGGCAGGCGGCGAGGTCGAGGCGGACGATCTCGCGGGCGTGGGTGACGTCGAGGGGGAGATCGACGATCGTCACGGCCGCCGGCGCGCGGGCCGGTCGGGCGAGCGCGGTCAGGACGCCGAGGTCGTGGGCGTCCTCGAGGAGGCGTCCGAGGTCGATGCCGACGCGGACGCCGAAGGCGATCAGGACGTCGCCGGGGAGCGCGTCCGCCGGCAGCGTCCCGTCCTCATCGGTCGTGAGGACCTTCACGGGCAGCGGCTGGGCTCCTCGGCCGAGGACGCGCCTGGCGACGCGGGCGAACGAGGTCAGGCCGGCTTCCCCCGCGACCCAGGTCACGCTTCCCGTCGCGGCGGCGCGGGCCATCTCGCTCGCGAGGAGCTGGAGGGGCTGGGCCAGGGCGCGGAGGTGATCGCGATCGGTCGGCTCGTCGAGGTCGAGCGCGTCGAGGTGTCGCTCGAACCAGGCGTCGACCGGGGCGGGCGACCGCGGGGACGCGACGTCCGGCGCCGCGGCCAGGTCATCTCGGGGGATGAACTCGTCGTCGAACTGCGGGACGAGGTCGGGGGCGGGTGTCTCGGCTCGGGGGGCGATCGCGAACGCTTCGATCGTCTCGTAGCGCCTGGCGCCCACGCGATCGAACTTCTTGATCGGAACCCAGGAGTCGAGGAGCGCATCCTCGGGCTCCATCATCCCGAGCATCGCGGAGGAGTCGCCATCGGGGATCGTGGGGAGCTCGTCGTCGCTTTCAATCCGTCGGGTGGTCATGCCGCTTCTCCTGTCCTTGCCGCCAGGAAGAGCAACGGGTGGTCCGACGATCGTCGTTGGCCCTCAATCTACTCAAGATAAACCACTTGAGGCTTTGGGCCGCCGCCGGCGCGACGCATGACGAGACGGATTCCTTCAGACTTGGCGCAAGATCTTCAGGGCAAAAAGGGACCGAGGGTCCTCCGAGGTCCAGCGGAGGGAGCCGGACGTCGAATGACCCTCGGGCGCAGCTTCAGGGGTATGTCGATGCTCAGGCGGCGGAGCGGTCCTTCGTCGGGGCCTTCCGGGTCCGCGCCGGCTTGGCCGTCTTGCCGACGCGCGCCGAGAGGGCATCGAGTCGGCGCCGGAGCGCCGAGAGCTCGCCCGCGGTCGCCAGCCCGAGTCCACCGAGGAGACGGCGGCGCCCGTCGGCGATGCCGTCTCCGAGGAGCTTGCCGATCCGCGCCACGGGGTCGAGCCGCTTCAGCTTCTTGCCCCTGCCCTTGTTCGGCGCCTTCTTCTTGGAGCCGGACGCCGAGCCGATGCTCCGCACCCGCTCGATCAGCTTCTCGGCCTCGCCCTCGAGCCGGCGGATCCGGGCGCGGCCGCTCTCGGCCACCGCCTGAACCCGATCGCCGAGGATCCGGTCGAGCCGCTTCGTCTTGGAGCGCGACCCCTTCGTCCGGGCGGGGGTCTTCCTCTTCGGGGTGGTCTTCTTCTTGGTGCTCATGTCAGTCTCTACCTCTCTGTGGCGGGCGCGGGGCCCGCGATCCCGTCCTTCGGAGAGATTATAGCGCGATGCGTCATGACGTGCAAGGGTAAGATGACACGTCGCGTCGTGGATCACGACGCGTGTGAACAGCGTTCTCTGATGGGCTCGGATGCGTCTCGGTCTCAGCCCGGCCCGATGAGTCGAACGGCTAGAGGCCTTGTAAATCAAGGGTTGCTCGATTGGGTACGTCGCTTGCACTGGTGGCAGAATGACCCAGGAGAAGAGGAGGCCATCATGACGCACCCGAGTATCGATCGACCCCCGTCCCGTCTCGAAGCGGTTCCCCAGCGGCCAACGCCCCAGCGCCTCGCGACGCGGCAGCTCGAGACGGCCACGTCGGTGGCCCCGCCGTGCGATCGGCCGACGTCGAGCTCCGAGGGACGCGAGGCGCCGCGCGCGCTCGAGATCGCCGGGACGCTCCTCGCGGCGCTGGAGCGCGGCGGTCGGATCCTCGTCGTCGGGGACGAGGGCCTCCACGACGCGTTCGCCCGCGTCGTCGTCCGGATGGTCTTCACCCAGGGGCCGAAGCGGCTTCCGGCCAGCGTCCTCCCGGTTCGCGGGGGACGGCTCGGCACGGGCGAGGTCCGGGCCGGCGACGTCGTGCTCGCGCTGACGGGCGAGCGAGCCAGTCGAGCCTTCGACGCGCAGCTCGATCTCGTCCGGCGCCGCCACGCCGACGTCGTCCAGCTTCGCGGGATGTGCAAGAGTCGCTTCCAGGCGAGCCTCGCCACCGTGCGCCAGATCGACCGCTTCGTCCGCGCCCTCTGTGTCGTCAAGCCTGCCGAGACCGAGCCCGAGGCGAAGAAGGCGGCCGCGTAGCCGACCTCTCCTCCTCGCCGCGTCGACCCGACCGACATCCCCGGCCTCCTTCTCCTCCTCCGGCAACGGGCCCGGGTCGAGTCGTGACCTCGCGATGACCTCTGGCGTCTCATCTCCCGAGGGACGTATCCCGTCGGGAGACCTGCATGCGCCGCCTCACGTTCGCCACCCTGATCGCGCTCGCGCCGTGCCTTGCCGGCTGCGGGGCGACGCCGGCTCCGAGCTCCCTGCCGCCCGACCCCGCGCGCCCGGCGATCCGCGTGATGACCTTCAACGTCAACTACGGCCTCGAAGGCGACGCGGCGACGATCGAGGCGATCCGGCGCGGCGCGGCCGACGTGATCGTCCTCCAGGAGACGACCCGCGGCTGGGAGACGGCGCTGCGCCGGTCATTCGGTGACGAGCTCTCCGAGATCTCGTTCGTCCACGCCGGCGGCGCCGGCGGGCTCGCGCTCCTCTCGCGCTACCCGATCGTCGAGGAGGAGATCATCGACCCACCCGAGGGCGGATGGTTTCCCGCCTGGCGGCTCATCCTCGAGACGCCGCTCGGTCGGGTCCAGCTCCTCGCGGTTCACCTGAGACCGCCGATCTCCGATGGGGGCAGCGTCGTCTCGGGATACCTCTCGACGCCGAGCGTCCGCGCGGACGAGATCGCCGCCTACGAGCGGCGCCTCGACCCCGATCTGCCGACGATCGTCCTCGGCGACTTCAACGAGAACGAGGACGGCCGCGCGATCGGGCGCCTCCGCGCTCGCGGGATGCGAAGCGTCCACGACGAGCTGATCGACACCCGCACCTGGCGCTGGCAGACGAGCGTCGGCGAGATCACCTCGACGCTCGACCACGTCGTCTACGACGAACGGCTCCGACCGATCGCGGCGCGGGTGATCGAGGCGGGGCGGAGCGATCACCTCCCGGTCGTCGCGGACCTGGTGCTCGCCGAGTAGGTCGCGAGCCGATCGTTCCAGAGCGGCGAAGCCTTCGGTGGGCATCGACTCGGCGCCGACCGGAACCGTCCGCGCAATCCGCGCAATCCGCGGTTTCGTTTTCCTGGGGGGTGAAACGAGTGGAACCGCGGATGACGCGGATGACGCGGACTGCGGACCGAAGGGGTCAGGTCTCGGATGTTCGCAATAGGGCCGCTAATACGAACATCCGAGACCTGACCCCTTCGCACTTGATACGAACATCCGAGACCTGACCCCTTCGCACTTTCAACCAGGTCAACGTGTTACGAGGGGCCCGGAGTTAACTCGAGACGGATCGTGCCCGGCGCACATCGGGGGGAGACGCGTTCGCCCGCGCCCTTCCCGGAGGCTCCATGCGCCCGCGCTCCTCGTTCGGCCTCGTCACTCTCGCGCTACTCGCGATCACCTCCCTCGCCTGTGGCGGCGGTGGCGGCGGCGGTTCGGGCCAGGCCCGGCCTCCCGCATCGGCGGGCGGGGCGGGCGGGGGCGGCGCGGGGGCGCTTCCCGCCGTCGTCCTGCAGATCGGTCCCGACCTCGCCCCGGCCGTGGCCGACCGGGTCCGCCTCCTCCTCGGGCGGGGCGCTCGGCGTCCTCTCGAGGAGCGCCCTCCGACCGACCGCGCCGTCGGCCTCGCGCCGGGCTCGCTCGTCGTCTCGCTCGGTTCCACGGCGCCCGCGATCGATCTCGCTCCCGACGCCGACCTCGCGCCGCTCGGCTCGGAGGGGTTCGTCGTCCGGTCGACGGTGCGCGCCGACGGCGTCACCGTGGTCGCCGCGCGCGGCAACCCGCCGATCCCCGACCGCCACGGCCTCGGCGTCAACGCCGGCCTCGCGTTCGGCGCCTACGCGGCGCTCGAGGCGCTCGGCTTCGCGTTCCTCCACCCGCTCGCGCCGACGATCCCCGACGGGCTCGCCCTGTCCGCTCCCGTCGATCGCGCCGAGGCGCCGCACTGGCCCTTCCGCGGCTGGCATCTCCACACGACCCACCCGCTCGAGCTCACCAACCTCAGCCAGGGCTGGGGCGCGACGCCCGCCGACGAGGCCGGCTGGCGGTCTCAGCTCCCCGAGTGGGAGCTCTTCTGCGAGTGGCTCGTCGCGAACCGCCAGAACCACCTCCAGTGGGTGCTGCTCCATGGCGACTCCTGGGCGGCCTTCTCGGAGTCGCCCGCGCGCCAGGCCCGTCTCGCCGAGCTCGTCGCGATCGGGCACCGGTTCGGCCTCGGGATGGGGCTCGAGGTGCCGCTCGCCCAGGTCCAGCAGCACAACTTCCACATGATCCGCCAGCAGGGCACCCTCGCCGACGAGGTCGCGCAGATCGAGGCGCGGATCGACTGGGTGATGGCGGCCGGGTTCGATCTCCTCGCGACGATCATCGGGACGACCGAGTTCAGCCACGCCGACGACCGCCGCGTCCTCGCCTGGATCGACGCCGCGACCGCCCATCTCGCCGATGGGCACGGCGCGCAGCTCCACGTGAAGGCCCACACCTCGGCGGGGCTGAAGGCCGAGCACTTCCCCGACCCCCGGAACCCGAGCGAGCCGATCAACTTCAACTTCCTCGGCCACTACGCCGATCCGCGCGCCGCGATCCGGCCCCACACCGTGCAGCACTACGCCCTCGACGACCCGGCGCCGACGTATGGCCACGACGACTTCGCCTTCATGCGCGACTTCATCGCGCTCGAGGCCGGCCGGCGCGACGTCATCTGGCACCCCGAGACCGCCTACTGGGTGAGCTTCGACGTCGACGTGCCGCTGTTTCTGCCCATCTACGCCGACCGCCGCCTCCACGACCTGCGCCTCATCGCCGCCGACGAGCGGGCGGGCCGGCTCGGCGTCGGCGCGCACGCCGGCAGCCGGATCCAGGGCCAGAGCAACTTCAGCAGCGGGTGGGAGTGGGGCTACTGGCTGAACGACGTCGTGACGGCGCGGGCCGCCTGGGACCCGCAGCCGGCCGAGCCCGACGACGCGGCCGCGCGCCGGGCGGCGCTCGCCCCTGTGGTCGCGCCGTTCGGAGCGGCGGCCGACGACGTCGCCGACGTGATCGCCGCGACGATCGCCGACCAGCAGGCGCTCCTCATCGAGGGCGAGGTCGCCGGCCGGCCGCCGCGGCGGATCGCCCGCCGCAACGGCCAGGCGTATCTCCAGGGTTGGGAGACCTGGGACGAGCTCGCCCTCGCCTCGACCTACCTGCCGCTCCCGTTCGGGACGCTCCTCACCCAGCCGAAGAAGCTCACCTTCTTCGAGCAGCGCCTCGGCCTCCTCGCTCCCGCCCGCTACGACACCGAGGTGAAGCCGCTCCTCGCGGCGATGGAGACCGCGTTCACCGCCCGGGCCGATGCGTTCGAGGCGCTCCGCGGTCGCATCCCGGCGCGGGGCCGTCCGCTCTTCGACGACCTCGCCGACGCGGCCCGGATGACGGCGCTCCGGGCGCGGCAGGTCCACGGCCTCCACGACTGGGTCGAGCTGCGCGGCGGCGACCCGATCGCGCGGAGGGCGCGCCTCGACGCGGCGCGATCCGCGCTCGACGCGGCGGCGGCGGTGGTCGCGCGCCGCGAGGCGGGCTACCGCGTGCCGGCCGACCGGATCGCCGGCTGGGGCGAGAACCCGACCGCCTACGAGTTCGGCTACCTCTGGACGGTTCGCTCGCTCCACTACTGGTGGCGCGACGAGGGGCTCGCCGTCGATGAGCCGCTCAGCCCGTCCTACCTCAACATCATCGATCCGCTCGACGTGGCGATCGGCGAGGGCGTCTGGACGCCGATCATCCGGGCGCTCCGCGCGGTGCTCGGCGCGAACGCGATCGCCGGCCCGATCGCCGACTTCCTCGCGGCGCCCGCGGTCGAGCCGGTCTACCCGCCGAACGGGCTGCGCCAGCGGCCCTAGCCAGCGAGCGAGGGCGGGGCTCAGCGCCCCTCGCGGGCCGACTTCCACCGATCGAGGCGGCGGTCGGGCGGGGTGCCGACGTAGACCGGGTTCGCGAGCACCCACGGGTCGCCGTCGAGCCGGCACTCGACGCGGTAGACGCCCGGCTCGGTCACGGTCCGCTCCAGGCGGCGCGCGTCGTCGATCCGCGCGATCTCCTCGCCGTTACGGAAGAGGACGATCGTGCAGCGCGACGCCGCCGGCGAGGTCGCCCGGATCATCACACCTTCCTCGTGGAGCGGGAGCCAGCCGCCCATCGTCTCGACGACGTCGCCCGAGGTGGCGAGGAGGCGGAAGCCGTCGGCCGGCGCCTCGCCGTCGTAGCCGACGTAGGCGCGGCCGTCGCGGATCGCGGCGATGAGGTCGCGCTCCGCGAGACGCGGAGCGAACAGGCGCAGCCCCGCGATGTGGAACATCGCCTCGTAGGACGCGATCTCGCCGCCGGCCACGTGGATCGGTCCGTGCGCGTTGCTGCCCGAGAGCAGCGTCAAGCGGCGGCCCGACCGCGTCATCCGGTCGTAGGTCTCGAGCATCCCGCCGGGGTCGATCGCCATCGCGCGCGACCCGGGGCGCCCGCCGATGAACTGCTGGACGAACCCGCGGGTGAGGATCGCGGCGCCCTGGTCGAGGAGGTCGGTGTACATGTTGACGACCTCGAGGCCGTCGACGCCCTCGATCAGGCTCCAGTCCTCCCAGCCGCGCCGCCCCCAGGGGTTGGGGTGCGCGAGGTAGGCGACCCCGCCGACCGCGTGGGCCGCCTCGATGTACTCCTGCGGCGTCAGCCCGTGGACGTGGTGCCGCTCGTTCGTGCCGAGGACGATCATGTGACCGAAGTCGGTCGAGATCTCGGTGCCCGCGACGACGAGGAGCGGACCGTGCTGGCCGGCCCAGTCCTGGGTCGCGCCGTTGTTGTGCTCGGTGAGGATCACGAAGTCCCGACCGGTCCGGAGGCCGGCCAGGGTGATCTCGCCGAGCGTGCCCCAGCTGTCGTGGCTGTGGCCGGTGTGGATGTGGCTGCTGCCGCGCCACTCCCGGAGCGGCGTCGAGCCGCCGTCGGGCCGGCGGACGGTGACGGCGACCGGCCGCGGCGCCGGGCGCGCCGGGGTGGGCGTCGCCGGCTCGGGCTCGATCTCGTCGCCGTAGGCGGCGCAGCCGGCGAGGGCGGCGGCGACTCCCAGGACGAGCGGCAGGCAGAGCGTCGCGAGGCGCATGGGAGACCGAGACTACCAGTTGGCGGCGCGGCCGTCGCCCTTGCCGGGCCGGGCCGACGTGCTATCTTCGAGGGAGCGGGGCCGTCCCCGCGCAGCCGTGAGCGAAGAGACATGCCGACCTACATCTACGAGACGATCGTTCCCGAGGGAGAGACGCCCGAGCGCTTCGAGGTCGTCCAGCGGATGGCGGATGCCGCCCTCGAGAAGCACCCCGACACCGGCGCGCCGGTGAAGCGGGTCATCGTGCCCGTGAACATCGGCACCCGCTGGAGCGAGATCGAGAGCAAGGTCAAGAGCGACCGCAAGCTCAAGGGCACCGGCCTGACGAAGTACGTGAAGTCCGGCGACGGCACCTACGAGAAGGCCGGCGGCGACGGCCCCGCGACGCTCTCCGCCTGAGAGTGTGAGTGCGTGGCGGCGAGCTCGCCTTCGGCGAGCAGGATGTCACCACGGAGACACGGAGACCACGGAGGGGTCACGGAGCACGCCGAGTCTCTGCCGAGCACGGCCGACTCCACTCCGTGAGGCGGGACCGCACGGCGCGCTGGCGAAGGGGGTCATCGCCGGGCAGCGGCCCCTCCGTGCTCTCCGTGCCTCCGTGGTTCCATCCTCGTCGCGAAGCGACAACAGCGACCCCGTAGGCGCCGCCCGCGCTTCTCAGTGAGTCCTCCGTGTCCTCGGTGTCTCCGTGGTGACATCCTTTCGCCGAAGGCGAAGCGAGGCGGGCGCCGCTAGTAACCCATCGCCGTCAGCGATTGGTAGGTCACCAGCGCCGCCAGGTAGGCCATCGCGCCGAAGGCCACGAGCTGGCCGATCGCGAACTTCCACGACCCCGTCTCGCCCTTCACCGTCGCGACCGTCGCTCCGCACTGGAGCGCGAAGACGTAGAAGACGAGCAGCGAGAAGACCGTCGCGAGGGTGAAGACGGGCGTCCCGTCGGGCCAGGTCGACGCGTGGAACGCGTCCATGAGGCTCTGGCTCTCCGCGTCGACCTCGTCGCCGAGGCTGTAGGTGATGCCCATCGCCGAGACGAACACCTCGCGGGCGCCGAAGCTCGCGATGACGCCGATCCCGATCTTCCAGTCGTAGCCGAGCGGCGCGATCACCGGCTCGATCGCCTTGCCCATCCGGCCGGCGATGCTGTTCTCGAGCGCGATGCCCGCGTTCGCCTCGGCCGAGAGCTCGGGGTTCGGCGCGGTCTGCGGGAACGTCATGAGCGCCCAGAGCACCACGCTGACGACGAAGACGACCGTGCCGGCGCGCTTGAGGAAGTCGCCGCCTCGGACGCGGAGCTTGACGACGACGTTCCGGAACGACGGCATCCGGTAGGGCGGGAGCTCGACGACGAGCGGGAGCTCGCGCCCGCGCTTGGCGCCGGCCGCCTTCGAGGCGAGGCCGGCGACGAGGGCGGCGGCGGCCATGCCGGACAGGTAGAGGCCGAACATGATCAGCCCGCGCAGCCCGAAGATCCCGCCGATCGTCTGCTCCGCCACGAAGGCGGTGATGAGGATCATGTAGACCGGCAGGCGCGCGCTGCACGTCATGAGCGGCGCGACGAAGATCGCGAGCATCCGCTCGAACCGGCTCGGGATCGTCCGGGCGGCCATGACCCCGGGGATCGCGCACGCGAACGAGGAGAGGAGCGGGATGAACGAGCGGCCCGACAGGCCGAAGAAGCGGAGCGGCCGGTCGGCGAGGAACGCCGCGCGGGCCATGTAGCCGGTGTCCTCGAGCAGCCCGAGGAAGAAGAAGAGGATGAGGATCTGCGGCAGGAAGATCACGACGCTGCCGACGCCGGCGATGATCCCGTCGGTGACGAGGCTCGTGCCGAGGTCGCCGATCACGGGGGGCAACGTCTCGCCCGCCGTCGCGCCGAGCCAGGAGAAGCCCGCGTCGATGAGGTCCATCACCGGACCCGCCCACGCGAAGATCGACTGGAACACGACCGCCATGATCGCGAGGAAGAAGACCGGCCCCGCGAGCGGGTGCAGCAGCCACCGGTCGACCCGGTCGCTCCGGCTCGAGTGAGTCCCGGCGTCGTGCACCTCGGTCGAGTCGACGAGGTCCGACAGGCTCGCGTAGCGGCCGATGAGCTCGCGCTCGCGGAGGGTCGGCTCGTCGGCGGCGACCCGGCGCAGACGCTCCCAGGTGGTGGCGCCCTCGGCGCTCGCGACGCGGCTCTCGAGGGCCTCGTCGCCGAAGCTCCAGATGCGGCGCGGCTCGCCCTTCGCCGTCGCGATCGCGCCCTGGAGCTCGTCGATGCCCTCGCCGCGGGTGGCGACCGTCTCGACGACCGGCAGCCCGGTGAGCTCGCGGAGCCGCTCGGTCGGGATCGGGATCCCGGCCCGGCGCGCCTCGTCGACCATGTTGAGGACGGCGATCACCGGGCGGCCGAGGTCGACCACCTCCGTCAGCAGGAGGAGGTTCCGGCGCAGGCGCGTCGCGTCGAGGACGACGACGATCACGTCGGGCGGCGACCCGTAGACGCCGGTGAGGAGGTCGGCGGCGACCGCGCCGTCGATGCTCGTCGGGGTGAGGCTGTAGGTGCCCGGCAGGTCGATCAACCGGGTGCGGCCGGCCGCCGTGCTGATCCAGCCTTCGTGCGCGTCGACGGTCACGCCGCTGTAGTTCGCCGTCTTCTGGCGGAGCCCGGTGAGCGCGTTGAAGAGGGTCGACTTGCCGACGTTCGGGTTGCCGATGAGGGCGACGATCCGCTCGGCGGTCTCGGTCGCGGGCGCGGTCGTCGTGGTGGCTGCGGACGTGGCGGCCTCCGGAGCGTCAGGCAGCGCGGTCGCGGGCGGCGTCACGAGGTCACCTCGTCGCCGTCGGTCACGGCGACCGTCTGGGCGACGGCGCGCCGGATCGCGAGGCGGGCGCCGGCGACGTCGACGTCGAGTGGGTCGCCGAGCGGCGCGCGCCGGAGCACCTCGACGACGGCGCCCGGCACCAGGCCGAGCTCCATCAACTGAACGGTCAGCTCGCCCGCGGCGGCGACGGACTGCACGCGCGCGCGGCGGCGGTGGGGAAGATCGGCGAGGGTCACGAGACGGCTCCAGCGAGGTGCGAGGCGGCGCGATGCGCAATGGCCGCGGGATGCCTACGAATGCTGCGGTGTATCGAGGGCGTCGATCTTATTGAACCTGGGTCTCAATCTCAACGATTCCGTCGGGGGCGCTCCGCCGTGACGCCATGAGTCGTTGCATTGCCGCGACTTAGGCTGCGCGGCCGAGCGACTCTGGAAGGGAGCGCAGGCATCGGCAATGGTCTCCGAGTGGGCAGCTCGCCATCCCAGTCCATCCGACAATCCGCGGTTCCGTTCGTTCACCGCCCGCAGGGACCGAACCGCGGATTTCGCGGATGGCACGGATCGGTTCGGGCGTCGTCAAGCCGCTGCCGACGCGTCGCGATGCTCGGCCTGAGACTCCTGTTCCTGGGAACACGAGAGTCCCTGCTCCGAACGGCTGACGATCCACAGATTACACATACACAGATTACACAACACAGATAAGGCGCTGCCGAAGGCGGTCATCTCTCGCCGAAGGGCGCAGGCCCGTTTCGGCATCGGCAACGACTCGGACCCGCCCGCGGCAATCTGTGTAATCTGTGAAATCTGTGGATCGTTCATCGCGACGGCCGCACGCTCCTGTTCCATGGAACGGAGAAGTCCGCGGAATCCGCGAAATCCGCGGTTCCACTCGTTTCGCGGCGAGAGAACGAAACCGCGGATTGTTGGATTGGCTGGATTGGTTCCGGTCGGTGCGACGTCACTGTCGCGTCGGCGCCACCTGTTCCTGGAACAGCCCGCGCAACGGCAAACGAACCGGACGCTGGCAACTCGCACTCCGCGTAATCCGCGTAATCCGCGGTTCCCACTGATTCAACGCCGACAGAGACCGAACCGCGGATTTCGCGGATTGCACGGATTGGT
>JAJDCQ010000118.1 GCA_029260755.1 Planctomycetota bacterium | reverse complement strand
AGCTCGGCCTCAGGGGCGGGTGCGCCGCGCAACTCCGATTCGGACGCGTCCCTCGCGGCCGAGGCATCGGCGGGCGGATCGATGACCTCGGACTCGTCGAGGGGGGTCTCGAGGTAGTTGTGGGCGATCACGTCGAACGCCTCGGCAAGGCCGACCTCGGCGCCGCCGACCCGGCGGACCTTCTCGATGGCAGCCTGGATCCGGTTCCACTGGTCGGCCTCGACCTCGAAGCGAATGATCCGGCTCGGCCCGTCGGGCGGCAGGAACCGCTCGTCGCGGTCGATCCCCTCGCGGAGGACGTCCCGCGGCTTCTCGCGGGCGAGATCGAGCCAGCGCTCGATGTCGTCTCCGCGCGAGAGCCGGGCGATCTCGTCGACCTTGCCGTACGAGATCTCGCCTCGCTCGAAGGCCTCGCGAACGATCGGGGATCGCTCGCAGGCGCGCGCGGCGCGGAGGAGACGGTAGGTCTTGTCGCGGCCGAGGTCGAGCATCGCCTCGGCGAAGCGACGCGTGTCGGGATGCCCGTAGAGATCGTGGAGCTTTCGGACCTCCACGTCGCGCAGGTAGTACGCGAGCGTCGCGTCGCAGCGGTGGCTGACCCTCGCGAGCCGTCGAAGGCGGCGGAGGACCTCGTCGGGTGCGAGCCCGGCCTCGCAGGGTGGGAGGTCGAGCGTCTCGGTGAATGCGATCATCGGGGACTCCCTCGTCGTCGGTGACCACCCAGTTAGACGCTCGAGGTGAGGGAGACGCTTCATGGAAGCTAGGGTTTTTAGTGTAGCGCCTTGCCCCGGCGGAATGGGGCATCGCGCATCGCCGGAGAATGCGGAACGCTCGACTGCGTGGCCACCGCGGTCAGCGAGTGATCGCACGGTTCGCCGACATCGCGACCCGGTACTCTGCACTCAGCGGGACGGCAGGCACAGGACGGCACGACTCTCGCCCGACGGTCCGCACGTGGATCGGCCCTCCCGCTCCATGAGCGAACCGATGGCCGACCGGAGTGGACGAGCCGCGTGACCCCGGTGGAGGACTGCGCAGGAGGGACCGAAGGGGCAGGCGTGACGCGGTGGCGACCCGGGGGTGGTCGAGTTAGTAGAGCTTGCCCCGTGTTGGCTTGGACTTGGCGGGCTCGGTGGCGGGGGGCTCGCGGTGGTGCTTCGCGCGGTGGCGGGCCAGCAGGCTTGCGCCGAAGTCGTCTTCGAGGTCGCGCCAGAGGGCGTGGATGTGGTTCGGGTCGCGGTTGTAGTGGTCGAACTCGATCACCGTCCGCGGGCCCTGGATTCGCCAGTAGCAGGGCTCGCCGGGGTCGGTCTTCCCGAGCCAGACGAATCGGAGGTTCCCTCGTCCGGCCTCGTCGATCCTGGCGAGGTGCTCGGCGGCGATCTCGTCGCGCAGCGTTCCCGTCCAGGTCTCGATGAGCGCCAACAGCTTGGCCTGCTGAGCCGGGCGCATGGAGGCGTGTCGGAGCCCGTGGCTTCGTCCCGGGTCGGTCGCCCCGGGCCCGAACAGGACGTTGGGCGGCGGCTCGACGAGGTGGACGCCCTCGACGCGCTGCCTGCGGTCGAAGCTCTGCACCAGCTCGCGCGCCAGGTCCTCGGTCGCGCCGAGCGCTCGGAGCCCGGCGAGCTCGTGTCCGTCCTGCACGCGCGCCGGCTCGGCGCCGAGGAACATCGGCGTCGCGGACACGCCCTCGCCGGGCACCGACGTCAATGAGAGGAAGATGTGGTGGCCCTCGAGGCGCAGCCCCCAGGGCCGGCCCGGCGCGAGCGGACCGTGGACGGTGAGGGCGTAGCGCCCGGCGTCGCGACGGGCCGCCCCCTCGACCGCCATCAGGTTCGAGACCTTCTCGTGCCCCCGTTCGCCGAGCGCGCTCCGGAGCAGCGCGTGCGCCGCCGCGTGCTCCGTCTCCGAGAGGCGGCCGATCCGCGACCCGCGCAGCTTGCTCCCCACCCAGTCGACGCGCTCCGCGCCCTCGAGCTCCTGGAGGGTCTTCCCGCGGCGGATCGCGTCGAGGGCGTCGAGGAACGCGCCGGCGGCGGCGCGCATCTCGTCGTCGGCCTCCTCGGTCGGCGTCGCCGCGGTGACGCCGGCGAGGAGGAGCGGCAGGACGATCGCCCCGAGGAGCAGCGACGAACGCGCGAGATGGCGGGTCATGGCTCGACGTCCTCCGGATCGGTGTCGGGTGGGCCGATGGGCGAGTATGGCAGGCGCGGACGCGCGCATCACCTCGCTTGCCGAAGGCCCCGATCCCTGGAGGGCGCCCCGGATCAGTAGGCCTTCGACCAGACGATCCTCTTGCCGATCTTCTCGTTCGACTCGCCGCAGATGATGCAGTCGCCCTTCTCCTCGGGCTCGTCGAAGGGGATGCAGCGGATCGTCGCCTTGGTCTCGCTCTGGACCTGGTTCTCGCACGCGTCGGAGCCACACCAGAGCGCCCGGCAGAAGCCGCCGTCTCCCTCGACGATCTCCTTGAGGCGGTCGTAGCTGTCGACGGCGTGGGTGTTCTCCTCGCGGAAGGCGCGCGCCTTCGCGAGGAGGGTCGCCTGGATCTCGTCGAGGGTCGCCTGGACGCCGTCGAGGAACGCCTCGCGGGCCATCGGCGCCTTGTCGCCGGTGTCGCGCCGGACGGTCATCACGCCGTCGTTCTCCATGTCGCGCGGCCCCACCTCGAGGCGGAGCGGGACGCCCTTCTTCTCCCACTCGTAGAACTTCTTCCCCGGCTGCATCTTGTCGCGTGCGTCGAGGTGCACCCGGATGCCCTTCTCCCGGAGCGGGGCAACGAGCTTGTCGGCGTAGGCGAGGATGTCGTCCTTCTGGGCGTCCTTGCGCCAGATCGGGACCACCACCACCTGGTGCGGCGCGAGCTTCGGCGGCAGGACGAGGCCCTTGTCGTCGGAGTGGGTCATGATGAGCCCGCCGATGAGCCGCGTGCTCACGCCCCAGCTCGTCGTCCAGGCGTGCTCGAGCTTGCCCTCCTGCGTCTGGTAGGTGAGGTCGAACCCCTTGGCGAAGTTCTGGCCGAGGTTGTGGCTCGTCCCCGCCTGGAGCGCGCGGCGATCCTGCATCATCGCCTCGACGCAGTAGGTGTGGTCCGCTCCCGCGAACTTCTCGCTCTCGCTCTTGCGCCCCTGGAGCACCGGGATCGCCGCCCAGTTCTCGAGGAAGTCGGCGTAGACGCCGAGCATCTTCGCCGTCTCCTCCTCGGCCTCCTCCGCCGTCGCGTGGACGGTGTGCCCCTCCTGCCAGAGGAACTCGGCCGTGCGGAGGAAGAGCCGCGTCCGCATCTCCCAGCGCACGACGTTCGCCCACTGGTTCAGGAGCAGCGGCAGGTCGCGGTAGCTCTGGATCCAGTTCTTGATCGCCCCGTAGATGATCGTCTCCGAGGTCGGCCGGATGATCAGCTCCTCCTCGAGCTTGCTGCTCGGGTCGGGCATGAGGTCCTTGCCGTCCGGCGTCGGGATGAGCCGGCTGTGGGTGACGATCGCGCACTCCTTCGCGAAGCCCTCGTCGTGCTCGGCCTCCTTCGAGAGGTACGACTTCGGGATGAACAGCGGAAAGTACGCGTTGCTGTGGCCGGTGTCCTTGAACATCCGGTCGAGCACGTCGCGCATGTTCTCCCACAGGGCGTAGCCGTAGGGCTTGATGACCATGCAGCCCCGCACCGGGGAGTGCTCCGCGAGGTCGCCCGCCTCGATGACCTCGCCGTACCACTTGGCGTAGTCCTCGGTGCGCGTCGTCAGTCCCTGTCCCTTGGCCATCGTGATCGTTGCCTTCCTAGCTCTTCTTCGAGGCGCCCGCGGCGGATCCGCGGCGCGCGTGACCCCATCCCGTAACGAGTTTCGTTGCATCCCGCCAGCGTCGCGCGGGGGTCCCCCTCCGCGACGTCGCGCCTCGCCGCGCGTCAGTCTCGTCCGGGCGTGGCCGCGGCGACCGGACGACGCACGGCGAGCGCCTCGTGACCGGGACCCTCGAGCGTCGCGACCCATCGCGCGACGACCGAGCCGTCATCCCGGTCGAGGATGTGCATCTCGACATCGATCGGCCACGGCGGCGCCCGCATCGGGTCGGGCGCCTCGACCGAGTACCGTCCGCGCCGCGTCTCGCGCCCGAGCAGGCCGGCCAGCCCCCCGTCGGCGCGCTCGACGCTCAGGAGCGCGAGGAACATCCAGTGATGTTCGCTCCCGTCGACGCCACGAAGCGGGACGAACGACACGACCGGCTTCGCCCACGGATCGTAGTGGCGCGCCGCGTAGGTGTGGCGGAGCTCGATCTCGATGCGCCGAACCGTCTCGTCCGTCGACGCGGCCGGGACCTGGCTCGAGCCGAGGGCGTCCTCGCTCCCGTCGGCCGCGACGATCGCCACCGGGAGCACCCGGATGCGCACCGTCTCGGCGCGGAGCGACTCGAGGAGCTCGACCGTGACGACGATCGCGAGGCCAGCGACGAGCAGGCCGATCGCGAGACCGAGCTGGCGCCGATGCGTTCGCCGCGCGACCCCGTCGGCGCCGGCGTCGGCCGGCGCTCGCTCGCTCTCGCCCGCCGTCGTCAGGGCGTTCGTTCCCCGGGCGGCGGCCGGCGCCGCGCGGTCGCCCAGGCGTCGGGTCGATCGAGCTGCACCTCCCACACCTCGGGGACCTCGGGAGGGCGGACGCGGCCGTAGGGATCGCTCGCAGCGAGGACGACGCGCATCGGGAACGCGCGGTCGACGTCCTCCACGAGCCGGTAGACCTGCTGGCGGAGGGTGTAGAGCCGCCGTCCGAAGAGCCGATCGAGGACGGCGTCCTCGCGCGGGTCGTCGGCCTCCTGCCGGCTGCAGTTGAAGCCGCCGTCGGTGCCATCGGCGTAGACGACCTCGATCGGCACGATCACCGCGCGATGGCCCTCCTCCCGTCCGAGGGTCCGGTAGACCCGGCGGAGCTGGAGGTGCATCCGGCCGTCCCACGGATCGACCTCCGCGGAGACCTGCACCTCGTCATCGAGCTCCGCGCGCGCGAGCGGGGCGACCGAGAGGCCGCCCACGATGAGCGCGGCCGCCGCCGCGGCGGCGCTCACGGCGCGCAGGCGTCGGCGTCGACCGCGCGCGGCCGTCAGGTCCGGCAGGTCCGTCGGGTCCGTCTCGGCGCGGGGCTGGTCGGCCATCGGCTGGATCATCGCGTCCATGCTCTCCTCCTCCTCGAGACGGGCAGGTCTCGGGGAGGCTGTCGCGCTCGACGCGGGTTTCCTGCGCGAAAAGGGGCGATCGACCGGGCCGTGCGCCTCAGATCCGCTCGATCGCGACGGCCCAGGCCGTCCCGCCGCCGGCGAGGGCGGCGACGACCGCCCGCCGCGCGCCGTCGGGCTCGTCGGGGTCGTCGCTCTCGGCCGTGAGCGCCGCCATGGCGCTCGTGATCAGTCGCGAGCCGTTGGCGGCGACGGCGTTTCCGATCGCGAGGGCGCCGCCGCCCCGGTTGATCAGATCGACGTCGATGTCGAGCGCCTTCGCGGCGACGAGCTGACTGACGGCCAGGGTGTCGTCGATCTCGAAGACGTCGACGTCGTCCTCGTCCCAGTCGGCGCGGGCGAGCACCTCGCTCACCGCCGGCGAGATCGCGAGCGGATCGCGGGTCGGGTCGACGCCGGCGCCGGCGATCGCGACGACGCGGGCGAGCGGCCGCACCCCGAGCTCGGCGGCGCGCTGCGCCGAGAAGAGGGCGACCGCGCCGGCGCCGTCGGCGAGCGGGGCGATGCCCGGCGACCGGTGGGGCGCGCCCGAGGCCGCGGCCGCGGCCGTGAACGTCGCGACGACGCGCGCGACCGCCGGCGGCAGGGCGGCGCCGGCGTCGTCGCCGTCGATCGACTCCGGCATCGGGACGATGTCGTCGAGCTCGACGACGACGTCGTCCTTGCCGTGTCCGACCACCCGCACCGGCACGATCGTCTCGGCGGCCGCCGCGCCGCTCGAGCGCCGCACCCGGGCGCGCGCGCGGCGCACGCTCAGCTCCGCCACGCTGGCGAGGTCGCCGTCGCCGATCCCCTCGCTCGTCGCGACCATCGACGCGACGGCTGCGACCGGGAGGTTCTCGTAGGGCGAGTAGAGGGTGTCGTGGACGGCGGAGTCGATCATCGGCGCCGATCCGAGGCGGCTCCCGGTCCGGGCCTGGGGCAGGAGAAAGGGCGCCCGCGACGGGATGTCGGCGCCGCCCGCGAGGACCGCGCCGCGGTCGCCGCTCCGGATCGCCCGCCAGGCCTCGACGAGCGCCACCAGGCCGCCCGCCATCCCGGCGCTCACCGTCGTGGCGACGACCTCGTCGCCGCACCCGGCGGCGACGGCCGCGCGCCGCGCGGGGTTCGGACCCTCGCCGGCGGTGAGGCCGCGGCCGAGGATGACCTCCTCGACGCTGTCCGCCTCGATCCCCGCCTGCTCGGCGGCGCCGAAGAGCGCGGCGGCGGCCAGCTCGGCGGGCTCCATCACGGCGAAGGCGCCGCCGGTCTGGAGGAACGGCGTCCGCGCGACGCCCCCGATGACGACCGCGATCGCGGGGCCGGCATCGGCCATGTCGAACGCCTCGGCGGAGATCCCGGGCAGCTCCCGCGACACGATCGGCGGGGCCGCGGCCGGGTAACCCTTGCGCCGGACCCGGACGTGGGCGGCCGACGGGGTCGACTCGGTCGGGAGGCGGCGCCGGGCCGGCTTCTTCGCGCTCGAGGGGCTCTCCCGGGTCGCCGAACGGGCGCGGCCGACGCCGGTGGCGGTCCGCCCCGCCGGCTTGACCGCGCGAGCGCTCGCCGGCTTCGCGCGGGCGCTGGCGGTCGGGCTCGTGCGGCTGCGCGCGGCGGCCTTCTTGGTCGCGGGGGCCGACGACCGCGCGGGGCGCTTGGCGGCGACCTTGGGCCGTGCCTTGGCCTTCGCCTTGGCCTTGGCCTTGGCCTTGGCCTTGGCCTTGGCCTTGGAAACGACCTTGGCCTTGGCTCTCGCCTTCGGCTTGGCCTTGGCCTTGGCCTTTGGCTTGGCGTTCGGCTTCGGCTTCGCCCTGGCCTTGGGCTTGGCCTTGGCGGCGGGCTTCGCCTTCGCCTTGGTCTTCGCGGCCTTGGCCTTCGCCTTGCGCTTCGCGCTCACCATCCATCCTCCGGCAGCCGGTCGATGTCGATGACCGGTCCGTCCATGCAGGTCCGGGTGTTCTCGTAATCGTCGCCGCCCCGCACGCGCTGCCGGCAGACGCAGGTCCAACAGACGCCGAACCCGCAGGCCATCCGCCGCTCCATCGACACCTCGGTCGGGAGCGCGGCGGCGCGGGCGAGGTCGACGACCGCGGCCATCATCGGCTCCGGGCCGCAGACCGAGACCCGCTCGATCCGTCCGGCGTCGTCGCGGGCGAGGCGATCCTCGAGCAGCCGCGTGACGAGGCCCTTCCGGCCGGAAGGCCCGTCGCCGGCGTCGGTGATGGTCTCGACGCTCGCCCCGAGCGCGCGGAGTCGGTCGACGACGAAGAGGTGATCACGGTCGCGCGCTCCGAAAAGAACGCGAACCTCGCGCCCGGCCGCGCGCAGCATGCGGGTGAGGAGCGGAAACGGCGCGACCCCGACGCCGCCGGCGACGAGGAGCGCCTCGTCGCGGTCGCCGGTCGGGGGCGTGCTCGGGAGGGGGAAGCCCTTGCCGAGCGGGCCGAGGGTCCGGAAGCGCGCCCCCGGCGTGGCCTCGGCGAACAGCGCCGTCCCGCGGCCGACGATCTCGTAGAGGATGGAGACGACGCGACCTCCATCATTGCTCGGTCGATCGTCGAGCGCCGAGAACGGCCGGCGAAGGAACGGGTCGCGGATCGGCGCCGCGCTCGGAGCGAGCATGAGGAAGCGGCCAGGCGCGTAGGGCGGCGTTCCGGGGGGAAGCCGCAGCTCCATCACGAAGCCCGAGGACGTGATGCGGTCGTTCGTCGCGACGGTCGCGACGACGTCCACCGGCTTCGGAGGCTGCTCGAGGCGGGCCTGGGTGGCGATCGCAGGGCCTCCCGACGAGGACGGGACCGAGGCGCGGACGGGCGCTCGTCGGCGGCGTCCGCGAGGGTCGAATTCTAGCCCACGAGCGGCGCCTGTCAATCACGGGGCCGGGACTTACGTCGCTCGGACCTCGCGGGGTTGCATTGCCGGGACCCCGACGCTAACCTCGGAGTCGCCGGGGAGTCCCCCATGTCGGGGACGGCCCTCGGCCCCTCACGTGGGGATCCTCGGGCTGCACGGCCCGGGGAGGCGGGGGTTCACCATCGCGGGGCCACGGTTGGTTGGTGGCTGACCGGTCGGCTCGTCAGTCGGCTCACCGCGTCAGGAATGGCGAGGGGACCTACGCCCTCGCGGCCGAGAGACTCGTCTCCATGGCCAATGGACGGAAGGCCTCGGGCGGGGCCCGCCGCCGTCGCACGAGCTCCGCGAGCTCGAGCGGCGCGGAGACTCCCCGGCCGAGCTCGCCTCCCTCGGATTCGGATCTACCCGCCGTCGCCACGGCGCCCACTCCGCCTCCCGCGCCCAAGCCGGAGCCGCCGCCCACGTTCTACCCCGAGGCGGCCGCCCGCTTCGATGAGGTCGTGACGGCGATCGAGGGCGACCAGGTCATCGGGTGGGCCCAGGACCGGATCGACCCCGACGCCATGGCGGCGGCCGGTCTCTGCTACCTCATCCTCAAGAAGAAGTACGGCAAGAAGTTCACCTGCTATACCTCGCGGCGCATGACGTTCCCGATGAACCGCAACCTGGCGAAGAACTTCCTGCCGACCGGGCTCCTCAAGCGCTGCGAGCACGAGGAGAACCTGAAGGAGGTCGTCACCGACTCCGAGCTGATCCTGGTGGTCGATGCGACGAGCGTCGAGGTCATGACCGACCTCAATCGCCTCCTCCAGAGCAGCGAGGATCTCCGCCAGAAGCGCATCTTCTTCGTCGACCATCACCGGCGAGCCGCCGAGGGCGACCTCGAGGGCCTCGAGAACGCCGAGGGGATCCGGATCGAGAGCGCCGGGAGCGCCACGGCGATCTGCGTCCACCTCCTCCTCTCGCTCGGGCTCACCCTCGACCCCGCCAATGAAGAGGAGTTCAAGCTCGCGGTCGCGGCCAAGGTCGGGATCGAGATCGACGCGATCGGCCAGGAGAAGCACGAGCTCAACGAGGCGGCCCAGGCGGCCCTCCACTACCTCGACGCGGTCGTCGGCGAGGAAGGGCTCAACTACGTCGACAAGCTCCGCAACCTCAAGAACCCGGTCAGCTGGTACGTCGCCCTCGGCAACGCGCTCCGTCTCTGCGAGAAGTACGACCAGAACGTCGCGGTCTGCGGCGTCGGCGTGATCGACGACAACGGCGTCCTGCCCTACGTCGCGAACGCGATGATGGACACCGGGCAGTTCCGCAGCGTGATCGTCTTCGGCATCGTCTACGACACCGAGGGCGGAACGTTCCTCAGCACCGACCTCGAGGCGAGCGGCCGAAGTCAACGCAACACCGAGGTCGCCCTCCCGGACCTCTTCTCCGAGGTCTTCTACTGGGTCGACGACGCCGGCCGCCGGATCAGCTGCGGCGGCGGGCGGGCGAGCTCGGTCCTCGGCGAGCACAGCTCGACCGGCGCGAGCGTCCCGCTCAACTACTGGCTCCACTACCCGACGATGAGCGTCGAGGAGCGGATCGACGTCCTCCGCCACTTCGCGTGGCCGGCCGAGTTCGTCCGGATCCGCAACCTGCTCGCGCCAAAGCTGGGGATCAAGCCCGACAAGATCCTGTCGGTGTATCCGATCCCCAACGGCTTCGCGTCGACCTGATCCTATCCCCGCCCCGTTCGTTCGAAACGAGGCCTCGGGCCGCAGGATCGATCTCCGTTCCAGGAACGGGCGGACAGAGCACCGCGACGCGTCGGCAGCGGGTGCGCGACGTCCGAACCAATCCGCGTAAATCCGCGAAGTCCGCGGTTCGGTCTCTCTCGGCGTTGAACGAGTGGGAACCGCGGATTACGCGGATTACGCGGAAAGCGAGTTGCCTCGGTCCGGGATCATTGCCGTTGCGCGGGCCCGCTCCAGGAAGGACCGCGGTCTGACGGCGTGAGCACGTCGTTCTCGCACGAACCGCCCCGGCGACGCCTTTTCGACGCGCGTCCGCCGACCGATCTGCCGCGGTGCGTCGGGGTTGCACGAACGGCGCGTCTCGCGACGCAACTGCGACCCTTCAGGTCGACTGACGCCAGTTGGAGCCAGTTCGATGCGACGCCCGGAGCCGGGAGACCGAAACTACGGGGTTTCCGTCGACGGCGCGTTTGGCACGCCGTGCGCATAAGGGAATCTCGACGATCCGAAGCGCTGAACGCAGCGACGAGACGACCAGACTCACCCGGCGCCGAGGATCACGAAAACCCTTCCCTTCTCTTCCCGGCGGGCCGCCAGCAGTTGTGTAACTGTTGGCGGTGCCGCTTTGTACGGACGAATGGAAAACCGATCGTCCGTCGGAGCGGTCAGCTCGCGTCGGGGTCCGACACGGCGAGCTTGATCCGCTTCGCCGCCGACTGGATCTGGCGTCTCACGTCGTCGACGATCGCGTCGACGCGGAACTCCTCGTCCTTGTCGTAGAGCAGAGTCAGCACCCGGACCCCGCGCTCGGCCGGGGCGGCGGAGGCGACCGTCGGCCGCTCGATCACGCTGACCGCCTCCTCGAGGTTCTGGAACCGCTCCTCCTTCCGCTTCTTCAGGCAGCGGTGGACGAAGTCGTTGAGGTCGTCGGGGAGCTCGGGGACGAGGTCGCGAGGCGGCACGATCGGCGCGCGCAGATGCGCCCTCAGAATCTCGTAGGGATCCTCGTGGGCGAACGGGACGCTCGCGGTGCACATCTCGTAGGCCATGACGCCGAGCGAGTAGATGTCGGCCCGGCCGTCGTGCTGATCGCCGGTGATCTGCTCGGGGCTCATGTACTCGGCCGTGCCGAGGATCTCCTCGTCGCTCTCGGTCGGCGCGTCGACCGCCGGGGTCTGCACCCGCGCGATGCCGAAGTCCATCAGCTTCACCCGCCCGGCGTTGTTGATCATCACGTTCGCCGGCTTGATGTCGCGGTGGATGATCCCGTGGGCGTGGGCGTAGCCGAGCGCGCTGCAGAGCTGGATCAGGATCTCGCGGGTCTGGTCGAACGGGAGCCGCCCCTGGGTGTCGATGATCTTCGCCAGGGTGGTCCCGGTGATCAGCTCCATGATGATGAAGTAGGTCGCGTAGGCGCTCTCGGTGTCGTAGACCGCGATGATGTTCTCGTGGTCGAGCCCCGCGATGATCTGCGCCTCCTGACGGAAGCGCGCCTCGAAGTCCTCGTCGTAGACGAGGTCGTGGCTGAGCATCTTGACCGCGACCTGGCGGTTGAGGAGCGGGTGGATCCCGGTGTAGACGATCGCCTGTCCGCCGCGCCCGATCTCCTCGATCAGCTTGTACTTTCCGACCTTCCGCAGGAGATCGCTCTCGAGCAGGCGCGCCCCGAGGATCGAGGTGAGGACGCGCGCGACGCTCGGGCTGCGCCGCATCACCTCCTCGAGGACGTCCTTGCGGATCGCGATCGCCTCGACGTCGGTGCGGGCGATCACGTCGGCGGCGCGCTTCTCGCCGGTGAGGAGCGCCATCTCGCCGAACCACTCGCCGGCCCCGAGGCGAGCGACGAACTTCTGGTGACCGGCGCCGTCGAGGATCGGGATGTCGACGTCGCCCGAGACGAGCACGAGCATCGCGCGGCCGGGCTCGCCGCGATGGAGGATCGTCGTCCCCGCGCTGTACTTCCGCGCCTCGGCGGCCTCGGAGAGGTGCCGGAAGACGGGCGGCGGGAGGTGACGGAAGATGCTGACCGAGCGCAGGAACTCGGGGATGTCGCCGGCGGGCTGGCCCTGAGGCATCCGATGGCTCTCCAATGTCGTGGATGATGGCAGGTTCGCCACTCTAGCAAAGGGGTCGCGCCGGACGAAAGCGAGACCGCCCGGCGAACCCCGACCTTGCCCGACCCGTCCGCGGGGTCTACCCTGGTCGAACGCGGAACCCCTTGCGCCACCGCAAAAACCACCGCCGCCGCCACCGCCGGAAGCCCCATGCCACACGCCCGACTCCTCGCCCTCGTCGGTCTCCTCGCCCTGACCGCCCTCGCCGGCTGCACCACGCCGTCGACGGCTCGCTCGACGTTCCTCGAGGAGGACACCCTGCGCCGATCGCTCGTCCGGGTGACGGCGCCGTCCGAAGGGCCGCGCCCGCTCGAGGCGACCGGCGTGGTGATCGGTCACGCACCGGGGCGCGCCGTCGCGCTCGTCGGCGGGGTGGACCTCGGAGCGCGCGCGGCGGCCGCGGGACGCGCCCTCGAGCAGCGGCGCGCCCGCGCGGTGCCAGGCGCGCTCGCGGGCGGCCCGACGATCGCCGCCCCCGGCCCCGCCGCCCCCGAGGCGCCCGTCCTCGAGATCGCTCTCCCCGGCGGCGGGACGGCCGCCGGCCGCGTGGTCGGGCACGACCCTCACCTCATGGCCTGGGTGGTTGCGTTCGATCCCGGCGAGGATCGGCTCCACGCCCTCTTCCCGGCCCTCGAGGCGGCGAAGCCCGAGAGCACCGTCTACGCGGTGCCGCCGCTCGCCCCCGGCGAGCCGCTCGCGGGACGCCTGGCGCCGGTCGCCGTGCTCCCGTCGGCGCCGAACGCCCGCCTTGCGCTGGGCGGCGAGGCGCTCCGGATGGGCTCGCCGCTCCTCGACCGGGCCGGCGCCCTCGCCGGCTTCGCGAAGCTCGAGGCCGACGGATCCTTCGGGCTCCTCTCCGCGCCCGAGCTCCTCGACGGCCCCGTCATCCGGTGGGTGCTCTACCTCGACCTCGATCGCCCCCGGGAGCGCCGCTCCGGGCCGGACTCTAGCCCGCTCTTCGCCACCAACCTGCCGCCGCGCTACCTCCACAGCGACGAGCTCGAGAGCGGCGATCGAACCGACCACCTCGAGCTCACCATCGACGCCAACGGCGATGCGACCTTCGTCCTCTACCGGCGCGACCCCGACGCGCGGCTCCGGCTCGAGGTGACCGACCTGAACGGGGTCGAGGTCGTCGGCCTCGCCGACGAGGCGGGCGCCCGGTTCACCGCGCGGCGGGTGTTCCTGGCGGCCGGCCGCTACCGGCTCCGGGTGCGGGCGCCCGAGGACTCGGCCGGCTCGGCCTACCACCTGATCGTGACGACGACGCCGCGGCGGGCCGCCGCGTCGAACGCGGAGCGCGCCCCGGCCGGCGTCCAGCGCCGGGGCGGGGCGACCTCGCGCGCCCGCCGTGAACCGCAGGAGCACGAGGTCGCCATCTTCGTGACCGAGCTCGCCCTGCTCGCCGAGTATGAGGAGGAGGCGGCGCGCCCTTCGGCGGCCGCTTTCATCGATGGGGCGGAGGCGGTCCTCCGCGAGACGAGGTTCCACACCCAGACGATCGCCGAGGCGGCCGTCGACCAGCTCGGCAGCGACTCGGCCCTCGCCCGGCGAATGGCCATGGCGTTGATCGAGCCGTCGGCGGGCAACATCGAGCCGCTCCTCTGGGACCTCGTCAGCCGCGCCGAGACCGTCGCGCTCGGGATCGGCGACGAGGGGCTGCCCGGCGGCCTGAAGCAGCACGGACGCGACCCCGAGCGGCTGAAGGCTCAGGGGCGCGCGGCGGGCCTCGTCCTGGCGAAGCGCCACCCGCGAGATCGGAGGCTCCACGAGGCCATCCTCGGCTCGGCCTTCGAGGAGGATCCGTTCTTCCGGACGATGGCCCTCCGCGCGGCGGCCAGGAGCGGGGACCGAAAGCTCGTCACCCGCGTCGTCCAGGCGCTCCGCGACGATCCGGACGCCGGCGTGCGGGACCTCGCCCGGGGGATGATCCGGGGCAGCCGCTGACGGCTCCGGGAACGCGCGTGATCCCGGGCGCGCCGGCGCCTCCAAACGACGATGCGACGAATCCCGCCGGGCGGCACCGGCACGGGTCGCTCCAGCCAGGTCTGGAAGGGGAGAGCGAGATGATCTCAGTGGTTCGTGACGCGCCCCGGGCCCTCGGGCTCGCCCTCGGAGTCCTGATCTTCGCCACCTCGGCGGCGCACGCCGACGGAGACGACGGGCCGCGGGTCGATGACGACGACGGAAAGCGCCGGCGCGTGCTCGTCCTCGTCGAGCCCGAGTCCGAGTCCGAAACCGAGCGGGCCCCCGACGACGCCGACGACCTCGAGCGCCTCGCGCGTCAGACCGAGCGTCAGGCGGAGGCGCTCCGCAAGCAGGCGGGATCGCTGGCCGAGCAGGCGGACGCGCTCGCCAGGCGCGCCCGCGAGCTCCGCCGCATCCTCGAGCGGGTCCGGACGCGGCGGGATCGCCCGGACGAGCTCCCGCGGGCGCGGGCGCCGCGACCCGACCGCGAGCCGCGGTCCGACCGTCCGGACCGCCCGGACCGCGCGCCGCGTCGCTGGGTCGAGCCGGAGCCCGACCGCGCCCCCGCGGCCCGTCCCTTCCTCGGCGTTCAGCTCGGCGACCTGCCCGAGGACCACCCGGCGCGGCGCGCCGGCGTCCAGCATGGCGCGCTCATCTCGCGCGTCATCGAGGACACGCCGGCGGCGCAGGCGGGCCTGCGCCCCGACGACGTCATCCTCGCGGTCAGGGACCGCCCCGTCTCCGCCGCCGACGACGTCGCCCGGCTCGTCGCCGCGCACCGGGTCGGCGATCGCGTCGGCTTCTCGATCTCGCGCGACGGCTGGCATCGCACCGTCGTCGTCCGGCTCGGCGCTCGCCCGGGCCAGGAGCCCGCGGTGACGCCCGTCCCCGAGCGCTTCCTCGAGCGCGACGCCCGCGAGCGCCAGCGCCAGCGGTTGCTCGAGGACGCCCTGAAAGAGCAGGAGCGGGAGCGGCAGTATCAGCGCCAGGGTCAGGGACAGCGGCAGCGGCAGCCGCGGCGCGATCGCGGGCGGCGCCTTTACTAGCAGGAGGCCGTGCAGAATGGCGCGAGCGGCTCGTCGAGACAGCGTCGTGAAGCAACGGCGATCACCGACTCACGCTCAATCTGCACCATCCCCGTAACTCAACTCGGATAAGGACTTCGAGGTGCGGTCCGGTGTACGTCCGTCGCTAATCGCCGCTGTCTATCCCTCCATAGCGCATCGACGCCCGATCCGACAGCGATCGTTGACCCCGCGGACGATGGGAGCTAGCTTGACTCCGGAGCGTGTCACATGTCGGGAACCGGTGAAACGACCGACACCGAGAGGCCGAAGAGCGATCCACGCCGCATCGAATCGTGGGTTCATCGGGTCATCAACCCGATGATCGAGCAGCTGGAAAGCGAACTCGAGTTGCTCGCTACCGAGGACGGCGGTGACATCACGTTCGACCGCCGCCTTGGCGGTCTGCAGTACGTGCGGGCGCTCCAGGATCTCCTTAGCCCGGCCGACCGTCCGTTTCTCACGGACTTTCTGCTCAAGCATCCCAAGGTTCGAGAGGCGATCGAAGACCGGGATCGCTGTCGGCAGGAGGTCGAGGACACCGCGCATGAGCTTTATCTAGCCATCCTGTCGTCCGAGGCGTTCAAGGCTCGATTGGACGCGGAGCTTGAGACCTTCGCCGGGCCCGACCCGACCGCCGGCTTCCCACGAAAGCACCTCGAGGAGATCCTGGCGGCACACATCGTCAATCGTCCCAGTGGCGACCTCCCTGACGACTACCACGCCCATGCGTTCTGGGGTAGCTGCGGCCCACAGCTCGTCGACGTGGTGAGCGGTGAAGGGCTTCAAGTTATCGCGGAGCGCCTGGCTTTGAAGATTGAATCGCTGAACCGGCTCGACAGCGGTTTGCTCGAACGTCTCGTGCGCACTCGATTTGACTACTGCGAACGGTTCGAGCTACCCGCGGCGCCGTACCCGCCCTGCTAGGCCCACGTCGAGGTGGCCCTGACGAACGTCGTGCTCGATGCCGGACCACTCCTGGAGTACGGTTTGGTTCTCGCATCGGAGGAGCAGACCCGTTCTCTTAGCGAGCGCGATCTGGCGAGGCGCGCGCGTGAGGCTCTCACCCACGCGAGAGGCGCGAAAAGGGCGAAGAAGCTGAAGTCCCTCTTCGACTCCCTTCGCTCGGCCTGGACGGTGACGGGAGTCTGGTCCGAGCTGAGCAGCTGTCTCCACCGTGAGGTCCGCGGCGGATCCCGGCTGAGCGAGGACGAGGCGGAGCTCCTGAAGATTCGGTTCTGGGACGGGCTCCAAGAGAGTGCTCTGTTCCAGGTGCCACGTCGCCTCAGTGAATGCTCGCTGCCGCTTCGAGGTGTTGCGGTGAATGACGTTGCTCGCGTTGGCTACACGGACGCGGCGCTCATCGAGCTCGCCTGTCGGCTGCGGCGGAGGCGCGCTCGCGACGTGGTAGTCATCACGATCGAGAGCCCCGAGGGCGCCCAAGCGAGACTTGCCAAGAAGCGAGGAATTGCCGTCCGCTCCCTCGTCAATCTCCTCGTATAGGGACGCTAGACCCATGTTCCACTCCATCGTTCAGTCGGTGCGTTACTTCCGAGGCACCGGCGCCACGGGTTTCGCGGTCCTCGCCGCTGGACTGGGTGCGACTCTTGGAACGCTCGCTGATGCGGGCGCGGACGAATTCCCGCCGCCGCTCGTGCTCCACGGCGGCAACGTCGTCACCATGAACGAGGAGGCGCCGGCGGCGACCGTCGTGGCGACGCGCGACGGGCGGATCGCCTACGTCGGCGACGACCTCGCCGCGGCGAGGAAGGCGGCCGGGGAGGGCGCCGAGGTGATCGACCTCGGCGGCGCGACCGTCCTGCCGGGCCTCGCCGACGCCCACGGGCATCTGACCGGGCTCGGTCTCGCTCTCGGACGGCTCGAGCTCCGCGGGCTCGAGAGCGCCGACGCGATCGCGAAGCTGGTCGCCGCGGCGGCCGAGACCGCGCCGGACGGGGCGTGGATCCAGGGCCGCGGGTGGGATCAGAATCTCTGGGAAGGGAAGGCGTTTCCGAGCAGAGCCGTCCTCGATGCGGTCTGCCCCGACCGCCCCGTCTGGCTCCGCCGGATCGACGGGCACGCGGGCTGGGCGAACGGGAAGGCGCTCGAGCTCGCCGGCTTGACCGCCGACACGGCCGACCCCGACGGCGGGCGGATCGAGCGCGACGCCGACGGCGCGCCGACCGGCGTCCTCGTCGACAACGCGATGGGGCTCGTCTCGCGGGTGGTGCCCGATCCCGGCGAGGCCGAGATCGAGGTCGCGCTCGAGCGGGCGATGCGTCGGTGCGCCGAGCTCGGTCTCACGAGCGTGCACGACGCGGGCGTCGGCGGCGGACAGCTCCGCGCGCTCCTGAAGCTCGCCGAGGCCGGGGAGCTGCCGATCCGCGTCTACGTGATGCTGTCGGGCGGCGACGACGCCCTCCTCGATGAGTGGCTGGACGAGCGCGGCAAGCTGATCGGCGCCGGTCGCGGCGTCGGGGGACGCGTGACCGTGCGGAGCATCAAGCTGATGGGCGACGGCGCCCTCGGCAGCCGCGGCGCCGCCCTCCTCGCGCCGTACACCGACGATCCCGAGAACGACGGCCTCGTCGTGACCGAGCCCGATCGGATCCGCGCCGTGACGCTGCGCGCGCTCCGGGCCGGCTGGCAGGTCGCGACCCACGCGATCGGTGACCGCACGAACCGCGCCGTCCTCGACGTCTACGAGAGCGCCCTGCAGGAGCACCTCGGCGGCGAGAAGATGGTCGACCACCGCCTGCGGATCGAGCACGTGCAGATCCTCTCCCTCGAGGACCTCCCCCGCTTCTCGAAGCTCGGCGTGATCGCCTCGATGCAACCGACGCACGCGACGAGCGACATGGGATGGGCCGAGGACCGGGTCGGGCCCGAGCGCATCCGCGGCGCCTATGCCTGGCGCTCGCTCCGCGAGAGCGGCGCGTGGCTCGCCTTCGGGAGCGACTTCCCGGTCGAGCGGGTCGACCCGCTCCTCGGGATCCACGCGGCGGTCGCGCGGACCGATTCCGAGGGCGATCCCGAGGGAGGGTGGCGGCCGGAGGAGCGCCTCACCGGGGTCGAGGCCGTCCACGGGTTCACCGTCGGCCCGGCGTATGCGGCGTTCGAGGACGGGCAGCGGGGACGCATCCGGGCCGGGATGCACGCTGATCTCTCGATCTACGACACCGACGTGACGACCTGCGAACCGGCGGAGATCCTCGCCGCGAAGGCGACGCTCACGATCGTCGGCGGGCGGATCGTCTACCGGCGCTGAGGGGCCGGTCGCGCCGGTGGATGGTTGGGAGGCGAGGCGGGATGACGTCTTCCGGCTTCCCCTGCGACCCGGACCGAGCTGCCCCGATCCTGCGCGATTCCCCCCGCGCGTCCGGAACGCCGACCCCGTCCTCGCCTCCCGTCACCGGGAGAGGCGCCTCCCGGTGACATCGTCTCTTCTCGCGGTGCGGCCTAGTGCATCGTCAGTCGTCGACGCTCGTAGGCGACGTAGCTGCCGTGGTTCTCCTCGGCGATCGTCCCGAGGAACGGCGATCCAGCCGGGTCGAGCTCGAACACGCCGATCACGTGGATCGGGGCCGGGACGGCCCGTCGAGCATTCGCCTCGCGGATCAACCCGAGATGCCCTACCTCGTCGCCGGTCGGCTCGCCGTCGGTGACGAGCACGATCGCGAGGTCTTCGGAGGGATCCGCCAGGGCGGCGAGCACGCCGGCGGCGAGGGCCGTGTTGCCCGAGCCGCGGAAGCGGGCGAGCCAGTCGGCGGCCTCGTCGACCGCGTCCCGGTCGGGTAGCGCGGTCCACTCCCGGCGGAAGCCGCGCACCTCGTCGTCGAAGGCGTGAATCTTGAAGTAGCCGTCGTCGGCGAAGAGCGAGAGGATCGTCACGATCTCCCGCTTGCCGAAGGCGATCGGATCGCCGCGCATCGAGCCCGAGACGTCGAAGACGAACGCCACGCGCTTGGTGAGCGGCGGCCCCTCGCGCTTCCATTCCCGCGACCAGCGGAAGGACTCATCGGCGTGCCCAGCGGTCGTCAGGCCAAAGGCAGCCAGTCCGAGAGCCAAGAGGATGCTTCTGCGCTTCACCGGGACATCTCCTTCCGTCCCTGAACTCCACCCTCTTAACTCCTCGGATTATGGTGGACAGTGACCGCACTCCCGCGAGGCCAGTTTCCGCGCGGGCTGCAGCGGCTCGCCTCGCAATGAGCTGGTGCTCTGCGGGTTATGTCAGCTGATAATTCTCGACCGCCCGGCGCGACGGCTCGGCGGCGCGGGTGATGACAGCGGCGGGGCGGGGGAGCCGTCCTGGGGGTGGAGGCCGCTTCCCACGGAAACGGCATACACGCATTCAGCTCAACTGGATTGAGCGTCAGTTCTCGAAACTGAAGGTTGCGGGTTCGAATCCCGCAATGCTATCGAAAGATCGCCGACTCGACTCGAGCGGCCTCCACACCGAGGGCCCGGACGACCGTCCGGGCCCTCGTTGTTTCTGGAGACGGTCCCGCCGGGATGGGATCACTCCGGGCGCTGACTCTTGTGCTTGAGCAGCACATCGTCGAGCGCGTCGCGGAGGATCTCCGCCTCGTTGCAGCCGAGGCGCTTCGCGAGGCCCTTCAGGCGCTCGAGCTGCGCCTGGGGGTAGTGGCTCGTCTTGGTGACCATGCGGTCGTCGGTCGGCAGGCCGACCCGGTTGCGGCCGAGCGACTTCGCGCGGTAGAGCGCGCCGGTCGCGCGCCGGAGGAGCGCCTCGGCGGCGTGGGCGTGCTTCGGGGCGCTCGCGAGGCCGACGCTGATCGTCACGGCGATCGGCTCCTCCTCGCGCCCCTCGGGGGCGAAGGGCTCCGCGGCGACCGTCGCCCGGATCTGCTCGGCGGCGAGGAACGCCTCCTCGGCCTCGCGGCCCGGGAGCACGACGAAGAACTGATCGCCGCCCTGATGGCCGAGCCACGCGCCGCCGGGAAGTCCGGCGGACAGGCGGCTCGCGACGAGCTCGAGGACCGCGTCGGCCACCTCGACGCCCTCGCGCCCGTTGAGGTCGTGGAAGTAGTCGACGTCGATCGCCGCGACCGCGATCGGGTGCCCCTCGCGGACGTTGTCGTCGAAGTCGCTCCGGAGGCGTGCGACGGCCTCGTCGCCGACCGGGGTGGTGGTGCTCATCATTCTCGTTCCCCCTCCATCCGTCGTCGGTGACGGCATGGTTAGCAGTATATGGCTCTGTGCATCGGTGTCCAGTCCGCGTGCTGGCGGACGATCTAAACCCTGAATGAACGATGCGGAACGGGACGGAGAGGACACGTCCGTGACCGTTCGAGAACGGAGTTCCCGGACAGTCGGTCGGCCTGGGTTTCCCATGTACGGGAAGCCCGGGCACGATGGACGCGGGGGCCGCGAACGCCGTAAGTCTTGAAGTCGACCCTATTACCCAGATCTGACTTTGAATTGACGTTCATGTGACATTCGGTCCGCACCTTGCGCCTATAGTCGTCGTCAACCCTGATCGGCCGAGCCGCCCGGAAGGCGGAATGGGACGCCGGTCAGCGAGACAGCACCCTGAGGGAGGTTGGTCATGCAGAAGGTCCAGAAGAAGACGGACCACACCGGCCGGCGAGCGATCCAGGCCTTCACGGTCGCCGCTCTGGTCGGAATGCTTGTGATCGTCGGTTGCAACACGGGTTCCCGGGACGGCGCCGGCGGCGTCGTCAACGGGCTTCCCCCGGCCATCGGGCCGACTCCCCCGACCCCGCCCGGTGGTGGCGGCGGTGGCGGTGGCGGCGGCGGTGGTGGCGGCGGTCTCCCGCCCGGCGGCGGCACCGCGGTCTTCCAGCTCGACCCTGACGTGACCCGTCCGCAGGACATCTGGCATATCGACATCGAGACGCTGGGCAACGGCCAGGTCTGGTTCGACAACCAGGTCGGCCACGGCCTCGCCGACGCCAACGCGGGTCCCAACGATGCGGCCAACGTCGCGGTGAAGGACAAGATCCTCGCCTCGATCCTCCGGCGCGTCAGCACGGCCTACGGGCGGACCGAGACCGGCACGAAGGTCTCCGGCCAGTCTTACAACCTCGTCTTCGTCGGCTTCACCCCGCCCGGCACGCCCGGCCAGGATCACAGCCGGATCTGCCTCGGCAGCCGTGAGAACAGCTGCCGCTCGGGCACCCTCGGCGTCGAGATCCTCGACTTCGGGAACCGGGGCGCCGAGGCGCACTGCGAGCTGAACCGGCTCGGCACGTTCTCGGGGCGGATCTGCGGCCTGAACAGCACGCTCGGCGGCGGCCGTCGGGGCGGCGGGCCCTTCACCGTCGCGGACGCGCAGTTCGTGAACGGCAACTACAGCCTCGGCCAGGGGTCGGCGGCCGAGGACAACCGCTTCACCGAGATCAACGAGGTCATCTCCGACTGGGGCACCTCGATCGGCAACGTCGTCGCGCACGAGATCGGCCACAGCGTCGGCCTCGAGCACGACAACAGCGGCGCGAACATCATGATCGGGACGACGAACGCCCGAGACATGTCGGATCCGAGCCTTCCCTTCACCCAGCGCACCCGTGCGGTCCTCGACCGTAACGTCGGTCGCTCGCCGTGATGCGGCGCGAGCGCGCTCGCGAGTCCCGAAGGAAGCGAGCGACTGGGAAACTGGGTGACATGAACGCAGACAGAGCGAAGGATTCGGAGGGAACCATGAAGCGGATCAAGAGCAGTTTCGGAAGGCTCGCCCTCGCCGCCGCGGTCGTCGCGGGAAGCGCCACGATCGTCGCGCCGCAGGCTCAGGCCGGCCAGCACGTTCGCGAGCACGCCAGCTACGGCGCCCTGGCCCGGTCGGCCCCCGTGGTCGTCACCGGGCGGGTCACCGTCAGCCGGGCGACGATCGACGGCAACACGCGCGTCGCCTTCATCCAGGTGGAGCGGTGGCTCAAGGGCGACCGTCCCCAGACGACCATCGCGACCGTCGCGATCAACGGCAGCTCGGATCAGCCGGCCCTGTCCGCGGGTGAGCGCGTCGTGCTCTTCCTCGACCAGGCCGAGCAGATCCTCGCCGGCAACGCGGCCGCGGTCGCGGGCACCGGCGCCGAGGGCGTCGCCGTGGCGCGCGCCTTCACCGTCGTCGGCGGCCACAACGGCGCCGTCCGGATCGACGGCGCGGCGGGCGCGGCGGTCGAGCAGCTCGTCGACGCGCACCTCGCGTTCGGCAGCGACCCGATCCGGATGCGCTCGACCCTCGTCCAGGCGCTCGCGCACCCCGATGAGCGGATCGCGACCGACGCGGCTCAGGACCTTCTCTTCCTGGCGGCGCTCGGCCACGTCCCGACCGCGCAGCAGGCCCAGACGTGCGCCGACGTTCTGACGCACGACCGGACCAAGCTCGTGGACGCCGGCCCCCTCGTCGAGCTCCTCGGCAAGACCGGTGAGACCGAGGCGCTCCGCGCGATCCTCAACTTCGCGATCGCCAACGACGGCTCCCGCTACCACCGGGAGACCGGCGCGGCCATGCGCGAGCTCTCGGCCGGCAGCTCGGTCGCCTCGCTCGTCGCGTTCCTGCCGCAGGCGGGCGACGACACGATCCGGGCGCGCGTCGCCCGGGCGCTCGGCGATCTCGGCGGCGCCCAGGCCGTCGAGGCCCTCCGCGGCCTCGCGGAGAGCGGCTCCGCCAGCGTCCGCAACGCGGCCGTCCTCGCCCTCGGCGAGGCCGGCGACGTCAACACCCTCGCCGCGGCCCTCCGGGGCGGCGACGAGACCACCGCGCGCGCCGCGGCCTGTGCGCTCGTGCGCGCCGGCCGTCCGGGCGTCGACGCCCTCCGCAGCTTCCTCGCCGCCGATGGCTCGGAGAGCTCGCGGTCCACGTTCGTGGACTCGCTCCTCCGCGACCCGGTCAACACGACCCGGTCGTTCCGGCGCCAGATCGGCCAGTAACTAGAAGACTTGAATTAGAAGCACGCCTCTCGTAACAAGACGCACTCGCAGATAGCAGGGACAAGGGTTGGGGGCCGCGGCGATCGCCGCGGCCCTCGGTCATTGGGGAGTGAGTGGTGACGGCAGCGATGTCGGCTTCGCCGACGAGTTCTCACGCCAAGGGCGCCAAGGTGCGCCAAGAAAGAACGCCAAGGGGCCGTTGCCGGACTCCGCGTCGTCTCTGCGTGAGGTTGGTAGGTCGCAATGGGGAGAAGAACGCGCCCGCTAATACGAACATCTGAGACCTGACCGAATGCCGGAGGGTTAAGCCTAACACCTAACCACGGTGGAACTCAGGACGCGACGAGGTTCCACCCACTACGACCGGCGAACGGTCGGCGCACCGAGGTGGTCCTGCGCCGCCCCCTCCGACGTCACGCGGCTCGCTCTCTCCGGGCGGTCATCGGTTCGCTCATGGAGGGGGCAGGGCAACTTCGCGCTCGGCGCCTGCTGCTGAATGTCCAACGTCTCGCCGCGCGCCAGCCCGCGGCGTCGCAAGAGTACAGGGGGATCGTGCGGGCGTGACCATCCGGTCGCCCGGTTCATCCGGCCGCCCGCAG
>JAJDCQ010000117.1 GCA_029260755.1 Planctomycetota bacterium | reverse complement strand
AGGTTCGAAGCCCCTGCTCCGTGGTCGAGATCGTGGCGCGCTCCTGCACCACGCCATCCCCGTCGAGAATGCACACCGCGCTGCGGCGGTCACCGAGATCGAATCCGACTGTCATCCGCGTCGACGACACCATAGACTGAGTCACGCCAACCTCCGTTCTGGGCCTCGAGCCCGGCTGTTCCTGGGAGCCTTATCGGCATCCCGCGAACGGAGGTTGGCCTTCCCATCCCATTCTCCGTGCCTCCGTGGTTCCATCACCATCATCATCGAGCCATCACTGTCCGGGCTCCTCCGCCGGGTCGGGCTCGGGCTCCGACTCATCGGCCGACTCGAGCGCCGCGCGTGCCTTCTGGGCTCGGAGCTTCGCGCTCGGCCGGTCGGTCGCGGGGTCGACGAGCGCGATCACCGTCTGCCCCGCCTGCGGGACGGTCTTCGTCCGCGACGTGAAGACCTCGAGCGTCCCGTCCTCCTTCTTGAGGAAGAGCCGGATCGGGTCGGGATACAGCTCCAGGAATCGGTCCCAGCCGAACTCCTCCGTGATCTTGGTTCGCTTGACGATCGCGCCGCGGGCGACGCGGTCGGTGATCGTGCCCCAGGTGACGCCCGCGCCGAAGAGGAATCGGCCTCGGAGGTGCTTCGGCACGCCGGAGACCCTCCCCTTCTCCTCCCGCGGCTCGAGCTGGTAGATCTCCTCGCGCCCGAAGATCTCCGTCATGTGGACGGCCGCGAGTGAGTTGACCTCGCCGTTCGGCGTGAGCGCCAGGATCCGCCCCAGGCCATCGAAGTCGATCTCGTCGTGGGCCTCGTCGCTGAGGATGCTGCCGTACCATCCGCGGAGGCCGTCGAGGCGGCCGGTCGCGATCCGGGCCGGGTTGGTGTCGACGAGGAGGACGTCGTAGCCCTCGGCGACGAGCGCCGCGCCGATCTCGCGCGCCCATCCGTGCGCGCCGACGATCAGCGCCCCCTGGGGGTTCGCCTTGGCGACCCCGAGGAGGCGCGCGACCCACGAGGCCGTCAGACCGTAGATCGCGACCGTTCCGATGATCACGACGAACGTGAGCGGGACGAGGGCGTCGGCCTCGGTCACGCCCTCGTGCTGGAGCTCGAGGGTGAAGATCGAGGCGACCGAGGCGGCCACGATCCCGCGGGGCGCCAGCCAGGCGATGAAGAGCCGCTCGCGGATCGTCAGGTCGGTCCGGAAGGTCGCCGCCAGGGTCGCGAGGGGACGCACCACGAGCATCAGGACGGCGACGAAGATCGCGCCGCGGGCGCCAACGGCCTGCAGCTCGCTGAGCTCGACGCGCGCGGCGAGGAGGATGAACAGGCCCGAGATCAGGAGGACGCGGAGGTTCTCCTTGAACTCGATGATGTGACGGACGGCCACCCAGCGCTGGTTCGCGAGGATCACCCCCATGCTGGTGACCGCGAGCAGCCCGCTCTCCGGCATCAGGCGATTACTACCGGCGAGGGCCACGACGACGATCGAGAGGGTGACCGCGTTGTCGAGAAACTCGGGCACCCAGTGGCGGCGGATCACGACGATCAGGATGACGGCGCCCGCGCCGCCGATGCCGATCCCGATGACGAGCGTCTTCACGACGCCCAGGACGGCGGCGGCCGCCGCCTCCTGGGGACCGCTCGCGAGGATGACCTCGAAGACGAGGACGGCGAGGGTCGCCCCGATCGGGTCGATGACGATCCCCTCCCACTTGAGGATCGAGCCGACCGGCGCGCGCGGCCGGACGTGACGCAGGAGCGGCTGGATGACGGTCGGCCCCGTCACGACCAGGATCGCTCCGAACAGGAGCGAGATCTGCCACGAGAGCTCGCAGATGAAGTGCGCGCCGATCGAGGCGAGGACGAACGTGACGAGGGCGCCGATCGTCGTCAGGTTGCGGATGACCTTGCCGCCCACCCGGAGCTCCGAGAGCTGCAGGGTGAGGCCGCCCTCGAACAGGATGATCGCGACCGAGATCGAGACGATCGGAAAGAGGAGCTCGCCGAGAAGCCCGTCGGGATCGATCACCCGGGCGCCGTCTCGGAAGTAGGCCGAGATCGGACCGGCGATGAACCCGGTCGTGAGCAGGAGCAGGATCGACGGGATCTTGATCCGCCAGGCGATCCATTGCGCCCCGATTCCGAGGACGATGATCCCGGCGAGGGCGTAGAGGACGGACTCGTTCACGCGGCGACCCTCCGAAGACGGGCGCTCATGGCGCGTCGGCGCCCTCGGCGTCGCCCTCGGGCTTCTTGGCGTCGGGCTCGCCCTCCGCCTGCTCCGCCGACGCCGCCTCGTCCTCCGTCCGCGCCTCCTCGGGCTCGGGCTCCGCCTTCTCGGGCTCCGCCTTCTCGGGCTCCACCTTCTCGTCCTCCGCCTTCTCGTCCTCCGGCTCCGGCGTCTCCGGCTCCGCCTCGGACGCGGGCTCCGCCCCCTTCGTCTCGGATGCGGTCGCCTCTTCGTCGGCCTCGGTCGGCGCGTCGTCGGGCTCGGCGTCGGCGTTCTCGGCGCTCGCGGCCTCGTCCGCCGGCTCGGCGGCCGGCTCGGCGGCCGGCTCGGGCTCGGGTTCGGGTTCGGGCTCGGGCGTCGGCTCGGCGGCCGCAGGCATCTCGGCGGCGGTCTCCTTCGTCGCGTCCGCGACCGCGTCCGATGGGTCGTCTATCTGGGCGGCCGGAAGCTCGCGCGTCTCCTTCATCATCTCGACCCCGACGAGCGCGGGCGTCATCGGCTTCGCCTCCGGCGGCACCTCGCCCGACAGGACGCCGCGAATCCGCTCGCACCACGCCATCACGATCGGTCGACGCTCGACCAGCCCGGCCTCGATCGGGTTGATCGTCGCGTCGAGGAGCTGCTCGATCACGGCGAAGATCGAGATGTCCGCCCGCGAGAAGCTCTCCCCGACGACGAACGGCTGCATCCCGAGGATCGCCTCCAGGTCGTCGAGGCACCGCTCGAGCTCGCGCCGGACGACGGCGATCCCCTTCAGCCCGACGCCCTGCCCGTCCATCCGATGCCGCACCTCGCGGCGAGCGAAGTAGGCGACGATCGAGCGGATCACCGGCGGGAAGTTCTTGTCGATCGTGAGGGCTCGGAAGCGTCCGAAGTTCTCCGCGTCCATCCACCGGAGGTAGACGAGGTAGAAGTAGAGCACCTCGTCGGCCCAGTCCTCCATGATCTTGATCGGCGCCCGGAGGGCCGGGTCGGGCGGCTGGATCGACTGCTCGGGGAAGCGCGACTCGAGCGCGGAGAGGATGTCGGTGCTGTCGACGATCCGCTCCTCATCGATGATGAGCGTCGGCACGCGACCGCGCGGGTTGTACCTCTTCGCCTGGCCCGGCGTCGCGACGTTCTTCGTCTCGAACTCGAGCTTCTTGTAGGCGAGGGCGATCCGGACCTTCGCGCACGGCGGCGAGAAGGTCTGGTCCCACCGGGTGCCCGGGTACTGCACCAGCGTGATCTGCGGCACGAAGCTCAGTCTCCCGGAAGAGGCGGCGGGGGCCTCTTCCCGTAGGTCCGGACCTCGGCGAGCGCCACCCTCCGGAGCTCGCCGGAGCGCGATCGCGTCACGAGTCGATCCGCCGCGAGGTCGAGCCGCACGAGCTCTCCCTCGAACACCTCGCCATTGTGCAATTCGACCCGGATCCAGTCGACCGGAGGAGGGACCGTGTCCGAGGGCGGCCCCTCGTCTCCCTCGCCGCCCGCGCCGCCGGCCGGGTCGTCCGCTCCGCCGCCCGAGCGATCGCCGGGGCGGTCGCCGGCGCCGTCGCCGGAGCCGTCGCCGCGGGCCCGCTCCTGCTCGATCCGCCGCATCAGGCCGCGCCAGGCCGTCACCCCGAGGCCGATCGCCGCGACGACGAGGCTCGCGAGGATCACGAGGGCGATCACCGGCCCGAGGCCGACGCCGCGCGGGGCGACGGCGGCCGGCCGAGGGCGCGGCCTCGGGGCGACCGGCGCCGGGGCCAGCCCCTCCGGCTCCGCGGCTCGAGCCCGGCGCCGGGTCGCCGACCTTCGACCCGCCACCTTCGTCTCGGCGCCGGCGAGCTCCGCGCCGGCCCGGTCGTCCGCGTCGCCGCGCGCGATCGCCGCCCGCGCCTCCCGGACCGCCGCCCGCATCGTCGCGGCCCGCGCGAACCGGTCCGACGGCTGTTTCCGGAGGGCGCGCGTCACGATCGCGCGGACGGCCTTCGGCACCGAGCGCGGCAGCTCCGGCGGGTCGCGCTCGACCTGCATCCGCAGCACGGCGAGCGGGGCGTCCGCCCGGAACGGGAGCTCCCCCGAGAGGAGCTCGAAGAGGACGACGCCGACGGCGTAGACATCGGTCGCCTCGCTCGGCGCCTCGCCTTCGGCCTGCTCGGGCGCCATGTACTCGGGCGTGCCGATCACCGACGCGGCGCGGGTCAGCCGGGTCAGACCGGCCACGTGGGCGAGACCGAAGTCGCCGAGCTTCGCCCGGCCGTCGGCGCCGACGAAGATGTTCGCCGGCTTCACGTCCCGATGGAGGACGCCCGCCTCGTGCGCCGCCTCGAGGCCCGCGAGGACGTCGTCGACGAGGGCGAGCGCCTCATCGAGCGGCACCGCGCCGGAGCTCCGCAGCCGCCGGCCGAGGTCCTCGCCGTCGACGAGCTCCATCGCGTAGAAGAGCCGCTCCCCCTCGCGGCGCAGCCCGGAGAGAGCGCGGACGATGCGCGGATGCTCGAGCTCGGAGAGCAGCTCGATCTCCCGCTCGAACCGACGCGAGGCCGTTGGGTCCTCGGCGAGGGCGAGGTCGAGCATCTTGAGGGCGCAGGGGGCGCCCCGCTCGTCCTCGGCCCGGTAGACCGACCCCATCCCTCCGCGCCCGAGCCGCTCGAGCACGAGGTAGCCACCGAGCGTCTCGTCGATCACCGGATGACCGCCCCCGAGAGGATCAGACGGTCCTCGCGACGGCGTCTCACTCGTCGATACCCAGCGCCTTCAGCTTCGAGTAGAGGGTCTTGCGGTCGATCCCGAGCACCTTCGCGGTGCGCGTTCGGTGCCCGTCGCAGAACCGGAGAGCCGCGATGATCGCGCGCCGCTCGGCGTCCTCGAGCGACAGCGGTCCGTCGTCGCCGGCCGTTCCGCCCCTGAGCGCATCGCCGCCGCCGCCGGCATCGCCGCCGACGACCCGCGGCGGGAGGTCGGTCACGTCGATCCGATCCTCCTTCGCGAGGATCACGGCCGCCTCGACGGCGTTGCGGAGCTCGCGGACGTTGCCGGGCCACCGGTAGGTCTTGATCGCCGAGAGGGCGGCCCGCGAGAAGCGGCGCCGCTCGCCCGCGAGCTGCCGCAGGAACGCCTCGGCCAGAAGCGGGATGTCGTCGCCCCGATCGCGCAGCGGCGGGACGAAGAGCTCGACGACGCGCACCCGGTGGAGCAGGTCCGCCCGGAACGACCCCTCGGTGACGAGGCGCTCGAGGTTGCGATGCGTCGCGGCGACGAGGCGCGCGTCGATCACCATCGGCCGGGTCGCCCCGAGGCGCTGGACCTCGCCGCTCTCGAGGAAGCGGAGGAGCTTCGCCTGGGCCGGCGGCGCGAGCTCGCCCAGCTCGTCGAGGAAGAGGGTGCCGTGGTGGGCCGCCTCGACGAGGCCCGCCTTCCGGGCGAGGGCGCCGGTGAACGCGCCCTTCTCGTGCCCGAACAGCTCGCTCTCCACGAGCTCGGTCGGCAGCGCCGCGCAGTTGACGACGACGAACGGGCCGCGACGGCGCGGCGAAAGGCCGTGGATCGCCCTCGCGACGAGCTCCTTCCCCGTCCCGCTCTCCCCCTGGATCAGGATCGTCGCGGGGGTCGGCGCCGCTCGCCCGATCCGGGTGAGGAGCGCCTTCATCGCGGTGCTCTCGCCGAGGATCTCGCCCGGCTGGGGGCCCGGGTGGCCGCCCCGGATCGTGCCCGCGTTCGCGACCGGAACCGTCTCGGACAGGTCGACGCCGGCGGTCGGGCGCGCCGCGATCGACTGGCTCGGCTCGTCCTCGCCGGGCGTGACGGGCGCAGGGAGGAGGAGGAGACGGACGTCGCCGAGCGCGATCCGGTCGCCGGCCTCGACCGCCGCCGTCTCGACCGGCACGCCGTTGACCCGGGTGCCGTTGCGGCTGCCGAGGTCGCGCACCGACACGCCGTCGTCGCCGCGGGTGAGCTCGGCGTGGTGTCGGCTCACGCTCTCGTCCAGGAGCTGCACGGCGCAGTCGGCCCCGCGCCCGAGGACGACGGTCGGCTCGCCGAGGACGATCTCGGCGCCGCGGTTGTAACCGTCCTCGACGATGAGGCGCATGGTGGTGGTCGCTCCGGTCCGGTTCGCGCTGGCCCCCGATGAGGACATCGGGACCGCGCGCCTCAATTGTAGGCGCCGGACCGCTCGGCGCAAGCGCGGCGCCGCCTCGCAACGACAGGCGAACACTTGGCTTGGAGACCCTCGCCCCCTTGCAGGCGAGCACGGGTGATGGGATGATGCGAGCGTCCGTGGTCCCGGAGAGCGGCCGATGAGCAGCGAGAGCAGCGACGACCTCCTCGACTCCGGCGACTCCGACGACGGAGCGGCCGGGCGCACCAGCAACGACGGCGAGGACATCGACGCCGACCTCTGGCTCGCGGCGATGTACGGCCGCACCGGCCGACAGACCGACGCCATCCGCGCCTACGCCGAGGCGGCGATCAAGGCGAAGAACGACCCGCGCCCGGTCGCCGCGATGGTGGAGATCGCCGTCGAGCTCGACGACGAGGGCGCCGAGCTCCTGGCCGCGGCCATGGCCGACCTCGCCGAGAAGCTCGACGAACAGGATCTCCGGGCGAACCTGCTGACCGCGATCGAGCACGCCGAGCCGGCCTTCATCGCGCGGACGCTCGCGTTCGCCTCCCGCCACCAGAAGCGGGACCACGCGATCGCGCTCCTCCTCGCGGCCACCTACTCCGACGATTCCCGGATCCGGTTCGCCGCGGCCGGCGTCCTCGAGCGCAAGGCCAAGACGGTCGTCGGCGTCATGGCGCGGCTCGGCAACCTCGCCGACTTCGACCCCTCGGAGAAGGTCCGCGACCTCCTCAAGGAGTACAAGACCGACGGGGTCGCGCCGCCGAGCGACGACGGCCCCCTGCCGGACTACTCCGACGGCGACCTCATCGTCGTCGAGGACGACGACGACGACGCCGACTACCTCTGACCGGGCATATCAACTTCGCTCAGGTCGATGAAGAGATGGAACCACGGAGGCACGGAGCAGCTTCGGATGATGCCCCGTCGCGGACCGATCCCGGCGCTCCTTCTCTTGGCTCCCGTCGCCTCGCGTGACCGAGACCGAGAGGGAGCCATCCCTGGAGCCGGTCGGCT